>NZ_AP018222.1:1948470-2706006 GCF_002368035.1 Nostoc linckia NIES-25 | reverse complement strand
GGTGGGGAGATGGGGAGGTGGGGAGACGCAAAGAGGTTTTAATTATAAGTGATTAGTCTGACATCGTGTTAGAAGTTGAGTTATTAGATTTAGATACTTGTTCATCCACCTGTGAACTGGATTCATCCACCTGTAAACTAGATTTATCTAAGTTTACTACTCCCTTATCTCCCCGCGTCACAGCGTCAGAGTGTCTCCCTCATCTCCCCATCTCCCCATCTCCCCATCTCCCCATCTCCCCATCTCCCCATCTCCTCACCTCCCCATTCCCCATTCCCTACTCCTTATTTTTCAATTCCTGGACTGCTTGGCGAAAACCTAACACAATCAAGATGTTCGTAAGTGTCAAAAATACTTCTGCACCACCGTGTAACCAATCTACATTGGCTAAAGACTTGCCATAATGCAGTACGGCATAAATTCCTGCGGGAATGGTGACGAAAACAAATACAAGAGTACCGTAAAATCCATATAGCGCTAAACGCGGCATTTGTGGACTGCGGCTGAGAAACCACAAGAAACCCAAATAGGGAAACAATGAAAGCGCGAACAGGGTTTCTTTAGAGATCATTGCTTTGATTTAATAGGTTGGGGTGCAACAGTGTTAGTAGACTTTGTGGAACGCCAAATCAAAAATGCCGCCGCCCAGAGTGTAATGTTACCAACTAAGGTCATGGTAGCCTGAAGCGTTACCAGCCATTCCAGAGATTCGGCGTTGTCGAAATAATGCCAGGTACAAGCACACATAGCACTAACCAAGGCTGGTAACATGGCAAAAGATAATGCCCACCAATTACGGTTACGAGTGAGTTCGCCGTAAGTCCAAATTAACCAAATGGCAATAATCCACTCAATAACGCTAGAAATATGAATAATCCAGGTGGGAATCGAAAGAACGTGCATAGAAGTGGGGTGTTAGGAGTGGGGAGTTAGGAGTGGGGAGTTAGGAGTGAGGAGTTAGGAGTGAGGAGTTCTGAGTTCTCAATAAAGTTGATAATCTAAAATCCAAAATCCAAAATCTAAAATGGCAAAGATGCGGGCGTTATTGTCTGGATATTACGGTAAAGGTAATGGTGGTGACGAAGCTTTGTTGGCAACGCTTTTGCAAATGTTACCACCTGATGTGACGCCTGTGGTGCTTTCGGGTAATCCAGAGGAAACGCGCGATCGCTACAATGTAGAAACCCACAATCGCATGGCTGTTTTACCTGTTCTTCAAGCTTTGCGCTCTTGCGATGCTTTAATTTGGGGGGGTGGGAGTCTGATTCAAGACGTTACCAGTATTATTAGCCCATTTTATTATGGCGGACTGATGTCATTGGCACAGAATTTCGGTTTGAAAACTGTAGCTTGGGCGCAAGGCATCGGCCCTTTGGTGCGTCCTCAAACTCGCTTATTAGCAAGGCAAACTTTTAGAAATTGTACCAAAGTCAGCGTCCGCGATCGCGCCAGTGCTGCTTTATTAGCTGAGTGGCAAATTCCTTGTATCATAGCTCCTGACCCGGTTTGGGCATTAGAATCTAAACCAGTACCAGGACTTTGGGATTTACCTGCGCCGAGAGTTGCCCTAACGTTGCGATCGCATCCCCAACTTACAGAAGTACGTTTGGCTAACTTGACTCGTGCTTTAGTCGATTTTCAAAAAGCTACACAAGCATTTATCTTACTGCTACCATTCCAAAAAAGTGAAGATTTAAGTATTGCCCAAGCTATTCAACCGCATCTTAAGGATGTCAGCAAAATTTTGTGTCTGGAAGATCCGCAACTTTTAAAAGGCGTGTTTCGCGGTGTGGAAATGGCAATTGGAATGCGTTTGCACAGCTTAATTATGGCTGCTGCTGAAGGTTGTCGCTGTTTTGCTCTGAGTTACGATCCTAAAGTCAATCGCCTGATGGAAGAATTGGCGATACCTGGCTGGGATTTAGCAACTTTACCAGATGACACCAATTTGATTGGTAAAACTTGGATGGAACATTATGCTAATGGCGATCCATTATCATCTGACCAAATACAATCTTTAGTTGACAGAGCATTAATGCACCGCGAGTTGTTGAGTGAAGCTTTAAGTTAGCTTTTAGTCTTATGATAAATCTCAATCGTGCCAATTCTGCCAATCAACCTATGGGTGCAGTTCGAGTCAAAGTCAAGCTTACTAATGCCATTGATGAAGCCCTTGTCAGCCGGGGAATGCTCAATCAAAATATGCTACGGGTATATGAAACTGAAGCATTAGTGGATACTGGGGCAGTACGTACTGTGCTACCGATGTCTATTGTCGAGGAACTTGGTTTGAGAATTCGAGGACGGCAGATTGCTCAATACGCCAATGGTAGTGAAGAATCTATAGGCGTAACTGAACCCGTAATTATTGAATTGATAGGACGGGAAACTACCGAAGCAACATTGGTTACAGGGGATATAGTTTTGATTGGACAAACGGTGCTTGAGACGTTAGATTTACTTGTGGACTGTAGAAATCAGCGACTTATACCGAATCCACAACATCCTAACTATCCTGTAATGAGGATATAGTTTTCCAGACGCGATAAATCGCCGTCTCTACAAGTTTTTTGATCCGATCTTAACTGTATTGGGATATCGGCTATCGACTGATTTTACCGCTGACAATTCCTGACCACTGGACTTTTTTCTCTTGTTCGCGCCGATAAGAAAAGAAATGTTCTGGAGTTTGGAAAGTACAATAAGGAGCGATCGCAATTTGTTCTCCACTAATTCCCAAACTTTCCAGCTGTAAAACATTTACTCGCCGCACATCAAGTTTTACCTTTCCTGGATTCGGGTCTGCTAATAAAGGTGAATTAGGCAGATTTTGTAATGCTTGGACAATTTTTTGTTCGTCATTATGTGGTAGAATGCTGGCTCCGACTTCGGCAGCTACCTCAAGAGAAACTTGGTAAACTTCACCTGCGATCGCTGGCCCCATTGCAATACGCAAATCATCAAGTTTACTGCCTTGGGATTTGAATCGGGCGATCGCTTGGGGGACAATCTTCTTGGCAGTACCCCGCCATCCGGCGTGTATTGCTGCCACTTGTCCTGTTTTCACATCACCAATCAACAAGGGCGTACAATCTGCGCTAGCAACCCAGACAGCTTGTAGAGGCTGTTCGCTAATTAAAGCATCTGCCGAAGCTAAACCATCCTCAAGAGTGCTGCTAGCAATTTCTTGGGGGGTGAGAACACTATTACCATGTACCTGCTTTAAGCGATAGACTGATGCCTCTGGTTGCAATATGAGTGTAAGATCTTGTGGCGATCGCGGCCAAAACTGCTGGGTAAAAAAACCGTGATGCCAATTTTCCAGAATACTGCAAGTTAAATAGGGCAGTCCTTCCCAATTTCGCCAGTGCCAAGTGTGCATCATCAACCAAACCTAAACACAAAATCACTCATCAGCCAATTAATGCTAACTTGAACGAGGCCATTTAGGTTACTGCTGTGGAATTTAATCTGCAAAATTTAGAAGCAGCCCTGAAAGCAGGGCGAAAGTATCCATATTTACCATTTTCTCTGCATTTTTTTGAAAGTGTCTCCTCAACAAATCAAATTGTCTGGGATATGCTAAACCTTGGGGCGACTTCGGGAACAGTAGTAATTGCAACTTCACAGACAGCGGGACGGGGACAATGGGGACGCCAATGGATTTCTCCAGTTGGAGGATTGTATCTTTCACTGGCGATTTCTTGCGATCGCAAAATAGAAGCTACCGACAGCTACCAGCTAACTTTCGCTAGTGCTTGGGGAATTGCGTCTCAATTGCGCCAGCACAACGTGAATGTTGGGATAAAATGGCCCAATGATTTAGTTTTAAATGGTCGCAAGCTAGGCGGCATTTTGACAGAAACCAAAGTAAACAAAGGACAAGTTACACAAACAGTAATTGGCGTTGGTATTAACTGGATAAATCCAGTACCAGAAACAGGAATTAATCTGGAATCGTGGCAAGCTTCCCAAAATTCCAAATCAATTTATTGTTTGGAAATGCTCGCATCTACGGTTTTACTAGGAATAGAATCCGGTATGCAGTGCCTCTTCAAAGAAGGAATAAACATACTCTTATCTCGCTATTTAGATTTGCTTACAAACATGGGTGATAAGGTGTACGTCAATAATCTTTCAGGTACTGTAGTCGGTGTAACTCCTCAAGGAAATTTACGAATTGATTTAGAAAATTATGGGACAAAAGAACTAATTACACCGGAAATTTATATTGAACCCGGTACAATCAGTTTGGGATACCATAAATCTTCAGTTTAAATTTCAGGTTTGTTCAAAATTTCGCTCTTTCGGCAAGGCAAACCACTAGCATCATTTCTTTAGGCTAATTACACACAACACCAGAGAACAAATGACGCAGCGCAAAAATCCTGCCCATCATCGTTTGCACTACTTATGGCAGCGAGGTATGACAAAAAAACGTTTTGCCTCGACGCTACCAGCACAGAGTCTCTGTTGGCTAAGCAGCGTCAGTCTCCTAAGCGGCGGCTTCGTGTCTGCCCAAACGGAAACACAAATAGACAACATCGTTCCCACTGTTGAAAGTTCCCAGCCAGCAGTGGTGTTTACAAACCCAGTTAAAAAACAGACTGTAGCGCCCGAAACAGCTCAAACACAGCCAGACTTTGCTCAACGGCGAACCAGACTCAGACAGAGACTACGCAAGCCAGAAGTTGCTCAATCAAAACAGCCAATTCGGCAGTCTCAGCCCAAAATCGAAGCTGCCCAACCTGTTGTTATTATCAGACAGTCTCAGCCCAAACCAGAAACTTCGCAGATTGCTCCTGCAAGGGTACGACAAGAAAAACCTAATACTGCTCCTCGTCCTTTACCTGCAAAACTCCCAGAAGTTGCTCAACCAGCAAACAACTCGAATAGCGCTGTCAGGGCAGCCATAGAGAAGGCCAAGGATTATAATAACGCCTATATTGACCCCAATAGTTATGATACCGGCGCAACGGGCACTTATCAAGCACCGAGTTCCGTAATCCTCACAGAACGTTCTAGTGGTTGCCGAGCCACTTTGCCTTCAGGGCAAAGCGTATCTGGTGGGGTTTGTGCTAAAGCACCCCAAACTGGGCGTGTAGCCAATTCTAATGGAAAATCAGCACCTAATTGGCTCAGAAGAAGTGAAAACGCTCAGCTGCCAGTAGTTCCACCAGTGCGACAGGTGGCAAGCGCTAGTAACAATGGCAGATGGCGTGCTGTTCAAAATGTTTCTAGTGGTGACAATAAGACTGGATTCCGTCAGAATCGATTTATTCCTAGTCCCAGCGATTTTGGCCCCACCAAGGTTAGTGCGACTCCCATTGCCCCCAGTGGCGGTACTTTACCAGCACCAATGGCAGATGGTAACATTGCACCCCGCCCCAGCACTGTAAGTTACGACTTCTCGCTGGCATCAGTATTGCCGCAAATTCCCTACAGTCCCAGAATCGCCTATGGTGGTACGGGAATGATGTATCCGTTGTCAATTCCCGCTTCCATTACTTCTGTGTTTGGTTGGCGAATTCATCCCATTACAGGTAACCAACGCTTCCATGCTGGTACAGACTTGGGTGCGCCTACGGGAACACCAGTTTTGGCTGCTGCTGGCGGTCAAGTGGAAACTGCTAACTGGCTGGGTGGTTATGGTTTAGCTGTTACTATCAATCACAAATCTGCCGAACAAACTCTCTACGGTCATATGTCAGAAATCTTTGTTCAGCCCGGTCAATGGGTAGAACCCGGAACTTTGATTGGGCGAGTCGGTAGCACGGGTAATTCCACAGGCCCTCACCTGCACTTTGAAGTCCGCCACCTCACGCCAAATGGCTGGGTTGCAACTGACCCAGGCGTGGAATTACAAGGCGGCCTGGCCCAGTTACTTCAATCCCTGCGAACTGCCCAGGTAAGTCAGGAACCAGGGAGCTAACTGGGGGAAAAGGTTAAAGGTTAAAGGGAAAAGGAATAAATTTAATCTTTCCCTTTTCCCCGGTTGGTGAGCTTGTCGAACCATACCCCTTTCCCTTTCCCCATACCCAATTACAAATACCCGTGTTCTGCTAAGAATGCGGGTGTAATGTCGTTTATACTATTATTATCAGGGTCTGTGGTGTGTGGTTTGCCAGAATAAAGGAATTTTTCCACGTATTTGCCGAGAATATCTCCTTCTAAATTGACTAAACTGCCAGGAGTCAAATAGCGAAGATTTGTCTCGGCATAGGTGAGAGGAATCACCGCCACCTTGAATTGGGAAAATTCTGGCTCATATGTAGCTACTGTGAGACTGATGCCATTGACAGTAATGCTACCTTTGGGGACAATATAGCGTGCGATCGCCTCTGATGCACTAAAGGTCATTTCCCAAGAAGTCGCCGTTTGTTCTGCCATTAACAATCGCCCGATGCCGTCTACATGACCCATCACAAAATGACCGCCGACTTTGCTGCCAACTCTGAGCGACGCTTCTAAATTGACATATCTCTGTTGGGTTTGCTCGCCTCCCAAAGTCGTGCGGCGTAGGGTTTCTGGTGAAGCGGTGGCGATAAAGCCATCTTTTAAAACTTTCTCCACCGTCAAACAAACGCCATCCACTGCAACACTGTCACCATAAGCCAAATCTTGCATAATTACTTCACCCGATTGGCTAACACAAGTAATTTGCCAAGAATCGCCCCCTAAGGGTTTCATCGTTCCTAAAGCTTGGATTAATCCTGTAAACACCGCTTTTTTGCCAAACTAACTCTATTTATTGCCTAATTTTGGCAGAAATTAATTAGTAATTGTCACATAAATTGAGAATATCTGAGTATATTTTCTGACTTTTTTTCTATGGGGAATATTAACACATTATCATCCTTCACGAGGCATACTTGGGTAAGAAGCTTATTGTTTAAGCTGACCCATTTGAATTACTCTGGTGTTCACCCCAAGTTCGGAGTTTAATAGAAGCAATTATAGAGAACGAATGCTTATGTTTATTACTGTCGCCAAACCGCCTGGACAAGAGTACTATTTGTTACACACTATCCAAGGCTCTCAAAAAATTGTAGAGGCTTAGCCAATGATTGAAATGAAAGTCGCTGGCATAGCTTTAGATGCCATAACCCGCAGCCCGATCGTCCTTTTGAAAGATTCTTCAGATCGGCGGGCTTTGCCTATTTACATCGGTCAAGAACAAGCTAGGGCAATTATGGGCGCACTGGAAAATCAGAAGCCTCCCAGACCCTTGACTCACGATTTGATGGTGAATCTTCTAGAGACCTGGAACATGACTCTAGAGAAGGTGATTATTCATTCCTTGCAAAAGGATACCTTTTATGCTGCCTTAATTGTCCAGCAAGGCGAGGTGAAAAAGGAAATCGACGCCCGTCCTAGCGATGCGATCGCCATTGCCCTCCGCACGAATACTCCGATTTGGGTAATGGAAGAAGTCATCGCCGATGCGTCAATCCCTGTTGACCGCGATGCAGACGAAGCCGAACAGCAAGCCTTCCGTGAATTTGTTTCCAATCTCCGTCCTGAAGATTTGATCAAGCGCTTTGGTAATGGCGACAGTTAGAAAAGTTATGAGTTAAGAGTTAGGAGTTATCAGTTATGAGTTAGGAGTTAAGAGTTAAGAGTTAAGAATTACATTATTCAACTGCTCATTCCTCACTCCTAACTCCTCACTCCTCACTCCTCATTCCTCACTCCTAACTCTCTTAACGATGCAATACCGACGCTTTGGGAAAACAAATTTGCGCCTCTCGGTTTTTTCCTTGGGAACAATGCGCTACCTGGCTGATTTTGAAAATGCCCAGCAGACAATCGAACAAGCCTTAGCCTTAGGAATTAATCATCTAGAAACTGCCAAAGGTTACGGCAAAAGTCAGGAATATCTTGGTAGGGCGTTAAAAGCTGGTTTGTCAGTCCCCCGAACGAAGCTGCACCTCACTACCAAAATCCCACCTACACCAGATTCCGACACCATGCGTCGGTGCATCGACGAATCCTTAAAACAATTACAAATAGATTATCTAGATTGCTTAGGCATTCATGGCTTAAACACTTGGCAACATCTAGAATGGGTGCAAGCCAAAAATGGCTGTATGCAAGCTGTAACAGAAGCTATTGCTGATGGTCGAGTGCGACACGTTGGTTTTTCGACCCACGGGACATTAGAGTTAATTCAGGCAGCAATTAATACAGATATTTTTGAATTTGTCAATTTGCATTATTACTATTTTTTCCAACGCCACGCCCCAGCGATTCAACTAGCAGCTCAAAAAGACATGGGGATTTTCATCATTTCCCCTGCTGATAAGGGAGGACGCCTCTACACGCCACCCCAAACCCTTAAAGACTTGTGTCAGCCGTATTCACCATTAGAACTAAACTATCGATTTTTACTTGCAGATAACCGTATTACTACTTTGAGCATAGGGGCAGCCAACCCAGATGAATTAATCGAACCTCTGCAAGTTGCTAACCGAGATAATGAACTTACGCCAGTAGAAATTTCTGCATTCCAGCGGTTAGAAAATCAGCAAAAAATTGCTTTGGGAATTGATAAATGTAGTCAGTGTTATGCTTGCTTGCCTTGCCCGGAAAATATCAATATTCCAGAAGTATTGCGGTTACGAAACCTCGCAGTCGCTTATGACATGAAAGACTATGGCCAATATCGTTATGGAATGTTTGAAAATGCAGGTCATTGGTTCCCTGGAATGAAAGCTAACCGCTGTACAGAATGTGGTGATTGTTTGCCGCGATGTCCTGAAAATTTAGATATTCCAGCTTTATTGGAAGATGCTCACCAGAGATTAAATGGGAAAGCAGGTAGGAGATTGTGGGGATAAAAATGTAAATAGGAGTCGGAATTCAGAATATTCGTTAACCTAAGTATAAAAGTTACCACTCAGTCGGACACTTGCCATTCTCGCTCCTGAGTTATGAGTTCTTTTTTGCTACAATTTATAAAGATTAAATAAAGTCAGGAAGATCCGCTGCACTTGGGGTATCTTGCGGCAAGTAAAGATGAAAATTAAAAAAAAAGAAATATTCTACGCCAATCGCTGACGGTTTTCCGGTACAGTGGACGGGCTATAAGCTTAGTATGGACTACTAGCCGATCGCTTACTATTTTTCTGGCTAGCTTAACTTTAGTGGCTGGTATTTTACCGGCGGCGATATCTTACATAAGTAAGTTGATTGTTGATGCAGTGGTATTTGCCTCTCAGGTGAACTCAGGCAGCAACGGTTCTGTTAATATTTATCCTTCTTTGTTGTATGTAGGATTAGAAGCGATCGCTGTAATTTTACTAGCAGGTAGCCAACGGGGAATCACTATTTGTCAATCGTTATTGCGGGCGCTACTGGGTCAGCGAGTGAATGTACTCATCTTAGAAAAGGCGCTGACACTCGATCTTAGGCAGTTTGAAGACTCAGAATTTTATGACAAATTGACCAATGCCCGACGAGAAGCATCAGTGCGTCCTCTCTCCTTAGTAAACCGCACCTTTGGGCTGGTGCAAAATGCCCTTTCGCTGATTACTTACGGTATTTTGCTAGTTAATTTCTCAGTTTGGGCGGTGCTAATGCTGATTTTGGCTGCCATACCTGTATTTATTGCCGAAACAAAGTTTGCAGGAGAAGCCTTTCGCTTGTTTAGTTGGCGTGCATCAGAAACCCGTCAACAGCACTACTTAGAGAATCTGCTAGCAAGAGAAGATTTTGTCACGGAAGTCAAACTCTACCAGCTAGGAGAGATGTTGCTAGGACGTTACCGCAACCTGTTCTATACACTTTATGGCGAAGACCGCGATTTGACTCTCCGGCGAGGATTGTGGGGCTATCTCCTGAGTTTAGTCAGTACTGGCGCTTTTTACGTAGCTTATGCTTGGATTGTGCTGGAAACAGTGCTAGGTAAGATTTCCTTGGGAGACATGACAATGTATCTGACTGTGTTTCGCCAAGGACAGTCTACTTTCTCCAATGCCCTGACTTCTATTGGAGGCATGTATGAGGACAACCTATATCTATCAAATCTTTATGATTTTCTGGAAGAGAAAGTACCAAAGTCTTGGGGTAATGCAACCGTTGGTTTAAATCCCCAAGATGGTATCCGTTTTGAGAACGTATCATTTACTTATCCGGGAAGTTCCAAGCCAGCATTGAGAAACATTTCGCTGCACTTGAAACCGAGAGAGAAACTAGCAATTGTTGGTGAAAACGGTTCCGGTAAGACTACTTTAATCAAACTACTTACCCGACTCTACACCCCTGACTCTGGGCGAATTTTCTTAGATGGTTTGGACTTGCAAGAATGGGATGTGGATGTGTTGCGGCGTCGCATTGGTGTGATTTTTCAGAACTTTGTTCGCTATCAATTTACTGTGGGTGAGAATATTGGCGTCGGCGATGTAAAACATCTCGAAGATAAAACCCTTTGGCAAACTGCTGCCCAAAAAGGCATGGCTCAATCTTTCATCGACCAATTACCCCAAAGCTTCCAAACTCAGCTAGGCCGTTGGTTTAAAGGAGGGCAGGAACTTTCTGGGGGACAATGGCAGAAAATTGCTCTGTCTCGTGCTTTTATGCGATCGCAAGCAGATATCTTGGTGTTAGATGAACCAACATCAGCGATAGATGCCCAAGCTGAGTTTGAGATTTTCAATCATTTTCGCGCTATTACTCAAAATCAGATGGTACTTTTGATTTCCCATCGCTTCTCTACAGTACGAATGGCTGACAAAATTCTAGTAATAGAAAATGGGGAAGTTATAGAACAGGGAACTCACGAAGAACTGTTACAGCTAGGGGGACGTTATGCCAAATTGTTTCTGTTACAAGCAGCCGGTTATCAATAGGAAAGGGGTTAGCAGGCTTTATTAGAAGTTGTTTATGAAGTGAGTCAGGTAGTACAGTTTTGTGTAAACTCATAATTTTTTTAAACGCAGAGGAACGCAAAGTAAACGCAAAGTGACGCAGAGTTTTGCCTAATTTATTTCACTAGGAATTAATGAAATATTGTACTTAGCGAATTAAGATAGCGAACATAAAACCTCTATCTAACCTGTTAACCGGTTCGGTAAACATGGATAAAATATCTTTAGTGCCTAGACGCTCCGTATCGTTAAACATTGTTACCCCATAGAGCTATGCAAATAACACAACAGCGATACTATACTCCAGAGGAATATTTAGAGCTAGAAGAAGCTGCTGACTACAAAAGTGAATATATTGACGGGCAAATAATTCCTATGGCGGGTGGAACAGCTAATCACAATCGAATCGCAGGTAACTTTTACGCTGCGCTGAACTTTGGTTTGAGACAACAAGATAACGAAGCCTTTAATAGCGATATGCGCTTATGGATACCCGAAAAGCGTATCTATACATATCCAGATGTGACAGTAATAGCAGGTGAACCACAGTTTTTAAATAAACGTACAGACATTATTACAAATGCTCAAGTGATTGTGGAGGTTTTATCTAAATCTACCCAAGGGTACGATCGCCAAGATAAATTTGAAGCTTACCGAACTATTTCTACCTTCCAAGAATATCTGTTAATTGACCAAACTCGAATTCGTGTAGAGCAATTTTCTAAAATTGGGAAAAAGCAATGGACGCTTCGGGAATATGATGAAGAAGATGAAGCGATCGCACTTGCAACCGTACCCTTTGAGATTTCATTACAGGATTTATATAACAAGGTAAAGTTTGAGCTTGTTGAGTCGGAAGTTGATGCAGAAAAATTGGAGTGAAGAGAGCGATCGCTCTACTTTACAAAGTATCTAAAAAATATTTAAGTAATATGTAAATCAACATAGTAATTTTTTAATATTAACTGCTAAATTGATTTTATATCTCCCATAAACCCTTCCTAACTAATTTTGGTAAATAGTCTAAGTAGCTAGAAAGACTGTGACTTTTACCAATAGAAGATGTAGCATCTTCATTTATTATTTTTGAATGGTACTCTTTAATTGGTTTGCGTCGACAAGCATTATTACCTGCCTCAGCTAATTTAAATTTCTTTTTTAAAGTTGGATCGTCGTAATTGTATACATTGATCAAATTTCCTTTGATTTGAGAAGCCACATATCCCCAATTTTTACTGCTATCTCTACGCACAGCACCGCCAAGAATAATTACATCATGCAATGAATGATGAGTTTCTGACCAAGACTCCATACAATAATAAGCAACATACCCACCCAATGAATGACCAATAAGACAAATATTTTGTTCAGGAATTTGAGAGGAAATTAAACTTGGTAAATATTCCCTACCTACCTGCTTACCACGACTTTTACACTTATTCCAATGAACAACCGCGCCTAATCCAGTTATTAATGCTAATCCCAAACTCTCATTACAGGAAGAATCCCACCAACTTAGATAAAATCACTATGGTGCTACTGAACCTTAAGTCTAATGAAAAGCGATCGCCCTTCTTCCCCACTCTCTCTTCAACGTCCCGAACTACTTGCGCCAGCAGGTAATTGGGAATGTGCTAAAGCTGCTGTAGAAAATGGGG
Organism: Nostoc linckia NIES-25; assembly: GCF_002368035.1. GTDB lineage: Bacteria > Cyanobacteriota > Cyanobacteriia > Cyanobacteriales > Nostocaceae > Nostoc > Nostoc linckia_B. The sequence continues at coordinate 2,693,480 of NZ_AP018222.1, read as the reverse complement.
CGGATGCAATTTACTTCGGTTTAGATCGCTTCAACGCCAGAATGCGGGCGCAAAATTTCACAGAAGCAGACTTACCCAGCTTGATGAAATTTCTGCATCGTCGCGGTGTAAAGGGTTATGTCACCGTAAATACACTAATATTTCCTAAAGAACTAGCAGAAGCCCAGCAATATCTCCGCACGATTATTGCAGCAGGTGTGGATGCAGTAATTGTTCAAGATATTGGTATCTGTCGTCTCATTCGTCACCTTTCACCTGATTTCCCCATCCATGCTTCCACGCAAATGACAATTACCAGTGCGGCTGGGGTGGAATTTGCCAAATCCCTTGGCTGTCAGTTGGTAGTGCTAGCGCGTGAATGTTCTCTCAAAGAAATCAATAAAATTCAGCAGCAGATTGTCCAACAGCAGACATCGCTACCTTTAGAAGTTTTTGTTCACGGTGCTTTGTGCGTGGCGTATTCCGGTCAATGTTTGACGAGTGAAGCTTTAGGCGGACGTTCTGCCAACCGAGGTGAATGTGCCCAAGCTTGCCGGATGCCCTATGATTTAATCGCTGATGGTCAAATTGTAGATTTAGGCGAACGCAAATATTTACTCAGTCCTCAAGACTTAGCTGGGTTGGATGTTTTGCCGGATTTGGTGAAATCAGGGGTAACTTCTCTCAAAATTGAAGGTCGTCTGAAAGCTCCAGAGTATGTTGCTAATGTCACCCGTGTTTATCGCCAAGCCTTGGATCGGGTGATGGAGGAGATCCCCCCTAGCCCCCCTTCAAAAGGGGGGAACATAGCCCCCCTTGTTAAGGGGGGTTGGGGGGATCTTCCGCTTAATCAACAACGGGCAAATCAAGAACACTACAACTTAGAGATGGCATTTTCTCGTGGACTATACACGGGTTGGTTTGGCGGGATTAATAATCAAGAATTAGTTCATGCACGTTTTGGTAAAAAACGTGGAGTTTATTTAGGTGAAGTTACTCGCATCCACAACGAACAGATAGCAATTCAATTGGAAGCGCCTGTTAAACCGGGAGATGGAATTGTGTTTGACTGCGGTCACCCAGAGGCCAAGGAAGAAGGCGGACGGGTGTATGGGGTAGCGTCCAAAGGTAAGGAAACTCTGCTGACCTTTGGGAGAAACGATTTGAACTTACGTCGGGTGCATATCGGCGATAAGGTTTGGAAAACCAGCGACCCGGAACTTGATAAGCAGCTGCGTCAAAGTTTTGCAGGCGAAAACCCACAATTTCAGCGTCCGATTGACTTGGAGATTTATGGAGAAGTTGGTCAGCCATTGATTGCGATCGCCCGCGATCGACTTGGTAATATTGTCCAAGTGGAGTCTGAAATTTCACTAGTAGAAGCGCACACTAAACCACTAGATACAGCCCGTATAAAAGAACAATTCGGTCGTCTTGGTAACACCCCCTTCTGTTTGGGAACCCTAACCAACCACCTCAGCGATGCCATTATGCTACCCGTAAGCGAATTAAACCGGATGCGAAGGGAAATCGTGGCACAGTTAGAAGAGTTGCGAAGTCAACCCAAATGTTGGGAATTACGTCCTAATGTCTCCTTCCAAGACTTACTCCCCTCCTCATCTCACTCATCCCCATCATCTCCCTCTCTCATCGTTTTGGTGCGAAACCTCAAGCAATTGCAAGCCGCACTACAAGCAGGTGTTGAAACACTGTACTGTGAATTTGAAGACCCCCGCGCCTACCAAGAAGCTGTACAGTTAGTACGCCAACAAGCGCAAATAGACAAAGAAAAATTTCTCTCCCATCTTCCCACCATCTGGGTTGCACCACCCCGAATTACTAAACCTGGGGAAAATTGGATTTTGCAGCAGGTACGCGCGTGCAAAGCAGATGGTTATCTAGTACGCAACTATGACCAACTGCAATTTTTTGCCCAAGACCGTTGTATTGGAGATTTTTCGCTCAACGTTGCTAATCCTTTAACAGCAGACTACTTTCGGCAGCATTTTGGTTTGGAAAGATTGACTGCATCCTACGATTTGAATATTACTCAACTGGAAGATCTGGTTAAAAGTTGTCCGCCCCAGTGGTTTGAAGTGACAATCCATCAACATATGCCAATGTTCCACATGGAACACTGTGTATTTTGTGCTTTCCTATCTCAGGGAACAGACTACACTAACTGTGGACGACCTTGTGAAAAGCATGAAGTGAAATTAAAAGACCGCGTTGGTAGCGAACACGTCCTCAAAGCTGATGTAGGTTGCCGCAACACTGTATTTAATGGTACTGCTCAAACTGGAGCCGAGTACGTGCAACGTCTCATAGAACTTGGTTTAGCCAACTTCCGCATCGAGTTTGTTAATGAAACGCCAGAGCAAGTGAGTAAAACAATACATTGCTACAGTCAATTATTGCAAGGTGAAATTACAGGTTCCCAACTTTGGCGAGAGTTGAAGTTGCAAAACCAGCTAGGTGTGACTCGCGGGCCATTGGGAGTGTCTGGACTACGGTAACCATTGTTACAAGCTGGTACATTCAACACTGGCGAGCAACTTGTCTAACTATTTCCACAAGCCTCTGGACTATTGGGGATGTCTCGTTTTTTCGCCAAATCATTGCAATGTCCACTTTTGGGGTAGATACTTGTAGACTTTTATAAACTACCCCAGTCCGTTGGAGATTTTGCAAAGATGCTGGCACGATCGCCACACCCATTTCCGCTGCTACTAAACTGACAATTGTTTGCATCTGGATAGCTTCCTGGGCAACATTGGGGCTAAAGCCTGCTTGCTGGCAAAGACTAATAATTAAGTCGTAGAGTCCTGGTGCTAATATCCTGGGAAATAAAATAAATGGTTGTCTAGCAAGGGATTTCAAACACACATCAGATTGATTGGCAAGCAAATGTGTTTCAGGTAATGCCACCATCAGCGACTCTTGAAAAATTATTTCCCAAGTAAATCTATTTTCTTCAACAGGTGGACGCACGAATCCCACATCCATTCGACCTTCTCGCAACCATTCTAACTGTTGGTCTGTAGTTAGTTCGTGTAACTCTAAGCTCACACCAGGAACCAAACTACGAAACGTTCGTAGAATGTTTGGCAAAATATTATACGCGGCAGAACTGACAAAGCCAACCACTAACTGTCCAATTTCGCCCCGACTGGTTTGCTGCCCAACTTGGATTGCCTGTTGTAATTGCCTCATAATTTGCTGGACTTCACCCAAAAACACTTGTCCCGCTTCAGTTAACTGCACATTTCGTTTCGTGCGGTGAAACAGTTCAAAACCTAACTCCCCTTCTAGCTGCCGAATTTGTTGACTCAGGGGAGGTTGGGCAATATGCAAGCGTTCTGCCGCCCGCCCAAAGTGCAGTTCCTCTGCCAAAATGACAAAGTAGCGCAAGTGCCGTAGTTCCATCTTTTACCTAAACTCATATCTTTTAAATATTAGTTAAGGTCAAAATATATATTGGACATAATTAAAAAAATTTTTTACTGTAGTGATTAGCCAATCAAACAATTTTGGATTTTAGATTGATACCATGCTTTTCCCTTGAGCGTTCCCGCTCTTTAGGCAAGAGCTTGAAGAAAGAATTTTCAATCCAAAATCCATCTTGAAAAGCTTTGAGCGCCGACTTCCGGCGCTCAAAGCTTTTCGCAAAATTTCAAATCTAAAATTTCATCTTGAACCTCAAGCTGAGAGTTGACGATTGGCGAATCAACACATTGTAATTTCAGAGTTTATGAATAATATTTCAACACTCAATAATAATTGGGATACTTCCCTTTATGAAGATAAGCACGCCTTTGTTTGGCAGTACGGCGAAGACTTGTTGCAATTACTCAACCCCCAGCCAGGAGAATCAATCTTAGATCTCGGCTGTGGTACTGGACAACTCACCCAAAAAATTGCCCAAACTGGTGTCCAAATATGGGGAATTGATAGCGCACCCGCGATGATTGAAAAGGCAAGAGAAAACTATCCTGATATCCCCTTTGATGTTGCTGATGCCGCAAATTTTCAAGTTGAACAGCCTTTTGATGCTGTGTTTTCCAACGCTGTATTGCATTGGGTGAAACAAGCAGACAGCGCGATCGCTTCCATACATCAAGCCCTAAAACCCGGAGGGCGTTTCGTCGCAGAATTTGGTGGTAAGGGGAATGTGCTAGCGATCGCCACAGCTTTATCCAACGCCTTAGAAGCAATTAATATACCCGCACAAGGTCGAAATCCTTGGTATTTTCCTAGTATTGGTGAATACGCCACCTTATTAGAACAGCAAGGCTTTGATGTCATCTATAGCACCCTATTTCCTCGTTCAACTCCTTTAGCAGAAGCAGAAGCAGGTATGGCAAACTGGATTCGGATGTTCGCCAGCAGTTTTTTAACAGGACTTTCTGATGAGCAACAAATACAACTAATTCGCGTCGTGGAGGAATATCTGAAGCCAACACTGTATCAACAAGGAAATTGGATGGCAGACTATCGAAGAATTCGCATCGTTGCTATTAAGATTTAGATTGTGCGGATTTTTACTCGTGCTTTAATTATGAATTAGCATCAGTTATGCATATACCTAAATTGTGCGGTCAGAAATCATTTTCATTACTACTAACTATTAGCTTCGCTGCTTTAATAGTTCCGCCCTCACTAGCGCAAACGCCCCCAATACCGTCGCCTTCTAGTGCGCCTTTAGAACTAGATTTATTGACAAAGCCAACAAACTACATAATCACAGCTAACACCATTAGCCCAGCACAATTAACCGTTCCGAGTTTATGGTGGGCACAACAAAATGCTGAGAAAAAGCTATTGGATAATTGGATAGCATATCCAGCTTTTGAAAAAGAACCTGCGCGAGTTGATTTGATAGTCAATCAGCAAATTTGGAGCTTATTAGACTATGTGCAGCGCTATGATTTTGTGAATCGTTTAGGTAGCACTGCACGAAACTTTGGCTACAATATGCGGGTATTTAATTATCAAAAAGAATCTTTAGCGACCTACACTTGTAACTTTGCTACAAGCCCAGCTTTATGCAGCATCCAGATGGGTACTCAAAACAAGATAGGATTGGGGCGTTAGAATGCCATTTCTAAACGTGCGCTAGTGCATCCTCAAGGCTGGCCTTAGGCTCATAGCGACTACACAAAGATGCCCATTTTTTAGGATAGAGTAGGTATTAAAACAGACCCAATACTTCTGCGTCTTGTACCCCATACCCATCCCCAGTTCCTAGTATTAAACGGACACGCGGGTAATTGTTATGTCCCAAAAAAATGAAATACCTATTCTTGTTTTATCTATCCTAATTACCGTTGGCTTAATAGCTGGCGGTTTTTGGTGGTTCAGCAGAAAATCTGGTCTTGACCTAAATCAAATTAATTCTCGTAGCACCAACACACCCCAACCTCGATTAGCACAACCTAGTACCAACAGTTTCACCTCAGTCCAAGATATTCCAACTGGATTATTCAATTACGGAGGCAGTACGTCTTGGGCACCAATTCGATTAATAGTTGACCCAGCAATTCAAGCAGCGCGAGGAGAATTTAGGCTGCGTTATGTAGAACCGAGCAATACATCTCCTGGTTCTGGTACTGGTATACAGTCGCTGATAGATGGTCAACTAGCTTTTGCCCAGTCTTCTCGACCAATTTTAGACCAAGAGTTTAGCCGCGCCCAGCAGCGTGGGTTCGCTTTGAAACAAATTCCTGTAGCAATTGATGGTTTAGCAGTTGCAGTTAACCCAAACCTCAACATACCAGGACTAACGGTAGACCAGTTAAAGTCAATTTACACTGGCAAAATCAATAATTGGAGCCAGTTGGGCGGTTCTAATATTCCAATCAAGCCTTATTCCCGCCGAATTGTTGATGGCGGTACGGTAGAACTTTTTGTCCAAGACATCTTGGGTGGTCAAGCTTTCAGCTCCAATGTGGAATTTATCTCCACAACCACCCAAGCCTTGCAAAAATTGGCTGGTAGTCCTGGTGGCATTTACTACGCTTCTGCCCCAGAGGTGATTCCTCAATGTTCAATTAGAGCCTTGCCGTTGGGGCGCACACAAGGGCAATATATTGCTCCCTACCAAGAACCATTTGTCCTCCCGTCTGAATGTCCTGGTAAACGGAACAAGTTAAACATTGAGGCTTTTCAATCAGGAAAGTACCCCATTACCCGCAATCTGTTTGTGGTGGTCAAACAGAATGGTCAGACTGAGCAGCAAGCAGGTGTCGCTTACGCCAACTTACTGCTGACTGAGCAGGGGCAGGGACTGATTACCCAAGCTGGGTTTGTCAAAATTCGCTGACACTGCGATGGCATTCAGGCAGAGTGGCGGAAATCGCCCCTCTGAACTGTGCTTTAGCTGGCTCTATTAATCGACTCTGCTGGTAAGCAAATGAGATTATCGCCTTGGGTAAGGATTAAGCCACGTTGACGCAGCTTGCCCATTAAGCGGGTGACGGTGACACGAGTCGAACCAATCGCGCTACCAATTTGGGCATGGGTAAGGGGGAAAGGCAGACAATAGCCGCGAATTACATCCGGGTCGGTGTCGCTCATTGCTGGCTCTCCATATTCCTCAATCAACAATGTGAGGAATCCCAAGAGTCGGTCAATTGTGCGGCGTTGTCCCAAGGCACTCAGCCACAGCAGCTTACGCTGGTGCTGATATCTAAAGGCATCCATAACTTCCCGGCGGAAGTGAGGCCAGTTATCTAAGTCGTGCCAGTACATCCACAGCACCGCAGTTTGGTCAACATGAGCGTAAGCTTGGAGTGTGAATGGTGACTGAGCAACAATTTCAAAGGGCTGTCCCGCTCCAACAAAACCCAAGAACGCTTCCTCTGGAGTTCTGTTGATTCGTCGAGACGTTAGCTGGCTAGCAGTGGCGCTAACCTGGGCGGTTCCTACCATACGGATTGCACCCCTTTGCACCAAATATAGCAATCCAGGCCGGGCTGGAATGCGCTCATCTTTGCTGAAGGTGCGGCAGCGGTAGTGTTCCTGAGCCCAGTCAAGAATCCGTTGCCAAGTTAAAAAAGGCCGTGATGCCTCAGAAAAAGAAGATGGAGATTGCATAGGTAACAAAGAGCGTTCGGCTGAAGACAAAGACGCGATCGAAAGTGCAAGGAGTGTCTTTGTGTTGGCTGATGCAGGCTTAACGCCTAACAGCGCCAGCCATCCAAAGAATAGAAAGCAAAGAATTACTCTCTACTCTTTTGTTATACTTCTTACTGTACAATGATGGTAGTAAAGTTTACTCACTATTCATCGATTATTCATCAAATTTTATCCTACTCTCATTTTTCTTCATCTAGATTAAACCTATATCCGGAGATAGGTGACACTAAATTAACAAATATACTTTACAAAGTTATTTACGTGAAATCATGTGTTTAATAAAATACAAACATTCAATTACGCGTCATTTAAACAGTTAGTGTATGAATGTTTAAACAAATATTTAAGTATTAATACCGAAAGTACAAAAAATGAATACATAGAAGATAAAAAAATTCTTCTATACAAAGATAGAAACAATAGAAAAATTTTGTATACCTCAAGTGTGGCGTTGCAAGTGTCAAACTCTCAGAATCGAAAAGCGATGGAGCTGGCCAGTGCGATCGCCCTTCATCTATCTGCAACCTGTGGCGACGTTTTTAACGTGCAAATAGTTCCCTCTGGTTTGATACATTTTGAGTTAACTGACTCAGCCTTAGCAGGTTGGTTGCAAAGTCTGGTAGAGAGGAGTGGAGGAGTAGGGAAAGTAGGGGAAGCGGGAGGAGAAAGTATACCCAATGCCCAATACCCCATGCCCCATAGTTCTCTGCGAGAGGCTGCGCCAACGGCTGCGCTCAGTACAAGTGCCATATTTCCCATTCAACATACCCATGCACGTTGCTGTTCGCTAGTGCTGCTGGCTCACCGAGAGGCATTGATTAAACTTAAAGAACCACTTGCAAATACTAATCCAAGTTTTTGGAGTCTTCTCTCCCCCAACCCCATACCTTGGTTCGACTGCGATGAAAGATTGCGGCTAAATCATCCAGATGAGCGTCGTTTAATTAGCGAGTTAGTGGGGATGGTGGACAACATCGAGTGTCCAGATGTTAGGGGTTCTATGAAATGGGGAAAGGCAGCATTGACTTTGAGCCAAGCTTTTGAAAATTTCTGGCGTAATTGCCGGATTTGGGGTGAAGTAAAAATTATGTCACCAGAGTTAGCCCAGGCTAGGCTGGGATTGCTTATGGCTACTCAGTCGGTCTTAAAATTTGTGCTGGAGGAAAAGCTGAAAATTTTTGCGCCACCGGAGTTATAAAAACTTTCATCACAGCTATTGACTCAATGCATCACCTCGGCTACATTAGCAGGTGTGTGAGGAGCGAACCAGCAGGGGCACCGAGACGAAACACGGCCAGTCGTCGGTGTCCTTTCTGATTAGTATGGGTTAGGTTGTAAAAAGTACCCTCACTAAAGCAAAAACTTTTCAATTGCCACTGCTGCTCCGTCATGGTCTACACTAGGGGCTACCCACTGAGCGATCGCTTGCACTTCTGGTGGTGCGTTTCCCATAGCTATACCAATACCCGCATACTCTAGCATTTCCAGGTCGTTGAAGTTATCACCAATAGCCATGACGTTGGCTATTTCTAATCCCAGCAATTCTTCGGCTAGGTAACGTACAGCAGTTCCCTTATTCACAGAGGCGTTAGTTGCTTCTAAGAAGGTGGCAACAGATGTTGTTAAATAAAGTTCAGCAGGTGTATATTGGCGGCGCAAATTCCCCAGTACCTCGCTGATGAAATTTGTGTCATCGCACAAAGCGAGAATTTTTGTTGGTTCATTTGTTAAAACTTGGCGCAAATCGCCCACGGGAATCGGGACAATACTAGAACGCCCAGCATAAATTTCGGTTTCTTTGGTTATTTCCCGGACGTAGAGTTGGTCATTGATGTAGAAGTGGATAGATAAAAGCTGCCGTAATTGAGGCTGTTCAAAATAATCGAGTAGTTGATGGGCAAGTTCTCTGGAAAGCACTAAATGGCGATGAATTTTTTGGGTAATGGGGTCTTGAATCCAAGCTCCTTGATAAGCCATTAATGGTAAAGTAGAGCCGATTTCTTGGTGAAAGCGCAAGGCTGAACGATACATACGGCCTGTAGCGATCGCCACTTGAATGCCTCGTGCTTGTGCCGCAATCAGCGCTTGTTTTACAGGTTCGTTGATGGTGTTGGAGTGTCCGGCGATCGTCCCATCGATATCTACAACCACTAGTTTAATATCTTTGGCAGATGCGTTGTACATAAATTCCTTAAATTTAAAGTTCCAGTTAGAGGTTATACCATTTTGTATTTTAGATTTTGTGAAAAGTTTGAGACAAAGCTTTTTTTGCTCAAAGTTTTTTAACACAGTAAATCGCGGAAAAATCAACTAAACATAAAAAAGGTTTTCTCCCCTATTGTCCACTCCATAACTACAATAAAAAAACCCGATTCTCGAAAGAACCGGGGATTTACATTTAAGTTAGAAAACTTGATTGATAGGTAGAATAGAAAAGATTTACCTATTCAACTAAAGTCTATGAATTTAAGACTTTAACCAAGATTTTTTTGCGTTGTGACAACAGACAAAGACCAGCAACTAAGCCAATTCCAAGGGTTGTCGATCCTTCAGGTACAGACTTTAATTCTTCATAGTTATAAGTTACTTTGACACCTGCTTTGGCATAGGTATCAATATAGGATCTAATGTTGCCCGATCCTGAAACTAGGGAGTCGGCTATAGCTGTGAATAAAAAGTCTACGTTGCCATTACCAGTGAAAGACTGCAAAAATGTGGCATCAGTGAAAGTCTTGATACCAGTTTGTGTGGCGGTTAAGTTAGAGATAGTCTTTCCAGATGTGCCGCTATAATCGGTGACACCATCGTATTTGGTAACTTGATACTGGGAAGTATATTTTGGATTTAATGCCAACAAAGACTGATTATTTAGTTCTAAACTCAATTGGCTGCCAAGGGTTACTGTGGCTTGACTTGCGCTTGGGCTTCTATTTTCAAAACCTGCATTGCCAAGTATATCGCCAGTAAATTCTATGGTTACACCTTGGAGTGTGCCAAGAGATGAATTGAATTTTTGGACGCTCAAAGGTGCATCAATAATATCTGTAAAATCGTAATTAGTGGAGCTAGTGTACGAGAGAGAACCAGCATTAGCTATTCCAGACGTTGCAACAATTCCTGCTAAAGTCGTGGCAGCGCCTAGAGTGTTCAATAGTTTTGTTTTCATGATGGAAGATGCTTTTGAAAAAACGAATCATTACGGGATTACTAAATTATTTCTAACTCGTAACTTTTGCTTCTAGGCTTGATAAATACACGTAAATTTATATGAATTTTTTATGTCCAAATTCCTTTAAAAAACATACATTTTCGCCAATATATGAAGTTTTGTTAAGAAAGGCATCTCAAGGTACAGAAATTTTAATAAACCAACTGATGCAGTATGTAAACAAGGGAGCTTCTGGCTAGAATAGGGCTATGTCTGAAACTACTGCTACTGCAACCCCAACACGTCCGACGTTCATCCTGGTAGATGGACACTCCCTGGCTTATCGTTCATACTTTGCTTTTGCTAAAGGGCGAGATGGAGGACTACGTACAAAAACGGGGATTCCCACAAGTATATGTTTTGGTTTTCTTAAGTGTTTATTGGAAGTAATAGGAACGCAACAGCCCCATGCAATGGCTGTAGCCTTCGATTTGGGTTTGCCCACCTTCCGGCATGAAACAGATGATACATATAAAGCCGATCGCAAAGAAACACCAGAAGACTTTATTCCTGACTTGGAAAATCTGCACGAGTTACTTGATGGCTTGAATTTACCAATTTACACAGCTGCTGGCTATGAGGCGGATGATGTTTTGGGAACCCTAGCACAACGAGTAACGGCTGCGGGGTATAGGGCGAAGATTTTGACTGGCGATCGCGATTTATTTCAACTGATAGATGCTGATAAACAAATCACTGTTCTCAATTTTAGTCCAGATGCCTTAAAGCGTTCTACAAATAGCATCACTGAATTTGAGGCAGAACAAGTTAAACAAAAGTTGGGCGTTTTACCTTCACAAATTGTCGATTACAAAGCCCTTTGTGGTGATAAATCAGATAATATTCCTGGGGTTAAGGGAATAGGAGAAAAGACAGCAGTACAGCTACTTAATACCTATGTTTCTCTTGACAATATTTATGCTGCTTTAGATGAAATTCCAGGCGCAAATCAGAAGAAATTGGCAGCGGGTAAAGAAGATGCCTATAAGTCTCAATATTTGGCAAAAATCGTTTTGGACGTTCCTCTAGAACTTGATTTAGAAGATTGCAAATTAAAAGGATTTGATACGGATGTTTTATCACCAATTTTAGAAAAGCTAGAATTTAAATTGTTTTTAGGTAAAATAAATGACCTACAGCAACGTTTTGGCGGTCAAGCTGAAGAAGCACCAAAAACAGAAACAGCAAAAATAGAACCCGAATTTGAAGACCCAGATCTTTCATTTTTTAGTTTTGCAGAAACACAAGCCGCACAACAACAACCTGTATCATCAATTCAACCACGCATTATTGATACTGAAGCAAAGTTAACTGAATTATTGGAAATTTTGCAAAAATTCACTAATCCAAAAACACCGATTGCTTGGGATACGGAAACTACAGATTTAGAACCAAGAGACGCTGAGTTAGTAGGAATTGGTTGCTGCTGGGGAACGAAATTAGATGAAGTTGCTTATATTCCTGTTGGTCATAAAACTGGAGAAAATTTAAATAAAGATGTAGCCTTAGAAGCACTACGCCCAATTCTGGAAAGCGCTGATTATCCCAAAACTTTACAGAATGCTAAATTTGACCGCTTAGTTTTCAAGTGTCAAGGGATTAACTTGGATGGAGTGGTATTCGATTCGATGTTGGCAAGTTACTTGCTAAATCCAGATTCTAGTCATAATTTGATGGATTTAGCGCAGCGATATTTGGGATTAACGGCGAAAAGTTATTTAGATTTAGTTCCAAAAGGTAAAACCATCGCTGATGTAGATATTGCCGCAGTAGCAGATTACTGTGGTATGGATGTTTATTCTACATTTGGTTTAGTTACAAAACTGCGTGCGGAATTAGAGAAAATTCCAGCTTTGTCTAAGCTATTAGTGGAAGTGGAACAGCCGCTAGAAGCAGTTTTAGCTCAAATGGAATATATAGGCGTTCGCATTAACTCAGATTATCTACAAGAACTTTCACAGCATTTAGAAACAGAATTAGCGAGATTAAAAGAGAAAGCAATAGAAATTGCTGGTGAAAACTTTAACTTGGGTTCTCCTAAACAATTGAGCCAAATTTTGTTTGAAAAGTTGGGATTAAGCACGAAATATTCCCGGAAAATTCAAACAGGTTATTCTACAGATGCGGCAACGCTAGAAAAACTCCAAGAAATCGATGGAACTGGATTTGTTGAAACGATAACTGAATACCGCACTTTATCTAAATTAAAGTCTACTTATGTAGATGCTTTACCTGTATTGGTGCGTCCAGATACTCAACGAGTACATACTGATTTTAATCAAGCAGCTACATCAACTGGCAGGTTATCTTCTTCTAATCCAAATTTGCAAAATATTCCGATTCGTACAGCTTTTAGTCGTCAAATTCGCAAGGCATTTTTGCCAGAACCTGGTTGGTTAATGGTGGCTGCTGATTACTCACAAATCGAATTGCGAATTTTGGCTCATTTGAGTCAAGAACCTATATTAGTGCAAGCACATCAGCAAAATGAAGATGTTCACACTGTGACGGCACGATTAGTATTTGAAAAAGAAAATATCACATCAGAAGAACGAGCGGTAGCAAAAACTATTAATTTTGGCGTGATTTATGGAATGGGTTCTCTAAGGTTTTCTCGTTCAACGGGGATAGATAAAAGTATTGCCAATGAGTTCATTAAGCGGTTTAATGAACGATATCCTAAAGTTTTTGGTTATTTGGAGCGAGTGAAAAAAGAAGCGATCGCTCATGGTTATGTAGAAACTATCCTTGGTCGTCGTCGTTATTTTGATTTTACCAACAACAGTTTACGCCACTTAAAAGGCAGCAACCCAGAAGATATTGATTTGAGTAAATTGAAAAATTTGGGTGCTTATGATGCGGGTTTACTACGCTCCGCTGCCAATGCACCAATTCAAGGTTCCAACGCTGATATTATCAAAATTGCGATGGTGCGCCTGCATAAAGTTTTGCAAAAATATCAGGCGCGTTTGTTATTACAAGTTCACGATGAATTAGTATTTGAAATCCCTCCTGATGAGTGGGAAGAATTACAACCGCAAATTAAATCCGTGATGGAGAACGCAGTACACTTAAGTGTACCGTTGTTGGTAGAGGCGCGTGCGGGCGAAAATTGGATGGAAACTAAGTAAGTTGAATATCTGGATTATAAAGGACTGGAGACTGGGTAAAGGTTCTCAAATTTTAGAGCTTTAAACTCAATCATCCTAGTCCTTTTAGTTATTGCCCTAAGTAATCCCACTTTATTCAAAGATACCAAGCTCAAGTTAAAGCTTTGGTTAAATCTTGCTTTTTGTAGTCGAAAATACTAACATAATCAGCCAATTAGTATAATAATGTTTATTGTCAAGTGAGTAATTACTGACGCCACTATAAATCCATAATTCAAGAAAGCTTTTTTAAATAAACCTTGTATAGATACTGGGGGGTAAAACAGTTACAAAATTCTTTGGGAATTTTGAACTAGTTTTTACTCGCCTTTTTTTATATGAGTAAGGCTAGGCAAAAGTTCGCAAAGCTAGTTTCTAGTTTTGAATGTATAACTACTAAGAGAACTAATGAATTTTTGCACTAAATGGTGCTGAGTTTGTTCTGGAATTCTTATAGCAATTGTGCGTGAAGATGCGCGAAACTATATGAGGAACAAAACTCACAAGGAATTTCATTATGTATCATCGTTGGCTTTTATCTGTTTTAGCATTTTTTTTGAGTATAACCTTAGTTGCTTGCAACACTGTTAGTACTCAGCAGCTACCAACAAAAGTAGCAGATACTACTGAAAAAACTAACTCAAATTCGCAGCAATTACCAAAACAAACAGCAAAAAGAGTTGTTGCTCTTTCTTCTCTATCAGCTGATATTATCGCTCAACTTGACCAAACAAAAATTGTCGGAATTACTGGTAGTAAATTATTTAAAGATGACTCTCGTTTTAAAAACGTTCCTCGTGTTAGCGAAGGTCAAAATCCTCCTAATTTAGAGAAAATTGTAGCACTTAAACCAGATTTAGTTATTGGCGCAGAAGGTTTTTCTACTATTCCAATTCAAAAAATTAAGCAATTAGGAATTCCAACTTTGCTTACCCAGGTTAATAATTGGGAATCTCTAGAAAAGTTGACTAAAAGACTAGCTGAATTAATTAATGCCGATCCTCAGCCTTTGTTAAATCGTTACAAAAGTTTCTTGCCAGATGGTTCTAATCAAAGTATTACGGCTTTGGTGCTAGTTAGCCGTCAGCCAATTTTAGCACCCAATAAAAATAGTTGGGCGGGAGATTTACTAACGCAATTTAAGGTGAAAAATCTGGCAGCAGAATTACAAGGAAAAAGTCCAATTGGTGGCTATGTGACGCTTTCGGCTGAGAAAGTTTTAGAGGCAAATCCGGATGCGATAATTTTGGTTAATCCTCCGCAAGGTAATTCGGAAGCAAGGGTTTTAGATTCTTTGAAAAAAGAGAGTTTTTGGAAGCAATTACAAGCAACTCAAAAGAACCGAATTTATGTGTTTGATTATTATGGTTTGGTGAATCCAGGGAGTATAGATGCTATAGAAAAGGCTTGTCAGCAGTTGAAACAAGATTTGTTTGGAGCAGAGCGTACTTAGGGTAAAAAATATAATTTCAAAATTGACATATTTTTGTCTCACGCAGAGACGCAGAGGCGCAGAGAGGGTTAAGAGATTGTTTTAATCTTTTGCGGGATTGATTGGTTTTTGACGGCGAGATTGAGTATTATTTTTACTTTGAAAAAAGCCTCCTCCAAGACTGCGGAAATATAGCCCGCCTATGGCGAGTAAAAAACCAATATATGCTACGGCTTGGACGAGATAAATTTTGTCGCTGTAGCCAAATAAAGATTTGAGAATAATGCCAGGAAATTGTTCGTCTGGCAAAATTGTGGAAGTATTTGAGACAATTGGGCCTAAAATACAGGAGTGGATTTTAGTAAAGCGTTCGTAATAGAAACAAAGGCTTTGTGTGGCACGACTACTAAGGGCAAAGTTAGCCACGGCGTCGTCAAAATTTTTCAAGGCTGAAACTACTAAGCCAGCGACAATTAATACTAATAAAACGCCCATTACTTGGAAAAATTGGCGGATATTAATTTTGATGCCCCATTTAAACAAAAGCACACCTATGGCGATCGCTACTGTCAAACCTGCGACTGCGCCGATGCTGGGTATTAACCCTTGTTGAAAGTTAGCAGCAATGAACAAAACAGTTTCAAAGCCTTCCCGAACAACGGCAATAAAAACTAAACTAAAAACACCCCAAGCGGCATTTGAGTTTTTTGTCAGTGCTTGTGTAACTGCTCCCTCAACTTGCGCTTTCATAAATTTGGCTTGTTGAGTCATCCAGATGAGCATCCAACTGAGCATTGCGATCGCTAATACGCTAAATACACCTTCTAGTAGTGGCTCAACTACAGAAGTATATTGAGGATTAGCAGCTCCCACTACTTGAATTATCCAACTGAATAGCACACCTATCAAGCCACTAACGGCAATACCAACGCCGACACCAGCATATACCCAAGGCTTCAGATTGGATTTTTTAGCTTTTTTGAGTAAAGCTAACACAATTCCCACAACGAGGGCAGCTTCTACTCCTTCTCGGAGTGTAATTACAAAAGTAGGTAGAGCAGTACTAAAATTCATCTTTTGTCCTTTGTCATGCGTCTTTTGTCATTAGTCAGTTGTCATTTGTCAATTGTTCTTTACAAATGACCAATGACTAGTGACTAATGACTAATGACTATTAACTAAAATCACGTAACATCTTTTTCAGTTCGAGATTATGCATCTCTTCTTGTCCTATCATGCCACGAGCAAATTCTTCTAGATAAACGCTGGCATTGTTGACAGTTTCTAGGAGACTTTTATACAGATCTAATGCCTTTTTTTCATGGGATAAGCTTTCTGCCAAAATATCTTTGACTGTATGCTTGTAGGTTTCTTCCATTGGGGCAATTTTTAAGGAAGGATGCCCATCTAAACCTGTAAGAATTTCTCCTACTTGTTGGGCATGAAGTAAGGATTCGCTTGCTTGTGCTTTGAAGAAAGCCACTATGGGAATGCGGTTAGGGCCAGTTACCATTAAGGAATAATGTGTATACCGGACTACTCCTGCTAATTCAAATTCCATGATGGCGTTGAGCAAATCAATGGTCTTTTTCTGGTCAAGTTCTTGCATCAGTTGTTAATTGAAGTGGCTAATAGAGTCCAATGAGTTAGGAATTAGGAGTTATGAGTTAGGAGTTAGGAGTTATGAGTGAGGAATTGAAAAAATTATTATAATTCTTAAATTCTTAACTCTTAACTCCTGTACAAACGCGATTAATCGCGTCTGTATTCACTACATAACTCCTAACTCTTCACTCCTAACTCTTAACTTTCTCCCAATTTTAAACACCTTATTCTCAGCTTCCCATTAAATCAAAATGTTATCGCTGTGCTTGGGAACTTGATTTATCAATCACTTTTTGAGAGTTTTCCTCAATGGTTTTCACCAATTTGGTAACATCCTCTGGAGTCTTGACTGGTTTAGCTGGTGGAATTGCGGCAGGCCAAACTTTTATGAGTTCGGCAAAACTGGTATTAATTGCTTTATCTGCTTCGGCATCTTGTTGAGCTACTTGGCTGGAAATTCCTTTGTATAATTCATTGGCATAGGTGACAAATCCACGAGAGTCTTGATACTCAATTGCAGCGGATATCTTACCATTTGCGATCGCCGCGCCATATTCTGAGTTCGCTGCATCCAGTAATTCGTTAACTACCTGTAATACAAATCCTGGTTTTGAACGTTCTGGTGCTGGTAAAGCTGCGATCGCTCCATCAACTGCTGCCACTGAAGAAGTAAAATTAGTTTTAACTTTACTATCCTTGGGACTAGATTTTACTAAATCTTGCAAACTCACCAAAGTTGTCTTAAATTCTTTAACTTTGCGCTCATTAAGTTGGTCTTCTACGTCAACATAAATCTCCTCAACTGGATGCCCAATATGAGGTTCTGCTTGTTTCGGTTGATTTTGGTCTAGGAGTTCTTTTGCTACTAAAAGATGTCCTTTCATTAAGCCTAATTTAGACATGTAGTCAACATCTTTTGCTTCACCTGTAAGTACTACATCTTGAACGCCAACCTGGTCTTTAATTTGGTCGAATTGCTCTTGAGTAATCACTTTTTTTGTGACTAAATCTTCTGGACTACCGTAGGGCCGATTCGCCTGAATTTTGTTAGATAAAGCCGGTACGCCGAGTTTGGCTTCAAATTTATCTAATTCTGACAATATAGCAGTATTAATGTTGATTTTTTCTTTACCACCGTGACCGCTATGATTGCTATTATTTGCTGCTGCCTCTGTAGCTTGGGGAGTAGCAGCTGGCACTGAGGGATTTTCTGCGGTTGGCGTACTGCTACAGGAACTCAAGGTAATTATTGCCGCAGTCGCAACAGTTAAACATATATAGCGAAATTTTATCATTTTTGTTCCTCACACAAGTTAAATTTATTAATTGTTGTATTGCCAAGCTACCCGGAGGTGGTTGACGGATTGTCATAGATTGTACTTTCGCATATAATGATATTTTTTATCAACTAGTTAATTTAAAATTTTCAGGAATTAATTACAAATTATTTAGCTTGTGGGTATATTGGCTAGAAATAGCTAACTTTTTCGTCAAGAATTTTTAACAGTTTTTTGAGACTTAGTGTCAGGAATTACTTCAAATTGACCCATGCAACCGTTTTCGGCGATCGCATCTTGATGGGGATGAAACATATATTTACCTGGGTAGCGAAAAGCAAATTCTAAAATGTGCCTTTCTGCTATACCCATCGTCAGCACATCAGTTTTTTCGCTAGCTGTCATACTCATGCCATAGCGATAAACATCAAAAAAGTTAGCGTGGAGGTGAAAGGTGACAGCCGGATCGTATTCAATAATGTTGAGGACGTACAGCCGAATCAACTGATTTTGATAAATAGGAATGGGATGATGCATGTAATGATGAGGCAGGCCGTTAAAGGCGTAATAATCATTATGGCTATCATCATTCACGTCATACCCAGCCATCACTAATACAATTTCATCAGCTGGGGGACGGGGAGTCGGAGGATCGATGATAAACATCCCGTACAGTCCCTTGGCAATGTGACGGGTAACTGGTTCGATATGACAGTGGTATAAATGAACGCCATAAGGTTCGGCATCAAATTCATAAATTGTGGCTTTGCCGTTGCTGACTGGACGAACACCATCCATTTCTGCTGGATGAACCCCATGAAAATGCAAAGAGTGAGAATGTCCGGCGTTATTGAGAAATAATATTCGCACGCGATCGCCTTGTTTGGCCCGTAGCGTTGGCCCTGGTATGCGGCCGTTTAAATCCCAGATGTTGTAAGAAACAGCACTATTGAGCTGAATAATGGAAGTACCCGCAGTTAACTGAAATTCTCGGATAGTACGCCCATTTTCTTGCTTTAGCGTCCCATAGTCAAAATCCCTCAGCATCTTCATCGGGTTAGCAACGTTGTCTGATGCTTCCATATCGAATGGTGGTACCTTGACTATTGACTGACTTTGAAAATTCAGCGTTTGCCAAAGTGCAGCTGCACCACTCACTCCCACACTTGCTAAGCCCAGCTTTAGTAATTGACGACGGCTCCAAAGTTTTTCCTTACCCAAAGCGAAGTTGTAGGGCATGACAGTTAGCAGTTAGCACCAAAAAAGAATTGAAAATTATTTGCAATTGTCCTTGTGTATATTATATGAATGAAAAATCATTGTCAATAAATTTGAAGTGCTTCAAAACGGTTACCAAAGTTATTAAATTCACATCAAATTAAAATCTGCCTTGAAAAGCAGAGTATTCCTGTTTCGTTCTTGGTTGTGCGTTTTCCAATCATTAGCTGCCTTGGAAGACTCTAGGCAATTTTTATATATTTGCCAGCATTTTTACTTAAAGTAAAGTATAAATAAAATCAAAAGATGAGTTTTTTTGTATCTATTTTTGATATAGTTAATACCTCAACAGTAATTAACTTTCAAACAATGTATACCATAGTACCTAGTAACTGAACCTCAGCAAGAAACTGTCGGTAGGGTGTAGCATATTTAATTGGCTAAGAGATAAAATAAATCGGAATTTTAAAGAAATTTCGATATTTGACAACATAATATTTTGAATTTTTAATTAATCTCGTGTCATCTTCGCGTTAATCAAAACCATGTGTCATTGTTTTGTTATTTGTATGGACTTTGTGTGTAGATTTCTGCATGACTATTAGCCAATATTGAAAGGATAGTATAGTATTCACTAAGGGCAAATTAGCTAAGACATTTCATACCCACTTGTCAAATAGGAACTTTATCGTATATCTTTTTGCAATCAATCGGCATTAGTTCCTTTGATTGATGAATTACCCAAATTAATTATCGGAGGTCAAAATGAGTAGTTTTTCTCATATTTCAGTATTGCAGAAGACCGCAACTATTACCTTGTCCAAGCCAGTGCAGATAACGCTTTATATGCTGTTATCTTCTTTGATTATTTGGACTGCTTTATTCTCCACTTATCCTGCGGCGCACAACGCAGCACATTCAGCGCGACACCACACTTTAGGTGTTGCATGTCACTAAATTATCTAATTCCAAAAAGTTACTGGTGGATTAGACAATTGTTTGACACTTAATAAAGCGATCGAAACAAAATTCAAGAGTCAGTCGTCAAAATTCATTTTACATTTTGGCGACTAATGACTCAAAATATAAAGTTTTTGTACTTCAATCAAATAATAGTTTGTTACTTGTTAATTAGCATCTTCATCCTTCCTCAACCTCAGCTTTTATGAAAAAATATCGACTATTTGGAGTTATCAGTGCTGTTTGCATCACGTTGTCAATTCTTTATTCCTTAGTAGGTAATTCTCAAACTCCTACTTCTAGAGTGTTACTTTCTACCAACCCGTCTTTAGAACGTATTCTTCCCTTTGAAGCAGGAACAGAAAGACATCAATCTCCTGTTAATTTGACACTACAAGCTGTTGATGCGGCAGGTAAATCTTTAGAAAATGCCAAAATCAGCTTAGAAATTTTGACGCCACCATCTAATCCCTGGTTAACAACAGATTTTCCGATTGTTGAGGGGACAAAACTTTTGCAAATGAATGCTTTCGCGCCTGATGGTAAGCTAGAAATTCAGCAGATGTTACCCATACGAGGAAATTATCAATTACTGGTTAAAGTGTCACCGTTGGTAGCAAATACTTTTGCTCCTTACGAGCAAAGTTTAAATTTTAATGTCCGAGAAAATCCAGTTAAATATAAATATTTTGTTGTTATTGCAGCAATTTTATTAGCAGTTGGATTGTTGGGTGGTTGGGTTATTGGCGGACAAAAAGAACTTCAACAAGGAGAAATCGCACCCCAATCAGTGCGCCTTTTATTAAGTAGCTTGACTGTGGTCGCAATATTAGCTTTATTATTTATTAACGTTAGTGCAGAAGTCGCCGAAGCTCATAGCAGCGGACACCACTCAGGCGGTACTGAAACCATCGCACCATCATCTCAAAAATCGCAAGGATTAGAAATCCAACTCCAGGGAGATAAAAACGCCACTGTCGGTAAACTTGCGAATTTAGGGTTACAGGTAAAGGATAGCACCACAGGACAACCCATCAAAGATGTAAGCTTGCAGGTAAGAGCGATCGCTCTTGAAGATAATTTAACAGTCTTTGCCTACAAAGGACTTACTGACCAAGAAGGTAAGTTAACATGGCAAGAGCAATTTTTTGATGGTGCGCCACACAAAGTTGAGGTGGAAGCAACTCCTAACCCAGGATCTAGCCGTCAATTTACACCAGTAAAAGTAGCACAAGAAGTTGAAGTTGAAGCGATCGCACCACCAATTTATATTCGATTGATTGGTTTATTCTACTTTACTGCTATTGTCGGTATTGGTATGGGCATAGGATTGCTAATACAGTATCGACGAACACCACAAGCAAGGGGAAATTCGTAATATCCAGTTTTATAGTGAGAATTTCAGCCAATATAATAGTTTGCATTAAGTAAGTGTAAGTAGGCAACAATCAAACTATATTACGCAATGTCAAAATATTATATTGGCTGTTAATAAAGGCTGGAATTGTTACTCCAAACCTTTAATTATTGAACCTTGATATTATATGTTAAACAGACAATCAGTAGTTGCCAGACATTTTCCCCCAACAGCAATTACAAAATATTTTCCTCCTATTTGGCTACGATTTTTAATCGTTATTTTGTTAATATTAGGGATATTTTTTCGCTTCGCATATCTGGATCGAAAAGTCTACTCACACGATGAAGCGTATACCTCATTACGAATTTCTGGTTACACGAAGACAGAATTTGTTCGACAAGTATTTAACGGCCAAGTGTTTGCTGTTGGAAATATACAAAAATATCAACAACCTAATTCTGAAAAAGGTTTAATTAATACGATCGACTCTTTGGCAGTGGAGGATGCTCAACATCCTCCACTTTATTACGTAATGGTTAGATTATGGATGCAACTTTTTGGCAATTCAGTAGCGACTACAAGAAGCTTGTCAGCCATAATTAGCCTCCTAGCTTTTCCTTGCATTTATTGGCTATGCTTAGAATTATTTCAGTCACCCATAGCAGCATGGATAAGCGTAGCTTTTCTAACAGTCTCGCCTTTCCATCTGCTATATGCACAAGAGGCAAGAGAGTTCAGTTTGTGGATGGTGACTATTTTGCTAGAGAGTGCTGCACTGCTGCAAGCAATCAGGCTGAGTAACAAGAAGTTTTGGGGGATTTATGCAGTAACAGTGGCGCTAGGATTATACACTTTTTTGTTTTCTGGGTTGCTGGCGATCGCCTACGGTATTTATGTATTTGCTATTGAACGCTTTCGATTCACTAAAATTGTTAAAGCTTATTTAATAGCAACTAGCCTCGGCTTTTTAGCTTTTATTCCTTGGATTTTAATTCTTATTAATAGCTTATCTGAAATTGAGCGCACAACAGCCAGCGCTCAAGCTAAACAATCTCTGTCAATTTTAGTTTCTGGTTGGATTAGTAATATTAGCTATTTATTTGCTGATTTTTGGCGCTACGAACCATTTTTTCCAGATTTAAATTTGCCAGTTTTGCGCTGGGGTAGATTTTTAATTCCCTTAATACTAATCTTGGTAGTATATTCATTTTTATATCTTTATAATCGGGCAGGCAAACAAGTTTGGTTATTTATTTTTCTCTTAGGTGGACTACCTGCTTTAGCTCTCATTTTACCCGATTTAATTATTGGAGGTAAGGTCAGTCTGCGACCTAGATATGTCACTCTGTCTTATGTAAGCATTCAGCTAGCTGTTGCTTACTTACTGGCGGCTCAAATTATTTCTTCTAAATTAATAGTCCGCAAGTTTTGGCAATTAGTAATGGTAATACTAATTTCCAGTGGAGTTTTATCCTGTGCAGTCAGTTCTCAAGCCGAGACATGGTGGAATAAAAGCAGCCATACCAATCCTCAAATAGCTCGAATCATCAATCAAACTAACGACCCACTATTAATTAGTAGTAATTATTCCTTAAATATCGGCGATTTAATGTCTTTAATTCATCTTTTAGATAACAAAGTACAGATGCAATTGGTAATTGAACCAACGATACCAAAGATTCCTAATAATTTCAGTAAAATATTTTTGTATAATCCTTCCAAAAGATTTAGAATCGAACTGGATAAAAAATACAAATTAGTTGATGTTTTTCACAATAGTAAGCTGTGGCAACTAGAACATAAAAGCAGCTAAATTTTTATATATAGGACTCATATTTGATTTTTGAAATATACGTAGGGTGCGTTAGCCTTTGGCGTAACGCACCGGTTAATGATTTAGGTGCGTTAGGCTACGCCATAACACACCCTACAGATACTGAGATTTTTTCAAAAATCAAATCGGACTCCTATAGTATTTCTTTTTGATTCTCAAGAATTTAGTATACTTATTAAGTAAAATTTTATTAATTAGGTGGACACAATTATTTAGAAGACGCATTTCGACTCCGCTCAATGCTCGGTAAGCTTATTCCTTGAGGGTTGAGTTTCGACTACGCGGAAGTTGAGCGTAGTCGAAACTCAACTTCCGCGCAGTCGAAACCCGGCGAGATTGAGTTAGGTTTAATTTAGTCCTTCTACTTATTAGCAAAGTTATAAAATTAAAAATTTTCAGATAAATTAAGAGAAAAATGCTGACAAAAATTTCTGTTGAAAAAATTCTTGAGCGTGCCTTAATGGGGTACGATTTATCTCCTGAAGATGGGGTGGTATTGTTACAACAAACCGAACCAGAGGCGATCGCTGCAATACGTATCACATCTGATACTCTACGCCACGCACAAGCAGGCGATACAGTTACTTACGTAATAAATCGTAATATCAATTTTACTAATATTTGCGAGCAGCACTGTAGTTTTTGTGCCTTCCGTCGCGATGATGGCGATACAGGCGCATATTGGTTGGATTGGACACAAATTTTGGAAAAGGCCGCAGATGCAGTGCAACGGGGTGCGACCGAAATTTGTATGCAGGGGGGATTAAATCCGCAAGCACAAATCAACGGCAAATCTTTGCCCTATTACCTCAAGTTAGTAGAAACCATCAAACAGGAATTTCCCCAGATACATCTACACGCTTTTTCTCCCCAGGAAGTGCAATTTATCGCCAGACTTGACGGACTGGAATACGCTGATGTAATAGCTGCTTTGCAAGATGCTGGGGTTGGTTCAATGCCAGGAACAGCAGCAGAAGTATTAGATGATACAGTCAGGCGGATACTGTGTCCAGAAAAGATTGATACAGCCACTTGGTTAGAAATTATCAGCACCGCTCACAAATTAGGCTTACATACTACCAGTACCATGCTATCTGGGCATATTGAAAGCCACGAACAGCAAATTGGACATTTAGAGAAACTGCGATCGCTGCAAAAAATAGCCATCGAAAGGGAATATCCAGCACGGATTACAGAGTTTATTTTATTACCCTTCGTTGGGCAAGAAGCACCCAAACCCTTACGTCGCCGCGTTGGACGGGACCAACCGATATTGCAAGATGCACTACTACTAGGCGCTGTAGCCCGGATTTACTTAGGAAATTGGATTCCCAACCATCAGCAGAGTTGGGTAAAACTAGGGCTTGCCGGTGCCACAGAAGCCTTAGCTTGGGGTTGTAACGATATCGGCGGCACTTTAATGGAAGAACACATTACCACAATGGCAGGTGCCTTAGGCGGTACGTGTATGGAAGTGGAAGCATTACAAGGTGCGATCGCTTCTTTAGGACGACCTTACCAACAACGGGATACTCTTTATCAAATAGTCATTAATTATTAGTCATTAGTCATTGGGCATTGGGCATAAGAATGGGGAAAGGGAAAAGGGTAAGGGGGAAAGGTTAAATTTATTCCTTTTCCCTTTTCCCTTTAACCTTTTTCCCTGCCTCAAGAGCCTCCCCTGCCCCCCTGCCCACCTGCTCCCCTGCCCCTCTGCTCCTCTGCCCCTCTGCCCCCCTGCCCCATTCCACAGTAAATTGATCCCCAAGATACCAATCCAAGATACGATGGACGTTGATTTACGTATCTTTTAGTTAATGCATATGAAGCGCTATTGGTCGCGTCTGCTTGCGCTCGTTTTGGTTGTATCTATCGGCTTGATGGGTTGTTCTGGCAGTCCAGATAGTTTGACTGGCGATTATCGCCAAGACACCTTGGCTGTGGTCAATATCATGAGAGAGGCCATAAATTTATCACCAGATTCACCAAACAAAGCAGCAATTCAAGCAGAAGCGCGTCAAAAAATTAATGACTTTTCAGCTCGTTACCAACGAGCTAACTCTGTTTCTGGCCTTGGTTCCTTTACAACTATCCGAACAGCCCTCAACTCCCTAGCTGGACACTATAGTTCTTACCCTAATCGTCCCGTACCCGAAAAACTCAAAAATCGCTTAGAGAAGGAGTTACAACAGGTAGAATCAGCACTCAAGCGTGGCGGTTAACTCTTAACTATTACCTATTCCATGATTAAGAGTCAGCAGTCTCAAGTTTTGATTCTTCAATCTTGAGTGGAGCCGGAGACACTCTGCCTCCACTCTTGGCTACCTTCTCAACTTGAATCTCAGTCTGAGTTCAAAATTTAAAATCTTATACTAAACTCATCAATACTCCCTTAGATGATGTTTCAAAGCTTCTCTCCTACTTGGAAAAAGTTTGAAACTATATATCTTGACGTTCAAAAAAATTATTAAGTGTAAGTTACAGTATTTTTATAGCGGTTTCAATTGAATGGAATACACCGAAAAAAAATCAAATCATTGTAGGGGCTTTACAGCTGTAAAGCCTTTACTATAGTCTATTCAACTGCAAATTGCTATAAGTTCAAAAATCACATTTACTTTGGCAGATGTTCAATAATTACGGCAAAGTAGAGTTTATCAAATAACAGGGTAAACTCGCTTTGTATTTATGTGTTTTATATTCCAATACAGTTCAGTTAAGACTCGATCCTCCCTAACCCTCCTTAAAAAGGAGGGAACTAAGCCCCCCTTTCCAAGGGGGGTTGGGGGGATCTTCCGGAGCTAAATACCGTTAACACCAAGCGTATTGTTTTATATTTAAGTTTATGTATTTATTATGTTTACAACAAAAATACGGCAACAGAAATAGATGTTTGCCAGTCTTGAAAAAGTAGGTTTTAAAACCCCGATCGCTCAACTATATAATTTGATACAAGTTGCTTATAGCCATCTGAGTTGGAGTAATTGATTTTTGTGTCCATCTACTACCAGGTATGTTTAATCGTCCTTTGAACGTTGCAAGATCGAGATTATTTTGGCGACGCCTATTCGCTGTTGTTTTCAGTAGTAGCTCATTACTTTCTAGTTTTGGGAGCCAACCAGCAAAGGCGCAAGTAACCCAGTATTGTCAGTTATCACCAGCGGCGGTGCGAGAAAAAGAGAACTTACGTTTGTCAGCCCTCAAAGGCAATCAAAATGCCCAGGCTGGATATCAAAAAATATTACAAGAACAGGCACAGGACTTACGCGAGTGCCGCAGTCGGACTTGGCCGCAAATCCAAGCCCTTTGGTTGCGCTTGTATCCCTGCGATATTCAGCCAGGAACAATCGATCTGGTGATGGATCGGATTGTTAACGGTGGCTATAACCAAGTTTATTTAGAAGTATTTTACGATGGGCAAGCCTTATTGCCAGCAACTGGTAACCCGACGGTTTGGCCTTCTGTGATTCGTACTCCGGGAGCAGAAAACATCGATTTGTTGTCTCTAGCAATTAAAAAAGCTCGGCAACGGGGTTTGAAGGTTTACGCGTGGATGTTTACCACAAATTTCGGCTATACTTACGCCCAGCGAAAAGATAGAGAAGCTGCGATCGCTCGCAATGGCAAAGGTCAAACAAGCTTATATGTTGTAGACAATGGCTCTCAAGTATTTATCGACCCCTACAACCCCCAAGCAAAACGCGACTATTACCAATTGGTGCAGGAAATTTTACGCCGTCGTCCAGATGGCTTGTTATTGGACTACGTGCGCTATCCCCGACAAGCAGGAAGTGATTCCATCGCCACCAAAGTCTCAGATTTATGGCTATTTAGCCCCGCAACTCAAGAAGCTTTATTTAAACGGGCACAGAATTACAAAGGGCTGGACTTAATTCGCCGCTTTTTGAGCAAAGGATATGTCACTGTTGGAGATGTCGCAGAAATTGATAAACTTTATCCTCAAGAAGGCGAACCCCTTTGGCAAGGACGCATTCCCCCAACAGCCGGAAAATCAATTCAGCCTGCAACTGATAGACAACCGCTTTTACAATGGGAGTTGTGGCAACTCGCCGTTGCCCACGCCATGCAAGGAATTCTAGATTTTGTCACTATCGCCAGTTATCCAGCAAAACAGCAAGGTATTCCCACAGGAGTGGTGTTTTTCCCTGACGGTAACCAAACTGTAGGACAAGGCTATGATTCCCGTTTGCAACCTTGGGATAGATTCCCCACAACACTGGAATGGCATCCCATGTCTTACGCAACTTGCGGTAATGCTAGTTGTATTGTGTCGCAAGTGCAGCGGGTTTTGAGTATGGCAAAACCGGGTACAAAGATAATCCCTGCTTTAGCCGGTCAGTGGGGAAAACCCGTTAGTAATCGTCCACCGTTAGAAGTGCAAATGCAAGCACTTCGTCAATTTGCCCCCCAACTCAAGGGAGTTAGCCATTTTGCCTATTCTTGGCAATATCCTCAGAATGATAGCGATCGCAAATTTTGCCGCAATCGCTAACTAGAATTCAAAAGTCAGAATTCAGGAGTCATAAGTAGCTCAACTCAAAAAACGTAAGACCTAGATGTAAGGGACTACCAAATAAAAAAATATACAACTTTTCTTGTGGGGTGGGCGTCTCGACCGCCCGTACAAAAGGGCGGACAAGATGTCCCCCCCACAAGACTGGATAATTTATTTCTTGGTAATCCCTTATCGCATGAGCCATCAAACCAATTTCCAGGTTTTCCATGCGATCGTCTGCGGCTAAAACGATACTCTTAGCATGGGCGAGATTTGCTGTTCATGACAGTACTCGATACTGCCCGCAGCATTGCAACGAGAACTTAAGGTTTCATTTTACGCTGCTGCTAGTTAAAGTGAAATATTATTGTCTAAATGTTGCAGCACTTTTTCAATGCATTGCCAAAACAAAAGCCGCCAAGCTGACGGCTTTTGTTTTATGGGCAGTACCAGACTCGAACTGATGACATCCTGCTTGTAAGGCAGGCGCTCTACCAACTGAGCTAACCGCCCTTTTGTCTCACGATTATATAATATAGCAAAAGATTTTCCATTGCGCTAGTGTTTTTGGAAAAATATTTTTTTAAGGCTTACCGCAAGCATCAGAGAATCACAGAAAGAGGAAACCCACCCCTTCAAGGGATGGGAGGATATCAAAAAAAGACAGTCAACCTGAATCCCATGCCCTTTTAGAAGTGAGATTACCTCAATTCCTTCCTTGCCAGCGCTGAATTGGGATACAGTCAATATCTAATTGATCTAAAGTACGGGCAACTACAAAATCAACTAAATCCTCAATGGTTTGAGGATTGTGATACCAGGCGGGAATAGCAGGGACAATTCTCACTCCAGCTTCTGCTAAGGAAGTTAAGTTACGCAGATGAATCAAGCTAAAAGGGGTTTCACGCGGTACAAGCACCAATTTCCGACCTTCTTTAAGTTGAACATCAGCTGCGCGTTCTAGTAAGTCGGAACTCAACCCAACTGCTAGCTTTGCCACTGTACTCATGCTGCATGGAATAATTATCATCCCCAGGGTGGCAAAGGAACCGCTGGCAATTCCAGCACCAACATCACCCCAAGGATGACAGCGTAGCTTACCAGAAAGTGGAACTCCTGCTTGCTCTCGCCAGAATTGTTCTTGCGCTGTTGGTTCTGGTGGCATCCGAATTTCCTGTTCTGACTGCCAAACCATGTAAGTGGATTTAGAGGCAACCAGTTCAATACTATATTCTGCTTCCAACAGAAATTTGATCGCGCGAACGGCGTAAATCAGACCAGATGCGCCCGATACGCCTAAAATCAGTGGCTTAGTTTTATTCGACACATAAGTCCTAAATGTATTTACTCGTCCTCACCATAAGGGTCGAGGTCATCACCTTCAATGTCGTTTGCTAAATAGAGGTCTGAAATATCTTCATTAGAACCACTACCAGCTAAACCTTTGGGTGCGCCATCACTGCCGACAGTTACCAAGTCAATTTGTTGACGGTAGTAATCAACACTCTTAACTTGCACGGCGACGCGATCGCCCAATCTATAAGAAGCGCGATTTTTGCGACCAAATAGTGCTTGCTGTCTGGCGCGATATTCATACCAATCATCTTTGAGAGAACTAACGTGTACCAATCCTTCTACTCTCAGGGGTACGCCAGGATTATTGCTGGATTCAACCGCCTCTGCTGGTACTTCAATTTCCACAAAGAAACCGTAGGATTGAACGCCAGTAATCACGCCTTGAAATACCTCACCAATACGCTGCTTCATCAGTTGGGCTTTTTGCAGCCCTGCTAAATCAGCTTCGGCTTCTTGGACTTCTTTTTCTCGGTCGTTGATTTGGACAATTACCCTAGTCAAATCGCTTTGGAGTTCTTGTTGCAGTTCTGGGGGTAAAACGTTCCAGTTAATTTCCTCGTGGCTGGAGGAATGGCGCAAGTTCACTTTCTCTCTCACACGGGTGTTACGGCGATCGCGTCCATGCTCCAGTAATGTATAATACACTCTTTGCATCAACAAATCTGGGTAACGCCGCAGGGGGGCGCTAAAGTGGACATACTGCCCTAGCGCCAGACCAAAGTGAGGCCCTTTGGTGGTGCTGTATGCAGATGGTTTGAGAGTATCTTGCAACAAATAGGTAAGAACTTGCTCGGAGGCAGATTCAGCAAAAGCTCTAGTCAAATGTTGATAATCTAAAGGTTGAATGTCCGCTTCTGGATCTAAGGTTAGGTCAACGCCTAAATTAACTGCCAATTTCAGCATTTCCTGGACATCTTCGATATCGGGCGTGCCTTGGACTCGCCAGATAGCCGGAACGCCAAGGGCGTTTAAGTGAGTCGCCATCAGTTGATTAACTAGCAGCACCAACTCAGTCAGTAGCGATCGCACTGGTAAATCATTTACCACCACAGCCCCCAGAATTCCCTCATCATAATACGGGTTTTGGCTGGGTGGGAGATTCAACTGGAGGCTACCGCGATTTAACCTTACTTGTCTTAAATCTCTTTGCAAAGCTTGGAGATTTTGCAGGATCTCCAGCACTTCTGGGGATTGATTGTGAAATTCACCTGCAAGAATTTCTTCGGCTTGTTCTGTGGTTAGTGCAGTCTCGACCTTGATGACGCTAGGTTGAATTTCCCACTCTACTATTTGTCCTGATTTCGGATCGATGGTAATTAAGAAAGAGATGGTTAAGCGATCGCTTCCCGGTACTAAAGAACAGCGTTCTGCCACAGTTGGTGGCAACATTGGCAGTATTAATTCTCCCAAATACACTGATTTGCCTCGTTTGAGTGCTTCTCTATCTAGGGCTTCATCAGGTTGCACGTAGTGAGAAACATCAACGATATGAACTCCTAAAAGCCAATTTCCGCTGGGGTTTCTCTCCAAACTAAAGGCATTTTCGACTACTTTTGTGTCTCTATTTACACCTTCAATTGTGATTGTAAACGCATTACGCAAATCTAAGCGATTTTTCAGGTCTGCTTTTAAGAGCTTTTTAGGCAACTTGGCAGCGACTTCAACGACGTTATCCGGGAAACCACGTGATAAATCGTGCTTGCATGTTACTAAATCTATATCAGCAGCAGCTTCGGCATCACTGCCGAGGATTTGTACTACTCTACCCAAGGGGGGGTATTGAGCTAACGGATAACGCAAGACTTCCACATGGGCGAGGTGATCGATGGCGTCTTCTAATTTTGCACCATTAGGCTGAATCTTGAGTTCAAACAGCAGTCGATCGTCTAGAGGTACAGCCCGAAAACCGCTTTCTACTTGCTTAATTCGTGCCAATAATGTGTGGTTGGAACGTTCTAATATTAGCTTCACCTCTCCTTCCGGAGAGCGACGGCGACTGCCTTCTTTGAGAACTCTTACCAAAACGCGATCGCCATTCCAAGCATTACTCAGATGACTTTCACGAATGTAAATATCCTCAGCACCTTCCACATCTTGAATCGCAAAGCAAAAACCCTTACTAGAACAACGGAGTTTTGCTTCGATGATTCCCTCTTCCATAACACGGCGATACTTGCCGCGTTCTTTCACCAAAATACCGATTTTTTCCAGAACATCTAAGGCTATGTGAAGTTTTTGTAAACTTTTTTCATCTTCACAACCAAGTTTCTTTTCCAAAACTTTACGAGCCACCAATTTATCATCGGTGAAATTGGCAAGGAGTGTAGCGATTGAAAATTCCATGCAGTGAACCGACCTTTGGTCAAAACATCATTTTTTTATCTGGTTCTTTCCTGTATGCCCTCACCAAAGAAGGCAAAAAGTGACCCTTGTCTGTTGACAAAGAGGAAAAAGACCAGCCTTAAGACCTTTCCCCTTTTCCTTTTAACCTTTCCCTTCTTGTGTTTTCCCTTTCACCTTTACCCTGATTAAGAGCCTAAAGGGTTTTGAAGGCTTACAGAAACAAGCTGGAAACGAATTGCCCTAAGGCAAGGCTTCCTAATTTCCGAAGAAAGGAAGCCAACCTACCCTTGCGGGATGCTCCCGAAGTTGTGTTGAGCCGAAAAAGCCGACCAACGGACAACTCTGAGCGTATTTTGGACTTCTCACTGCACGATGCTCTCAAAGTTTGCTTGGTTTAAATTCCTTCATCTAACTAAACTTAAAAAGTACACCTGATAGAGATTCAGCCCCGCTAGGTAATTACGCGACGGTTCTTGAGAAGCTGGGTTTGGAGAATCCATACTGCCCAAAGCGCTATGCACGGGAGCCACTGACGGAGTGCGCTTTTGGGAAGCCAGTGCGGTCTTTTTGGTTTCCAAAATGAGCAACTGGCGTGGTTTCTCCCATGAGCAACTGCCGTCAAGTGGCGTGGAAACCACAGGTGTTTGATTGTCTAGATTGAAGGTAATTTTACGCCATTAGACTCTGATTTTTAACTAGGAGGAACTGCTGGTAAACCCAATTTTTCCACACGTAGAATCGGTAACAATTAGGCGAGCAGCTTAATAAGCAGTGAGGGCGAACCTTATCTACATTATTGTAGATTTAGAGCGCACTTCCAGAAAATAGTTATACACATTAAGTTGGGTAAATAGTATAGCATTACAGACAAAACTACCCAGGTAAGTTGACACTAGCCAAAAATTTCCTCAAAAAAGAGCTACTGCTACAATTGGGACACGGGGCAAAGCAAGAATATTACTTTAGGGCATTGGGTATTGGGCAAAGGGCAAAGGGCAAAGGGCAAGGGGCAAAAGAAAGATCCCTCCTTTTCCCTTTAACCTTTCCCCTTTTCCCAAGGCGTTGCCATCTCCCTACTCCCCACTCCCTTTAGATTGGTAACAGTACTATGTTGGCTCAATTCCAGAGCTTGTATCCTAACGGCAGCCTGATTTCTGAATTAGTTCAAATTTTTCAAGGAAAATTTATTGTTCGGGCAAGCGTACAAATTGAAGGTGTAACCCGTGCTACCGGCATGGCAGCAGCAGAAACAATAGAAGCAGCAGAAGACCAAGCCAGAACCAGAGCCTTGACGGTTTTGGGAATTACAAATGCACCACAGCAATCAATTTCTCAAACACAACCAAATCCTTCGTTGAACGCTAAAGGAGGATTGAATGAGTCTACTCATTCTCCTGCAAAAAATGAGGATTTTGTTGCTACTCAGTGGTCAGGTGTCAGCGACAAAGAAATATCCACACCATCTTCTAAACAAAGGAATATCAAACTAGAACCGATAACAAACGAGAATTTAGATCTGCCGGCGGCTAGCAGCAGAATAGAACTGACAGCTGACACCCCAAGCACAAAGGATACCTATAGCCAAGATTTAGGCCGAGAGTTTGCTTTGACTGCTAACCGACAACTAGAATTCGATCCGCCAGCCGAAAATTTGGAAATGGAATCTGGTAAACAGATAGAAAATCCAACCATTCCAGGAATTTCTGCCAGTAATGTCACACCATTTACACCCCGGAATTATAGTTCTCAAGAGGATGCAGTTCCGCAAATAAGTACAAGCAAGAGAAAGAAAAAAGCTGAACCTGTGGATTTATCTGATGTAATTGCCAAAACAGATGTCGAACTTCAGCGCTTAGGCTGGACGCCAGAACAAGGACGGGAATATCTAATTAAAACTTACGGCAAGCGCGGGCGTACTTTGCTCAGTGAAGAAGAATTACATGGATTTCTTAAATATCTCCAATCTCAGCCAGACCCGATAGCGGGATTTTAGTTAGTCATTTGTCTTTTGTCTTTTGTCATTTGTAATTATTGAAGACTAATGACAAAAGACATAGGCTATTGAAATACTCAATTAAGCTATGGAAGCTTTTGATTTCTCTGAAGTAATTGCTCAGATAGATTCTCAGATGCAGCGAATAGGCTGGACAACAGACCGGGAAGAGAAACATTTGATTAAAACTTATGGGAAGCGATCGCGTTTTTTGCTGACCGAAGTAGAATTACTAGACTTTCTCCAATACCTCCAATCTCAGCCAGAATAGCCATTAGACATCTAGTCAAATTAATTCTGCGTTACCCAAAACCCTTGTAGAGACGTAGCAATGCTACGTCTCTACATTGCATTGCTACGTCTCTACATTGATTTTCACACCTATGTCTATTAGCTGGATTTTAGGATGGTTATGAGTGCTGAGCAGAGTTTCAACTCAGCACTCAGCACTTTAGACTAGGGCTACCGGACGGCTACCAGCTGCGTGACGGTCAATCACTTGGTCAATCAAGCCATATTCTCTAGCTTCTTCTGGTGACATAAAAAAGTCACGTTCGGTATCTTCAGCAATACGCTCGATTGGTTGACCAGTATGTTCGGCTAAATACTCGTTTAGTCGGCGCTTGTGGTAGAGAATTTCCCGTGCCTGGATTTCAATCTCAGTCGCCTGTCCTTGAGCGCCGCCTAGAGGTTGATGAATCATAATTCGAGAATGAGGTAGACTCATCCGCTTACCTTTGGCACCAGCGCTGAGGAGAAAAGCGCCCATACTTGCTGCTAATCCGGTACAAATTGTACAGACATCAGGGCGAATTTGCTTCATAGTATCAAAAATGCCCATGCCAGCCGTCACCGAACCACCGGGAGAATTGATATACATATAAATGTCTTTCTCGGAGTCTTCAGCATCCAAATACAGCAGTTGGGCGACAATCAAGTTGGCGAGATTGTTGTCAACTTGTTGTCCCAAAAATATGATGCGCTCACGCAACAGCCGTGAGTAGATGTCAAAGGCGCGTTCACCTCGGCCCGATTGTTCAATAACGATAGGAATCATTGGAAAGGTGTTTGTGGCTATATTAAATACATTTTATCGATGACAACAGGAAACTGGAGTCGATCGCTCCTGTTCTCTGGAAGATTAGGAAATAGAATTTTAACCCTTTTAATCGTTAGTTGCACTCAGGGCACTTTTTAAAACCAAAGGCTGTCTTTCAAAATGTCCCTGTTTAGGGAAGAACAATCAAAAAACTCCGAGTGCTGCCAAGGGAAATTCTATTAAATGAAAGTAATATTTTAAACATTTTTTCAGGATTTCCCTGGACATTTGTCAAATTATTTTTGTTAGATTCGGTAAATCGATAGTACGAGGTGTATTTAGAATAACCAGTCCTAATTGAAATGCTATTTAAGAGAGAGACGTGCCATGCGGGAAAAATTTATACAAGCCGCCATCATCACCTTCTTGCTCCAGCTGATAGCAGGACTTAGCCCGAATACTATAGCTCAGACAAAAACAGCATCACCTGTACCCGAAACGCCAACAAATATTATCGTCAGTTTGCTGTTGCGTACTTTTGAGTAAAAAGAATTTACAAATTGCACATCTTTAGGTGGTATTCAAAACTTAACACTAGTGCTTTTTACTCCAATACGCTTGGGTTATCTTCAGGTTGCCTATGTTTTTTAGCTCAATCTGTATCGGTTTTAGTTTTTAGCTTTAAATGAACTTTATTTTTTCCTACGTGAAACATTATCTTTTTGTAGGATTTTTTGTTGGGGACTTCCAAAAAATAAAATATGTAGTTAGGCAAAAGGTGTAGCACACCCAAATACCTGGCGGTGCGTTACGCTGTCGCTAACACACCCTACTGGCGTGGCAAGCTTAAAATAGTGCATTAGTAAACTCTTGTGGGGTGGGCATCCTGCCCGCCTGGACGGGTGAGGACACCCATCCCACAATAAACTCTATTGCAACATTTTAGTCTTGTCACGCTACTACTGGCGTGACAAGGCTAAAATAGTGCATTAGGAAATGGGCTTTAAACTTTATAAATTCGATGTTTTTACTGCTAATCTATTGCAACATTTTAGCCTTGTCACGCTACTACAAAAATGGCAATTGGAAGTCCCTTGTGTATATAGCAATCTAGACGAACATTCCTGGCAACAAGGTAGACTGAGCAAAGAAGGCAACTATTTGCATTTGATTATGACTAATCGTCTTGCTGAAGCTAAGAGCCTGTACCTGCAAAAACACGCCGAAAACCCGATTGACTGGTGGCCCTGGGGTGACGAAGCACTTGCAACTGCAAAAGCGCAAGATAAACCGATTTTTCTCTCCATTGGTTACTCTAGTTGCCACTGGTGTACTGTTATGGAAGGCGAGGCTTTTTCCGATGTAGCGATCGCCAATTACATGAATGCTAACTTTCTTCCCATCAAGGTAGACCGAGAAGAAAGACCAGACCTCGATAGCATTTACATGCAGGCTTTACAGATGATGAGCGGTCAAGGGGGTTGGCCTTTAAATGTCTTTCTTTCCCCTGAGGATTTAGTGCCGTTTTATGCTGGTACTTATTTTCCTGTAGACCAACGCTATGGTCGTCCTGGATTTTTACAAGTTTTACAAGCACTACGCCGTTATTACGATACAGAAAAACAAGACTTACAGCAACGCAAAGCCATCATTATTGAGTCGCTGCTTACGTCTGCGGCATTGCAAGATGCTACAACAAACGAGCTTGAAGATCGCGAATTACTTAGGCAAGGTTGGGAAACCAGCACAGGCATAATTACTCCCAATCAAACTGGCAATAGCTTTCCGATGATTCCATACGCGGAATTAGCGCTGCGGGGAACTCGATTTAATTTTGAATCTCGCTATGATGGCAAGGAAGTTTGTACCCAGCGAGGATTAGATTTAGCACTGGGAGGAATTTACGACCATGTAGCTGGCGGGTTTCATCGTTACACTGTTGACCCGACTTGGACAGTACCCCATTTTGAAAAGATGCTCTATGACAATGGACAAATTGTCGAGTATCTAGCTGGTTTATGGAGTGGAGGAATACAAGAGCCAGCTTTTGAAAGGGCGATCGCTGGTACCATAGAATGGCTGAAACGGGAAATGACCGCCCCTGAAGGTTATTTCTACGCAGCTCAAGATGCCGACAGTTTCACCGAACCCACAGCAGTGGAGCCAGAGGAAGGAGCCTTTTACGTTTGGAGTTACAGCGAATTACAACAACTGTTAACCTCTGAAGAACTCACGGAATTACAACAACAGTTTACGGTAACTCCTAACGGCAACTTTGAAGGCAAGAATGTTTTGCAAAGACGCCATACCGGGCAACTGAGTGCAACGCTGGAAGCAGCATTGAGCAAATTGTTTACAATCCGCTATGCCGCTAGCCCTGAGTCACTGGAAACTTTTCCTCCGGCTCGTAACAACCAAGAAGCAAAAACTACTAACTGGCCGGGTCGCATTCCCTCAGTGACAGATACGAAAATGATTGTCGCCTGGAATAGCTTGATGATTTCTGGGTTGGCTAGGGCTGCGGGAGTATTTCGACAAGCGTCATACCTGGAATTAGCAGCACGAGCAGCGAATTTCATTTTAGATCGTCAGTTTGTTGATGGGCGTTTTCACCGACTGAACTATCAAGGAGAAGCAACCGTTTTAGCCCAGTCTGAAGACTACGCCTTTTTTATTAAAGCTCTTTTGGATTTACAAGCTGCCAATCCCGAACACAAGCAATGGTTAGAAAGAGCGATCGCTATCCAAGATGAATTTAACGAATTTCTCTGGAGCGTAGAATTAGGTGGTTATTATAACGCATCGATTGACGCAAGTCAAGATTTAATTGTGCGCGAACGGAGTTATGCCGATAACGCCACAGCATCAGCCAATGGAGTAGCGATCGCTAACCTTGTGCGTTTGGCTTTACTCACCGATAATCTACATTATTTGGATTTAGCAGAACAAGGTTTAAAAGCTTTTGGGAGTGTAATGCATCGCGCTCCCCAAGCTTGTCCGAGCTTATTTACAGCCTTGGATTGGTATCGTAATTCAACTTTGATTCGCAGCACAACAGAGCAAATAAACTCTTTGATCCCCGACTTTCTGCCGAGTGCTGTTTTTACTGTGGTATCTGATTTACCAGAGGGAAGCGTTGGTTTAGTTTGCCAAGGTTTGAAATGCCTTGCACCAGCAGAAAGTGTAGAGAAGTTATTGCAGCAAGTCCAGCAAAGTCAGAATCGGTGAGTAGGGAGTGGGAAAAGATAAAGAAGACAGCGTTATTAACTTTACTTGCTGCAAATTAACGGCAATTGTCTTAGCTGGTGGCAAGAGTTCTCGTATGGGTCAAGATAAAGCTCTGATTCCCATTCAAGGAGTGCCATTATTGCAGCGGGTTTGTGGGATTGCTAAAGGCTGTGCCGATACTGTTTATATAATTACTCCTTGGCCAGAACGCTATCAAGGCTTGCTTTTGCCAGATTGCCAGTTTCTCCAAGAAGCGCCGATATCTGGAGAATCTCTAGCCCACGGCCCTTTAGTTGGGTTTGCTCAAGGACTAGCCCAAGTACAGACCGAATGGGTGTTGTTGCTGGCTTGCGATTTGCCGAAATTAAAGGTTGAAGTTTTGCAAGAATGGGCAACTAGACTCGATCGCGTGGAGGATAATGCGATCGCCGCTTTAGCTCATCATCCCAAAGGCTGGGAACCTCTTTGTGGTTTTTATCGCCGTCGCTGTTTGCCCCAACTCTTGGATTTTATCAACCAAGGGGGGCGATCGTTTCAGGAGTGGTTGCGGCAATATCCTGTGGAAGTTTTGCCGCTACCAGAACCCGAAATGCTGTTTAACTGTAATACACCAGAGGACTTGGACTTAAGTTAATGCCACCGGAAAATTGCAAAGGCTCAGATATTCAACGACGAACCTCAAAGGTTAAAAAGTAGTTTGATTCTTATCTCCCCCTGCCCCCTGCCCCCTGCCCTCTACCTCCTGCCCCCTGCCCCCTGCCCCCTCAATCAATAAATCGTATAGAAAAAGTCAGACTTTTTTTTGATACCATGAAAACTCTGACTCATTAAACACCGATTAACGTATGAGTAAAGGTACTTTATTCGATAAAGTTTGGGACTTACACACCGTTGGTACACTTCCCTCAGGGCTGACGCAACTATTTATTGGGCTTCATCTAGTTCACGAAGTTACTAGTCCCCAGGCCTTTGCTATGTTACGCGAGCGGGGTTTAAAAGTTCTGTTTCCTGAGCGTACCGTCGCCACGGTAGACCATATTGTGCCTACAGAAAATCAGGCACGTCCTTTCGTCGATCCCTTGGCAGAAGAGATGATCGAGGCGCTGGAACACAATTGTCAAGAAAATAACATAACTTTTTACAATATTGGTTCTGGCAGTCAGGGTATAGTTCACGTTATCGCTCCAGAACAGGGACTGACCCAACCGGGAATGACGATCGCTTGTGGAGATAGCCACACATCAAGTCATGGTGCGTTTGGGGCGATCGCATTTGGGATTGGTACTAGCCAAGTCCGGGATGTTCTGGCTTCCCAAACCCTCGCCTTATCGAAACTGAAAGTCCGCAAAATTGAAGTGAACGGCACTCTTAACCCCGGTGTTTATGCCAAAGATGTGATTTTACATATCATCCGCACCCTTGGCGTGAAAGGTGGCGTGGGCTATGCCTACGAATTTGCAGGCACCACCTTTGAGCAAATGAATATGGAAGAAAGGATGACAGTCTGCAATATGGCGATCGAAGGCGGTGCCAGATGCGGCTACGTCAATCCGGATCGAGTCACCTACGATTACCTCAATGGCAGAGATTTTGCCCCCAAAGGTGCAGATTGGGACAAAGCAGTAACTTGGTGGGAATCCATCAAAAGTGATGCTGATGCTGAATATGACGATGTGGTGGTATTCGACGCTGCCGAAATTCCTCCCACCGTGACCTGGGGAATTACTCCCGGTCAAGGCATCGGTGTAAACCAGTTTGTTCCTCAGCCAGAAGAATTGCCCGAAGAAGACCGCTTTGTTGCCGAAGAAGCTTACCGCTACATGGATTTATACCCAGGGCAAGCCATCAAAGGCACCAAAATTGATGTCTGCTTCATTGGCAGTTGCACTAATGGCAGAATTAGCGATTTGCGGGAAGCTGCCAAAATTGCCCAAGGTCGCCATGTTGCCGAGGGAGTTAAAGCTTTTGTCGTCCCTGGTTCCGAACGGGTGAAGGAAGAAGCTGAAGCTGAAGGACTAGACAAAATTTTCCAAGAAGCTGGATTTGAATGGCGCGAACCTGGATGTTCCATGTGTCTGGCGATGAATCCTGACAAACTAGAAGGAAGACAAATTAGTGCCTCGTCTTCTAACCGCAACTTTAAAGGCAGGCAAGGTTCCTCCTCCGGTCGCACATTATTAATGAGTCCCGCAATGGTAGCTACTGCTGCCATTAAAGGCGAAGTCTCTGACGTGCGTGAGTTGTTGTAATTTTAAAAGGGGCGTGGGGCATGGAACATTGGGAAAGGGGTAAGGGGAAAAGGGGAAACATTAAATTTATTCCTTTTCCCTTTAACCTTTAACCTTTTCCCCTGCCTCCCCTGCCCCAGTCCCCAATCCCAAATCCCCAATCCCTAATATGGTGAGCGAAGTTAAGACAGTTTCAGGGCGCGGTATACCTTTAGTGGGCAATGATATAGATACCGATCGCATTATTCCCGCCCGCTATTTAAAAGCCGTTACCTTTGATGGGTTAGGCGAAGGCGCGTTTATTGATGACCGCAAAGCATTAAACGGCGAACATCCCTTTGACCAACCCCAATACCAAGGGGCGAATATCTTAATAGTTAATAGAAATTTTGGCTGTGGTTCATCACGGGAACACGCACCCCAAGCGATCGCTAAATGGGGAATTCAAGCACTAATTGGTGAAAGTTTTGCCGAAATCTTTTTCGGTAACTGTGTGGCAATGGGCATACCATGTGTGACAGCCGATGCTGCTAATGTCAAACAATTGCAAGAATTAGTAGCAGCCAATCCCCAAGCAAATGTAACAGTGAATTTGGAAACTTTGCAAGTAGAAATTGGCGATCGCACTGTCCCAGTTTTCATTGGTGAGGGTACAAGAAGCACCTTCATTTCTGGTACTTGGGATGCTTGCGGTCAGTTAGTAGCTAACGCAGAACAAGTTCGGGCAACAGCCGCAAAATTGCCCTACGTCGGTTGGGGAAATTTAGCTGCGAGTTAGCATTAAACCTCTGAAGAAATATAGGCAGTGGGGAATAGGGAGTATTGATATAGCAATCCTCAGTGATTTGTGAAAAAAATCTATTGCCTATTGCCCATTGCCTATTCCCTATTCACTTTTTTGTTGACAATTCCCATTAAAGTCAAAATCCTGACATTCTTTACTTTCTAACAATTGCCTGACTGTAATGCCAGGTTGACAACTCATCAAAGTTGCTGCCAAAGTAGCCAAAGTCATTACTGTAGCTATTCCCAATACAGTAACTCGTTTTAAAGGTTTAATTGTCCTGATTAAATTTTCTATCCCAGTACCGTTACCAACAACCTCAATTGGCTTGAGTGCTTCCAAAGCAACAGTCGCATTGGCATAGCGGCGTTTGCGATTGCGTTCCACCATTTTCATTAACCACGACTCAAAACGCGGGCTGATTTGAGGAACTAATTTCTGGAAATTAAAGCGGTAATTATCATCAATTAACTTACTAATATCAACAGAACGGGTATTACTAAGTAAGCAAATTAACGTTGCTCCCAAACTATATAAGTCTGACGCTTCTGTGAGAGGATAACCAAATTGTTCCTCTGGTGGCATGAAGCCTGGGGTTCCTGTGACGAAGCTGCTAAGAGCTATTTTTGTATTTTGTATCTTAGCCAAACCAAAATCAACTAAGTAAGCATTTAGTTGTTCGTCAATCAAAATATTCTCTGGTTTAATATCCCGATGAATAATTGGCGGAATTTGCTTTTGCAAATAAACCAAAATTTCTAAGATTGATATAGCAATTTGCTTAATTTGTTCGGGATAAAAGCTGCGTTTTGAACCTAAGGATGGGGCATTTTTATATTCTTGAACCATATAAAAAAACCCTGGCATTTCAAACGAATCTATATAGCGAGGAATGCGGGAATGATTGAGTTGTTGTAATATTTCAATTTCGCGTTCATAGGCTTTCACGCCCGACCAATCAGCGATCGCACTTGCGAAACGAAATTCTTTAATTACTACTTGGCGATCGCAATTGAGGACATTAGCTAGATAAGTAACGCGTCCCCCTTCTTTGTTGCGTCCTAGTTCGCTGATGATTTGATAACCTTGTTGTGAAAAATCTGGATGGTGACTCAAGGGAACTACCCCTTTATGTCCATTACACACATCAAGCTCCATTATACCCACCACATGAGTTTGATTTTGTCAAGGTGCAATTCAAAATTAAGAGCGACTCACCCAGATTGTTAACCGAATTTCTACTCTACTGGCCCCAAAGCGCATAAACACAAACTGATGCCCTTGTTTTGATAATGCCAGCTACTTCTACTTTGGAAAAGTTCGGTAGTGGCTTGTCTATGCGCCAAATTGTCAAATTTGCCCTAACCATTGGGCAATCTGGGCATTAACAACGTCTGGAACTTCATCGTGGGGACAATGACCGGCATTGGGAATGGGAACAATTTTGATGTCTTTGCCCTTCTCACGTGCCTTTTCGTAAATCTTTGCCCCAGTGATTGGCGTCCAGGGATCGTCAGCACCCCAAATTACCAAAAGAGGACGTTCTACTTTGGGCAAAAGTTCCTCTGGACTGGGGCCGGGAGGCGCGGTGAGAATCGAGGCGAAAACTTGTTGCGCTCCTGGATCGCAAGAGGGAGTATAAAGTAGATCGACTAATTCATCGGTAACAGCTTGGCGATCGCGGTAAACTTGGTAAAGAGTGCGGCGAATCTGGGCTTTTTGGCGAATGCGATTGTAAACAAAGTTGCCTGTAATTGGCGATCGCACAACCCGATTAAAAGCTGCCATCACAATCCTTAGCGGCGGATTCAATTCGTGGGGACGATGACTCAAACCACCCGCAGAGTTAATCAAAACACCGCCAGCAGCAATTTCTGGATGTTCTACCAGTACTATCAAACTCAAAAGTGCGCCGATGGAGTTGCCAATAAATACAGCCGGTTCCTGGATGTGCGCTGTGCAAAAATCTTTCAGCAGTTCCACCCACACTTCTACGCTGTAATCAATGGGCGCTTTATCAGAACCGCCAAAACCCAAAAGATCCAAAGCAAAAACTTGGTAGCCAGCATTGGCTAAAACGGGAATATTTTTCCGCCAGTGTCCAATGGAAGCACCAAAGCCATGAACCAATACCAGAGGGCGTCCCGTACCCATGACGGTATACTGAATTTTATAGCCCCGCCAAGTCCAAAAGAATTTTTTAATGGTAGTACCTGTTGTTGGTTGCTGTGTAGTTCCAGTCATTATAAAGATTTATAAACTACTCTTAAATATAGTAATGTTCTCTGGCGTCAGATCTCACATCTTGCCATAGAATTTGCAGGCAATAGTTAAGAGGTAAGAGGGTTGGGTGATAAAAAATTGAAGTGTACGGAATTTTTTTTACCCAATTAAATAGGAATCCTAATATAAAGCTCATATTTGATTTTTGAAATATACGTAGTTACGCCAAAGGCTAACGCACCATTCTTAAGGATTTGATTTGGTGCGTTATGCTTCGCAATAACGCACCCTACACATACTTAAATTTTTTCAATAATAAAATCGGATTTCTATATTTGATTTTTCTAAAGCTAGGTACGACTCAAAAAGCTTTTTTTAATATTGACTATTAACTTTTGCTTCTTGCCTATTGGCTATATTCAGAATTGAGATGTTAGTTTCATCTACCCCAAGGGATTACTAAGTTAGGGATACCAAATACCCCTTTGACTTTTTAGACGAATGGTAGTGTGAGATGAAAAACACAAATCAAAGTTACTTTGGTCATTTGAGCAAATTCGTTCTTGCTGCAACTTCAGTGGCAATGTTTTCACCAATAGTTTCTGCTTACGCAGCTTCAGGGTTTTCTACCATCGTCACCCAAATTCCTGATAATTCTACTGAGCAACAAATTTTAGCCGATAATGAAGTAGAAACAAGGAGTAGTACTACTACTATCCAACGACAAACTGTAACCACAGAAAGCCGCACTCAAGTAAATACTAGTAGGGTTTCAGTAAAGGGACAAAAAACAGGTTTTAGTCTGGCAATTTGGGAACCAACTGGTAATTTGTCAGAAGTAATTGCCCGCGTTTCTGTTAAGAGTAAACAGAACAAGAACTTTTTAAAAGAGCGATTTTTGGGCGATTACAAGTACAAAATTAAGCAAAAAGCAAAATTTGTTAAAGGGTTAAAAGCTAGCGATCGCATTGTTGTGCGGTTATACGATCTCCAAAACCGCTTCATTGGCTACAGCGAATTTGAGTGTTTATCCGCAAACAGCGCAGTTAACCTGATTTTGTCAGGTAAACCAAGAGAATATCAAGTAATTCGCACTGTTTATGGTATTGATGCTGACCAAGACGGCGCTATTGATGCAAATACTACCACTTACGACTACTTCACCCAAGTCAGCAATCAAAAGGTGACTTTCCTCAGCGGTTCCCAAACCTTCCAAGCTAATCAATTCCAAGTAGAAGGTTTATCAACAGTAAAAACAACCAGTATTTACCCTGTATCTTTCACCCAAGGTGAATTCGCTTTAGTCCGCCAGTCTTCCTTTAGCATCTTTAGTTCAGACTTAGCACGGGCTTTGCAAGCTACTCCTGGTAGTTTGGTGCAGGTAACTGAAGTCAGCGATAACTCTAGCTACGATGTCAGCCAACTGCTAATGAATTATCGCGAAGTTGGGGTATCTCGCAATCTCCAAGTTGGATTTTCGGATGTTTCCACAAATCACTGGGCTAAAGATTTTATTGCGGAATTAGCTGCAATGGAAATTATTGAAGGTTTTCCCGATGGAACTTTCCGCCCAGATGCACCAGTAACTCGTGCCCAATTTGCCGCAATGCTACGGAAAGCTTTTACAAAGGGCAAAATTCGCCAAGCTATAGCTTTTCAGGATGTCTCAAGCCGGTACTGGGCTTACAATGCCATCAGGGATGTTTACCAAATGGGCTTTTTAAATGCTGTTATTGGTAAAGATTTTAACCCCACTCAAAGCCTTTCTCGCCTAGATATTCTAGTAGCCTTAGCACAGGGATTAAATTATCAAAGCAGTGGTTCCACGGATACGATTTTATCTGTTTACAGCGATGCAACTAATATAAGTAGCGAACATCGCA
Organism: Nostoc linckia NIES-25; assembly: GCF_002368035.1. GTDB lineage: Bacteria > Cyanobacteriota > Cyanobacteriia > Cyanobacteriales > Nostocaceae > Nostoc > Nostoc linckia_B. The sequence goes on along the minus strand of NZ_AP018222.1, from coordinate 2,648,728 downwards.
GTCTCATTGCTGCCCTTACACAACGCGGTATAGTTGTAAACTATCCCGACGTGAATTTGCTGAATGCCGAACGGATAGCAACTAGGTCTGAAGTCTCTGCTTTGCTATATCAAGCACTTTATAGCACTGGAGGGGTAGCAAATATCTCCTCACAATACGTTGTTGGACAACAACGGCAGGAAGTTGCAGTTGAGGAAACTACTGAAACTTCAACGAAACGTGACGCAGAACGTCGCCATTGCAATCAAGGTATTGGTAATGGTGCTGAGGGGTGTGACCCTGGTAATTCGCACCCACATGGTGGTAGTAATGATGAAGGAGGGCGTACTCCTGGTAAAAGGTAGTATCTATTAATTTGTAGAGACGCGATTAATCGCGTCTTTAACTGTAAATTGAACTACCTGACCGTAAGAAATTTCCAGTGTATGGCCATCTGGGTCTCGAAGATAAGCCCAGTGACCAACTGGCGGGCCGAAGTCATTTGGCCCATTCAACAGTACTCCCTCTGTGCGTGCTTCATTGCACAGGCGATCGACTTCCTCTCGATTTTGATAAGCTACTCCAAGATGGGATTGTGGTAAAAGTACGCCTTCTACTTGAGTTGATTGGATGAGGACAATTACAAAAGGTCTGGTAAGGTCGCTAATCCAAGCAACATCTGATTGAATCGCTTCATCAGTGCGACGGTGTACAACGGTCATTTGGGCATACTTTGTATAAAATGCGATACTTGCATCAACATCAGTAACTGCAAGTGCAATATGAGTGAAACCAAGATCGGACATTACAGTTATTTTTAGGTAAATAAATCACTTCTTTTTTATCTCACGAATTCGCCTTTAGGCGTTCCCGTAGGGTAGGCGCAAAGGCGCAAAAGAAGAAATGTGTGATTTAAAGTGAGTTGTTGGAAGCGCCTGCAAGAGAGCTAACACGATTGATAATAAAGATAGGCGTTATCTTTACAAAATTTTATGTTCTTAACTTGGTTCGATAGCAATAGCTGGCTGCTGGAAATCGGCGAAAAACGAATATTAATCGACCCTTGGCTAGTTGATTCGTTAATTTTCAGTAATTTGGATTGGTTATTTAAAGGGCGGCGATCGCAAAATCGCCCAATACCTGAGAACATTGATTTAATTCTTCTATCTCAAGGTTTGGAAGACCATTCTCACCCGCCAACACTCAAGCAGCTTGACCGCAATATCAAGGTTGTAGCTTCTCCCAATGCAGCCAAGGTGGTACACCAACTAGGTTACACCCAGGTAACTACTCTCGCTCATGGTGAAACTTTCACTTTAGATAATCAAATTGAAATCAAGGCTTTTCCTGGTTCCCCCATCGGCCCCATGCTGGTAGAAAATAGTTATCTCCTCAAAGAATTGGCAAGCGGTTTAACTTTATACTATGAGCCTCACGGTTATCATTCTCCAGAAGTGAAGCAAGCTGCACCTATAGATGTAGTGGTTACACCGTTTATTGACATGACATTACCTTTGCTTGGGCCGATTATTAAAGGAAACAATAGTGCTTTAGATGTAGCAAAATCGTTACAACCTCAAGTAATATTACCCACGGCGGCTGGTGGTGACGTGATATTTGAGGGATTTCTGATGAAATTGATTCAGACTAAAGGAAGTGCAGCGGAATTTCGTTCGTTGTTAGAGAAAAATAATCTTTCGACGCGGGTGATTGAGCCGACACCAGGCGATCGCTTTCAACTACCATTAGAAAAGCGAGCATTAGCAATTTAACTCTCATAGTCTCCCTTTTTAAGGGAGATTTAGAGGGATCTAAAACTTTCGATCCAGATAATAAGACTTTTCAAACATCCTGTTAATCAGAATTTAAAGTCGAATTTCCATTTATATTCTGTTGCACATAAATTTCTTTGATAGGAAAAGGAATTGTAATTCCTGCTTCTTGATAGCGTTTGTGTAATTTTTTTATAAATATATGTTTGCCAATGCGCTGGTCGAAAAATTCACTGACTCGCATATAAAGCGTGAAATCTATACTATAGTCCCCAAAAGTATGAAATCTAATATATGGTTCATTGGCAATTAATTTTGGCGCAATTTCTTGCATAACTTCTTTCGCAACTTCCACAGTTACTCTTTCAACTTGTTCCAAATCGCTATCATAACTAACACCGACATTCATCGTTAAAGTTATTTCCTTGGCGGGTAAATGATAGTTGGTGAAAATTGCCGATGCTAACTTAGAATTTGGTACAATTACCACGTTATTTGAAATTTCTTTAATTGTCGTATTGCGCCATGTGATGTCTGTAACATAACCTTCATGTCCGGCATCTAATTTTACATAATCTCCAGTTCTGACTTGTTTAGAAATAATTAAGTAAAAACCAGAAAACAAATTTGCTAAGGTGTCTTGAAGGGCCAAACCAACGGCTAGACCACCAATACCTAAAGTTGTCACTATTGGCGTAATTTGCACGCCGACAGTTTGTAATAAAATTAATGTTCCTAAAAGTAAAACAGTAGCCTTAGCAAGATTAGAAACTAGTGAAGTGGGAACTCCTTCTGTTCTCCGAACCAATAAATTAACAAAACCAGCAGCCAGCCTTGCTAAGACTAAGGTCACTGAATACAGAAATGCGATAGTGAGAATTTTTTGCAGTACATTGACAATATCTGGTCTTAAGGGTGAACTGAGAACTGCCCAAAAAAAACCGGCAATTACAAACCAGATAAAGGTCATACGATGCAGGGAATGAAATATAATATTCCCTCCAGCAATGTGTTTCTTAATAACGAATCTTTCGATTTTTTTGAAAATAACTTTTTCCGCAATTATTCCAGCTAGAAAACCAGCTACAATAAAAGCGAGAGGCAGAATCCATTGCATAATATCCATTTTCATTTTTAGATAAAATAATTTGCAGTTTGATTGTAATGTAATTATGTTCAAAATTTTCTATAGGAATTTTCAATTATTTTGTTTCATGCCAGACTCGCCCTTATGGATGACAATGTACTTTTAAAAAATTATTTTTATGGATGTTCAGGATTGATTTAGCTAACGGCGATCGCAAATTATTCGCTGTTGCCAAATAATCTGTTGGCGATTGAATTTTGCCGAACATTGGGCGATGTTAGTTAAGTAATTGAGATTTTCTCCATTGCTGTGACGCTGTTGCCAGAAAATCTTCATAAGTGCTGGGGAAGTGATTTTTGTTTGCATTTAAAACACTTTTGCACAAATTTTGTCGCGTAAAAACAATCTGATGATTGATTACTAGACAATCTCTAGATGTATTTGGCACCAGACTATGGTTCAAAATTAATAACATGGACTTGCCAATTGTTTACCACCAAGATTACGTTGCGCCATTGCCTGAAGGGCATCGCTTTCCGATGTCAAAATTCCGGCAACTCTACGAATTGCTATTAGCCGATGGTGTAGCAATTCAAAAACAATTTCATACGCCTGAACGCCCGCCAAGAGAGTTGATAGAGTTAGTTCACACCCCAAACTACGTTCAAGCTTATTGTGAAGGAACCTTAGAACCCAAAGCGCAGCGTCGCATTGGCTTACCTTGGAGTCCAGCGCTGGCCAATCGTACCTGTGTAGCGGTTGGTGGTACAATACTGACTGCTAAGCTGGCACTGAGTCAGGGTTTAGCTTGTAATACCGCAGGTGGAACTCATCATGCTTTTCCCAGTTATGGATCTGGTTTCTGTATTTTCAACGATTTAGCGATCGCCTGTCGCGTTTTACAAAAACTCGGACTCGTGCAAAAAATCCTCATTGTAGATTTGGACGTTCATCAAGGAGACGGAACTGCTTTTATCTTCCAAAATGATGAGAGTGTTTTTACTTTCTCCATGCACTGCGAAGTCAATTTCCCAGGTACTAAACAAACCAGCGATTTAGATATTCCTTTACCAGTGGGAATGGAAGATGATGCTTATTTGCAAACATTGGCTAGTTATCTATCAGATTTATTATCTCAAGTCAAGCCAGATATAGTATTTTATGATGCAGGTGTAGATCCTCATGTAGGCGATCGCTTGGGAAAATTAGCCTTAACAGATGCTGGCATTTTCCGTCGAGAAATGCAGGTTTTAAGTACTTGTATGAGTACTGGTTATCCTGTCGCTTGTGTAATTGGTGGCGGTTATGCTGATGATATGAAATCCCTCGTTTGGCGACACTCTCTGTTGCATCGCGCTGCGAGTCAAGTTTATCAACAGTACAAACTTTAGGCTTCTAAGAAAAATCCTGATATATTATTTGAAACCCAGATGAAGGTATGAATGTGTCACGCAGAGGCGCAGAGTCCCAGAGAGTAAAATTTGATTTTTATATTTAATTTTAGTAATGCCAATTAAAGACTATAATCTCATATCTCTCTCTGCGCCTCTGCGTCTCTGCGTAAATAAAAATCTTATTTAATAAGTGCAGTTTTCCTATTAATTCTCAGTAAAGGCAATCTTAGATGAACAAAGTAAAACTAAGAATTTATGAACTATCAAAAGAATTGAATTTAGATAGTAAAAAACTATTACAAATTTGCGAAAAACTCAACATTGCAGTCAAAAGTCATACAAGTTCCATCTCAGAATCTGAGGCGGAACGCATCCGTTTAGCGGTAAATAAACTCGCAGCAAAATCCACAAAAAGTAAAACATCCTCTGAAGATTGGGGTTATACATTCGTAGGTTCAACAATTGATAAATTAATCCGCAACCTTGAAGGAGAAAGCGCCCTGCAAGCATATCCTGAGTTTCGGGAACGACGGGAACATGCCAACGAATTAATGTTTGAATGCGTTGGGAAAAAGCCTTGTCTATTTTATGTGCGTCGCAAAGGTGCGGGAAAAGATCCAAAAGAAGAAATTTGGGATTTAACAATAGCAACAGATTCTGATAATTTTCAATTACCAGCAAGACTTGATAAACTAAGAAAAACATTAGGATTTACAGCAGCTGTCCAAAAAAATGGACGCGACGGTTTAAAGATACTTTCGGCTCATTTATTACAAATATCACGGGGAAATGCTGATAGCTATTCTCTAGCTTTTCCCTTACGTTTGCTACCTAATCACCAGCATCATCTCGACATTCCACCAGCGACATTGACGCGCATAGCAGCCGCACCAGTTTGTGGTGATAATGTACCTACAGAAGATCAGCTCAAAGCTTGGAAAGCGTTTTTACAAATTGAAGAAAAAATTGCTAAAGCGCGTCAATTTTGTGTACGTTACGTAAATCATAACTATAATTATAAAAGGCGAATAAATTTTGAAATTGATGTAACTTCAGCTACCCTTGATGGCTTTTATCAAAATTCCCTCGAAATAGAAAACTTTTGGGAACGCGCAAAGCAAGCAAAAAACGAAGATTTAAAACTTTTTGAAACTGCTCCCATTGGAAAAAATTGGCTGAGTGGTCGTCAATTAGGCACTATTGAAGAAATAGATCCCAACCGTTGCATTATCAGCGTTAGATTAGAACGAGACTTAGCTGAATATATCGCAACAGAACGTTATAAATTGCCAGCTACAGGGTTTTTGTGTTTTGAAGCAGTTGGTGATATTCAGCAGATTCAACGCAAGAAAAAAGCTTTAGACGATTTGAATAATGGTTATACTCAAAATCCATATTTGGGTAACTTTTTATTCGATGCTTCCCAGGCTAGAAAAATCAAAACAACTACCGAACTCCAACCACAAGATTTGCTATTATCTGCTGCAAATCCAGGTCAAAAAGCAGCAGTAGAAAAGGTACTTGCAGCTAAAGATCTTGTTTTGATTCAAGGGCCGCCAGGTACTGGAAAAACTACCGTAATCGCTGAAATTTGCTATCAAATTGCCCTTCGTGGCGGACGCACTTTAATTGCTTCTCAAGCTAATTTAGCAGTAGATAACGCCTTGAGTCGATTAGTTCACAACCCAGTTATTCGTGCTGTACGCAAGGGAAAAGCCGAAAAAGTTGGGGAGGAAGGACAGCCATTTTTAGAAGACCAAGTAATTGGCAGATGGCTAGAAAATACTGCAAATGATTGCGAAAATAATCTAACTCAAAAACTTGAAAATATTCAAATTTTTAGTAAATTACTTTCATCATCACAAAGATTTACAGGCTATTTGCAAGCAGAAGAAGAATTTAATAAAGAATTAAGTAAATTTCAAAAAACTAAGTCAAAAATAGAGTCAAACTTTAAAAATCAAGAAAAATCTTATAAAGATTCCTTAGTAGCACAAAATGAGGTAGAGTCCTTAATTTCTGGTTTGGATAAGATACTAAGTACTGTTCCTAATGTCAATTGGGAATCTCCAGAAATCACAAATTTTTTGCCACTCCTTAAACCCTATGCGGAAGGTAATACTTTAGTAGAAGAATTTTTAGCCAATGTTCGTCAATCTATTAAATATATTGATGAACTTGGCTTTGTGCGTCCAGCGTTTGGTGCTTTTGGTTTAGCGATTTGGTTGCGTGAAACTATCGCAACGGAAATTTCGCAATTTAAAGCTGCTTTGAATTCTGCTCAAAATGCCAGTGAAACGATGTTAGCAGTTGCAGCGTTAGCGCAGACTGTTAAAGAGAATTTTGACTTGTTAAATCAGCTACAAACAGATTATCAGAAATTTCTGACCAAGCAGCAAAACCTACAGCAAACAATTCAGATATGGCAAAACCGTCAGAGAGAAATTGATTATATTATTTCAGCAGTTAAAGAATGGAAGTCTACAGCGCATTCTCATCTCTATCAAACTTTAAAAGATTGCCACCAATCAGGTTTACCGTTAACAGATAACTTAGTAGACTTGCCGCTAGGCTTATTGATGTTTGCTAATACATTAAAATTACCAATAGTACCAAAAAGCTACAAAATTAACCTGCCAGATTGGGATTTATTGACAAAAGCGATCGCTTATGAAATAGACGGAAATTTTAGCGATCGCCAAGGCAAACAGCATAATTTTAGTTACTTTTTGCAACAAAATTTTAGTCAGATTCCAATGGTGCTATCACAAAGCGATCGTACTCAATGGCAAGAGACTTATCAACAGTTTAATAACTATCAATTACTGAATCCCAAACAACGAAAGTTACTGGTTGAAAATACCCAGTTTTTCTTAATTAGAATTCAAAAAACCTATGGTGCATCCTGGGAATGGAATAACATCGACTCTACTCTCACTCGAATTACACAAGAATTGCTAGATACTATCCTTGCAAATGCACGTCAATGCGTTTTAAAAGTTAAAACTGAAGCAGAACAACAGCTTCATCATCTACGCCAACAATTGAATGAACTGCAAAAAAATGAAATCAGCCAAGAGCAAATCTCAGCTACTCAATATCAACTAGAAAAAGCACAGCAAGATGCTAATTTTCAACTTGTAAAAGTTATTAATATCTTACAAGAACTCAGCCAACAACCAAATATCCCTGCTCAAGTACGCACTTTAGCTGAGCAATATCTCACCACACAATCAAAAATTTGGGAACAACCGCAAGAATTTACAAAACAAGTGCATTCTTGGTTAAATTGTATCAGTCAGCTTGAGAGTTTGATTTCACTATTAGAACCTTTTGCTGTGTTGGAGGTCATAAAAACTTCTCTAAACGAGCATTTAGCTAAACTAAAACAACAAACTGAAACTTCTCTACAGCAGCTTCAAAAATTGCAAATTAGCCTCCGAGAATTAGAACAACAATTACAACCACAGCCATCAGAAAGTTTAATTACAGAACGAAGGTGGTGGTCAGCAGAATGGCAAAATATACCTGATAAATTTAAGCCAGAAAACTCTAGTGGTGATTTGTTGAATATAGAGTTTTTACAAACTTTAAATCTTAAGTTTGAATCTTGGCAACAACAACTCGAAAAAGAAGAGGCTTATCTCAGCAAATATCAGAATTTTGTGCAAGATTGGATAGAAAAGTTAAGAAAGCCAACGGAAGCTGATAGCAACGATTTAAGGCGCATATATTTAGATAATGCCAACGTTGTAGGTATTACCTGCGTTCAAGCTGCCAATAGAGGTTTTTCTGAAGAATTTAAATCTTTTGATGTCGTCATCATCGACGAAGTTAGTAAGTGTACTCCCCCAGAATTACTAATTCCAGCATTGAAAGGTAAAAAATTAGTCATGGTAGGCGACCATCGACAATTACCACCGATGCTCGATACTAGCACTTTAGAAGAAGTTGCCCAAACAATTGGCAATACGCGAGACGAACTCCAATTTTTAGAAGAATCACTATTTAAAAGTCAGTTTGAATCTGCCGATGACAGTATCAAGCAAATGCTGACTACACAATATCGAATGCATCCATATATTATGGGTGCAATCAATCAGTTTTACGATGGTAAACTAGAATCTGGTATTTTAGAACCCGATACAAAACGCGCACATAATTTAGCAGGTGAAATCATCCAAGAATCTCACCATATTCTCTGGGTAAAAACGCCTATTGAAAAGAAGTTTTTAGAGGAACGTCAAGGAACTTCTTATTTTAATAATCCAGAAATTGATGCAATTGAACGTTTGTGTCAGCAGTTCGATAAAACTTGGGCTTCTAAAGTTGCTAATGGCGAACCAAAAAAAGAAATTGCTGTAATTACATTTTATGGCGCTCAATTAAGAAAAATTGATGAGCGGCTGCAATCTGAACTTTTCCCTTCCCTAGAAATTCGTACTGGTACAGTAGACAGATTTCAAGGCATGGAAAGACCTATTGTAATTGTGAGTATGGTTCGCAACAATAATAAAGGAGATGTGGGATTTGCTAAGAAACCAGAACGGGTGAATGTTGCCTTTTCCCGCGCTCAAGAACTCTTGATAATTGTCGGTTGTCATGATTTATTTACTCATCAACCAGGTAAAGTAGGAAGTATGTATTCTGAAGTTTCCAATATTGTCAGTTTTCATAACGGTTTTAGGGATATTTCTCAACTAATCTGATTCTAAAAATGGCTTGTATTATAAATTCAAGCTTTAGGAAATAAAAAATAATTTTTAATACAATACGGTTCAGTTAGTGTTTTAAGATCCCCCCAACCCACGCCAGTCGCTCATGAGGAGCCACTCCGCCCTTGGTGGTTTCCCCCGTTGAAGGAAGTGGCGTGGAAACCCTCGACGTACCCGTCGCTGGCTCCCGTTAAAAAGGCTTGCTCACAAACTCTCTTTCACCCCCTTTTTAAGGGGGTCGCCGCAGGCGGGGGGATCTTAACTGAACTGTATTGATTTTTAATATCCTAGAAAAAAGTTAAAATTAACAAACTGAATTCCAAAGCTGATAATTTCTCATTTGGAAACAAATTGGAGAATTTGTATGACCACAGCAGCCATCCCTACACTGATAAAAGAATCACCCCTTTTATTTGAAGGACTAACTTGGAGAGAATTCAAAGCAGTTGAACAATTATTAGACCGCCCAGGATATCGCCTGTCTTTTTTAGATGGTGTTTTGGAGATCCGAAGAATGCCTGGAGAAGCACATCAAATTCTTAAGGAAAGACTCAGCGCATTGTTAGAACTTTACCTACTCATAGCAGGGTTTGACTTTACTCCAACTGGTTCAATGACTTTGGAAAGTGAAGCGGTTGCTGTCAAGCGAGAGGCGGATGAATCCTATAAACTTGCCCCTGGTCGAGTACGTCCTGATTTGGCAGTAGAAGTAGTGTTTACCAGTGGCGGTATCAACAAACTGGAAGCATATAAACGGCTCAAAATTCCTGAAGTGTGGTTCTGGGAAGATGGCGTGTTAGAAGTTTATCACCTGCGTCAAGAAGGCAATACGCTTCACTATGAAAAAATTTCCAGTAGTGAGGAAGTCAAAGGAATCGATCTGAATTTGTTGTTACGCTGCATTAATATAGTGAATCATGTTGATGCCATCAAAACTTTTCAGCAAGCGCTTCAGAAATAGCTGATGATTTCTGTTAAACCTAATCGGTTCAAATTATCGATTTTTATAATAAGTCGGTAATATAAACTTGTTGGTAGACAATATACACAAAATAGGTAAAGTAGCAGAATTTGAAGATGTTGTTACTTGTCAGAATTTGGGAATACTAGACTTGGAAAATATTGTTGGCAAAGGCAAGCAGTAGATGAATAACGCCCAAGTCAGAATCTATGACCTATCAAAAGAATTGAATTTAGATAACAAACAATTACTAGCAATTTGCGACAAACTCAACATCGCAGTCAAAAGCCATAGCAGCAATATTTCAGAATTTGATGCAGGACGAATCCGTTTAGCTGCTGAACAACTTGCATCTAAAAATGAATTAGCTATAACCAGCGATCGAGCAAATTCACCAGAGACTATCTCTCCAAATCGGCTTGCTCCCCTTCACAAACAACAAACTTTGGAAATTCCTCAACGCCAAATCTTAACAAATCGTCCCTCTCAAACGCCACAACCATCCGTTACTACATCTTTCCAAGCAAGTTGCTTAAATATTAAAACAGATTCAGAAAAATGGGGTTATGTTTTCTTAGGTTCTTCGGCAATTAATAGTTTAATCAGCAATTTTGAAAGTCAAGTAGCCCTTGAATCATATCGTGAACCTTGGCAGCGACAAGAGCGTGCTAACGAGTTAATATTTGATTTACTGGGTCAAGAGCCTTGTCTAGTGTATGTACGCCGCAAGGGTGCAGGGCAACAACCTGGAGAAGAAATTTGGGATTTAACCATAGCAACAGACTCCAATGATTTTCAATTACCTGCAAGACTTGAGAAGCTAGGAAAAACACTAGGATTCAGAGCAGTTGTAGAACAAGATGGAAGGGGCGGTTTAAAAATACTATCGGCTTTGTTACTAGAACTTTCACAGGGAAATGCTGATGGCTATGCTGTACCTTATTGTTTACGGTTGCTGCCTAATCATCAGTATCACATCAATATTCCGCCAACAGCATTGGCACAGATGGCAGCCATGCCTGTATGCGGTGACCATTTGCCTACAGAAGATAATTTGCGAATTTGGGAAGTATTTTTACAGATTGAGGAAAAGATTGCTAAAAAACGCCAATTTTGTGTACCTTTTTTAAGCCACAATGGCTTCGGCTTGGGAAGACTAGTCACTTTTGAAATTAACGTAATCTCAGCTACTCTTGACGGTTCTAATGAAAATTCTCTGGCTGTGGAAAACTTCTGGGAACGGGTAAAACGAGCAAGAAACGAAGAGATTAAGCTGTTTGAGACTACTCCCACAGGACAAAGCTGGCGCAACAGTAAGCAATTAGGGACTATTGAAGAAGTTGACCCGAACCGCTGCATTATCCGCGTGAGGCTAGAACGCGATTTAGCTGACTATGTAGCAGCGGGGCGTTATCAGCTACCAGCCACCGGATTTTTGTTTTTCGAGGCAGTTGGTGACATCCAACAGATTAAGCGCAAAAAAGAAGCCTTGACCCAATTAAAGCAGGGACGCACCCAAAATCCCTATTTAGGAAACTTTTTATTTGATGCTTCCCAAGCAAGACCTATCCAAAAAATTATCGAGTTACGACCAGAAGATTTGTTGTTATCCTCAGCTAATCCCAGCCAGAAAGCAGCAGTAGAAATGGTGCTTGCAGCAGAGGATTTAGTTCTCATTCAAGGCCCACCAGGTACAGGCAAAACTACTGTAATTGCGGAGATTTGCTATCAAGTTGCTTTACAAGGCGGGCGCACTCTAATTACTTCTCAAGCCAATTTAGCAGTAGATAATGCTTTGAGCCGATTAGTTCATAAGCCTGTAATCCGGGCTGTGCGAAAGGGAAACGCCGAAAGAGTTGGGGAAGAAGGACAGCCATTTCTAGAAGACCGAGTGATTGGTACATGGTTAGAAAATACTGCTGCTGACTGCGAAAAAAATCTTGTTCAACACCTTGATGATGGAAAAATTTTGCGTCAATTGTTAGCAGCATCACAACGATTCACAGCATATTTAAAAGTAGAAGAGGTATTTAAGGAAGAACAGAATTTATTACAGAAATGCAAAGCGAATTTAGAGTCAGCTTGTACAGCTCAAAAAAATGAATACAATCAAGCTGCATCTCAACTCGCCGAGGTCGAATCTTTAAAAACTGCTTTGGAGGAGTTACTCAATCAAGCGCCTTCTGTAGACTGGCAAGACCCAGCATTTCTTAATTTGTGGGCAGGTCTGAAGAAATACACATCTACAGAAGCTTCCGTGCGAAACTTTGCTGCAAATCTTCGGTTAGCAATTAATTTGGCTTCTGAACTTGGTATGGTTCATCCAAATTACGACTTATTTGGTTTAGCTGGTTGGTTGCAGAAGACTGTAGCTTTTTGGATTACTGAAGTTCGTACAGCATTAGGCTATGCCAGTGACACAGCTACAGCTATGACCGAAGCTAAGTCAGCAGCACAGACTTACAAACAAAATTCGGATTCTTTTGTTTGCCTGAAATCAAATCACGAACAATTGCTTGGCAGTCAGCAAAGTTTACAGCAAAGAATTAGGAATCTACAAAACCGTACATCTGAAGATAATTTGATAAAAAGTGATCTTGAGAAATGGTTACCTCAAGCTCATCTAGAAATCGCTAATATATTGGCACAATGCTTACAAAAAAGGCAAAACTTTACAGTTGACTTAATTTATTTACCTTCAAAATTACCAAACTTGACGATGGTAAATCAGGCTCTACCTTGGCAAGAGAGTCTTGAGCAGTGTCAGTTGAAAGCCAATGAATTAATTCAAAAATATCGACAATGGGATAGAGTTTCTACTCAGGTTCGTGAAATCAAAGATTTACTCGTGCGGGGACGGAATCTATTAGGTAATCGCTCAATTAGTGAAGCTGATGTTACCAAGCTAAATATAACTAAAGAGTTAGACCCTGTAGAATCTCTAATAAAGCTTAAGCGATTAGCACAAAATAGCATTGATGAGATTGAAAAACCCGTGGGGGTTTGGGGTTGGATTATTGAATGGGTGCTTGCGATCGCTGTCAATCAGAAAAATTTGGATTCCATAGCTCAAAAGTTACGTCCATATAGCCGCCGTTATACTGCTGCGATAACGCTTGAAGCTATTAGGAGACAAGCTCAAGTTATACGCCAGACAGTTCAACCTATTGACAAGGAATTGGCAATTTCTCAGATTACAGCAGAGGTGGTTGAAGGCATCGTTACAAGTGCGCGTACATGGCTCGACCAACTACAGGTTCAGACAGAACAAGAGCAAAAGCAACTTGAAAAACAATTAAATGAACAAATTAAGTTGGTGGCTAATGCCCAGAAGCAAATATCTGCTAATCAAGAGCAGTTAGGAACTTTTTGCAGTGAAGCTGACTTCAAGTTAAAAAGAGCGATCGCACTTTCACAAGAACTGTCATCCTTTCCACACTTACCCAATGAATTAAGAGTTTTAGTGCAACAATATCTCAAAAATTCCTCAAATATTCTCACGGAATCCCCACAATTTACAGCAAAAATACGGAACTGTGAAAATCGGCTCAAGCAACTTGATAGTTTGATTTCATTAATCAATCCTTTTACTACACTTTCAACTATCAAAAACCTGCTAATAGTTGGTATTTTCAGCTTGCAGACAACAACTGAGACTTACAAAACCAAATTTATAGAAACTCAAAGCCAAATACAGAAAATTGTTGAGTCTTCACAGCAGCAATTAGAATATATCTCAACAGAGCGAACTTGGTGGCAGTCAATTTGGGAAGCTATTCCTGGTAAATTCAAGCCTGAAGTTGATTCTACAGACTTGTTGAATCTGGAATTTTTACGCGCCATCAATAATCAATTTGAATCTTGGCAACAACAACTACAACAACAAGAAAATTATCTCAATCGATATCAGCACTTTATCCAATCTTGGATAAATAAATTAATAAAGCCAACAGAAGATAGTCGAGACGATTTAAGGCGTATATATTTAGATAATGCCAACGTCGTCGGTATCACCTGTGTCCAAGCTGCAAATTATAATTTTTCACAAGAATTCAAATACTTTGATGTCGTCATTATTGATGAAGTTAGTAAATGTACTCCTCCGGAATTATTAATCCCGGCCTTAAAAGGCAAAAAGTTGGTCATGGTAGGCGACCATCGACAATTACCACCCATGCTCAACACGAAGACTTTAGAGGAAGTTTCTCAAGAGATTGGCAGCACAAATACAGAACTAGAATTATTGCAAGAGTCACTGTTCAAAATTCAGTTTGAAACTGCTGATAATAGCATCAAAAAAATGTTAAATTTTCAATATCGAATGCATCCCATAATTATGGGAGCAATCAATCAGTTTTATGATGGCAACCTAGAATGTGGCATTTTAGAACCTGACATAAAACGCGCACATAATTTGGCAGGTGAGATAATTCAACCAGATAAGCATCTTATCTGGGTAAATACGCCTAGAGTAAATGAGTTTAAAGAGAAAGATGAACGAACTTCATTCTTTAATACTTCAGAAATTGATGCGATAGAAAATTTGTGCAAGCAATTTGAAAGTACTTGGGCCTCTAGAGTTGCCAATGGAGAAGCAAAAAAAGAAATCGCCGTGATTACATTTTATGGCGCTCAACTCAGAAAAATTGATGAACGCCTGCAATCTAAAAATTTTCCCTCGCTGCAAATCACCACTGGTACAGTAGACCGATTCCAAGGTATGGAACGGCCTATTGTGATTGTTAGTATGGTTCGTAATAATAGTAAAAAAGATGTGGGATTTGCCAAGAAGCCAGAACGGGTTAACGTTGCATTTTCCCGCGCTAAAGAACTACTAGTAATTGTGGGTTGTCATTCACTATTTACTCAGCAGCCTGGAAAAATCGGGAGTATGTACTCCAATGTTTCAAATATAGTGCGTCTACATGGAGGTTTCATTGATGTTTCTCGACTCTTATGCTAAACCTATTGATGATAATCTTAAAAATTTGGTAGACGAAATTGAAGCGCAAAGTTCTAGTTTATCAGTTTTAGCAGCGCGTCAATTTCGCTATAGCTTGGGTCAAACTCCTGTAGAAATAAACATCAAAGAACCCCGTCCATT
Organism: Nostoc linckia NIES-25; assembly: GCF_002368035.1. Classification (GTDB taxonomy): domain Bacteria; phylum Cyanobacteriota; class Cyanobacteriia; order Cyanobacteriales; family Nostocaceae; genus Nostoc; species Nostoc linckia_B. The sequence continues at coordinate 2,633,716 of NZ_AP018222.1, read as the reverse complement.
TAACGTACTCGAAGAATTTATCATCCGCGCTGCAATTGAATTTCAACATCCGCCAACAGAAGATGAATTAGCCTATGTACTTGGGCTTGATTCTGTATTTATCCGCAGTACTACTGCAACTCTTCGCTCATTACAAACTCTATCAGCAACATCGCCACTAACAATTACTCTCGAAGGTCGCTCATTTTATGAAAAAGGGTCTGTACCACAGCCCCCATATCCTGTACAGCTTAATGCTATTACAGACCCTTTAAGCGACAAGATAACTTTTCAATCTGAATCTTTAAACGAAACAGTAATAAATCTCCCTGACTTAGCAGATTTTATAAGTATTGATAATACAATTACTGATATTTCTGTGTTACCACTTGAAGAAATACAAAAAAGTATTCAGGATTCAGGTTTAGCACTTCATGTGCCAGAAGAGGGAAAAATAGTCACTTCATTTAAGGTAGGAGCTTCGATTCAAACAATTTGGCAAAAAATATCGCTTTTCGTCATATTTGATGCTATTGAAGATAAGTTGACCATTCAAATAAGAAGCGGAAAGCAAATTTTAGAGATAGCATCACACAAATTGCAAATACTACATAATGAGGGTAAAATCTCTTTACAAGAATTATGTAAATTGTCGAATGAAGCCATCAATTTTGAACGTGAAGTGATTCTTAAGCAGAAGAATACTGAAGTAGAAGCTAGGCTGGAAAAAATTCGTCAAAAAGCTTTAGAAAATGCTATAAAAACCAGTAAAAAAGTAGATACTTCTACAGTGGTAGGTGAAGCTATACAGCTACGTGATGGGCAAATTGCTCAAGCTTTTATAGATGTTTTAAATTCGGCTAAAAATCAGGTTATCATCTATTCTCCTTGGGTGAACCAAGCAGTTGTAAATGAAAAATTTCTGGCTTTGTTACAAAAATTAGCCGATCGGGGAGTTTGGATTTTGATTGGACATGGAATTGCGCGGCGACAAGAAGATGAAGATAAACCAATACCACCAGAAGTAGAAGAAAAACTTCGAGCAATAAAAACACCTGATGGATTACCATGTGTACAGGTTTTTTGGTTGGGAGATTCCCATGTCAAAGAAGTAATAGTCGATCAAAAAATCCATCTTTGCGGCTCTCATAACTGGCTATCTTATCGTGGTGACTATCTGCCAAGAGGCGAATCAGTTTATAAAGTTACAATTTCCCATCAAGTCGAAGAAGCATATAAATTTCTTGCTAATCGCTTTCAAAATCACGCTCAAAAATTATGGCAAAATGCTCTAGAACAACGCGATTCTAAACTGGCTGTAGAGTCTCTTTGTGTATGGGGTGCGTTAAGAATGGAAGATATTGCACTCCAAGTGATAGAGCAAAGTAATTGGCCGGAACTTATATCTGTCTGGTTAGATGTCACGCTTCAAGGGTTAAGGTCGAAAAGTTTACCAGCTGATTCAACAATTTTTCAAACAGCACTTTCCTTATTGAATCAAGTTTCTCTTGAAGAAACTTTTACCTTGTCATTACAAGATAAATGGCGTCAAGTTATCAGTGCGATCGCAATTAATAATCCTCAAACTGCTTTAAATTTACTTAATACAAATTCCGTGTAACTTGCACTCAATAATTCTTAACTTATTTCTTCTTTTGCATTCTTCTGTCCGAGACTCTACGTGGACGCAGTTCGTGTAGTCGATTTATTAAATTAAAACGAGCGCGGCAGGACTCGAACCTGCGACCGATTGCTTAGAAGGCAATTGCTCTATCCACTGAGCTACGCGCCCAAAATAATCTGCTGGCTCCCAAAAGAGTCATCTAAAACATTATATCGTTTTTCTCGACTCAGAAGCAATCAAAAATTGCAGATTTCTCGCTAGCAAGGCTAAGATCCAAGTCGCTAGTTATCAATCTACATTAAAAACGAAGCAGATGGCGTATTGGTTAGATATATTGTCTTGTCAAGGGGTTACTTACCCCAGGCCGAGTCCTTCTAGGCAGCTTAGTCTAATGAAATATCGAGCGAAGCGATCGGCTTTGCCCATTTTTATAACACGCTAGGTAATTTTAGCCTTGGCGATGCTGCCAAATGCCATTATATATTCCATATTAAGAATGCCCCTGTGAGGAGTTATTGTAGCGTGCCATGTTTATTCTCAAACGGCAGGATGTTGAAATATCAAGCATTCAGCACCCAAAAAAGGATCAGCAGGTGCCGATCCTAGATTATCAAGGGCAGACTTTTCGCTTGATTAGTGTCTTCAAAGCTAGTCAAGAAGAAGAAGCTAGAGCCTTATGGAGAGAATTAACGGATAACCGGGGTAAAGCCTGTGTCTTACTGGAAGAACCGGAACGTTTCAGCGTTTGGGGGAAAATCCGTTTAGAACAGTTGGGTAATGACACAGGTGGTAGTCAGGGCAAGACAGGAATTTTAATCCAAGCCACTATTTTACTGTTGCAGGGTGTTTATATCGACATTGAAGAGTTTTTGGGTGCTAGGCAAGCTGCATTATTTGAGAAAGATATTGCGGAGGTATTTCAGCAAAAGCAATTTCCCCAAGCATCTCCTCCAGAAACAGTTAAATCTTTGGTATCTAACAATCCTTTGCTTGGAGCCAAACTACCTCCTTGGCAAGAAAATCACGTCGTTATCCTTTTGCAAGAACTACATCGATTAGGCAAGTCCTATTTTGGCAATGCCAATTTTACCAAACAAGTGATTTATAAGTTAGAAGATATGCCAGAAGCCGAGCGATCGCTATTTCTCTCTTGGCTAAATCAATCAGCACTGGGTAAACTATGGCAGTAGTCTGGAAATTTTTTTCAAAAGTTCCTACTGTCGGCACTTGCTATTGGTGTCCGATTGTGTCTTATTTGGCAGACACACTGCTAGCTATACAATCCTTTAACTCAAAATACTGCCAGAGTGCATCTACATAGTCAAGCCCTATGAATAACTCTTACGACAATTCCTTGGTTTCTAAATCTATTTTCAACACTCAGAACATTGTTTTGGCCAATATTGGTTGGGGCGTGCTGGCACTGTTATACTTTTTGTTGTTCAGTGCCAAAATTCCCGGAGCCGATGGCATAGAAAGCCGAGCCGAGTGGTATGTGATTGGCACAAATATTTTTGAAGCCTTAGCTTATTTGGGCGCCGGTATCTTATGCTTGAGAAACTGGCTTAGTCCGCAAATCGTCAGTGGTCGGAATGTTTGGCTCTCTATAGGCTTAGGTATGCTTTCCTATTTCATTGGAGGGATAATTTTCGGCTATACCGAAATAGTTTTAAAAGAAGAACCGGATGTGTCTTTAGGCGATATATTTTTTGTATTGAGTTATCTGTTACTAGGCGCAGGCATGATTTTAGCTGTGGCTTCCAGGCGAATAAATCTGGAAAAATGGCAGTGGCTAATTGTGTTAGCAATTGCTGTATTCGGTAGTTTGTTGGCATGGTGGATTTCTATGCAACAGGAAACATCGTCAGAACTTTTGGTCGCTATTTTGAATTGGTTTTACGTAGTTAGCGACGTAGTTCTGTTAATTATTGCTACCACTCTACTGTTAGCCTTTTGGGGAGGAAGAGTTTCCCAGTCTTGGCGAATGATTGCCGCAGCGGCCTTTTCGCTCTACATTGCAGATATGTGGTTTAAATACGCCCAAGGCCCCAACTATCAAAGTGGAGAGATATTAGAAGTGTTTTGGGTATTTAGTGGAGTGTTATTTGGTATGGGCGCAGCCCTAGAATATGACGCATCACTAAGACGAACGCGGCGTACCAGCACACGAAAACGAGCTTAGCAAAGATTTTTGGTATCTACCGTGAGAAAACTAACAGACTCTGACAAACAAGAAATTCTCAAGTTGTATCGAGAAAGTGCCGAAACAACCTCTACTTTGGCAGAACGCTACGATGTAAGTAACTCGACGATTAGTCGTTTGCTTAAAAGTACTTTGCCAGAAGATGAGTATGAATACTTAGTTTCTTTAAAGCGGGCTGCCAGAACTCCTGAGGGTAGGGCACAGGTAAACTATGAGCAGTTACCACTGCTGATAACTCAACCACAGCCAGAAATCGAAGTTCCACCTAGCGACACCCAGCCGAAAGTGGTAGAAGTTGAACCACCACAGCTACGTCGTGTAGTAGAGGTAGTAGAGGAAGAAACCGACTCGGAAGATACTGACGAGTCAACTGCTGCTAGAAGGGTACGGCGACGCACCTCAGCCACAGAAAAACCGAAGCTAAGAGTTACAGAAAAATCAGAAACTCCACAACCAAAACCCTTGGAAATAGCCAGTATCCCCAGCCCCATACTCAAGGATGAACGTCCAGAGGTAACTGTCATAGCACAGATGCTGGGAGAAGACTTGCTAGACGAGTCAGAAGATTTGGATGATTTAGAAGATGACGATTTAGAAGATGATGACTTTGAGGAGGAGGATGACTTAGAGGAAGATGACTTTGATGAGTTAACACCCCTAGTTACAAGACGCAGACCAGGTGAAGCATCAGTTGAAGTTTTACCACTATCGGCAGCACATTTGCCGAAAACCTGCTATTTGGTAATTGACCGTTCCTCAGAATTAATTACGCGACCTCTCAAGGACTTTGGTGACTTGGGGCAAATTCCCAACCTGGAAACCCAGCAAAGAACTTTACCAGTGTTTGATAATCATCGGGTAGCCAAGCGTTTCTCTACCAAACGCGATCGCGTGATTAAAGTCCCCGATAGTAAAATGCTGCATAAGGCTCGTACTCATCTCCAAGCCAAGGGAATCACCCGATTGTTAATTGATGGTCAAGTCTACTCTTTGTCTACGGTTTAAAAGTGAGGAGTGAGGAGTGAGGAGTGAGGAGTTAAAAATTTCATAATTTACGCATTATGTGGATTAGACGCTAAAACCCCTGATTTATCGTTGTAGAAACGTTGCACTGCAACGTCTCTACAGGGCGCACAATCCTTGATATTTCGTTGATTTGGATAATTCACATCAGACGTAATTTATAACTCTTAACTCCTAACTCCTCACTCTTAACTCCTAACTCTTAATTCTTAACTCCTAACTCTTAACTTTAAGCGTAAACAGCCCTGGCAAAACGTTCTGCCAAGTAGATAATGTCCTGTTTGCGGGCAATTTGATTTATCCATTGTTGGGGAATATTTTCCACGCCGTAGTAAATTCCCGCTAACCCTCCGGTGACGGCGGCGGTAGTATCCGTATCTCCGCCTAAGTTAACAGCTTTGAGTACCGCCTCAGAATAAGATGAGCTATTTAACAAACACCATAGGGATGACTCTAAGGTATCAATCACGTAGCCGCCAGAATTAATCTCTTCTACTGGTAATTTGGCAATCTCACCACTGAAAACTCTGCCAAAATGCGGCTTTTCTAACAAAAATTCCCGCGCAGAATAAATTGGCTGGATATCTTGTAATCCTTGGAGATAAGCAGTTTGGAGGTCAGCGCCTTCGAGTAAGGATACTGCAATACTAATATATATGCCGCAGGCCATTTGCGATCGCGCATGGGCATGGGTAATTGCTGAAACATCATGCACCCGCGCTATCAATTCGCTTAAAGTTAAGCTTCTGTGACAATAAGCCATCGGCAAGATTCTCATCAAGGAACCATTGCCATTACTATTTTCAACTTTGCCACCCGCCTGATGGGGTACAACTCCCTGTTTCAAACGCATCAGTGCTGTATGAGTCGTTTGACCGATATCAAAGACATCGCCACGAGGAGTCCAGTAAGCTTCCTTGTACCAGCGCCAGAAGGAATTAGCTATGGCTTCTAGGAAATACCCCCTACAAAGACTTTCTGCCAAGCAAAAGCTCAAAGAACTGTCATCTGACCAAGTTCCCGGCGGTTGATTCCATGTGCCATAACCCAACATAGTTGTCACTGGAGATTTGATTCGTTCTGCACGGCTAGTAAACTCCACTGGCACACCCAATGCATCACCGACACATAAACCCATCAAACCAGACAACGTTTTTGCAGCGGTTAGCATTATTCAATCTCCAATAATTGCTAAAAATTAACTTTATAGATTTACTCTCTAGCTTGTTGCCACAGATGCTACACGCTACTTTTTCACCCGATGTGAAACGCAACAGAAAAAATCAGTTGAGTGGCTGTTGTTCAACTAGATTGCAGCTAATTTTTAGTTCCCCTAACTATGCCACTTTTAAAAGCGTCTGCTTTTTAGATAGAAAATTGGGAATCGTCGAAAAATTAAGTGTAATTATAACATTTTCTAGAAAAATATTCATCTAATTGTTCTTAAATCTGGTACAGAGATCGCAACAGCTACTTAAGAAAATTCCAAAACGATCTGGAACATTTTTACTAAGCTTTCGACTGGGAATATAACAGTAAAAAATACAAAATTTGGTCACAATTATGAAAAGCTTACTCAAGTCTATTCTGACAATTTCTGCATTATCTTCTTTAGTAATTGCTCCTGTTCTTCTATCACCTAGTCAAGCTTCTGCCCAAACCAAAAAGGGTACTGATGCTAGTTATGTTGGCGCTGGTATTGCAGCTGGCGTTACTAGCGGCGGGCAAGGAACTAACGATGATGCCACATTTGGTGGTAATGTCACAGGTCGCCTGAAATTAGGAAATACACCATTTTCTGCACGCGGAAATGTTCTTTGGAGCGATCAAACTAGTGCGATTATTCCAGAAGTTTCTGTAGATGTGCCAATTGCAAATAGAACTAATGCCTATTTAACAGGTGGTTATTCTTTTGTAGAAAAAGATGGTTCAGCAACTCCTATAGGTAACAAAGATGCCGTAGTATTAGGCGCTGGTGTTGAATCGGAAGTTGCTAAAAATTTCCTCGTCTATACTAATACTAAAGTAGGAATTAATGCTTATCAAAATAGCGATACACCTGCTGTTACCATCAACGCTGGTATTGGCTATAGCTTCAAATAAAAACTCAGCAAAACATTCCTCAGTCATTAAAGTTCATATTTAAGCAAACCTTAGCTGCAATTTATGGCTGAGTGAAAAAAACTTCATCACTATCAACTCAGGTAGGATAAATGTTGAGAATAGGGTAGCACAGCTGTGCTACCCTACTTATTGGGCTTACTTCAGGTAAACTCAAAACCGTTATAATTACCGAGAAAAAACTCTTTTTTCGTTGAATTGATTAATTTTAATCATCAAGCTGAACTAAAGAGTATTCAATCACTCTATACTTTACTCAGCACTTTGCATCAAGAGTAGGTTTTGTTAAGTGTTAGATCGCTGATAAAGCCGACTTTTGCCGTGTTAAAATCAAAATATTCCTCATTATTCCGGCCGGATTACCGGGGATAATTTAGCCGAAAAGATACTAAATATCTTGGAATTCGGCGTCCACGAATGCTTTATTGAGAATACTATACAAGTCTAATGGTTAACTCTGCTCCTTCCCCCGTCGCTAGCCGTAAGCCTTCTAAAGTAGAAGTAATTAAAGAAAATAGCAATTTTTTGCGCGAACCTGTAGCAACTGAGATTCTTGAAGATACTACTCATTTTAGTGAAAATGCTGTGCAACTGTTGAAGTTTCACGGCTCTTATCAACAGGATAACCGCGACAACCGCACTAAGGGACAGGAGAAAGATTACCAGTTTATGCTGCGGACGAAAAATCCCGGTGGTTTGGTGCCGCCGCAGCTGTATCTGGCTTTAGATAAACTCGCTGATGAGTATGGTAACCACACATTACGAGCCACCACCCGTCAAGGTTTCCAACTGCACGGAATTTTAAAGAAGAATCTTAGAACAGCAATTGCGACCATTGTCAATAATCTGGGTTCGACTTTGGCGGCTTGCGGCGACGTTAACCGCAACGTGATGGCTCCTCCAGCGCCGTTTAAAAATCGCCCAGAGTACCAGTATGCTTGGGAATATGCCCAGAATGTTGCTGATTTGCTTACCCCACAAACAGGCGCTTATTACGAAATTTGGTTAGATGGCGAAAAGGCAATTAGCGCCCAAGAAAATCCAGAGGTGACGGCAGCACGATCGCGCAATGGCAATGGCACAATTATTCATGACAATCAAGAACCGATTTACGGCACTCACTACATGCCCCGTAAATTCAAAGTTTGCGTGACTGTACCGGGAGATAATTCGGTTGACTTATATTCTCAAGACCTGACTTTAGTGGTAATTACCAATAAGAAGGGAGAATTAGAAGGATTTAATATCTTTGCTGGCGGTGGCTTAGGCAGAACGCACAACAAAGAAGAAACTTTCGCTAGGTTAGCAGATCCAATTTGCTATGTAGCCAAACAAGACGTTTACGACATAGTAAAAGCGATTGTAGCCACCCAAAGAGATTATGGCGATCGCACTGACCGCCGTCACGCCAGATTAAAATATTTAATCAACGATTGGGGTTTAGAAAAATTCCGTACCCAAGTTGAAGAATACTTTGGCAAACCACTTACACCCTTGAAATCACTACCAGAGTGGAAATATCATGACTTCCTCGGCTGGAACGAACAAGGCGATGGCAAGCTATTCTTAGGAATTTCCATTGACAATGGTCGCATCAAAGATGAAGGTGCGTTTCAACTCAAAACCGCTTTACGGGAAATTGTCAAGCAGTTTAACTTGCCCATCCGCCTGACACCCCACCAAAATTTGATTTTTTACGATATCGAACCAGGTAACAAAGAAACTATCGACGAAATTCTCAGCCGTCACGGTATCGTTTCTGACCCTGGTAAAATCGAACCTTTAGAACGCTATTCAATGGCTTGCCCTGCTTTGCCTACCTGCGGCTTGGCAATTACCGAATCAGAACGCGCAATACCAGGAATTTTGGAACGAATTCGCGTCCTGTTGAATAAATTAGGTTTACAAAAAGAACATTTTGTGGTAAGGATGACAGGCTGTCCTAACGGCTGCGCTCGTCCCTACATGGCGGAATTAGGCTTAGTGGGTAGCGCCCCAGAAAGTTACCAATTGTGGCTAGGGGGTACGCCAAATCAGACACGACTGGCACAACCTTACGTGGAGAAGCTGCACCATAACGACTTAGAAAGTGTCCTAGAGCCAATTTTTGTCTTCTTTAAGAAATCAAAGAAATCGAAAGAAAGCTTTGGTGATTTTTGCGATCGCGTTGGTTTTGATGCCATCCGCGAATTTAGCGCCACCTACGAACCTGGCACATTTAATGGTGCCAACAAATCACGCCACCGCGTAAATCTAAAAGCTGAGATCTACGGCAAGTTGAAAGATGTATCCGAAAGCCAAGGTAAGCCAATGACTCAGTTGGTAACTGAAGCCTTAGAAGTTTACTTCCAGAGTCTTTCGTAAGCTGGAAAATTGAAAATGAAATCAAACAGAGGCGCAGATAAATACATCTGTGTCTCTCTTGCGTAAGTCCTAATATTATAGTTAGGGGCTGACAAATAAAAAAATATCCAATTAACTCTTGTGGGGTGGGCGTCTCGCCCGCCATATAAACTGGGCGGGCAAGATGCCATTGCTGTCAACTTAACGTAAAACTGCTGTCCCGCAAGGAACTGAAGTTCCTTGCTAATAGCAAAAGTCATCTAAAGATGACTAAATATACCCAAAATTTTTGAGTCTACTTCAGTAGACTTCAGCTATTAGCCTTGAACTTTAGTTCTAGGCGGGCGAGGAAGCCGACAGTTAAGCCATTTAACTTAAGTTGACACCAATGGCAAGATGCCCACCCCACAATATTAGATAATTTATTTCTTGCAGTTCCCTTAGGTAACACATCCACAAGAAAATTGAACTATGGTCGCTACAGCAAAATTCGCAGAAACTAGGGATGTGCTGCAAAACATCAGCTGGCAAACCTTCAAAGCGATGCTGGCAGATATGGGATGTGAGAGAAATAAGAGGCTAGCTTATGACAACGGAATAGTAGAAATTATGACCCCGCTGATGCCACATGAGAACTCAAACCGTCTAATTGAGGGTTTTGTGCTTGTGTTGTGCGAAGAATTTGGTTTTGAAGTTAAAAGTGCTGGCTCGTTGACTATGACGCGGGATGATTTGGAGCAAGCAGCCGAGCCGGACAGTAGTTACTATATTCAAAATGAAGTCTTAGTCCGCAACAAAGAAAATATCGACCTGAATATAGACCCACCACCAGATTTGGTATTAGAAGTAGAATATTCAAGATCCAAAATAAACAAGTTAATCGTTTATGCTGCAATGGGAGTCCCAGAATTCTGGCGGTACAACGGAACTGTGTTGAGAATTTACACCCTTAACAATGGGCAATATTTCCAGAGTGAAAGTAGTCCAACTTTTGCGCCTGTGTTAGTGGCAGAAATTCCGCGATTTATCCAAGAAAGCAAGAAAATAGGACAAATAGCAACCACTCGTGCTTTCCGTAGCTGGGTTAGACAGCAAATGTCTACAGCAGAGTAATTTATTCAAAAAAATGTCTCAACTGCAAAGAATTGCGATCGCACCTTCTCAACTCCAGCAACAGCAAATTTTGCTCACCAAAGAACAGCAACATTACTTAGGGCGGGTGTTGCGCTTGCGTGAAGGCGATCGCTTTATTGCAATGGACGGTAAAGGAAAATCGTGGTTGGCACAGCTAGCAGGGGAACAAGCACAGGTTTTAGAATCCATCTCAGTAGAAACTGAATTACCTGTATCAATTACGCTGATGGTGGCGTTACCCAAAGGTAATGGATTCGATGAAATCGTGCGGTGCTGTACGGAATTGGGAGTAACTTGTATTGCACCAGTATTGAGCGATCGCACTTTACTTCATCCCAGTCCCCAAAAACTCGAACGCTGGCGGCGCATCGCAGCAGAAGCCGCCGAGCAATCAGAACGTTCGTTCGTGCCGACAATATTGGAACCTGTTGCTTTTAGCACGGGTTTGTCATCAGTCACTTGTCATTTGTCATTGGCAAATAGCCAGCAATATATCTGTGTGGCTCGTGGTGACTTTCCTCATTTAAAAGATTGCTTACACCACAAAGGACAAATGACAAATGACAAAGGACAAATAACAAATGACAAAGGACAAATAACAAATGACAAAGGACAAATAACAAATGACAAAGGACAAGAAACAATTGTTATTGCTACAGGCCCAGAAGGTGGATGGACAACACAAGAAGTTGAAAATGCGATCGCAGTTGGATTTCAACCTGTTTCCCTTGGTCGTCGTATCCTCAGAGCAGTGACAGCGCCAGTAGTAGCATTATCCTTGATTACCGCAGCTTGTGAAGTATAAATGAGTTATAGATCACGCGCAGACGTGAGATGTTTCTCTAGTGTGGATTGAAACATGATTGAGCAAGTTGCGATCGCCTTTGACAATAAAGACTATCAAACAGCTGCTAAATTACTCAAACAGCTGCAAAAAGAATCGCCAGAACATCCTTGGGTGCAATTTTATCTCGCTAGGCTGCATGAAGTATCTGGAAAGTATGAAGATGCAGAAAAAATTTATCGACAGCTGCTGCGAGATACGAGGAATCCTAGAATAGTGACGCTAGCACGACAAGGTTTGCGGCGACTGCAAGAAATTGAGCAAGAACAAAGACAACGGGCCATTGCAAAAGCAACATCCGAAGCTAGTAACACCGAACTTGGCCTGCTAATCTTAGAACCTCTTAATAACGAACTAAAAGCAGAAGCATCTCGAAAATTTGCCCAGATTATGCAAATAGATCCTTACAGCGCACGGCTAATGCTACCGAGTCGCGGCTGGAAATTTTACCGCACTGGACAAGTGGGAGAACTAAAATTTTATGGGGAACAGCTACAGCAAGCTGGTATTCCCTGTTTTTGGACAACAATAACCGCCATTCAACAAATTCAAGTTTTTCAAGTCAAATATTTTTCAGAATCTCAATTAAAAGCTACTGTTGTTTGCTCGAATCAAACAAATCAACTAGGTTCTTTAACTTTTGATTGGTCAGAAGTTACAGCAAGAGTAGTAGGACTTTTGCCCATTTTTGAACAAGTTGTAGATGTTGATGCTCGCGGGAAACTAGAACGGAAAACTCAAACACAAGACTATACTCATTTTTGCGATCTACACCTACCTGGTAGACGTTCTATTTTGCGACTTTATGATAACGGCTATGAATTTCACCAAGGTTTAGAAATCATTCCTCAAGCTAGCCAAAATACAATCAGAATTAATTGGAATAGTTTATCAAATTGGATTGAGCAGCAACTACCTCAAGTCAAAACTTGGTCAGATTTCACACCCTTTGCAGATACAGCATTAGATCAGACAGAAATGTTGGCTCGAATTGAATCTCACATTCACCTATTTCGTAGAGAACAGACTAATTGGGACTCCGCTTTTCATTTATATAGTGGATTAGTATTTGTTAAATAAGTAGATTAAAAGATCATTTATAAAATAAATCTTAAGTAGGGTGTGTTATGGCTTTAGCCTAACGCACCGTCTTATATAGCGGTGCGTTAGGCGCTCATCTCATATTTTTCGTGACAAGTAATCTCAAAATACGCGCCTAACACAACGTGAGTTCGATGAACCTCTCCCCAACCCCTCTCCGAGGCGGAGAGGGGCAGAAATATTTTTAGTTTCCAAGGAAAAAATTAGGGTTTCAAAGCCTCTCTCCCTGTGGGGGAGAGGAATGGAAGTGGGGTTTTTAGAGCCGTCGAACTCACGTTAACACAACGCCAGTTGCTTCTGGAGCGAGACGCTTCGCGAACAAGTCTCTTAACCCGCCCAACGCACTGGCTCCCCTACAATAATTTTATTTTGACTTTATAAATAGCCTCTAATTACAGCTGATTTCAAGGAAACAGGACTTACGCAATATGTGACTGAAAACCTTATTCAAGCGTTGCGGTAATTCATGTAGACGCACAGCGGCTACTCTGCGAGAACGCTAAGAGCGAACCCGCAGGGTATTACCGCTACTTTCGTTATCTTTTGCGTAAGTCCTGGGAAAGTGAAATTCACAAGCTAAATCCCAAATCTAGATATAAATATAAATAAAACTTATAGGTATAATAACTGATTTGTATAAATTCTATATTTCCTTTGTCGGGTTCAAAGGATATTTTGGAAATTAAATGTCATGGAATCATGATATTTTGTAGTAATCAAAGTTTTTAAATCAATGAATTGGAATTTTTTACTCACAAAAATACTGATTTATGGCTTAAAGATTCTGTTTGCCAGATGAAAATTTTAGCTGATAATTCTAATTTAAAATTCTGTCTATTGACATAATTTACGTACTTTTTTAGCTAATTTCTTGACAAAGATTAGCTAAGGCAGTAGATACAAGGAATTTTTTTGTGTTGAGGACTGTTGGTTGTAGTTGCTCTGGAAAATTATGAAAGGTTATTTACCCAAAGGGCGGATTTCTTCAAGCTATCTAGCGAGGTTCAATTATCAAAATGTTCAGGAGAAATGGAAAAACTACTGCTTTAAAATACGTGGAACTAGGCGTTCATCTTGTTTGGATAGGCCCCACCACAGACACATCTTTTGGAGTTGGTGCGGTAGTTTTATTGGAATAGCAGTAACGGCTTACCTTTCTGTAAAAACTAATTCTCCTTTGTTGATGGCTCCCTTTGGCGCTACTAGCGTATTAATCTTTGGTGTACCTGACAGTCCTTTAGCTCAACCCCGGAATGTAATTGGTGGGAATCTTGTGGCGGCATTAGTTAGCCTGACTATTCTGCATCTTTTCGGTTCAGAACCTTGGGCAATGGGAATGGCAGTAGCTACAGCCATTGGTATGATGCAGCTTACTGCAACTTTACACCCTCCTTCAGGAGCAGTTGCATTAGTTGTGATGATGACGAAACCATCCTGGCAATTTCTTTTAACTCCTGCCTTAGAAGGTTCGATAATTTTGGTACTCTGTGCAGTGGTATTCAATAATTTGGCACACGAGAGAACGTATCCCAAATATTGGTTCTAACTGTTAGCGACCGAATTAATTGCGAACGGGGAAAATGTTGCGATCGCTCCACCACTGCCTACAAAGTAAAGGCATCTGAAGCATAATTAACTCGATGACACTGTAAGTTCTCGCTCTTTGACTTTAGTTTTTGCTGATGGATTTAATAAAGCGATCGCAGGTTGTTCTTCCTTTTTATACACCGAGCTTAATAGGATATCTAGCACATCAGCTTTCCGGGCAAGTTCGATGGCACGATGGGTAATGATATCGCCTGGACTTAAAATCACGCTATCATCCTTGTTTAAAATGATTCGATTCACGGTACGTCCTAAAGCATCTTTGATGCGGTGTTCTTCTAATGTTTGAATTGCCTGTTGGCGTACCTGTTCAAACCTTTTTTGAAGAATTGCCACGAAGCTAGTTACATTCTCTTGTACGCGAACAACACTATCAACCACCAATTCACCTGTATCCGAAAATGTGCGATTGGCACTAGAACCAACTGCGTCAATGAAGGTCAAGCCAACAGCATTGAGTAGCGCCCGTTCTTGCTTGTAACTGCGGCTGCGCTCAATTACTTGTTGGGTAACAATTTGTCCTGGTGCAGCTACAACTAATCCATCATTAGTCCGAACTAACTGATGCACTCGTCGTCCCAAAGCTTGTTCTACTAAATAACTAGCAACAATATTGCTGGTTGAGTTACTCAACTCGGCTGTTAAGCTGCCTTTTGTGGCTTGGAACAGTTGGTTGAGTATTCCCTGATGCTCGGCTCGTTCGGCAATCTCCAATGTAATTGGCTGTCCTTGAGCAATTAGTAATCTTCCATTCGGGGAAATTACATCGCAATCAACCACCCTATCAATTACCAATGCCTTTTGTTCTTCTGGATTGATAATTGCATTCATTAATTTGGTGGCAGTGTTGCCAGCTGTCAGTCGCAACTTTTCATCAGCGATCGCAGTTGTTTGTTTTACAGTTTCCTGGAATTGATTGCTAGTTGTGTCTACAGTTTCTTGAATTTTGCGATTTAACTCGGCCGCAACATCACCTCCAGTTGCTCGATAAAGCTGATGGAGTACACCCAGACGTTCGGCCTCGTCTGCAATCGATCTGGTAACTGTTTGTCCCCGGATCGCTAACACGCTACCATCTGGGGCAAATACATCTCTATCTGCAATTTGACCAACTACAAAAGCTTTTTGCGCTGTTGAATCGATAATTGCGTTTGTCAGCGATGTTGTTGCTGCTTGATTGGCATCTTGCAATTGTCTGCTAACAACCTCCGTTGTTTCTTGCAACTTCTCTGTCGCAATCTCACCTACTCTTTGAAGTTTTTGATTAGCTGCTGCTGTGGTGTCTTGTATTGTATTGCTAGCTGTTTGAATGGCTCCTTTAAAACCTCCCACTTGTTCTTGCATGAGTTCAGCTGTTTCAACGGGTACAAATGCAAAATTCTCTCCGATTTTGAGCGTGTTAGTAGCAGGAACAAAGCATCGTCCAGAATAAGCATCAGCAAACAAACCGCCGGATACTTCGTATCCTTCAACGACTCCTGTCTGTTCGTCAAAATAAAGGTCAATCATTGTTCCCAAATCGCGTCCATTTACAGTCAAGATTCGGGTTCCTTTAAGCACGTTGTTGCGTTTTACAATAGCTCTGATTTCTGGCGCTTTCTTAATTTTGACAACTGCTGCTTTTGAAGGTACGATTACAGCGTTTAAACCGATCGCTTGCACTTGAGCAAATGGAATCACACGGGCACTACGAAACAAGCCGCCATCATCCACAAGCAGTCCCAGAAGTCGATCGCTCTGTTGGTCAAAAATCAAGTCTTGAATCCGCTCAATTCGTTCTCCGGTATTGTAAGCAACAACAATTTTTCCTATTAAATCAGTTCCTCGACGCATATCTTTAATTCCTTTGGTAGTGCTGAGTTCCTAAATAAATACGGTTCAGTTAACGGTATTTAGCTCCGGAAGATCCCCCCAACCCCCCTTGGAAAGGGGGGCTTAGTTCCCTCCTTTTTAAGGAGGGTTAGGGAGGATCGAGTCTTAACTGAACTGTATTGGTTCCTAAAGTTTGTTTGCAGGTAAATCACAAATCAATTATGAATACTTATTACTCAGCACTATTTTAGATAAGCGAGTTGTTGGATAATTAGAAGATAAACTACTTGTTTGCAGCTTAATTTTTACTTGTTGAACCAGATTCTCTAAATCAAAAACACCTTTATATTCAAGTACTCCAGCTGCGGCGATCGCTACAACCATCGCAGAAAGCACATACAAACCAGCAGGCGATCGCCGCTGTCCTATCAATCTTGGCATTGTTTTATTCCTTATTATCTTATCGAGCAAAAGCAGAGTAAATATGGCTAATTCATAGCTCTATCGAAGCTAGAAAATTTTTTTCAAAATTAAATTTGAATTAATTAAGACTACAGAAGAAAAAAGCAATCCTCTAAACATTATATTTATTTATGAGGATTGCTGGATTTCAATCAAATTCATCGTCAAAAATAGTAAAAAAATCAGTATGCTTGCGATTGCACTAACAGTCTACAAGTTAGCGACAAATCCTGCGGTACAGTTTTAAGAACGATGAAAAGTCTGAATCGATCGTTAATTCTGAATTTTGGATTCTTGAGACAGCAAGCTTGATTAGTCAATCAGTTTTTTAACTTCATCTTTAGTGTTTTCAACAGACTGGCTAACATTAGCCTCAGCTTGTTTTAGCTTGCCTTCAGCTTCTAGCTCTGGATTGTCAGTTACTTGACCTGTAATTTCTTTAGCTTTACCTTCAATGTTTTTGGCAGTTGCTTTGATTTTATCTTCTAAGCTCATAAAATTCTCCTTCGATAATTAGGTTCAAAAGTTTGTAAAAAATCAAGACTTTGGATTCTTACTACTCTTTCTTACGATAGAGATAAGTATGATTCGTAAGAATTATTGACATGTAAACATATCAATATTAAAGCTTGATTGTGCCTTTTTTAGAAAGCTTGTGGCTTTCATTTTTAGTATACATAAAAATTTAAAAATTTACATATAGCTACTAAAAATGCACGAGTTGATTAGTATATCCATATTGTAAAAAATTCGGAAATACCTTTAAGCATTTAACTTTTTAATATAGAGGTGTGACCTGTTTCTAGCAATTTTGTGACCTGTTTTTAGCAGCAAATGTAAAATCCTAAAACCTTGATGAATACAAGGTTTTTCATCATAGTTATACTAATTTTTAGACCTTACATCTTGCTGCTTGTAAATACTATTGATTAATTATATTTATAAGTTTTATAATTAAGCATTAACTGATCGCACCATCATCTTTTAGGTTAAAATATGAAACTATCTCCTGCGCTCTGTACAAAAAATATTTAGAATAAAGTTTGCGTGTCAAAAATCTGCACCTAGCAAATATCAAAAATTACTTTCAATAGATCGAAATCACAATCAATATGGAACGCTGATCTGACGCATTACGGAATCGGATAAAGGTTACAGTAAAACGAACAAGAGAAGCGATCGCAGATTCCTTAGTTAACTTAGAACAAAAAAGTCAAGTCAATTTAGTTGACGTAAAAAAGCAGGTTAAAACACAGCTTTTTGAAACAAAAAATCAAGTTAAAACTCAAATTGCTGAGGTTCAACAGCAGGTTGAAACACATCTCGTCACTTGGAATAATTTTCGTCAGATTGAGAGTATCCAGTCCGATCGCTTTGCGATTTTCCTGCTGAAACTACTACTTAAAGAGCAAAAATCTCCAACCGAGAAACCAAAGTTCAAAGCGGGTTCTTTATTTCCTGATGGCTGGACAACATTCGCAGCATTGACGTTGGTACTGCGAGGTGTGGCAGAAGTTTTGTCACAAAAGTCAGATTTATCCTGGAAAATTAAGTCTGATTCGATTTTGAGTTACGAAAAACCTGTTAATAAAGGACGTAGTGGCAAAATCGAGTATTATATCAGCGATGAAAGTTTTTCTCCACAAAAGCAAGCATCAACAATAGATGCTGCTCTTACCACCATTGAGGAATTTGACCCAAGAGCAGGTGCTATTCATCTAATTTACTGTGCTAAAGCACTTCAGCTTCACGAACCTTGTAATCAAGCTTTTGCGATCGATGATAAACAGTTGATTGAATATACAGGTTTATCAAAGCGCCGCGATTTGAGCAAATCACAAAAATTAGAGATTCTAGATAGTTTGGTAAGACAACCTGCTCAAGTGTTGGCAGAAATTACTTGGTTCAATACAGATAAAGTTCCGGCGTTTACAACAAGAGATTGGCAAATTTGGAACGTTTCTGTCGAACACAAATTTGCTGAAGCAGAGAATAGTCATTGCAAACCGATCGGTTTAACTGTTACCGTCAAACCCGGCGAGTGGGCAAGATACTTTTTGAACAAATCAGAATATTATTACCATACAGGCATCATCACCAAGAAAACCGTACAAACGCTTTTTAGTATTGGTAAGCAAAACGTCGGTGCTGCCAGAATCCTGATTTGGCTAACTTTTCAAATTGTACCCGGATTACAAAACCGCTTGATTGGCAAAACGCTGTTAGAAATTGCCTATGGAGAAAAACGAGTTACAGCAGCAGCAAGCGATCGCCAACTGCGTCGCTGTTTAGCTGACGACTTTGCAACTGATATGAATGTTGTGAAAAAAGCTGGATGGCAAATAGAACTTGAAATTGGGCCAGATTGGTTGGAGAACAAGCAAGGCAAACGTCCGGCTGGATTTTGGCAAGAACTTTTAATATCACGCTGGCGGTTCAATTTGCCGTTAGAAGCACAACAACGGTTAAACAACCCGCAAAGCCAAAACAGAATTACCCGCCAAACCAAAAATCTGCGTCAACTGCGATCGCCATCAGGTGAGATTATTCGCAAAGCCAGAAAAGCTAAAGGCTGGTCGAGGGCGTTTTTTGCCTCAACGATGGGAAAAAGCATCTCTTGGGTTGACGCTGTAGAAACCAATCACCGCCAAGTCTCTGCTAAAGATTTACCTATGCTAATAGAACGTCTCGGTCTTCACTCTAAAGATTAGACTTCTTGCAGAAGTCGGGAAAAGGGGGAATGGTAAGTACTGGCGTGGCAAGCTGAAAATAGTGCATTAGTAAGCTCTTGTGGGGTGGGCATCCTGCCCGCCCGGACGGGTGAGGACACCCATCCCACATTAACAATTCAAAATTCAAAATTCAAAAGTGAAGAAGGCAGCTATGCTGAGGGCAGAAGGGTGCAATAAGGCTAACGCACCGCTATTTTTATTAAAGAATTTAATGATGAACTCATAACACCTTTTATTTTGGCTATTGCCGTTAGTAACTCTAGATTATCCTGACTCCATTTTTTCATTTCCGTGGAAACTTTAGAATCAGATTCTGTCAAAAATTCTCGTGTCTCTATATTTTCAGGATATTTTGGTTCCAGCAGAATAATTAAATCAGAAGATTGAATACTTTTATTATCTTCATCATAAATAAGTTCTATTTTAAAATTATAAATATATGATGTACGTATCAAATATGGTAACTGGCTATCACTAGAAAGTTGTTGCTCATTTTCTGGCAAAAATAAAGTAAACGTAAACCTATCTACATCATTACAACTTACGCACTGGGAAATTTTTATATTTTCAATATAAACAACTTTTGATTGTGGATTTAAATAATTTGCTGTACAAAAATTAAGTGGTAAAGCAACATCAAAATTTAAAGTTGCAGCTAAAGAAACTTGGTAATCACAGCTAGATGGAACAGTTCTACTCCGCTGCATCGCCATAGCAGGTGCTGGTGCATAAGCTTGCTGCTTATTTCTTTCAAATTTAGGTAAAACCCAACTTTTCAGCATCCATACATCATGAAATAAAAACTTAGCATTTTTTAAAAAAGCAACGCGATCGCCAATATTACGAACTTTCAAATCAATTACACAGGAATTAACAGAGCCTTCAAGAGAAACATCAACAATTTTAAGTGACGAGTCATGATTTTGCGAATTATGATGAGAAAAACTGATTTTATAGTTAGCTTTTGCTAGCCAGTCAGCAACTTCTCTCCAGTCTTTTAAGGTATTAATAGGTCGCTGAGTTAGTACTTCGATATAGCGATACAATCCTCTAGATAAATCAACTCGTAAACCCCTAACTTCGCGATTCATTGCAGCAGCTATTTCAGTAGGGCTATAACCGCAAAGTAATCCCCTTAAGCAATTTATTTCCAATGGTGTAAGTTGTTTCGGTTTACCAGAAATTTGCTGTTTGGCAGAGGTGAGATCTTGACACAAGCTTGCTAAATTCCAGTCATTTTCAGCTTGTGCAAAGAGTTGGGTAATTGGTGTCATTGTTGGATTTATCAACTTCTCCCCCATATCCTAACAAAACTCCTAAGAGTGGTTAGGTTACAGTTGCTTGTTGCTTTAGTTAGTCTAGATTTACGTTCAATACAACAGAAGTTATCAAACCTATGAATAAAGTAACTGCTAAAAACGAACAGCTAGGGGGTTTGTACGTCCAATCCCCTCAAGGAGAAAAGCTAGTTTTTCCCCTCAAGCATACGGAAGTATTAGCAAAAGTTGCAGGTAATTTGTCACGAGTTGAGGTTATCCAAAGCTTTGAAAATCCCTTCACACAGCCTTTAGAAGCAGTGTATATCTTTCCGTTACCTGATGAAGCGGCGGTGGATGACATGGAAATTAAAATAGGCGATCGCACTATCAAAGGTAATATTAAAAAACGTGAAGAAGCACAACAAATCTATGAGAAGGCAAAACAAGAAGGACGCACCGCAGGACTTCTAGAACAAGAACGAGACAACATCTTTACCCAATCTCTGGCTAACATCAAACCTGGCGAACAAATTGATGTCACAATTCGTTACACTGAAAGTTTAAAATTTGAAGCGGGAAACTACGAATTTGTGTTCCCGATGGTGGTGGGGCCGAGATATATTCCTGGAACAACCATAGATAATAGTGGCGATACAGATAGAGTTCCTGATGCTTCTCGCATTACACCGCCTGTACTTCCAGAAGGAATGCGATCGCGTCATGATATTAATGTCACAGTGCAAATTGATGCAGGTTTACCAATTTCTCAAGTGCGTTCTCCTTCCCATCAATTAAAAATTGAACGTTCAGGTCAAATTGTGCGGATTCAATTAGCTGGAGAAGATACAATTCCCAACAAAGATTTAATTCTCCGCTATCAAGTTTCCGGTCAAGAAACTCAATCTACAGTATTAACCCAAGCTGACGATCGCGGCGGACATTTTGCCATATATTTAATTCCAGCTTTAGAATACTCTACTGATGAAATTGTCCCCAAAGATGTCGTTTTTTTGGTGGATACTTCTGGTTCGCAATCAGGCGATCCTTTAAAAAAGTGTCAAGAAATGATGCGACAATTTATTAATGGGTTGAACCCCAATGATACTTTTACAATTCTCGATTTTTCCGATAGAGTCAGGGAGTTATCAAAGAAACCTCTACCGAATACAGCCGAAAATCGTACCAAAGCGATCGCCTACATTAACAATTTACAAGCTGCTGGCGGCACAGAAATGCTCAGTGGCATTCGTAAAGCCATCAATTTCCCCACACCAGCCGGAAGATTGCGCTCTGTTGTGCTTCTAACCGATGGCTACATTGGCAATGAAAATGAGATCTTGGCAGAGGTACAAAAGCACCTCCAACCAGCAAATCGCCTTTATAGTTTCGGTGCTGGTAGTTCAGTTAACCGTTTTTTATTGAATCGCATTGCCGAAATTGGTCGGGGAATATCTAGAATTATTCGTCATGATGAACCCACACAAGAAGTTGCCGAAAAGTTCTACAAACAAATCAACAATCCCGTACTTACGAATATTCAAATTTCTTGGCAAGGTGACACAGAATCACCTGTAATTTACCCGAAGATAGCCCCTGATTTATTCAGCGAACAACCATTAGTTTTGTTTGGTCGCAAACAAGATAAAGCCAGCGGTAATCTGCAAATTTCCGGCATTGCTGCGGGCGGTAAGCACTATGAAAAAACGTTTCACCTCACATTTGAGGAAACAGGAAATATTGCTGTAGCGCAGTTATGGGGACGTGCTTGTATTAAAGACTTGATGAATCAAATGGTGAGTTATGAAACCAAAGCTGGTGTAGAAGCAGTTACAGAAACAGCTTTAACTTATCAATTGCTTTCTCAATACACCGCTTTTGTTGCTGTTAGCGATGACGTGCGAGTTGAACCAGGAAGCGAATATGTGTCTATGCAGATGCCAGTGGAAATGCCGGAAGCTGTTAGTTACGAAGCAGTATTTGGCAGTCCTCCCGCTGGTGCTGTTGCGCGTCAAATAACATTCCCAATGGCAGCAGCGCCAGCCCCAGCAGGTGTTCCAGAGTTTCTCAAACAAAGGCGGCGGGGGACAAAGCGAGAAGAATTAGCGCCGCCATCTCCAAAAGTACCAGCGCCGATTTCTAAGCAGTTAGAAGTTATCAGCGTCAGTGGTTTGGATGAAGCGACAATTACTGACTTAACCCAACACTTAGAACAAATAAATTTACCCCCAGGCTTTAGTGGTGAAATCGTCTTTGAGTTCACCGTTAAAAATGGTCGGGTAGGGGGGATAATGTTGGATGAAGAAGCATCAACCCAAAAAGATGCAGCTGTAGTGGAGAAAATTAAGCGATCGCTCTTGCTTTGGATAGTTCTCACATCTACAACTGCTAAAGTTGTCTTAACCTTGCGTATTCACGCTTAACAAATTTGTAGAGACGTAAAATTCAACGTCTCTACTTATTATTAGCAGGGGTTTTAACCTGACGTGCTAGTTCTAGGTAAGAACTCATGTTTGCCCCTGGACGGCGACGACCGTTAGAGCCATTAGCTGAAGGAGCTAGATACTTAGGCGCAAAGGTGGTTTCAGTTGGCTGCTCTTTAACGACTTTAGCTGCCGCAGCTTTTTCATTGTTGCCGGGTTGAATTTTTAGACCCTCAGCTGTCTGGACTAGCTCAACATCAGCGGGTTTCGGATTTTTATCCGCTGATTTTGCTTCTTTAATTGATTTAGTCGATTTTGCCTTAGCTTTAGTTGTGTCGGCTTTAGCTCCGTTCAATGAAGCCGGTTCGGATGCGGCTGGTGCATCTGATGTAATTGTTTCCGTTACTTTTTTCGCAGTTGAAGCAACTGTCTCCACTGCTTTCTTCGCTGTTGATGCTACCTCTTTAGCTGCTTCTTTAGCAGTATCCTTGGCCTCATCCAATTCTAAGAAGTAGCCGTTGCTTTTTTTCTTGCCAGGTAACAAGCCAGTCACGAAACCCAGAATACCGCCTAGCAAACCCTGAATACTTGAAATCAAATTTTTGATAAAACTCATTACAATTTACTCCTGCCTTTTATATTTGAAATTTGACCGCAATTGTTAAAAATCACGACAATATGTTACATTTTCTGCTTTGCGTCACCCTATTCTGGTGACAACCTCTATAGGTTTGTGTTTAATTAACATTGTAGTAAAACTACACTATAAATGCTTCGTTGCAAGCACTTCCCAGCTATATACACCGAGAACTAATTATTAAATTTTACTGTAACTAAGAGCAAGATTCTGAAAGCTAGCTTAATAAAAATTAACATTTCTTTGTTAAATCATTAGCCAACTGACCGAGCCTTTACTGAGTTAAATTTATTGCATAAACTCACTTACAAAGCATCTTAACGTTTGCTAAGTATGTTTTTGAGAATCCGAAAACTAGCAACTTCAGCTTGTATAACAGTATGTGTCTATATTTTTTGATTTTGAATTTTGGAAAATGGAATTGAAAATTCAAAATCTGTTCGTGCAGGCTACCATTTCAGATAAAGGCCAATCTAAAATCTCAAATCTAAAATTTAGGACTTACGCATTGACAAGAAATACCAAATATGGGTGATTTAAAAACCACATTTGTCGTAAGGGCACAGCACTGCTCATACGTGTCAACTTAACGTGAAACCCTAGTGAAAACGTGATGAGCGAGTTCTACTCACTTACCATCAAGATCCGCGTTACCCCACCCCGGTTTTGCTGGCGCAAAACCTCCCCTCCCCTTAGCAAGGGGAGGGGTTGGGGGTGGGGTAAAATGCCTATGGAATAAGCGTTTGAGCTTAAGTTGACACCAATGAGCACTGCTGTGCCCCTACACCGAGGGTCTATTTACGATGGAATAATCATTAATAAAAGCCTGAAACGACCTATATTATGTAAATTCACACCATGATTAATTTGTACAGTGCGTAAGTCCTAAAATTGAGTCAAACTTAACCTTATAATTCAGCCAAATTCTGTCGATGAGTATTATAAATCAGCAGCGCAATCCGGTTTTATTAATACACGGGATTGGCGATACAGAGATAGTTTTCCGGAAAATGAGGGCGTACCTAATACAACAAGGTTGGTCTGTATATGCCTTGAATTTAGTGCCCAATAATGGTGATTTGGGTCTTGATAAATTGGCAAATCAGATAGTCGATTATGTTACGGCTAACTTTGCACCCGAACAACCACTAGATTTAGTAGGCTTTAGCATGGGAGGAATTGTCAGCCGTTACTATGTCCAACGGTTAGGAGGAATTAAGCGCGTACAGCGGTTCATTACGATTTCTTCTCCGCATAATGGAACTGTGCTTGCTTATGCTTCTCAGCGTCCTGGCTGCATACAAATGCGTCCCAACAGCCTTTTTCTCCAGGATTTGAATTCTGATATTGATATGTTAAAGCAGCTACACTTTACATCTATCTGGACACCTTACGATTTGATGATTGTACCAGCAAAAAGTTCGCAAATGCTGGTGGGAAAAGAAATGATTGTGCGAGTTGGTTTACACTCCTGGATGCTGACAAACTTAAGTACTTTAGCAGCAATATCACAAATATTGGCACAGCCTATTAACTAAATTGAGAATTATTAAGTTCTATCCCCAATTTGCGTATGTTCTGAACTTTCAAAAATTGCCTCTGGATAGCGATAATATTTAAATTCCATGAGATTATAAAAAGGATCTTCTAAAAAGAAAGTACGATGCTCAAGAGGAGAACCGACGAAGCGATTTTTACTTTCTTCGCGAAAAATTAACTGCTGTTTTTTTGCCCTTTCTAGTAAGCCCTCCCAGTCGCTTTCTTGGGTAAAAATTAGTCCAAAGTGTCTGGGATAAATTGTTTGTTGTGGTGTCAGAATTTCTTTGGTAACATGAGCTACTAATTGATGACCGTGGAGATTGAGAATTAGAGCGTGGCGGTTTTCACGACCGGGAATACAGCCCAAGCCATCTACATAATATGTTTTTGTCTTGGCAATGTCAGTCACCGGAAAAGCAAGATGGAATATAGTTTGGTTCATAAATTCTATGGAAAAAAGTAATAGTTGATGCTATCTACAATCTATGCTGTAAAGTTTTAATTGGGTCAATTACAACACAGTTTTAATTGACACTAATCGATATACTTTATAGTAGTACTATCGAGATGGCACACTGAGTATAATTTCAATATTTTTCTTGTAGCATCGGCTTTTTACTTGTTTAAACTCGGACAGATGCCTATCCCACAAGATAAAGAGCGAATCTTAACAAAGCAAAGTTTTGCATTTTGTTTAATCCATGTTTTTTAGTCAAAATTGCATTGTATATCTAGAACATTGTCTGCATTTGTATATCTAGCTCTAAGAGCGATGCCGATGCTATACATTTAATAATACAAACATATTACTTGGTCTGTAAAAATATCATAAATTAAGCAATAAGCGCCGCAAATTGGTTATTCTGTTGATATTCAGATAAAATTACTCTTGATTAATTACTGATGTTAGCCTCAATTAATTATCTAAATCCCTGGCTGGTGGGAGTAGGATTAAACACAATTTTATTGGGTTTAGCTGCGATCGCTCCTAAAAAGCTGCTGACCCCAGCTGGATTATTCCACGCCTGGTTACTAGCCATACTAATTTGGGGAACATTAGGCTGGCAAGGTTACGCAGTCGTAATGTTCTATTTTTTAGTTGGTTCTGGCGTTACCCGCATTGGCATGGCCCAGAAGGAGGCCGAAGGAATCGCCGAAAAGCGTTCTGGTGCAAGAGGCCCAGAAAACGTCTGGGGTTCCGCTTTAACTGGTGCCTTGTGCGCCTTAGGAGTAGGACTACTCAATTCGGGAGTTATTTTACCTAATCCCCAATCCCCAATCCCCAATCCCCAGTCCCTATTATTATTAGGTTATGTAGCTAGTTTCAGTACTAAGCTTGCTGACACCACTGCCAGCGAAGTTGGTAAAGCATACGGTAAAAGCACCTACTTAATTACCACTCTTCAACCAGTGCCTCGCGGCACCGAAGGAGCGGTAAGCTTAGAGGGAACTTTAGCTGGTATTGTGGGTTCTGTAGCGATCGCCCTTGTTAGTTGGGGAGTTGGTTTAATTGATATATTGGGCGTCGCTTGGTGTGTGCTGGCTGCATTTATCGCCACTAACTTAGAAAGTGTGATTGGAGCAACACTGCAATCAAAATATACCTGGCTGACCAATGAAGTGGTCAATATTTTTAATACATTAATTGGTGCGATCGCAGCTGTAATATTTGCCTGGGTGTGGGGCATGGGGCACTTGTACTGAGCGTAGTCGTTGGCGCAGCCTCTCGCAGAGAAGTATGGGGCATTGGCAACTTCAAAGAAATAGCCCAGAAAATGTTTTCGTTGATTTTACTGGTTTAGCTAATTTTTTGCTGAAATTTATACAGCGTTTTTTATAAAATTTGCTTTGACTGGCTTGGAGGCGATCGCTAATATTTTCAATCCTGTTCTGCCTTTCCAAGAGCGTATAACTAATCATGAAAGATTATATTATCAACAAAGCGTAGGTACACAGAGAATTTCCGCTTAATTTCCCACATCTGAGCCTCAGAGCGTCTCTTGTTGAATTAACAATATATTTTTTTGACCATTTCCATGTAATTAGTTTATAAAATCTTTATCATAATAATCCATCAATGACAAGATGATTTCTATATGATTTAATTTAAAAGCCCTATGAGTGTTTAACCATTTTTACATAATTAGTTCATGGAATCTTTACCATTTTTGATAGTCGATGACCAAACTATTTCTATTGAGGAAGCAGTAAAATACCTGCAAGTCTCTGGAAAATTGGGACAGTACATTGGGGATATTCTCCGCCAGTACGTAATCGATCGAGAAATCCGAACCAGAGACGATATCGAGATTGGCACAGCTATAACTGAGCAAGCGATTATTGATTTTCGACTCAACAATCAATTAACTGACCCCCAAAGTTTTCAAGAATGGTTAAAGAGGAATAACACAGATTACACAACATTTCATGCATCGGTTACTTTTGGCTACAAACTAGAAAAACTCAAAGCTGTAGTCAGCGAACCAAAACTTCCAGAATATTTTATTGAACGCAAAATTGTTTTAGATCGGGTGGTACTTTCTCGGATTGTCGTTGATAATCGCGAACTGGCAGACGAACTACAAATCCAAATTGAAGAAGGAGGCAGCTTTGAGCAATTAGCTAGAGAGTATTCACTTGCAGACGATCGAATTGTGAATGGCATGATGGGACTCATTAGCCGAGGAAGTCTGCCTGACACACTACGGGCAGCTATTGATGTAGCAAGTCCTGGGCAAGTGGTAGGCCCAATAGAACTGGTTGGCGGAACCTCTTTGCAAGGAGAAGGGCCTTATGGTTTGTTTCGAGTAGAACAATTTCTGCCAGCCTCTTTAGAAGATACTCAACTAAAGCAAGCACTACAAAATGAATTGTTTGAGAAATGGCTAGCAGAGAAAATTCAAAAACTGACAGTCAAATTACAAGTGAGTTAAAAATTCTGGATAATGAATCTCTACGATTAGAAGTGCTGGCTTCTTTACCTTGGAATCAACCACCGCTGTGTTGGTTGACTCCCGAACAGCAATCCCGATTGCAAGAGGAATCCCAAGCCCGTCAGTATCGTCTAGGAGATAAAATCTGGTCAAGCGATATCGGCGGTTACCAATTCTTGATTGTGGCTGGTAAAGTGCGTTTGCGAGATGGGAGAAACCCATCCAACGGGCTATCTCAAGAACGAGTTGGCAAACCCATCGCCGCCCTTGAAGCAGGAGATTGGTTTGGCGATTTACAAAAGCTGTCTGCGGATTTTAAAGCTGTAGCTGCTAGTAAAGAAGTAATAGTACTGTCTTGGGAGACAGCACTGTGGGCAGAATTTTCTCACCCACAAATTCAGGAATTTTGGCAAGCGTTACCAGTGGAAAGGGAAACAGAAAAGGAAACATTTTCTTTTTCTCCGACAACAATTCCACTACCCCCAGCTTCCGAGGAAACTCTCCCCCTCCAATCTCAAAAAGGACTCCCAGCCGCCAATTCGATTGTTCCCAATTATCCTTTTGTTGGTAGTTGGAACACTGCTGCCGCATGTTTAACAATGGTGGCGCAACAACTAGAAAATTCCGTGCAACTGGAATGGGTGCAACGCCAACTCAGAGGACAACGCCCAAAAAATGTTGTGGAAGCAGCAGAAAAGATGGGCTTAGTGTTGCGGCGCTTACAACTGAGTTGGGCTGACTTGCGGCAAATATCATTTCCAGCTTTATTGTTGTGGAATTCCGACTTACCCCAGAGTCCCTCCTGGGTGGTAGCCTATGGAGTTAGAGGCGATCGCCTGATTATCGCTAACCCTCTAAATCCCGATCGCCTTTGTGAAAGTTTGCCCCAGTCAGTAGTTGAAGCATCTTGGGACGGACAACTCTGGCAAGTAGAACTCATATCCCAGCAAGAAAAATTTAACCTCAGTTGGTTTACCCCAGCAGTTTGGAAATATAAGGGATTGCTAGGGGAAGTATTGCTAGCATCTTTTACCTTGCAGCTTTTGGGTTTAACAACACCACTGATTACCCAAGTTGTCATTGATAAAGTCATGGTGCAGGAGAGTTTGCCGACTCTTGATGTCATGGCGATCGCTCTATTATTTGTCGCCATATTTGAGTCCATACTCGGCATTCTGCGCTTATTTATCTTTACCCACACAGCCCGTCGTCTGGATTTAAGTTTATCAGCACAGCTGTTTCGCCATTTGATGCGCTTGCCTTTGGCTTATTTTGAGTCGCGACGCGTGGGAGACACAGTAGCACGAGTCCAAGAACTCGAACAAATTCGCCAGTTTCTTACAGGTACAGCATTAACTGTAATTTTAGATAGCATCTTTGCTGTGGTGTACCTGGCATTGATGTTTTACTATAATATCCCCCTCACCTTTGTAGCCTTAGCGGTATTGCCACTGTTTGCAACCTTGACAATAGTTGCAACACCAATTCTGCGTAACTGGCTCAATGAAACCTTTAACCGTTCTGCCGATAGCCAATCGTTTTTAGTCGAGACAGTCACCGGCATACACTCAGTTAAAGCCCATGCAGCCGAACCAGTAGCACGCGATCGCTGGGAAGGCTTATTTGCTCGCTTCATCCGCACAGGTTTTAAAGCCTCTACTACCTCCAACATTAGCAGCAATATTGGTGACTTTCTCACCAATTTTTCCACAATGTTGATTCTCTGGTTTGGAGCCAAATTAGTCATCGAGCAAAAGCTCACAGTCGGACAACTTGTCGCCTTTCAAATGTTGTCCGGTAGAGTCACAGGCCCGCTTTTGCGCCTAGTGCAATTGTGGCAAAACCTCCAACAAGTCTTACTTTCTGTAGACCGCATTGGCGATATTCTCAACGTTTCTCCAGAAGCGGAACCGGGAACTGGGTTAGTTTTACCACCCCTGAAAGGTCAAGTCAGCTTCGACCAAGTATTTTTCCGCTACCGACCTAACTTTGAACCAGTTCTGCGGGGAATATCTTTCAATGCCGACCCAGGACAATTTGTTGGCATTGTCGGACGTAGCGGTTCTGGTAAAAGCACCCTTTCAAAATTATTACAACGCCTCTATCAAATTGAATCAGGACGCATCCTGATAGATGGTTTTGATATTAAAAGTGCCGACTTAGCATCACTGCGGCAACAAATTAGTGTAGTTCTCCAAGAAGACTTTTTATTTAACGGTTCTATTTTGGAAAATATCACTCTCGGCAATCCTGATATTAGCGCAGAGCAAGTGGTAGAAGCAGCAAGGCTAGCCGTAGCACACGACTTCATCAGTCAATTACCCTACGGTTACGAAACCAATGTCGGCGAACGCGGCACAGCTTTATCCGGCGGACAGAGACAACGCATTGCCCTAGCAAGATTGTTTCTTTCCCAAGCGCCGATTTTAGTTTTGGATGAAGCTACCAGCGCTTTGGATAGTGAAACCGAACAACAAGTACTACAAAATCTGCAAAAAATTTCTGCTAACCGTACTGTGTTTCTGATTGCTCACCGCTTTGCTCCCCTCAAACGTGCCGATTTGATTTTAGTGTTAGAGCAAGGCGTGATTGCTGAACGTGGTACTCACTTACAGTTATTGCAACAAAAAGGTTTGTACTGGTCGCTATATCAACGGCAGCAAGCAAATATATAGTATATTTGACTAGCTTAAAGCTTGTGGGTAGATAAAAAATATACATTTTAAGAGTGGCTTTCGGGTACTCTTTGGCGAATGGAGCATAATTCCATTCGCCTTTTAAATTTGATTTTTTATATAGCAGTTGAAGCATAGTTTAGAACATTAGCCAACCGTAAAACCCAGGCATAAAACTAACTTTTCACGGTATCTGGAAAACCTCTCTCTAAATCTCTCTCCTGCGAGGAGAGAGACTTTGAATTCCTGGTTTGGAAGTTAGATTTTCCGTGGATTTTTCCACATGACGTGAAAAGTCAGAGGCATAAAAAGACTTTGTGTTGCTTGTTATAAATTTTCTCCCCTAGTTCTCCCCGATTATTTCCTAACCTCTAAAAGTGACGAACTAAGGTTAAATTTGCTTGGAGATCTGAATATAAACAAAAAATGTAGTATTACAAATTTATATTAAGTTATGACTTATAAATTAGCGTAAAAGATAAATTTTGTAATATTCAAAACTGTGATATTACTAACTAAATTATGTTATTTTCTAGTCAAATATATTTGTAGTATCTGTCTTATACTAAAATATTTCTCCGGCTCAAGTTCTTAAACAAAAAGGATTTGAGCAGTTATATAGTGCAAATTTAGTTGAATATATGGAGTGAAACTGCTGATGCATTTTACTAAAGAGCGTAATTCTAATAAACAAAATCTTGGTATAGAAACTAGTAATTTATCTTTAAAAGTACCTGATATATTTGATAATTCTAATAATTATTTTAGCAGTAGTGTAAATAGTTTTAGATCCAGCGATCGCAGTAGTTACACTACAGATCAAACCTATAAAGACTTAGCTAAGAGTAGTGGAAATAATAAAAATACTACACAGGCAATATCTCTGGTAACCTCAAGTGCTGTTGTCGCTGCTATTCAACCAGATCTAATAATCCAAAATGCCATCAATCCCACTGTTGGGTCAGTGGGTGGAAGCATTGAAGTTAGCTATCAAGTGAAAAATCAAGGCACTAGTAGTAGTGCTAGCTATCACGAAACAAAGTTTTATCTCTCAACAAATACAACCTTAAGCAATGATGATACTTACTTAGATTCTGACTACTTTTTTAGCTCAATTGCTGCGGGTGCTTATACTGCCTCAACAACTACAATCAATATAAGCAATAGCACCGCCGCAGGTAATTATTACCTGCTATATCAAGCTGATGGTAATAACAATATTGCTGAAAGTAATGAAAGTAATAATATTGTTGCTAAAGCGATCGCCATTAAAAAAGCCGATCTAATAATCCAAAATGCCATCAATCCCACTGTTGGGTCGGTGGGTGGAAGCATTGAAGTTAGCTATCAAGTAAAAAATCAAGGTACTGGTAGTGCTGGCTATAGCGAAACTAAGTTTTATCTGTCAACAAATACAACCTTGAGTAATGATGATATTTACTTAGATTCTGACTACCTCAGCCCAATTTCTGCGGGTGCTTCCGATGCCGTAACAAGTACACTAAACATCAGTAATAGCATCGCTACAGGTAATTATTACCTGCTATATCAAGCTGATGGTGATAACGATATTGCCGAAAGTAATGAAAGTAATAATATTGTTGCTAAAGCGATCGCCATTAAAAAAGCCGATTTAATAATCCAAAATGCCATTAATCCTACTGTTGGGTCGGTGGGTGAAAGCATTGAAGTTAGCTATCAAGTAAAAAATCAAGGTGCTGGTAGTGCTGGCTATAACGAAACAAAGTTTTATCTGTCAATAAATACAACCTTAAGCAATGATGATATTTACTTAGGTTATGACTTCATGAGTCCAATTGCTGCGGGTGCTTACGATGCTGTAACAAGTACGATCAACATTAGCGATAGCATTGCCACAGGTAATTATTATCTGCTATATCAAGCTGATGGTGATAACGATATTGCCGAAAGTAATGAAAGTAATAATATTGTTGCTAAAGCGATCGCCATTAAAAAAGCCGATCTAATAATCCAAAATGCCATCAATGCCACTGTTGGTACAGTGGGTGAAAACATTGAAGTCAGCTATCAAGTAAAAAATCAAGGTGCTGGTAGTGCTGGCTATAACCAAA
This sequence comes from Nostoc linckia NIES-25, assembly GCF_002368035.1. Lineage (GTDB taxonomy): Bacteria > Cyanobacteriota > Cyanobacteriia > Cyanobacteriales > Nostocaceae > Nostoc > Nostoc linckia_B. Next base: position 2,601,177 of record NZ_AP018222.1, on the reverse strand, counting down.
CTAAGTTTTATCTGTCAACAAATACAACCTTGAGCAATGATGATACTTACTTAGGTTATGACTTCTTTAGTCCAATTGCTGCGGGTGCTTACAGTGGCGTAACAAGTACAATCAACATCAGCGATAGCATTGCAGCAGGTAATTATTACCTGCTATATCAAGCTGATGGTAATAATGATATTGCCGAAAGTAATGAAAGTAATAATATTGTTGCTAAAGCGATCGCCATTAAAAAAGCCGATTTAATAATCCAAAATGCAGTCAATCCTACTACTGCGACAACGGGTGGCAATATTCAAATCAGCTATCAAGTGAAGAATCAAGGTGCTGGTAATGCTGGTTATAGCTACACCAAGCTTTATTTATCCAAAGATGGAATTCTTAGCAATGAAGATATCTTATTGAATTCTGAATACACCAGCAGTATTGCATCTGGAAGTTATAGCAGCGAAACATTTTCAATCCAGATTAGCAAAACTATTGCCGGGGGTAGCTACTACATACTGTATCAAGCTGATGGTAGTAACAATATTGCCGAAAGCAATGAAAGTAATAATATTGTTGCCAAAGCTATCACCATCATCAAAAATATAGGTTATGACACCACTGATGGTTATGGCTTAATTAATGCAGCAGCAGCAGTCGCTAAAGCCCTTGGCCAGACCACCTTTGCTGATGTTCCTAACCTTGGCGGTAATGATTGGGGAGCCGACCTCGTAAAAGCTCCTGAAGTCTGGGCAAAGGGATACACAGGTAAAGGTGTCGTTGTTGCTGTGGTAGATACTGGCGTCGATCGCAATCATTCAGACTTGAGCAATAATATCTGGAAGAATACCAAAGAAATTGCTGGTAACGGCAAAGACGATGATGGCAATGGCTACATTGATGATGTTTATGGTTGGAACTTTGACAGCAATAACAACAACACCCTAGATGGAAATAGTCATGGCACCCATGTTGCTGGCACCATCGCCGGAGTGAAAAATGGTGTCGGTGTTACAGGCATTGCTTATGATGCCAAGATTATGCCAGTGAAAGTCCTTGGTGATAATGGCTCTGGCGAGGATAGCGGGGTAGCAAAAGGCATTCGTTACGCCGCGGATAATGGAGCTAATGTCATAAACCTCAGCTTAGGTGGCGATGAACCCAACAGCGAAATACAATCAGCCATTCAATATGCTGCTAGCAAAGGTGTAATTGTCGTCATGGCAGCAGGCAATTCTAGCGGTTCCGAACCCATTTATCCTGCCCGCTACGCCAAGAATTGGGGGCTAGCTGTTGGCGCAATTGATAAGTATCAAGAGATGGCTTACTTCTCTAACGAAGCTGGAGCAACCACACTCCCCTACGTCACAGCTCCGGGAGTCGATATCTACTCGACATTACCAGGCAACAGCTATGGTTTTAAAGACGGAACATCTATGGCAACTCCCTACGTTGCCGGGGTAATAGCCTTGATGTTGAGCGCAAAGAAAGGGCTAACTGATGCCCAAGTCCGTCAGATTGTCACATCAACAGCAGGAAACAGTTTAGCGTAGAAAAATTCAGCATTTATGCAATGCTGGATGATTTGAGAGACGTTGCAATGCAACGTCTCTACAAACATTCTGAAATCATGCACAATCGTTTTTATATAGGACACGCAAAAACCCTCTGAAACTCTTATTTCTCCGTGCCCTCTGCGTCCTCTGCGGTTCGTTATTTCATTTATAGCGGTTTTCAATTGAATGAAATACACCGAAAGAAAATCAAATCATTGTAGGGGCTTTACAGCTGTACATTGGTGTCAACTTAACGTGAAACCCTAATGAAAACGTGATGAGCGAGTTCTACTTACTTATCATCAAGATCCGCGTTACCCCACCCCGGCTTTGCTGACGCAAAACCTCCCCTCCCCTTGGCAAGGGGAGGGGCTGGGGGTGGGGTAAAACGATTGTGGGGTAATTTGAGCTTGAGTTGACACTAATGACAGCTGTAAAGCCCCTACTGTAGTCTATTCAATTGCAAATTGCTATATACATGAAATCAGCAACGCCATTACCTCTGCTGTATTTGCGTCAGAACCTCAATCATCCAATCATTCAGCAACACCAAAAAATCCTTAAAGCAGACATCTGCATAGCCTTGCTACTTGGGAAATTACCTTTTTTTGAAATTAAAATGATATCATTTTAGTATCAAAAAAGATTGTAGGAATAGACAATGAAGCACCAAATCAGGGAATTTCCTGCGTTTAAAATCAACGGCTTCATAGCTTTGAGCATAGTCTTAGCTTTAGTGATTTTTGGCAGTTGGCAGGTTTGGTCAACAATACAGGGATTAATAGAAGTATTAGGCAGAAGTCTGAGGGTAGGAGATTTTGCCGATTTAGCAGAAATAGGTGCATGGTTAGGGGCAGCACTTATCGCAGTAGTTATTCCCTCGCTATCAGGTTTCTTCACAGTCGAGCCAAATCAAGCAATAGTACTAGTCTTTTTTGGCCGCTATGTTGGTACCGTGCAAGAAGCAGGGTTTTGGTGGACTAACCCTTTTACTGATAAACGCAAGGTATCTTTACGGGTTCGCAACTTTAACAGCAAAATATTAAAAGTCAACGATGCTCAAGGCAGCCCAATAGAGATTGCAGCTGTGATAGTGTGGCAAGTAATAGAACCAGCCAAATCTAAATTTGCAGTTGATGACTACGAGCAATTTGTCGCCATCCAAAGCGAGACAGCGATACGCGCCTTAGCAATTCGCTATCCCTATGACGCACCTGACGAACAATTAATTCCTTCATTGCGTGCAGTACCAGATGAAATCGCGCTTTTCCTGCAAAAAGAATTGCAAGCCAGACTTGAAGTTGCAGGAGTTGAAGTAGTAGAAGCAAAACTTTCTCACCTTGCATACGCTCCAGAAATTGCTCAAATGATGTTGCGTCGTCAACAAGCCAAAGCAATGATTGATGCGCGGCGGCAAATTGTTGAGAGTGCAGTCGGGATGGTTGATGAAGCACTTAAACGCATAAGCCAACAACAAATGATTGACTTGGACGATGAACGTAAAGCCGCTATGATTAACAATTTGCTGGTTGTCTTAACCTCAGAACAAAACATTCAACCAGTGGTTAATACTGGCAGCCTTTATACTTAATATCAATTTGTAATACTCACAAAGCAGGACGCAAGCTACATAATTAATCAATTCACATTGTATCTAAGGTTCAAGGTTTGAATCTGTTGCTTAATTTTAAATAATTGCTATAAAACATGAGCCAGAAAAAACGGTTTTTACTGCGTTTAGACCTTGAATTATACGAAGTGTTGGAAAAATGGTCTGCTGATGAATTAAGGAGCGTTAACGCGCAAATTGAATATTTGCTAACAGAAGCAGCACGTAAAACAGGGAGATGGAAAGAAAGTAATACCAAAAAAAATACTAAACGGCAAACGAAGGATACACAAATGCAAGACAAATCAGATGATTAAAAAGAAGAGTTCATAATTATAAGTAGAAACACTAAATTAAACTAAAAAAGAGGTTGCCGGGTTTCGACTCCGCGGAAGTTGAGCGTAGTCGAAACTCAACCCTCGTCTTCTCAGCGATCGAGCATTCGCGTAGCGTCTCCCCTTGGGAGAAGTCGAAATGCGTCTTCTAAAGAATTCAGGACTTAGGCAAAAGATAACGAAAGTAGCGGTAATACCCTGCGGGAAGCCGCTCCGCGTCTACATGAATTACCGCTACGCTTGAATAAGGTTTTCAGTCACATATTGCGTAAGTCCTGGAATTGTGTCCAGCTACTTAAATTGTCTATTCTGACTTCTGTTTATTTTACAGAACTGGGAAAATAAATATACAAATCCTGAATGATGCCTCATAAATAAGATCCTCAATTTCTTGGCGAAGTTGGGGATCTGCTGTTTAAAAATATCAAAATCCTATGACTTTGTGATAATAAGCTCATATTTAATTGATAATTGTAATCTTGATAAAGCTCCCGAATTTCAAAATATTTTTTGTAGTAAAATTAGCAACTTTTTCCAAAATTACATAGTATTTATTGACAATAGAGATTCTTCACAAATTAAAATCTTTGAAAAAAAGATTTTAACGCTTCAGACTGTCAAAAACTATTGCTATTTTTGAGAAAAATACTCATGATTAATAAAGTTAATAACAATTTATTTTCCAATAAAGCGTTAAACACCAATTCAATATCCTCATTGGATACCTTTAATACTAGAGAGAACTACAGTCTGAATTTCATTGGTCGTAGTAGTTACAGTTCAACTGAGGCTGATGTACGGCAGCTAAATAAAAATTACTCAAAAATTAGCGCTAACAATACTGCCGCTAGCAGTGGAACTTATAATTCTACTACCGGTTATGGCTTAATTAATTCAGCAGCAGCAGTGGCTAGAGTTACTGGTCAAAATACCTTTGCAGATGTTCCCGATCTTGGTGGGAATAATTGGGGAGCAGACCTTGTTAAAGCCCCAGAAGTTTGGGCACAGGGATACACAGGTCAAGGCGTTGTTGTCGCTGTTGTAGATACTGGCGTTGACCGCAACCACGAGGATTTGAGAAATAATATCTGGACGAATGCCAACGAAATTGCAGATAACGGCATAGATGATGATGGTAATGGTTATGTTGATGATAATTATGGCTGGAACTTCTCTGCTAACAACAACAACACCTTAGACGGAAACGGTCATGGGACTCATGTTTCTGGCACGATCGCAGGAGAGAATAATAACTACGGTGTCACCGGCATTGCCTATAATGCCAAAATCATGCCTGTCAAAGTTTTGAATGACTCTGGCTCCGGTTCCTATAATTCCATAGCTAAAGGCATTCGCTACGCTGTGGACAATGGAGCCGATGTCATTAACCTCAGCTTAGGAGGCAGATATTCTAATCGCACTCTAGAGTCGGCCATTAACTATGCCAGTAGCAAAGGAGTAGTTGTTGTTATGGCTGCTGGTAATGATGGCGACTCATCACCAGATTATCCCGCCCGCTATGCATCCAAGTCTGGAATTGCCGTTGGTGCAGTGGATAGAAATAATAACATCGCTGACTTCTCCAATCGTTCTGGAACAAGCGAAATCAGCTACGTTACAGCCCCAGGAGTTAACGTCTACTCTACAGTTCCGAATAACCAGTATGACACTTATAGCGGCACTTCTATGGCTGCTCCTCACGTTGCTGGTGTAGTTGCTCTGATGCTGAGTGCTAACCCAAACCTGACTGATGCCCAAGTACGTCAAATTGTCGCAGAAACCTCAGGAAATAGTACACAAAGTACAAATTCTAGTTTAAACATTTCTAATGTGAATTCTCTGACGGGTCAGGCAATGACACAAACAGCAGAATATCGATCGCTCAAGACCATCTCTAATTTTAATAATTCTGATTTCGGTTCTATCATCAATCAGACATCTACAGAAACAACAAATTATGTGATATCAGATATCTCTAGTTTTGATAATTTTAATACTGATTTTGCGAGCAATAAAGCAATTACAGAAATAACAAACTATGCGATCTCAGATATCTCTAGGTTTAATAATTTCGATAATGGTTATGCAAACGACAAAGCAATTACAGAAACAAAAAAATCTTTAACGCCATCTGAAGACAATAACGAGTTCGTTAATCTACAATCTTGGGATAGATCTCTAAATTACGACGCAATATTCAGCAACAGTAATATTAATAGTAATGAAAATAATCAGGATGGTAATAATATTGATTTTGGTAAACTAGTAGAGCAAATGCAAAAACAATTAGAACAATTAGAACAGATTAGAAAATTCTTTGGTTTTAGTTGAAAATTAGAGCGGGGAATAGACAACAGGCTTTGAAAGCCACTTTGATCGTGGTTTGACGCTCTATTTATTTCCTAATATCAATTCTTCCTTTTTACCTGTTTCCTGCATTGCACTCAGCTTGTCGTACCCTTACAATACGAGCAAGCTACGCGGAGCGTCTCGATAGAGAAGTGTTCCTTCTCTCTACGAGTTATTCAGAAATCAAATCGGATTCCTATATACAGCGTTTTTCAGGTAAATGAAGTACACGGGTAGGGGCTTTACAGCTGTCATTGGTGTCAACTTAAGCTCAAACGCTTATACCCACAGGTGTTTTACCCCACCCCCAACCCCTCCCCGATGCTTTGGGGAGGGGCGATTTTGGCTTTAGACAAAATCGGGGTGGGGTAACGCGGATCTTGACGGGAAGTGAGAGAACTGAATATCACATTTTTACAGGACTTAGGGACTTCCAAATAAAAAAATATACAACTTTTCTTGTGGGGTGGACATCTTGTCCGCCCCTCTTTACGGGCGGGCGAGACGCCCACCCCACAAGAGTGGATAATTTATTTCTTGGAAGTCCCTTACGCAAAAGATAACGAAAGTAGCGGTAATACCCTGCGGGTTCGCTCTTAGCGTTCTCGCAGAGTAGCCGCTGTGCGTCTACATGAATTACCGCAACGCTTGAATAAGGTTTTCAGTCACATATTGCGTAAGTCCTGTTTTATAAGGGTTTCACGTTAAGTTGACACTAATGCACAGCTGTAAAGCCCTTACTGCGATCTGTACCTCACCAACTTGCAATCTGCTGTAAACCTATCTGACTGAAAATGCCTCGCTGAATCGCCGCGTTACAGGCTCGGTAATGAAGGTTAAAATTGACTTTTTACGAGTCACAATTTCACCTGTAGCAGCCATCCCTGGTGTAAATTCCACTTCTTGACCCCGAACATTTACTGCGTGTTTACTTAACTTAATTCTTGTGGGAAAAACCAAGCCCAATTCTTTATCAACAATTGCATTGGGACTGACTTGTACAACTTCGCCATCCACAGTACCAAATTCTTGAAAGGGGAAAGTTGCCATTTTCACTTTCGCTCTCATTCCTTGACGAATAAAACCAATATCGCGGTTGAGAACTTTCACCTCTAGGAGCATTTCTTCTCCTTCCGGCAAAATTGACAGCAATTCTTCACCTGATTGCACTGGGCCTTTGGTAGCTTTGACTCTGTAAATCGTACCGCTAACGGGAGCCTCGATGGTTTCCAAAGCTTGCTGTTTTCTCGCCTGCTCTAATTGACCTTGGACGGTTGTCAGTTCTTCTTTACGCTTGTTTAACTGGGTCAAAATTTCACTTTGGCGTTCTGATGCTACGCGCTGGGCTTGATTTTGTGCAGCTTTGTAAGCTTCTTGGGCTTGGCGAATTTCTTGGGCTTGAGCCGCGATATCTTTTTCTAATGATGTGACTTTATCTTCAGCCTCGATTATTCTATTCTGGGCGTTGGTTACTTCATCTTGTGCCCTAGTGATTTCTGTCTTTGTACGAGTTAATCTTTCTTGGGCTTCTAGGTAATCAACTCTGGGTACAGCGCCGGGAGTTATTAAGGTGCGTAGACTTTTTTCTCTTTCTTCGGCGATCGCCAAATTCCCTTCAATTCTAGTACGGATGCTTTCGGCGTTGGCAACGTTGGTTTTAGCATTGGTAACGCTAGTTTTAGCAGCCACTAAGTTGTCTTGCAACCGAGTCAAACGAACTTTGGCTTGATCGATGAGTGCTAGCTGGCGATTTGCTTCGGCTTCGGCTCCGGCTTGACGTGCTTGGAAATCTTGCAGGCGGGAACTTAAAAGTTCGTCTTGCAGTTTCGTACCAGCAATTTTACCTCCAGTGCGTTCTGCATCCAAACGTTGCAAATCGTCCTGAATCAATCTCGTAGATTTGGCTAAACGGGAAACGTCTGTTTTCTGCAAATCTGGATCTTTTTGAACCAGAACTTGACCTTTAGTAACGCGATCGCCATCTCGCACTTTCACAGCGACAATTGACCCTCCACCCAAGGATGTCACCGGTCTTACCTGTGTAGAAGCAATTAATTCCCCTGGTGCTGTTGCTACTTCATCGATTTGGGAGAAATGCGCCCAGGCGATCGCCCCAAATACTATAACGCTAATCGTTCCTGCTAATAATCTCGTGTACAGAGGTGGCAATTCCTGTACAGCTTTCCCTAATTCATAGGTGAGTTGTTCTTCAGGTTGGGCGAATCGCTCTTTTGTCTGACGTGCTTGAGCAGCATTTATCATATATTTTTGTCCTTTGTTATTTGTTATTTGTCATTTGTCAGTTGTCCTTTGTCCTTTGTCAGTTGTCCTTTGCTAATGACCAATGACCAATGACCAATGACCAATGACCAATGACTAATGACTAATGACCAATGACTAATGACTTATATTTAATTCAAACTGTCAAATAGCGCCGCAAAAAACTTTCTAATGTTTCCAATTGGAAGTTAAAAATCGCTTCTAAATTGGCAATTTCATCTTTTGTGCAGAAAAATTCATTTGCTAGCAATGTGCGAAAGGTTCCGAAAGCTTTTTGAGTTTGAGGATTAAATAAACCCAATGCTCCTTGTAAACCATCAATAAGAAACAGCGGTGAATTTATTATTACTGGTTCTTTGGCAAAGATCCGACCAAAAATCCGGGGAATATCTTCTCTTAATAAAATCTCCGGCCCTCCCACAGGGAAAATCCGGTTGCGAGCGCCTTCAACTGTTACAGAATCTACTACTATCCTGGCCAAATCATCGGTACTGACAATTGAGGTACGATTTTTGCGATCGCCTATCAACAAATACAATCCTGTTTCTCGGAATCGTTCTACTAATGGCAGCAAGTTAGATGCTAATCCAGCTGGACGCAAAATTGTGTAATTTAAGCCACTAGCTTCTAAATATCGCTCTACTGCTCGTTTAGCTTTGAAAACCGGAGCGTCTTCATAACCGCGATCGGCTCCTAGTACGGAAATGAAGACAAAGTGCTGCACGCCATTAGCCTTTGCTTGGTCAATCAGTTCAATATTGGCACGGTAGTCTAAGGATAAAGCATCGCTATCAGAACCGTGGGCGCTGATAATGTACTTCACACCTTTACTAGCTTTTTCAATATCTTTTTCTTGCTGTAAATCACCGATAAAGATTTCTGCACCGCGATGTTCTAACTCGCTGTAGCGCGAGGTTAGACGGGCAAATGCTCTCACGGACTGGTCTCGTTGACGTAGGAGGCGCACAACTCTGCGACCAATTCCTCCCGTTGCTCCAGTTACTAGAAACATATAAATACCTAAATTGAATAGTTACAGCGTTTATAGTTCTCGGAATGCTCGGTATATGCTCAAAACTTTATCAAGAAAGGCAGAGGGCAGGAGGCAGAAGGCTTTTATGGAATACTGTTTCCTGCCCTGTGAGAGCGACCAAAGGGAGCAAGGGTTTAAAACCCCGCCGTTAAACGGCGCTTGTAATTGGGAGAAGTTAGAATCTCCTTCCAATTACTCCTTCTGCCCTCTGCCGTCAGCATAGCTGCCTTCTTCAACAATACTTAAACAGGAAATATTTGCATATTTTTATACTTTGTAGCCATGCTTAAGATATTCTCACGCCAACTAACCCAATAGGTCGCACTTTATTTATCTTATATAGTTCTTAATTTCATGGCAGCCACAAATTCTGAAATTTATGGTTTTATTCACTTATTAATTTATGAGATCGCACTATTTATATATACTATCCAAGCAGTCCACCGCCAGAACGTGACTGCGTTTGGCGGCGATTAGATGTTAAAACTATTCCGATACTTTGTTACTAGCTCTATTGGCACGCGCCTCAGCTGAAGCCATTACCTCATCGAAATTCTCTAGCACTTCACCAGGGAAATTTTCCAAAACTCTAGTAGAAAGAGCAACTCGCCCTTTACCTTCATCCAGGTCAATAATTACAGCTTTAATTGGTTGACCAATTTGAAATACCTTTTCTAAAGATTCGATGAATTTTTGGCTTACCTGCTTGATATGAAGTAAAGCACTCATGCCATCTAAATCAATAAACACACCAAAAGGTTTAATCCCAGTAACTTTACCTTCCACCAATTGACCGAGTTCTAACAAACTAAAGTTGCTAGAACGAGTTGCTAAACGTTGAGAAAGTATCAGTTTATTGGTACTTTTATTAATTTCTAAAAAGCCCACAGTCAGAGTTTGACCTTTGAGTGCTTCTAGATTATCGCGTTCAGCCAAGTGCGATCGCGGAATAAATCCCCGCAAAGACAAAACTTCGACTGTGACACCACCTTTATTCACACCCATAACCTTGACTTGCACTGTCTGGGCATTTTCCTGCATTTGCGCCAATCGTTCCCAGATGTGCTGAATTTCCAACTGCTTTCTAGAAAGAGTGACTTGACCTTCTGCATCCTGATCTCGGATGATCAAAAATTCTAGTTCCTCTTGCAATGGCAGCACCTCCGATAAATCCGTCACTGCTCTCAAAGAAGCCTCATCGCGCGGCAGAAAAGCTGACGATTTGCCACCAATATCAACATAAGCTCCATCATGGTCAAATTGGAACACTTTGCCATGTACAACCTGTCCCTTTTGAAACTGGTAGTCGTGCTTTTCTAGTGCTTTGGCAAAATCGTCCATTGTAAACGACGAATTGGCTGTTTGAGAAAGTTTCGATTCGGAATTCATGACTTTTGAAGATTAATTTTTATGTCAGCTGATGCCACTGGAGTTTAAATTGTGATTTGTTCCTTGCCCTTTGTTATTTGTCAGTTGTCATTTATCCTCTCTTACAAAGTTCCGATCGCCGGAAGCCGGCGCTCAGACTTTGCGCTTTGTCCTTTGCTAATGACTAATGACTAATGACTAATGACTAGTTGACTAAAGAGTTCTTGCACCTTCTCCCAAGCATCGGCAGCAGCTTTAGGATTATAACTGCCACGATGGTCGCAGAAAAATCCGTGGTTAGCTCCATCGTAGCGGAACACACGATGAGGAATTTTATATTTTTCTAACTCTGCTTCAATTTGGTCTACTTGTTCGGCTGGGATACTAGGGTCTTCTTTACCAAACAAGGCATAAATAGTACCTGCGATTTCTCTGGTGCGGGTGAGTGTAGGAGTGCCACCTCCAGGCGTGCGCGTGGTAATTCCAGCGCCGTAAAAGGAAGCCGTAGCTTTAATATCTGGTAAGGTAGCTGCCAGATACGCTACATGACCGCCGAAGCAGAAACCAATACAGCCAAAGCCATCTTTTTTAACCTTGGGGAGGCTTTTAAGGTAATCAATTGCTAGTTGAACATCGCTCAATAATTCTGATGCTTGAGTCTGCTCCCAAGCGTATTTTCTGCCAATCTCAATATCTTCTGGGGTGTAACCGGTTTCAAAGCCAGGGGCAATACGTTCAAAAAGAGCAGGTGCGATCGCTACATACCCAAGTTTGGCAATTCGTTCTGTAACTTCCCGAATGTGAACGTTGACACCGAAAATCTCCTGCAACACCACGATTCCTGGATAAGAGCCAGATTCTTTCGGTTCTGCTAGATAAGCAGACACTTGAATATTATCTTGCAAAAGTTTAACCGTTGTGGTACTTATTACTTGCTCTGTCATAATAATTTTTACCAGTATTATGCGATCGGCGGTGTATTTCTTTGATATAACTATGCCAGTATGTCTAAGTTATTTCCAATTAAATTATCAATTACCATAGTGAGCGCATTCAAAATTTGTACCAGAAAAATTTCATATGTAAATCAAATATTTGACATCTAAATCAGCCGATCGCCAAAGGAGTGCTGACTTGCAAGTGCTAGCACTCAATGTTCACCACTCAGTATTCAGGAGGTTTGGTGATGATTCAATTCCGCATTCAGCCAGACAGTGAAATTCCCGCATCAACGCAGTTGTTTAATCAAATTCGGTTTGCGATCGCTTCCCGACAATATCCACCTGGTTACAAATTGCCAAGTACGCGGGCGCTAGCAATGCAAACTGGGTTACACCGTAACACCATCAGCAAAGTTTACCGTCAACTAGAAGAAGACGGATTTGTAGAAAGTCTGGCTGGTTCCGGAATTTATGTACGCGCCCAAGGTCATGAGGGCGGTAGCAGGCTACAATCACCAATTCTCAAACAACATCCCGATGCCTATAAAATTGTCCAGCAAGCACTAGATGAACTACTTTCACAAGGATGTTCCCTAAGTCAAGCTAGAGAGCTATTTTTAGCAGAAATTGACTGGCGTTTGCGTTGTAGTGCGCGGGTATTAGTTGCAGTTCCATCTCATGATATGGGTGCTGGTGAGTTGATGGTATATGAATTAGAGCGATCGCTGAAAATACCAGTACAGTTGGTAGCAATGGAAGAGTTAGCCGCCGTGCTAGATAAAACTACTTCTGCAACAGTAGTCACGAGTCGTTATTTTATCAATGATGTGGAAGCGATCGCAGCTCCCAAAGCTGTACGAGTGATTCCTCTGGATATCTACGACTACACCAAAGAACTCAACTTCTTGAAAACCCTTCCAAAAGAAAACTGTGTAGGCATAGTCAGCCTCAGTTCTGGAATTGCCCGCGCCGCCGAAGTCATCCTCCACGGTTTGCGAGGAGATGAACTACTAATTATGACTTCTCAACCAAAAGATGCTTATAAACTTCAAGCAATGGTCAAGCGGGCTGAGGTGATTATTAGCGACCAAGCCAGTTTTGCAGCCGTGCAAGCAGCAGTGCAAGCAGCTGACGAAGATATTATTCGCCCGCCAAAGTTGATTAGGGTTGAGAATTATATCGGCGCTAACTCGATTAACTTGCTAAAACGAGAACTAGGTTTGAGTTAATCTCAAGATAATTCGACCAACATCTTTGAGAGGAGGAACGCAGTGGCAGACATTGTAATCGTGGGCGCAGGCCCAACAGGTGCAACACTCGCCCTGCTCCTGGCAAAACGCGGTATTGCTGTAACATTAATTGAAGCAGCAAAAGACCTTCATCGTGTCTTTCGCGGCGAGGCATTAATGCCCAGTGGCTTAGATGCACTAGAGCAAATGGATCTATCGGCATTATTAGAGGATATCCCCCATCGGCAACTTGACGCATGGGAATTTATTTTCGGAGAGAAGCAATTTTTTCGAGTTGACGAACCAATGGGGGCAGATCGGCCTTGTACGCTGCTTCCACAACCACCACTGCTCAAAGCACTGATTTCCCAAGCTCAAACCAATGATGGGTTTGAATTTATCCAAGGTGTTGCTGTCAAAGATTTACGCTGGAATAACCAACGCGTTGCAGGTGTAGTACTCAGCGATGGCAGAGAATTTGCTGCTGACTTAGTAATTGGGGCAGATGGTCGAAGTTCTCTTGTGCGACAACGTATAGGATTGGAATTGGTACGCCAACCCAAAAATGTGGACATTCTCTGGTTTAAGCTTGCCGCCAGCCCTGAATTTGCAGCCGATAATGTGTTTCGTACAATTTTAAATAGCGATCGCGCATTTAGTATTTTTCATGGAGCAGAATCAGGAAAACTGCATTTAGCTTGGGTAATGTCCGCCAACGAAAACCCCGACACCAAGCAAGCTAACTGGGCAGAGATTTTTGCATCGCTATCACCCTCATGGCTAGCAGAGCATTTCCGCGCTCGTGCAGATACTATCGAACCCCCCATTCGCCTTTCTGTTGTGGTTGGTTATTGTCCGCGATGGTACGCACCAGGAGTACTGCTTTTAGGCGACGCTGCACACCCAATGTCTCCCGTGCGTGCCCAAGGTATTAATCTCGCATTGCGTGATGTTATTGTGGCTGCCAATCATCTTGTACCACTGTTCCACACACAAGCTCAACACCAGGACATTGACATAGCATTAGGGCAAATTCAAGCCGAACGCCAGCCAGAAATTATCCGCGCCCAGCAACTCCAGTTACAGGAAGCTAGACAAGGCGAACTACTGCGAAAAAATCCACTGCTGCGATCGCTCTTGATTCAACTTGCTCCCTTACTCGGTAAAATAATTCAAAAATCTTGGTTAAAGCGCCAATATGAAATGCGTCAAGGTATAACCCAAGTACACTTAACTGTCTAAAACCAATTCTCTCGTAAACTTGCACTGAATAATTGGCGTTGCTGATTAAAAATATGAACTTAGCTCACGCAGAGAGAAGTTTGATCGGCGGAAGCCGCCGCTCAAAACTTCTCCTAAGGGAGACGCTTCGCGAACGGTGGGCGCAGAGTCGCAGAGAGTAAGAGTTGAGAAGAGTTAATTTTTTCATTTCATATTTAAATTCAGCAACGCCGAATAATTAATTCTCTTCCTTGGCGTTCTTCTCTTCGAGACGCTTCGCGTTCGCGAAGCGTTCCGCAGGAAAGGCGTCCTTCTCTGCGAGACGCTACGCTTTGGCGGAAGCCTCTCGTAGAGAAGGCGGTTCGTTTAATGAGAATTGGTATAAAAAACCGTTTTAGTTATCCCACTTGTGCTTCTGCTGTCTTAATTTGCAAAAACTCTTGTACTCGCCGCAAATAAGTTGATGCATCTTCCAACATTGGAAAATGGGCAGTATTAGGAATCACGACAAATTCAACTTTGTCATTGAATGCTGCCGCTTGACGCCCCATCTCGGCTGGAATAATCTTGTCATACTCACCCGCTACCAGCAAAGTTGGCACTGTCAGCTTCGCAAACTCTTGCGGCATCAATTCAGATTGTGCCTTAGAAACAGAAGTAAAAATTGTACCTAATGCTGCATCATAATCTGCTTGCAGAAAATCTTGCAAAAAAGCCTGCCGTTCGGAATTCGGTATAGGACTATGCAGAAATCTAGCCATAAACATCCGGTCAACAAATGGTATTTTACCTAACCATTTGGGGCGGAATTTAACTACATAACCGCCGAATTTATGAAAGGCTGTAAATGCCTTTTCGTCGTACTCAAAAACACCGCTACAAGTTAAAATTCCTCGTTCCACCCGTTGAGGATAGCGGTTAAAAAATAAAGTAGCAACAGAAGCACCCATTGAATGAGCATTAATATAGACACGCTGAATATGCAACCCATCTAACAAAGCTGCCAAATCATCAGCATATTCTTCTAATTCATACGTTAAGTCTTTTATTGCCTCTGATTGTTCCTGAAGTGACTCGGACTCAGCAACAGATTCACTTGCTTGGACTATAGTTGGCTTACCACGAGAACGCCCAAATCCCCGCAAATCGTAGAGTAAACAATCAAATTGCTCAGATAAGGCATTAGCAGTACTTCGCCAATATCTAGCCGAACCAGCCCAACCGTGCATGAAAACCATCACTGGTTTTGCCAAAGAACCAGATGGTTTTTTCACCCATTCGTAGTAATGCTCAACGCCACGAACATTAATGTAAGGCATTAGTGCTTTGTCCTCCGTCTTTACGTCATTCGTCGCCTCTTACAAATTCCCATCGCCAAGGACGATGGGAATTTGCGCTTTGTTATTAGTCACTTGTCCTGGTGCATTGTTATTACTCCTTAGTTTTTGACTAATAACCAATGACCAACGATTAATGACTAATGACCAATGACTAATGACTCTTAAGCTGATTCTGGCTTCGGTAGTGAAGATGGATGTACGATTAGTTCGGCAGTCGATCGCTTCTCGACCATCTCGCGTGTTACTGTACAGCGTGTCACGTCTTTACGAGACGGTAACTCATACATCACATCCAGCATTAATTCTTCCACAATGCCCCGCAACGCTCTAGCACCAGTTTTCCGACGGTAGGCTTCTTGAGCGATCGCTTTTAGAGCATCTGCTTTAAAGTCTAACTGGACATTATCCATCTTCAGCAGTTTTTGGTACTGCTTCACTAGGGCGCTACGTGGTTGGGTAAGAATCGCCATCAGCGCTTCTTCATCTAGGGGATCTACTACTGCTACCATTGGCACGCGCCCGATAAATTCTGGGATCATGCCAAATTTCACTAGATCGTCTGGTTCTAGATGGCGGAGAGTGTCTGCTGCTCGTTTTTCCTTTGACTGTCCTTCTCCCGGCTGCACAAAACCGATTGCTTTTTTGCCAACTCTCTGATCTACAACCTTTTCTAAGCCGACGAAAGCCCCACCACAGACAAACAAGATATTGCTGGTATCAATTTGAATGCAGTCTTGGTACGGATGCTTGCGTCCTCCTTGGGGTGGTACGTTGGCGATCGTTCCCTCTAACATTTTCAGCAAGGCTTGTTGCACGCCTTCGCCGGAAACATCGCGAGTAATCGAAGGATTCTCGCTCTTGCGGGCAATTTTGTCAATTTCGTCGATGTAGATAATTCCCCGTTGGGCTTCCTCTACGTCTAAATCTGCTACCTGCAACAGTCGCAGCAAGATATTTTCCACATCTTCTCCCACATACCCTGCTTCCGTCAGCGTCGTGGCATCGGCTACGGCAAAGGGCACATCAAGGATTTTCGCTAGGGTTTGGGCTAAGAGAGTTTTACCGCAACCAGTAGGCCCGATTAGCAAAATATTGGACTTTTGCAACTCTACCGCATCATCAGCGGCAGCTTTGCCATTGGCTTTAGACTGAACGATCGCCAGCCGCTTGTAGTGATTATAAACGGCGACAGATAACACTTTCTTGGCTTCGTCTTGACCAATAACGTGTTCGTCTAGATACTTTTTAATCTCTCTTGGTTTGGGTATTTGATTAAACGAAATACTCGAAGAGCGGGTACGGCGTTTTTGAGGTGGTTCTGCTCTTGGTGCAGGTTGGGCCGCTGCACCATTCGTATCGAGTAACTCCTCGTCTAGTATTTCATTACACAAGTCAACGCATTCATCGCAGATGTAGACTCCCGGCCCCGCGATTAATTTACGCACCTGCTCTTGAGACTTGCCGCAAAATGAACATTTTAAATGGGAGTCGTACTTAGACATACCAGCCTCTTATTTCAGAATGGTGACGTTTTCCCCTGCTGTGGGAAGATTTTGCCTGGAAATGACCTGATCGATCAAACCGTAGTTTTTGGCCTCTTCTGCCGACATGAAAAAGTCGCGCTCAGTGTCTGCTTCGATTCTTTCTAAAGGTTGACCAGTATGGTGAGATAGTAACTGATTTAGCTTCGCCTTAACGTAAAGAATTTCTCTGGCTTGAATTTCAATGTCAATAGCTTGCCCTTGAGCGCCACCAAGTGGTTGGTGAATCATGATTCGGGAGTCGGGAAGAGACATTCGCTTACCCGCAGTCCCGGCTGTTAGCAAAAACGCTCCCATGCTCGCGGCTAATCCAAAACAGATGGTAACAACATCAGGACGTATTTGCTGAATTGTATCATAGATTGCCATCCCTGCGTAGACGGAGCCACCAGGAGAATTAATGTACAGTTGGATATCTTTTTCTGAGTCTTCAGCGTCTAGGAATAACAACTGAGCGACAATTGAGTTGGCAACATTGTCGTCTATTGGCGTTCCCAAAAAGATAATCCGCTCTCGCAGCAGGCGGGAGTAGATGTCGAAAGCCCTTTCTCCCATACCTGATTGTTCGACCACCATCGGCACGATGTTGTTAGGGCTGTTCAACTGGGAGTTAATGTTTATTTTACTTAAGTTGCTGATGGGATAATTTCCTGACTGCGATACAAGCATAGAAAATTTAACGATAGTTGGGACAGAGGCCTGGGCAGCGGAGGCTGCCTTGTTGACGAGTGAGATTTTTATTTAAGCTACGTGTTAACCATTATGCCTCATATAAATTCCTCTCGTGTAACACACTATCAAGCCCAGACGCAACTGGTGTCACTATTTCCCGAAAATCCTTTAATTTTTCTTTTTATTGTGGCAACTGAGGAATTGGGAGATAGGGGAATGTGGGAAGCAGACGGTCGCAATAAGCAGAAAAGACAACTGAACAAATGCCCAATGCCCGATGCCCGATGCTCCATGCCCCTCATCTCCTTTAGCTTACCCATTTCACAAGTACTTTAACTCAAGACTGGTGAATGATGGTTGGGGGGTTTTTACGACTCTGGTGCGGTTTCTGTCGAAGGTTCGCTGCTTTGTTCTGTCTCAGGTGCGTCGGCATCTGCGTCTGATTGTGTTGATTCGGTTTCCTCTGCTGGAGCCAAGGAGCCTTCGGGTACAAGTTCAACTGAGGAGTGTTCTAGGAGCCAGTCAACGATTTTATCGGTTAAAAGTTCATTCTCCACCATTGAGCGCAATCTTTCTTCATCAATGTCTTGCTCATCTGGATACTGTTGTACAAGTTCTGTGACTCTGGCTGCGATTTCGTCTGGTGTAACTTCGATAGATTCGCGTTTACCAACTTCTCGTAAGGATAAAGAGCGTTTGAGGCGCTCAATTGCTTCAGGGCGCGATCGCTCCCGTAATTGCGGAATAATATCTTGAGTAAACAACTTTCTCACATCTAGCCCTTGCTGAGACAAGCGAATTGCTGTTTGAGTCAGCATTGCATCTACTTCTTTCTCAATTAACGTTGCTGGCAAGTCAACTTCTACGTGCTTGAGCAGTTCCGTTAACAAGGCTTCTTGCTTATTGGTTTTGGTTTTTTCGTCAGCCTCTTTTTGATATCGCTCTACCAGAGAGGTGCGTAACTCTTCCAAAGTTTCAAAATCGCTGACTTCTTGGGCAAAGTCGTCATTTAATTCTGGTAACTCTTTTTCCTTGAGTTCTTTGACTGTTACTGTGAAGGTTGCTGCTTTTCCTGCTAAATCTTCATTGGCATAAGGATCTGGGAACTGCGCTGGAATTTCCTTGGTTTCTCCGGGATTCATGCCCACGATACCAGAGACAAAACCTGGAATAAATTTATCTTCTTGCAACTCTAATTGAAAATCAGTTGCTTCGGCTCCAGGAATCGCCTCTGGTTCGCCTGTTTCCTCTTCGCCTTCGGCTTTTGAAAACACACCTTTAAAATCAACTACAGCAACATCACCGATTTGGGCTGCACGTCCTTCTACAGGAATCAATGTTGCCAATTCTTCACGTTGCTTGTCTAGAGTGTTCTCTACTTGTTCTGGATCGTACTTGATTTCCTCTGCTTGGGAACGCAAATCAGTGTACTGCACTAGATTTACTTCTGGCTCGACATCAACAGCCGCCGAAATCGTTAGGGGCTTTCCAGGTTCATAATTATTAATCAAATCCTCAAACGAGGAGCGCAATTGCGGCTGACCGATTGCCTGGATGGATTCTTGTTTAACTGCTTGCTCAATACCATCTTGAATTAGTTCTTCTAGGGCTGCTGCCTTTATTCGAGTCGTACCCAGCCGTTGTAGCAATATTGGCCGAGGCACCTTGCCTTTACGAAACCCAGGAATATTGGCAGTACTCGCTAAGTTTTTAATGACTTGTTCGTAAGTTTGCTTGGTAATTTCCGGCGTAATTTCTATTTCCAAGCCAATTTGGCTGGCGGGAAGTTTTTCCTGGGTGACTTTCATGTTTCGTCTCTAGTTTTCTGGTATTTTAAACTCCGAGTACACACAAGACGCAACTAATCGCGTTTATGGCTTGATGTCTCTTAGGGGCAATGGGAGGTTGCCACAAGGCTTTATGATATCCAAAAATGGATGGTTGTCCTGGGGCAAAGATCTAGTTTACTGCCAATGTTCAAAGACTTGACACTTTAGCTTCATAACAATTAGTCATTGGGCATAGGGCATCCCTTCTGGAGCGAGACGCTACGCGTAGCTTGCTTAAGAGTAGGGGTACAGCTACGCTCAGGGCAAGTGGGCATTATTGGGTATGGGGAAGGGGCAAGGGGCAAAGGGGAAAGGAAAGATCTCTCTTTTCCCTTTAACCTTTACCCTTTTCCCTTGGCGAAGCTATGTCCTCATCTCCCAACTTCCCACTCCCACAAATCAACTGAGAACTCACGAATTAATTATCCACTTGGCTGACACCGTGATATCCTGGTTCTCAACGAGTAGTTAGTACTCTAAAGTTATAGTTGTAGTATTTAGTCTAGCTATTAACTTGTTGTAGCAGAGTGCATCTGTTGTCTAGCCCAATAGCTAAGTTTAATGTTGTGTTAGCTTGATTTAGTTGAAATTTACAGTATATTTGTGATTTGGATAATGCATTTTGCAACTAAGACATTTATACGTATAACGCCTCCGAAAAGCTCAAGTGCAGATATAGCAATATCATTAATTTAAATGGCAATTTGTTGTATAGTAATATATAGTTTAAAATTAATGTAAAAATTGAATAAAAATGATTGTAAAATGCAACATACTTAAATTGATGAAATAACTAAACCAAAAAAATAATTATATTGGATTGATAGAGATAAAGTAAATTAGAAAAAAATCTAAATTTATTCAAAATGTATTTCTAGAGTGCGATCGCCATTTAAATATAAGTAAATTGACAATTGTTCTAAAAATTACACAGAAACCTCTTAAAGGAGGAAGCGAGTTTGTCTAAATCTTATCGTATAGCTATTTTGGGGGCGACTGGTGCCGTTGGCACAGAGTTGCTGGAATTATTAGAAAGCCGTGCTTTTCCCGTTGCTGAGTTAAAGTTATTGGCATCGGAGCGGAGTGCAGGGCGATCGCTGCGGTTTAATGGGGAAAATATACCAGTAGAGCCAGTGAGCGATGGCGCTTTTGAAAACGTTGATATTGTACTGGCTAGTGCGGGTGGATCTACATCTAAAACTTGGGCAGGCGTCGCTGTGGAAAAGGGCGCAGTGGTAATTGATAATTCCAGTGCCTTTCGGATGAACCCGGAAGTCCCTTTAGTAGTACCAGAAGTAAATCCCCAAGCCGCAGCTAATCACCAAGGCATTATTGCTAACCCCAACTGCACAACAATTTTAATGGCGGTGGCAGTATGGCCATTGCATCAAGTTAAACCAGTGCAACGTATTGTAGCCTCAACTTACCAATCTGCTAGTGGCGCTGGGGCAAGAGCAATGGCAGAAGTGAAAACCCAAACCAGCGCTATACTACAAGGACAGCCACCAGTTGCCGAAGTATTGCCGTATCCATTGGCATTTAATTTATTCCCGCATAACTCCCCATTAAACGATTTGGGTTATTGTGAGGAAGAAATGAAAATGGTCAACGAAACCCGAAAGATTTTTGGCAGCCAGCAAATCAGAATTACTGCGACTTGTGTACGGGTTCCCGTACTTCGCGCCCACTCGGAAGCAATTAATTTAGAATTTGCAACTCCCTTTAGTGTAGAGGCAGCTAAAGAAATTCTAAATTCCGCACCTGGGGTAAAATTGGTAGAAGATTGGAAAAGTAATTATTTCCCCATGCCAATTGAAGCCACAGGTAGGGACGAAGTTCTAGTGGGAAGAATTCGTCAAGATATCTCTCATCCTTGTGGCTTGGAATTATGGTTATGTGGCGACCAAATTCGCAAAGGGGCAGCCTTGAATGCAATCCAAATCGCCGAATTATTGGTAGAGAAAAATCTACTCAAACCATTAGTTACTAGTCATTAGTCATTGGCGATTAGTCATTAAGGAAATAAATATGATGACAAAAAGTAAATGACAAATAAAAAATGACATTTTAAATCAATTTGCTAATAGCTTATTACAATATAAAACCACCAAGATATAAAAACATGGGTAATTAGGAGTGACAAACAGGGTGGGAGATTTTGGCAATGTTTTAACCGCTATGGTTACGCCGTTTAAAGCAGATGGTAGTGTAAACTACGAGCTAGCGGCAGAACTAGCAGCGCATCTAGCCAACAATGGTACGGATACATTGGTGGTATGTGGCACAACAGGAGAATCCCCTACCCTGAGTTGGGACGAGGAATACCAGTTGTTTGTCGAAGTGTTACAGGCTGTGGCAGGAAAAGCCAAGGTAATAGCAGGTTGTGGTTCAAATTCCACCAAAGAAGCGATCGCTGCTACCCAAAAAGCAGCTAAAATAGGAGTACACGGTTCCTTACAGGTTGTTCCCTATTACAACAAACCACCGCAAGCGGGATTAAAAGCACACTTTCAGGCAATAGCACAAGCCTGTCCCGAATTACCACTGTTGTTATATAACGTCCCCGGTCGTACCGGGCAAAACCTCCAGCCAGAAACAGTTGCCCAGTTAGCTGAGGTAAGCAACATTATCGGGATAAAAGAATCTACAGGTAGCATAGATCGAGCAAGTGAAATTCGCCGCTTGACACCAAAAGAATTCCAGATATACTCTGGTGATGATTACATGACTTTGCCCATGTTAGCGATCGGAGCAAAGGGTGTAGTAAGTGTGGCTTCTCATCTGGTAGGCAACCAACTACAGCAGATGATCCAAGCTTTTAGTGCGGGAAAAATTGAGATAGCCAGCGAGATTCATCTCCGACTCTTCCCGTTGTTTAAAGCTTTATTTCTCACTTCAAATCCGATTCCAATTAAAAAGGCATTACAACTTCAAGGTTGGGAGGTTGGTTCAACTCGTCCCCCCCTATGCGAAGCTGACTCAGAAGTGACTCAAAAGTTAGAAGCAGTTCTTAAAGAACTTAGTTTAATCTAGCCACCAGATCTTTGAGTGCTACTAATAGGCCTGCTTACTAAACATACATATAAACTAATGACCGTAATTGTTAGCAACTTATACCATTGTGGATGTTAAATTGAGGTTGATTTCTGAATAAAGAATTATGTGAATCCATTCGTATTACTAAGTTTTCAAATTTCAAATTGGTATTACTATTTAAAAACCTGTGTTAGGACTAATAGATATACTATGAATCCTTTAGTGTATTGTCATTTTTATTGAATAAACAATAAAAAATCTCAATTAAAACAAGATTGCTTTGGGACTGAGTAAAAAGACAACTGAGGTTGTTTGAAATACAAGATCGTTAACTATCAACTTAAATTAACAAAAAGTAACAACTAAGGAGAAAATGGCTAAAAACGAAGCTAGTAATTCCGCCTTGAAAATTATTCCTTTAGGCGGTTTGCATGAAATTGGAAAGAATACCTGTGTTTTCGAGTACGAAGATGAAATTGTTCTGTTAGACGCAGGATTGGCTTTTCCCACAGAAGCGATGCACGGAGTCAACATTGTTCTCCCAGATACGACCTATCTGCGAGAAAACCATCACAAAATTAAAGGGATGATCGTTACCCACGGTCATGAAGACCATATTGGTGGGATTGCTTTTCATCTTAAGCAATTTGAAATACCTGCGATCTATGGGCCAAGACTAGCAATGGCGATGCTAGAGGGTAAATTAGAAGAAGCAGGAGTACGCGATCGCACAGAATTAAGAAAAGTTCTACCCCGTGATGTCGTGCGGATTGGCAAAAACTTTTTAGTGGAATATATCCGTAATACTCATTCTATAGCTGATAGTTTCACTGTTGCCATTCATACGCCACTTGGGGTAATTATCCACACCGGCGATTTTAAAATTGACCACACGCCAGTCGATGGAGAAAAATTTGACCTGCAACGCCTAGCAGAACATGGTGAAAAAGGCGTCCTTTGTTTGCTAAGTGATTCCACTAATTCTGAAGTGCCAGGATTTACACCTTCAGAACGTTCAGTTTATCCCAATCTTGACCGAGTATTTAGTCAAGCCACCGGGCGATTATTCGTCACCACCTTTGCTTCTAGCGTCCATCGCATCAACATGATTTTGGATTTAGCGAAGAAGCATAACCGGGTAGTGACCGTGGTTGGCCGTTCCATGTTGAATTTGATTGCTCATGCTCGTAATTTAGGTTACATCAAGTGTGAAGATAATCTGCTGCAACCATTAAACGCAGTCCGCAACCTGCCAGATGAAAGTGTGTTGATTCTGACTACAGGTTCCCAAGGCGAACCAATGTCAGCAATGACCCGCATAGCTAATAAAGAACACCCCCACATTAAAATCCGTCAAGGCGATACAGTAGTCTTCTCTGCTAACCCCATTCCCGGAAATACCATCGCTGTAGTCAATACCATTGATAAATTGATGATTCAAGGGGCAAATGTGGTCTATGGTCGCGATAAAGGAATTCACGTCTCCGGTCACGGCTGTCAGGAAGACCAAAAGTTAATGATTGCCTTAACTCAACCGAAGTTCTTTGTCCCATTCCACGGCGAACATCGAATGCTGGTGAAGCACGCCCAAACGGCTCAGAGTATGGGCATACCAGCAGAGAACATGATAGTTATTCAAAATGGTGATGTCATAGAACTGACTGAAAACTCCATTCGGGTTGCTGGTAAGGTGCCATCTGGTATTGAACTGGTAGATACCACAAGTTCTGGTATGGTAAGTGCCACAGTGCTGCAAGAACGGCAACGTATGGCAGAAGAAGGTATTGTTACCATTGCCGCCGCCATCGATTGGAACGGTAAACTCTTGGCAAAACCAGAAATTCACCTGCGGGGTGTAGTTACAAGTTTAGAGCGATCGCTGTTGCAAAAATGGGTACAACAGCGAATTGAAGAAATTCTCACTGTGCGCTGGTCAGAATTTGCTGCTGGGGAAGGTGAAGCAGCAGATATAGATTGGGGTGGGTTGCAAGGAACTTTGGAGCGAGAATTGCAACGTTCCATCCGCAGAGAATTGCAATGTCAACCATCTGTGACTTTGTTGATGCAAATTCCTGAGGAACCGCCGGTGAAAGTTGCCGATGGGAGAAGACGCCGGACTCGGACTGCTGCTCAGGTGGCATCGTAATAAAAATTTCACGCAGAGGCGCAGAGACGCAAAGTTTTTTGGAGCGTCTTTGCGCTTTGGTGTGAGATTTAGAGAGAAAGCATTGGACGGTATCGAGGCGATCGCTATAGCTAAAACACCAGTAAAAATTAGTACTCTTGAGGAGTACATCAATTTTGATGATGGCACAGATAAGCGTTGCTACATATCCTCAATGAACCCAGAGGTACGTTAAAAGTAGAGTACACAGTGTGACTGGTACTCCAAACCTGAGATGTCCCCAAAAAGTTAGCTTGTAACCTAAATCAGCAGCAGCTTCGACAACTATCAAGTTCGCGACTGAACCAAACAAAGTTAAATTACCTGCCAAGGTCGATCCGGCTGCCAGTAATAGCCAATACTGGGTATCACCCTGAGGAATCAGGGGATGGAGTAGGAGTACGGCAGGTACATTAGAAATTAAGTTAGATAAAACCACAGTTACACCCAAAAAACTCCCAGCAGAGTTAATAGCATGGGTAAATGGTTGGAGTAAATTCAATTTCTGGGTGACTCGCGTCAAGATAAATAATCCAGAAAACATTACTAGCAGATTCCAATCCACTTTTTGCAAAATCCGCTGGGGTTTAACCCGGCGAGTGATTAGCAACAAGCTAGCAGCAACTAAAGCAGACTCAGCTAAGGGTAAGCCGACAGTAAATGCAATCAGCAACCCAGCTGTAATTACTAATGTTTTATTAAATAAAGGTTTAAAAATACGTTGGTTGGTGGTGGGTAATACTTGGCAAGGTTTGATTGAGCGCACATCTGGGTAAAGTAGCCACAGTAATCCTACCTGAACTATCAAGCCTAAAAGGGCAACAGGAGCTAATACACGTAGAAAATCTAGGTAGCCGATGCCTGAAAACGATCCTATCAGGATGTTTTGAGGATTACCGCTCAAGGTAGCTACCGAGCCTATATTAGTTGCACCAGCGATCGCTAGTAGATAAGGTATCGGATTTAAACCCAAGCTTTGAGTCAGACTCAAGGTTAAGGGTGTAAAAATCAGCGCTATGGTGTCATTGAGAAAAAAGGCTGAAAGGATACCGCTGCCAAAAGTTAAAGCAATCAGCAAACCTAAAGGACTGCGAGTCACACTCAGTATTACAGATAGCGATCGCCGAAAAAACCCTGCATAGGACAAGTTGGCGTTCACTACCATCATGCTCAACAGAAACACGATGGTATTAGCATCGATAGCCTCCCATGCTTCCTGTAAATTTAGAACACCCAAAGCAATTAAAAACGCAGAACCGACTAAAGCAATGGTGGCACGGTTCATGCGTAAGCCCGGAATGTAACCCAATGCTAACCCCAGGTAAGTTAGCCCTAAGACGCTATAGGTAGCAAATTGCAGAAAAATCACTAAATATTAGCCTAATTATCTTAATTAAGCAGACTTTCTTACAGATAGCCTCGTACTGAAACCTGAGCTAAATTTTTCTCTGGTTCCACCGCATTTAGCTAGCAATTAACAGGACACAAAGACCCAAGAGCGGGAAAATACACAGAGGATAGACCCCCACCAGGGTATTACCGTTATTTACACTTACAAAAAATACTTTCAAAAACATTTAATTTTAAGTTTTGTAAATGTTAAACTAAAACCTACCCAATGGTGGATGTCTTCATTAAAATTTAAACTGTGTCAAGCTACGAACAAGATTACATTACTACACTACCGATCCCGCGAAAATTGCGGTTAACTTAACGTAGTAATAAATCAGTTTCTGACTGAAGTGGCCAATCGGGTATTACATTATATCGCAGTCAGGACACGAATATTCCGGAAAGTTCGTTGCCACGTTGTATACATTCACCAGATAGGTGAACAGCCTCAATAATACAGAGGATTAACCATGAAGGTATTTGATAATACCACAAAAAATATTTTTTTGACAAGCTGGGTCTCAATCAATCAATCAGAGACTAGTGAAGATCGAGTAACCCAGCTAGTCCGTCCTGTTTCCAAGCCCCACTGGAACGTTCTTCAACCTTTAAAGCAGCGGGTAGATAGCATTCAAGTCCGCGATCGCCAATTAGCTCATCGTTTGTGTAAAATGATTCCATCTCAGTGTCCCTTTGAGCGAGATGTAAAATTATTCGGCAAAACACTATTTCACATTCCGCCTATGTGTAAACTTAACCCCTTATATGAAGAGGTGGTTGGTTTACGTTTCCGAGCGCTGTGTTATCTAGCCGACGAATGTGGCGAAGATGTATCGCAGTACTGTTAGTTAAGTGGGGAGTTAGTTAGGAGTTAGGAGTGAGGAGTTAAGAGTTAGTTAGGAGTGAGGAGTGAGGAGTTAAGAGTTAGTTAGGAGTCAAGAGTTAAAAATAAAACTTATAACTCTTAACTTTTAACTTATAACTCCTAACTTATAACTTATAACTCCCAACTCTTAACTCCTAACTTATAACTCCCAACTGCCAACTCTTAACTCCTAACTCCCAACTCCCAACTCTTAACTCCTAACTCCCAACTCCTAACTCTTAACTCCTAACTCCCAACTCCCAACTCTTAACTCCTAACTCCTAACTCCTCACTTTCAACTCCTAATTATTTTTTTCGCCATTTTTGGATAGCATCCTGAGCGTCTTCGTAAGAAGCCGTCTCCTCTGGGACTAAAGTAGCAGTTTCAATCGCGGTATTGAGTTCTCCTTGGGCGGCGCGACGCTTGGCGAGATCTAAAATTTTCTCACTCCATTTATCGATTGATTTTTGGGCGGTATCGAAGCCTGGTTCACCAGATGGTACTTTTTTCGCAACTTCGATCGCACGATTGTAAGTAGATGCCTGTCCGGGCTGAATTAAGGCGTTAGCTGCATCTAAAACAGTTGTATTACTGACATACTGCTTGCCTTCTAGCCGCCATAAGTTAATTGCCGCTTGTGCTTTGGCATAAAGCGGCTCGTTTTTAGCGATCAATCGAGCGGCAGCAATAGCGCTAGCATACTGTCTTTGCTTGGCACGACCCTCTGCTAAATCTAAAATCATCCGGCTCCAAATTTTAATATTTTCCTGAGCTTGCTCGTACAATGGCTCACCAGGTTTAATTCTTCTAGCTGTAGCGATCGCTAAACTCAAATCGCTAGCCTGAGTTTCTTGGAGCGACATTTTCGCCAGATCTAATACTGCTTGATTGCGCTTTTGCGACTCGAAACTCAAGGCCGTTTGGGCACTAGATTGATTTTTTGGTCTAACTGGTTGGCTGGTTCTAATTATCGAGGGGTCATTTGGTAAATTCTGGATCGCTTGGGGACTACTAGTAGTAGCATTGGGCGCTCTGCTGGATATTTCCTTGATTCTAAAAGTTTCTTGATTACGCAGAAAAACTACCGCGACTAAACCTGCTACCAGTAAACTGCCTCCACCCCACAAAATGAACTGTTTCCACAAAGGCGTGTTTGAATGATTTCGTGGGAATTGAGAGACGTAGGCTTGGGAGGAGTCAGGGATAAATCTTCCCTTGGCGTTCATTCCTATGGAAGTTTCTGGTGGTGGATTTATGTTTGCTTGCGGCTGAGAAACTAAGCTAGCAGCCGACTGCTGGCTTAGTTTGCGATTAGACTTGTGGACTTTGGAGTTAATAGTTGTTTCTCCCCATCTGCCCTGGTTTTGAGGGGGATCGCCCAGGGGGGGTGCTGCTAGGGCAATGGCAAAGGATTCTTCAGGATAAATCACCGCTTCTGATTCCAAATCGCTTCCTATTGCCAATTTTGGTAAAATTACTTGCGGTCTTGATGGGATGATGATGGCAGGGTTTTGGATGGGACGCCAGTGGTGCTGGCATAATTTGGGCACCAGAAGACTCAGATAACTTTCTAAATCTGCCAAGTTGTTGCCATTACCAGAACGCAAAGCTTCTAACAACGCTGCTGTAAAAAATCCGTGCCCTAGTTCGCTACTCTCATGGGAAAACTGCTCTGGTTGACAAGAAAAAATTGTCGCAAGTTCTAATTCTTGAGCTAGTTCTATGGTTTCTTCACCTACGGGAGCATCTGCTTGGGTGCCAAAAGCGCGGTTAATATCAAGCATTAGCAAGACATTCATTTCAGCCAGTTGGAGACTTTGCATTAGCGATCGCAATTCTATGCCCGTCTCTGGCACGAGTTCGGGGTTCCCCTCCGCTGGCATTAAGTAATCTTTGCCTTTGTAGTTGACCCCATAACCGCTAAAAAATAACCATAAATAGTCTTGTGGTTGCCAACATGTCGCGGCCAAATCCTCAAGCAGCAGCAAAATATTTTCTTTAGTCGGATAGGTGGATCTATCTTTGATTGGTGGTGAGGTATCCGTCATTAGCAGGCAATGTTCGGGGACAAAACCTGCCTCTGTCACCAAAATATCCTTTAATGCCTCAGCATCTGCTTGGGCACAACTTAAAGGTTGAAATAACTGATATTGATTGATGCCAATAGCGATCGCCCAGTAATTTGCCATCCCGCTCTTTGTCGGTTATTGTTTGCTGGTCTGAAAATTGCGGTTGGCTTTGTCCAAAAAACAAAGCTAACCTGATGTTTTCTAGTCTAGGTGATTCTCATCGAATCTTAGGATAAAATGTAATTTTTATTACGTTAATTGACCGGAAAATACTTTCACCTAATTTCAATTACAAATCGTTATTTAGGAGCTACAAGGTCATGAGCCAAATTTCTGCTCACATACCATCATCGATCGCTTCCTTTTCAGTTATTAGCCAAATTGCCAGAAAAATCCGGATAGTTCCTTTAGCATTTTTGCTTATATCTACTGTCCCTACGTGGTTTTTGACCGAAGCGATCGCCCCTCAAGTTGTGCGAGCTTACACCGCTAGAGTTGACCTAGCGATCGATCGCCTGCCAGAAGAAAACTACGAAACCATTCTGCGACGAGCAGAAGCGGCCGCTAGAGCAGCTGCTCAGCGGAGCTTCGATCAAGATATTTTAGTGACAGATGTTTCAATCATTATCTCCGTACAAAGTTATGGAGCGATCGCACCAGTCCTGACATTAGAAGTTAGTCGCCCAGAATGGCGCAACCGTCCCGATGCTCAAAATTGGGCAACTTACTTCAAAACCGCGCGATCGCTACTGTTCTTTGAAAAATGATGAGGGAATAAGAAATGGGAGAGACAGGGGAAAAGGTTAAAGGGTAAAGGGAAAAGGAATAAATTTAATCTTTCCCTTTTCCCCTTACCCCTTTCCCTTTTCCCCTTACCCCTTTCCCTTTCCCCATACCCTGTTTACCCTGTTTGGCCCATGCCTTTACTTAATTCTTGGCTAAATTGGCGTCCTTGGCGTCAGTGAATGGCCTAAAATAAAAAGGTTGTCAAAAATCACGATATCTGCTGACATGGCTGTTCCTAAGAAGAAAACTTCCAAATCAAAACGAGATAAACGCCGAGCTACTTGGAGGCACAAAGCTGCCATCCAAGCTCAGAAAGCTCTCTCTCTGGGCAAATCTATTTTGACCGGACGTTCTACATTTGTATATCCATCGGCTGAAGAAGAGGAAGAAGAATCATAATTTTCCAGTCAGGAAAAGCACGAACGGCATGGATAAATTTGATTGGCAAAAGTTACCGCTCAAATCGATCGCTAATGGATAAATGCTTTTTCTTAGCTTTCCTGATTGGATAATGAATTTATAGATACTCTACACAAGCTTATTAGGATCTAGAAAATTGGTAGTGAGTAATTGGGAACATCCATTACCCATTACCTATCATTTATCAGTAATGATTAAGTAAGCTAATGTGCTTCCAAGTTATAGATTCTCTGGTTAATACTGTCATTAGTTATTAGTCATTGTCATTTGCAAATAACGAACGAGAAAGTGCAAAGCCTGTAGCAATATTTTGGAGGTGCGTTGGGTTGCCTCGTAGCGATTGCGGTTTCCCCCAGTTTCTGGCACCCTTGTCCACAGGTACAAAACTTTATAAGAGAAGCAAATGGCAAATGACAAATAATAAAAAGACAACCAGACAAAGTAACTACGGAATTTAAATGTTTTTTACCCTAATCAAATTCAAGGGTAAAGTATCTGGCGCTATTGACAACTCAGCACAAAAGTCTGCAAATATTTTGAGAAAACTTATTTTTCTGCCATTATGCTAGGAAAATTTTTTCAGAAGCCAGGAAAAGAAGACAACGAACGCGTTCCTCCAGGTCAACATTTGGCCAAAGGTTTCCCTGTATTAACTTACGGCGCAACTCCCCAAGTTAGTATTGAAGAATGGGAATTTCGAGTTTGGGGTTTAGCAAAATCGGCTAATTTTAATTGGTCAGATTTTATGGCGCTACCTCAACATGAGTTCACAGCAGATTTCCACTGTGTAACGCGCTGGTCTAAACTCGATGTCAAATGGACTGGTATTAAAGTAACAGATTTTATGGGTCTAATTGAGGTAGACCCTAAAGTAGCGCACATTATGGAACACTGCTATGGCGGCTACACTACTAATATTTCTATGGAAGACTTTATGCGGGAAGAAAACTTCTTTGCCTTTAAAGTTTTTGGTGAAGATCTTCCAGCTGAACATGGCGGGCCAATGCGGCTAGTTGTTCCTCACCTCTACGCTTGGAAAAGTGCTAAGTGGATTAATGGTTTAGAGTTTTTAACCAGTGAAGAACTAGGTTTTTGGGAGCGCAATGGCTACCACCGCCGTGGCGAACCTTGGAAAGAGGAGCGTTATAGCAGCGCGTTTGGGTTTTAAGAGTTAGGAGTGAGGAGTTAGGAGTTAAGAGTTAAAAATTTTTAATTAACAACTTTATTAGAGTCATAACTTATTATTCATAACTCATAATTCCTCAGTTTTGACTCCTCACTCCTAACTCCTAACTTTTAACTATTAACTATTAACCTAAAAGTTTCTTTATTAGGGGCAATTTGTTATGATAGGGAGCATACCGCCATTTTAAATCCAGCCAAAAAGAGTTTTGCAATACACTTTTGTGATGAGAAAAAGTGTCAAAACTAGCTTTGCCGTGATAATTGCCAATACCGCTATCTCCTACGCCGCCAAATGGTAGAGATGTTACTCCAACATGCATGATTGTATCGTTGATACAAACTCCACCTGATGAAGTTTCCTGCAAAACTCGCTTTTGCAGATTTTTATTTTGGGAAAAAAAGTATAATGCTAAGGGTTTTGGTCTAGAGTTAATCAAGGCGATCGCTTCTGCAATATCGCTGTATTCAATTATCGGCAAAATAGGCCCAAAAATTTCTTCCTGCATTACAGAATCTTCTAAGGGAACGTTATCAATTATTGTGGGGGCGATATAACGTTCTGAAGATTTAGTTTCTCCACCAATAATAACTTCACCATTTTCAAGAAACTTACTCAATCTGTCAAAGTGTTTTTGACTAATAATCCTCGCATAATCAGGGCTGTTTGCCGGATTGTCGCCATAAAATTCTTTTAGGCTTTTTTCCAGACTATCTATTAAATCTTTTTTGATTTTTTTATCCACTAAAAGATAGTCGGGAGCGATACAAGTTTGTCCAGCATTAATAAATTTGCCCCAAGTAATTCGTCTGGCAGTGTGTTCAACATTAATGTCAGTATCGACTATACAAGGACTTTTGCCGCCCAATTCTAAAGTAACTGGCGTGAGATGTTTTGCAGCTGCTTCCATGACAATTTTGCCGACGGCTGTACCACCAGTAAAAAAGATATGGTCAAATTTTTCTGCTAGTAGTTTTTGACTGGCTTCTACGCCCCCTTCGACTACTGCAATATAAGCTTTTTGGAAATATTTGGTAATAATTTTAGCGACAATACCGGAAGTGTGGGAAGCAATTTCTGAAGGTTTAATAATTGCACAATTTCCTGCGGCGATCGCACCTACTAAGGGTGAAATTGCTAACTGAAATGGATAGTTCCAAGGACTGATAATTAAGACAACTCCCACTGGTTCTGGATAAATGCGGGCTGAATATGAAAAAAACTCTAAGGAAACCGGTGCTTTTTTGGGCTTTGTCCAAGTTTTGATGTGTTTGATAGCATAATCAATTTCCTTAATTACGGCAATTTCTGTTAGATAAGTCTCTACTACTGGTTTATATAAATCTGCTTGTAGTGCCTCGATTATTTCTTGTTCGTGTTCAATGATTGCTTGCTTGAGTTTTTGCAGTTGCTCAATGCGAAAATTTATATCTTTAGTTTTGCCCGTTTGAAAAAACTCTCGCTGATGTTGAATAATCTCGCTAATGTTAGATAATTCAGTGTTAATCATTGTTTTGTGCTAGAAACTACTTATTTAATACTATCGCTGCATGTATATATTTGTAGTAGAGACGTAGCAATGCTATATATTTGTAGAGACGTAGCATTGCTATATATTTGTAGAGACGTAGCATTGCTACGTCTCTACAAGGGTTATGGATAACGCATATTTAATTTCTGGAGATGTCTATAATAGACAATTTAAAATACTAATCGATT
Source organism: Nostoc linckia NIES-25 (assembly GCF_002368035.1). Lineage (GTDB taxonomy): Bacteria > Cyanobacteriota > Cyanobacteriia > Cyanobacteriales > Nostocaceae > Nostoc > Nostoc linckia_B. Next base: position 2,568,254 of record NZ_AP018222.1, on the reverse strand, counting down.
GATAAATGCTAAACCACGTCTAATTTGAAAACACTAGTTTTTTGGAATCGGGTTTGATTGACAAATTCTACACTCTTCCCTATTCTCCTTTGAAAAACTCCAGTTATCCATTTAGACGAGGTTTACTTACTAAATTTCTTATGTTTTTTGCGGTAGAAGTACAATAAATGTACTACCTTTACCCAACTCTGAATTTACCAAAATAATACCTTGATGTGCCTCAACAATTCGGCGAGCAAGATACAGTCCTAAGCCACTACCAGAACTTTTGTGACTGCCTTGGCGAAATCGTTCAAATATGGTGGTTCTTTCTTCAGGAGGAATACCTGGGCCAGTATCTGCTATCTCAATGCTAATGTAGTCAGTAAAATTAGATTTTCCAGAGAATTGATATTCGCTATTTTTGGCAAACTCCGTTTGGGAAGTAAGGCGAATAGTCACCGAACCAGAGTCGGTAAATTTGATTGCGTTGCCGATAAGATTAGTAAATAGACGATGTAACTCTAAGCGATCGCCTATTACTGCATTTGTCTTTAATTCCTTAGCTAATTCCAAATTGAGGGACAGTTTTTTGTCTTGAGCTAGGGGCGTCAATTCTCCAGCTACTTCTTCTAATAACTGTGCTAAATTAACAGGTTGCAATGCCAAAGTTTTGCGACCTGCTTCAAAGCGGTAAACTTCTAATAAGGTATTGACCATAGAAAGCAGGTTGATATTGCTTCGAGCCATGATGGCAATTACTTCCTGCATTTGCGGTGATAATGTTCCTAAAGCGCCTTGTTGAAATAGCATTAACATGCGATCGGCTGCTACTAAGGGAGTACGTAAGTCGTGGGTGAGGCGGGAGACAAAATCTTCTCGCTGGCGGGCGATTTCATCGCGTTCATCCATACTGTGCTTCAAACGCAAAAGCGATCGCACTCTTGCTAATAATTCATCTACTGTGACAGGTTTGCGGATAAAATCATCAGCACCCAAGTCTAATCCGTGAGCAACGTTAGGCGCATCGTGGGCAGTGATTAGCAATATGGGAATATATTGCGATAATTTCATATCTCCCCGAATATGCTTAGTAACTTCGTATCCGTCCATACCTGGCATCATCAAATCCAGGAGAACTAAGTCACAAGGAGATGCTTGCAATTGCGCCAATGCCGAAATACCATTTTCTGCGGTGCTAATGGTGTAACCTTCCTCCTCCAAAATAGTTTTGATCAGAAACACATTATCAGGAGAGTCATCAACCACCAGAATTTTATCAGAACGAGAAGATTGTAAAGTCATGTCAAGGCTAGGTATGAGGTAAAAGTAAATTTTTGTCAGTTCGACTGTGTTTGTAACAATTTGTTTAGCAATTCCTTTAGTCGATCTCCCACTTAAGAGATCTTATTTACTCACAACTTAGTGCTTACGGAGTATAGAATTTGCTGTTAAATTAAACTGGGCTAGGTTTTTCCTAAAAAATAACTCACTAATAAGATTATGGCTGGTAAAATTTAAAAACTAGATACAATAAGTGGTGCTAATGGATAGGTAATATTTGATCTAGTAACTACTATCGGAAAATAAAAATAAAATTGTGTAGACCATTGCTAAATTACACAATTTGGAATCAACAACTGTTAATTTTTGTAAAATTATTTCAACAGACCGCTTTCAATTTATCAAATATTTTCAACAGAATCACAACCTATAAAAAACGCAGGTTTACGGGATATGGATAGCCTAATCAAAGCTGGGCGATCGCAGCACAGGATGGCAGAGTTCTTGTAACTCACGATCGGAGAACAATGCCTGTTTAGTTGGTGATTTTATCAGCTCGCAAACGAGTTCAGGAGTCTTAATTCTTTCTCAAAATTTAGCAATCAATGATGCTATTGAAGCACTTATCCTCGTTTGGGAAGCTTCTACTACTGATGAATGGGTCAATCAAATTATGTCTATCCGATTCTGAAGAATCACAAAGTAAGGCTACTTAAGTCAGGAAATCTGGACACCAGTCATTATACAGACGAAAAGCTTTTATTTGTGCTGGCTGCAAAAAACTTCTCACATGATTGTGGCAAGCTCAAAAAATCTTGTGTAGAGTTTTACTATTTGGCAAAGGTGCGTTAAGCTGCGTGAACGTAGCTTACAGATTTGAGATTGACTTGAGGAAAACATTATATTTTAGGTTTTGTCTAGATTTTTACCAAGCAATTCAATATAAGATCTAAAACTTAAAATCCCAAATCAACATGGCAGATCTAACTCCTAACTCTAGTTTTAGTTTGACACTACGCTTGCAGATTCCCAATCGCGTGGGGATGTTGGCGTCGGTAACCCAAGCGATCGCCACTACTGGCGGTAATCTCGGTCAAATCGATTTAATCGAGCAAACCCGCAAAGAGTCCACCCGCGATCTTACCGTTGATGCTGCTAGTACCGAACATGCTGAAACGATTGTGCAAGCAGTCAAAGCACTGCCTGATATTAAGTTACTGAGTGTCTACGATCGCACCTTCAATTTGCATCGCGGTGGCAAAATCAGCATTGCTAGCCGAATTCCCTTAAAAAGCGTGTCTGATTTAGCAATGGCTTACACGCCAGGAGTCGGCAGAATTTGTACTGCGATCGCTCAAGATCCAGAAGAAGTTTACAAGTTAACCATTAAACAAAATACTGTTGCTATTGTTACAGATGGTAGTGCAGTTTTAGGTCTGGGAAATCTCGGCCCAGCGGCGGCACTCCCAGTTATGGAAGGCAAAGCGATGCTATTCAAAGAATTTGCCGGACTGGATGCTTTTCCCATCTGTTTAGCTACGCAAAATACAGATGAGATTATCCAGGCAGTCAAAAATATTGCTCCGGTATTTGGTGGCGTAAATTTAGAAGATATTGCCGCACCGCGTTGTTTTGAAATTGAAGCGAGATTGCGCCAGGAATTAGATATTCCGGTTTTTCATGATGACCAACACGGTACTGCAATTGTCACCTTAGCAGCCTTGTTTAATGCCTTGAAGTTGGTACATAAAACAATCGGCGAAATCCGCATTGTGATTAATGGTGCAGGTGCAGCGGGAGTGGCTATCGCCCGCTTACTCAAAAAAGCCGGCGCAGACAAAATCTGGATGTGCGACTCCAAAGGAATTATCTCTACCAGCCGTACAGACCTCACAGAAGAAAAACTCGAATTTGCCGTCAAAGCTCAAGGTACCTTAGCAGGTGCAATGCAAGGTGCAGATGTATTTATTGGTGTCAGCGCCCCAGGAGTTTTGACACCGGAAATGGTGCAATCGATGGCGAAAGACCCAATTGTGTTTGCAATGGCCAATCCGATTCCCGAAATTCAGCCAGAATTAATTCACAAAAACGTCGCTGTGATCGCCACCGGTCGCAGTGATTACCCAAATCAAATCAATAATGTTTTAGCTTTTCCTGGAGTATTCCGTGGTGCTTTAGATTGTCGGGCACAGGCGATTACCACCACAATGTACCTAGAAGCCGCAACCGCGATCGCTTCTTTGGTGAATCCTTCAGATTTGAATCGCGAACACATTATTCCTTCAGTCTTCGATCAACGCGTTGTAACTGCGGTTGCTGCTGCCGTGCAACGCGCTGCACGTCAAGAAGGTATTGCTCGGAATTAGTTAATCGATTTCAAAAATTACTTTTGAGGGACGGGCGAACCGCCTGTCCCATTTAGTTTTGTGCGGTAATTTGGGAACACTAAGGGACTTCCAAATAAAAAAATATACAACTTTTCTTGTGGGGTGGACATCTTGTCCGCCCCTCTTTACGGGCGGGCGAGACGCCCACCCCACAAGAGTGGATAATTTATTTCTTGGAAGTCCCTAACCCTTTTCCATCACTCTGGGATAAAATCTTAATTTTTCGTTGGCTGAAATGGCGAAAATTCGTTAATTTTTCCAAGACTGATGGAAGAGCGCTAACTAAAAAACCGACGTGGTTATAGCTGACCTTTCGCTATGAAAATTTCTCACAAACTTCTTGTAAGCTTTGTTGGTATTTCGTTATTAACGAATGTTGTTGGTGCAGTTGCCATCGCCCAAAGCCAGAAAATTGCTCAAACTCTAGCGATCGCTGACAATGGTTCCGGGATACCTGAAGCAGTGCGAGGCCGTATTTTCGATCCTTTTTTTACCACCAAACCCATCGGCAAAGGTACAGGCTTGGGCTTATTCATCAGCTACCAAATAATCACACAAAAACATCATGGCAAGATCTGGTGTGATTCCAAAATATCAGAGGGCGTCAAAATTGTAATAGAAATTCCAGTTCATCAACCTAAAGCAATGCCGAGTTAAATATTACAGGCTTTAATCGCTTTATAACTGCTGAAATAGTTTTAATATATATTTTTTTGTGCCGTTTTTAACCCTTTATTTTTATATCTTTGTGAAAATTCTCTAATCGGAGTATTAATAGTGGTTCTTAAATCGCTATGATTTTCGGGTGACATTGCAAAAAGAAAGCAAGATAATCCAAAACATCATCCACTTTGTCAGCTGTTTGTAATGAAGTATCAAGCTGGAGACGAGTTTTTCCAAAGGTTACCGCTGATTTTGGCAGGGCCAATTCTCAAACATACTGAACCGGAATCAGTAACGGTATGGCTAGCACTCAAACAGGCTTGCCAGGTAGAACTCAAAGTTTATGGCACAACAAATGATGGCGAAGTGCTGGGAGAATGCTTATTGCAGGGCGATCGCTCTACTGTTGCTTTGGGTAAGTATCTTCATGTAGTTGCTGTCACGGCTCGGTCTACAGTTGGACATCGCCTAACTAGCAATCGCATTTATGCCTATGATTTGCAGTTGACTGTCGCTAACCAGACTCGGCAAACGCTACAACAAGCATTATGCTCAAACTCCTATCCTACGGCTAGCATCAGCTACTTCGAGCATCAAAAACCAACTTTTACCTTACCACCCAACCGTCTCCAAGATTTGCAAATTGTCCATGCTTCCTGTCGTAAACCTCATGGTTCAGGATTTGATGCCCTACCGATTCTCGATAGCTTAATTGAAGCATCTGCAAATCAAGCCCAGCGCCGCCCTCACCAGCTATTTCTGACAGGGGATCAAATTTATGGCGACGATGTAGCAGACCCGTCGCTGTGGGTTGCTACTACTCTAGGAGATGCTCTACTGGGTTGGGAGGAACAATTACCTGTGGGTGGGGTGTACTGCACTCCCAAGGAATTGCCCCCTGGAGAACGGGCTAAAGTTGCTACCAATGAAGCCGGTTTGACAGCAGGATTACATAATAAATCTGAGAAAGTTGCCAGTCATCTGCTGAGCCTGGGTGAATATTACGCTACTTATTTATTAACGTGGTCGCCAGTATGCTGGCCGCTTGTTTTTCCTAAAGGAAGCCAAGTAACACGCGATCGCCGAGCAATTAAAAATTGGAACCAGGCTGTTAAAGATTTACGACAGTTCATTTATACCCTGGGGAAAGTGCGCCGCGCCCTTGCCAATATTCCCACGTACACCATCTTTGATGACCATGATGTTAGTGATGACTGGAATTTGAACCAAGCTTGGTGTTTGCGAGTCTTGGGGCGTCCTTTGGGGCGGCGAGTGGTGCAAAATGCTCTGTTGGCTTACACGGTGTTTCAAGCATGGGGCAATACACCAGAACAATTTGCAGAAGGTCAACCTGGGGAAAAACTGCTGGCTGCGGCAGAAATTTGGTCAGCTAAGAAAGGAAAAGATACAAAGACTGATGAAGCGATCGCTCGTTATGTTGGTATGCCGCCCAACGATCCTCATACGGATTTACCTGTTTTAATCCGAGACGAGTCGGTGTTTATTTTAGCTAGATATCCTGAAGCACTTACTTGGAATTACATAGTCAAGAGCGATTGTCATGAAGTGATTGTTTTGGATACGCGTACTTGGCGGGGTTACCCAGCCGATCAAAAAGCGATCGCTCCACCGATGCTATTATGTCCAAAAGCTTTTGAGCAACAATTAGTTTTGCCTTTAGAGCAAATAGCTCAAGAAACTCAGATTCAAACTACATTTGTGATTGCACCCACTAATGTATTTGGTTCGCAAGTAATAGATTGGATTCACCATTGGAATTTACAACAAGAGAAAGTTTTTTCCACAGATGTTGGTGATGCTTGGAACATCAATGTTGAAGCACTAGCGAAGTTTCTCAACACCTTGTTTAAACAACGGCGGCAAGTGATTATTTTATCTGGGGATATTCACTATAGTTTTGCGGCTCGCCTGTCTTATGCACGCACCCATTCTCAATTGCAATCGGTTTTAGTACAGCTAACTTCTAGCGCCCTGAAAAATGAAGAAGCAATAACACGAGTGATTCATACACGCATGAAAGGTTGGTTATTAGCAGAAAAACTGAGATATTGGATTGGATGGATGAACCCAGCCAATATGGTAGAAATTTCTGGAAAAAAATTACACCACGATACCTTTACTGCCAAACCCTACCCCAATAGACTACGCCAACAACAGCAATTAACTGACCCTGACTGGTATTGCGTACTGGAATGGTTAATTCGACAACGCGCTCAACCTTGTAACTGCACAACAGATATTTCATCATTTATAGCTCCTTGGAAACGAGCGAAAAATACCAAAATAGGATATTTACAACCGCTAATGTTTTGGAAATCTCGCTGGTTTCAAGAAGGACGAGAAGTAGTTGGATTAAATAACTTAGGTTTGGTTCAATTTGAGTTTCCAGATGCGGGTAGTTCTTGCCAAATTATTCAAGATTCCTACTGGTTTTCTTCTTGGTATCCAACCCAAATTGTTTACAGCCGTTTTGAAACTCAGTTAACGCCTAATCAATCATTGCTGGGGGATTTTAAATTTTAGATATTGGATTGAGGGACGTGAAACCGAGCCAAAATTAGGCGTTGGGAATTATTACTTCTCCAAGTTCCAACCCAACGCTGCTGCTACTTGTTGAGCTAATTCTAGGGGATTGAAAGGTTTAGCGATCGCACCGTTGATTCCTATTTGGGCATAGCGACGGCGATCGGAAGCTTGGATTTTAGCAGTTAATAAAATTACCGGAATTGCTTTGGTTAAGGGATTTGCTTGTAACTTTTCAAAGGTGGCAATGCCATCCATATCTGGCATCATCACATCCAGTAGAATCGCATCTGGCTGGTAAGTTTCGGCTTTAATTATGCCTTCTTTACCAGAACTAGCTGTCTCTACTTTCCACCCTGCGACTGTTTCCAAGCAAATCTTGGCAACTTCTTGAATATATTGCTCGTTATCAACCACTAGAATTCGCTTTGTTGCCATCATCGCTATCCTCTTGTTGGTTGTGAGTAACTCGTTGAAGTAACTCCATTACCCGTTGTTCAAATTCCTCAGTAGTCACACGTCCTTTAGTCAAAAATTCTGTATGTCCTAACCTCAGCCGATTGTGTTCGGATTCATCCAAATCCCTAGCTGAGTATACCAGCACGGGAGTATTACACAGATGATTGTGCTGTTGTAGCCAATCTACTACTGCAAACCCATCACTTTCTGGCAAGATCAGGTCGAGAATCATTAAGTCAGGATTCACTTCTTGACTCAGGCGGATTGCTTCCCGTCCAGTTTTGGCTAGGAAGGTTTCAATCTTATGCCTTTCAAACAAAGTCATCAGTAGTTGAGCTAAATCAGTATCGTCTTCAACAATTAGAACGCGGACTCCTTTTGAAGATTTAGCTAACACCTGTCTGAGTGACTCTAATAGATGGTTGTCTGAAAATGGTTTATTTACCCAATTCAATTGGTTAGTTATATCAGTTTTTTGGGAAGTGCGGATCAAGGGGAGGGTAACGTAAAAAGTGCTACCTTCGCCTAACACACTTTCAGCCCAGATGCGTCCACCATGCTGTTGCATAATGCTCTTACAAATTGCCAAGCCCAAACCAGTACCATCATGATTGCGCGAATCCGAGGAATCAACTTGTTGAAAGCGCTCAAAGATACTTTCAAGTTTGTCGGTTGGAATACCGCGTCCGGTGTCTTTGACTATTAACAAAACTTCATCGTCTTCTTCTTGTACTTGCAACCAAACTGTAGACCCAGGAGACGAAAATTTAATAGCGTTACTCAATAGGTTGGTTAGGGTTTGAACAATGCGATCGCAATCTGCCCATACTTGACCGGAGACATCCGAAATCACTAACTTCACTCCTGCTTTATCAGCCAGAGACTGCATGACATTTACTGCTTGAGCGATAATTTCAGCGATATTACAGATTGTCGGTTCCATTTTCGCTTTACCCGACTCGATCCGTTCAATGTCGAGGATGTCGTTGATTAAGCGTACTAAACGTTCGGTACTATCAGTAGCAATTTGTAACAGGCGTTTTCCTTGTTCTGAGTCTGTCGGTAGCAAACCACTAGCTAGCATTCCCAGAGAACCATGAATTGAAGTTAAAGGTGTGCGGAGTTCATGGCTGACAACAGAGATAAACTCATCTTTCATACGCTCGATTTGCTTTCGCTCAGTTATATCACGTAATATAACTGTGTAAAATGTCTCTTCAGTCATGTCGATTTTGGAAATGGAAGCCTCTGCTGGAAATTCAGTGCCATCCTTACGGCGACCATATATTTCGCGCCGTTCTCCCATGCGTCGGGCAACATTGGGAGATTTGCCAAAGTCCACTACATGCTGACGATGCAAGTTGCAAAAGCGTTGCGGCAAAAGTAAGTCAAGCTTTTGTCCAATTACTTCCTGGGCAGAGTAGCCGAAAATTTTCTCTGCTCCTTGATTAAACAGTGTGATGCATTGAAAACCATTAATAGAAATAATTGCATCATCGGCGATGTCTAGAATTCGGGCAAATCGAGCTTGAGAAAAATGCAATTCTTCCTGTGTTTGCTGACGTTCATCAAGTTGTGACTGCAACTGTTGATTTACAGCAATTAACTCAGCAGTGCGCTCTGCTACTCTTAGTTCTAGTTCGTTGATAGCTTGGAGATTGGGGATTGGGGATTGGGGACTGGGGACTGGGGGGGGATTGGGGATTGGGGACTGGGGATTGGGAAGATGAGGGAGTAATGGTATTTTTTTCTCTTGGTTCTCTGCTGTTTTGGGCTACACGTTGGCGCAATTTTGCCCGTTCTAAACGGTTGACAATTCGGGTTACTAGTTCTGGGCCGATAATTGGCTTACTAACAAAATCATCAGCACCAACGCTAAATACCTGATTTACTATTTCGGCATCGTTATGCACTGTGAGGAAGACGATGGGTAACTCACTCCAGTGCGGATCGTTGCGTACCGCCTGGCAAAGTTCAATACCATTGGTAAATGGTAGTTCCAAATCTAAAATCAGTAGATCTGGTGCAACTGCTTCCAAAGTTTCCCAAAACTGACGCGGATCTTCAAGAGCGATCGCTTTGAGTCCCCAAGGACTAAGTAAGGTTTGCAAAAATGCCTGAATTTGCGGATCGTCGTCCACAACCAATATTTTGGTTTCTGTCTCAGAGAAATTTTCTCGCGTCGGCGTCGGCGTTTCTAATACCTGTTTAGCCGGCGATGCAGATATTACCGAAGCATTCTTTTCTTCAATTTCCCGACGCAAGAACTTTACCCAAGTTCCGAGATTGTTGATTTGAGATGAACTCAAAGTTTCACTAGAACTGAGTAACAACTCAATATTCCGCGCCCATTTTGAGCCAAGAGTCAAGCCAAAAGTACCTAAAGATCCTGCCAAGGTATGCGCCTCTTTGGCTGCAAGGCTTTGAAATTCAGGATTTAGATTATTTTCGTTTAAAGCTGCGATCGCTTGCTCCAGCACCTTCACCTGCTCGTCCACCCGCCCTTGAAATCGTTGCCAAATTTCGGCAACGGCCATTAGTGTTTGCTGCTGTGATTGGTCATTGGGCATCCCTTTAACTACGCTCAGGGCAAGTGGGGATTGGGCATTGGCCCCAGCTTGCTTCCTTGTCTCCCTTGTCTCCCTTGTCTCCCTTGTCTCCCCTGCTCCCTGCTCCTCTGCCTCTTCCAGCGGTTTCAAACGATAACCTATACCATAAACTGTTTCAATGAAATCACTGGGCGCTCCTACAGCTTTGAGTTTGTGTCGTAAACCTTTAATATGGGTGCGAACAGCTTCTTCTTGTGGAGTATCTTCATAAGACCAAAGATGTTCTAAAATCATGCCGCAGCTAAATACCCGCTGACTATTTCGCAAGAATAGTTCCAATAAACCATACTCTTTTGGGGTGAGTGGCAACAGATTTCCAGCATAGTTGACTTCACAGCTGCTAGGATCTAGGCGCAAATTACCACGCTCTAGGATAGGTTGCAACGTTATGCTTCCACGACGCAATAGCGCCCTGACACGAGCAACTAACTCTTCTTGGTCAAAGGGTTTAACTACATAATCATCTGCGCCTGCATCCAATCCGATCGCTTTTTCATGGCTACTATCGCGTCCTGTCAGTAATAATATTGGTACTTGCAGACCATGAGACCGAATCTGTCGGCAAAGGCTAATACCATCCAGCTTGGGCAACATAACATCCAAGAGTATTAAATCAAAATCACAAGTTTGGATGAAATCCCAAGCAACGTCACCATCAGCAGCAACTTCAACGGCATAGTTTTGGTTAGTCAAAACCGAAGAGAGTGCATAGGCATTGAACTCATCATCTTCTACAATTAAAATTTTCATTTTAAAAGCTTTCCAGACAAAAATGGATAGAACAAGTAACCAACGAAAATTTAAATAGCAAAATAATTAATATCAACATTAAATTTTCAAGTATTTTCTAGAAAGTTTATCTTCTACGTTAATACTCATTAATAAATATCAATCTTTCTTTTCATTTGAATTTTTTCTGCTTGCTGAACGAGTAGGAAATACAATGCCTACAATAGATGTTTACCCAAGGTTAACCTCACGATGCCTCTGGATTCTTCTACAATACCATTTTATAAAATACCTAATTAAGTAGGGGCGTACAGCAGTACGCCCCCATAGCCTATTTCTCTATTGCCAAGATTTGGGAAGATTATAAGATTTCAATCTTTGGTAATTGGTGATAAGCAAAAATAAGTTGATTAAACAACCAAATCCAACACCAAAATCATCTTTCATCTAGAGTTTGAAGTTGTTGAACCCAAGCCAGGAATTATTGAGCGAGTATTCATCTGAACTGAGTCTAACTATATATCTTATGGTAGATGACAAAAAAATATAAATAAGTAAAACGTCAAATTACTTAATAAGCTTTAAAGTCATAAAACTCTGGGTACGCTACAACAGAAAAAAGTCTCTGCAAAACCTGTGAAAAAACGAGTAACCCTCACCTTCCCCAAACGCGCCGTACAAATGCCAGTAACTTATGTACTGGCTAAAGAGTTCAACGTCGCTGCCAATATTATCCGCGCCCAAGTTGCCCCAAATCAAATTGGCAAATTGGTATTAGAACTATCGGGAGATATCGATCAATTGGATGCGGCTATCGAGTGGATGCGATCGCGCCATGTTAATGTTTCTCATACTTTAGGCGAAATTGCCATCGATCCAGATGTCTGTGTCCACTGTGGTTTGTGTACTGGGGTTTGTCCTACAGAAGCCCTCACTCTCAACCCAGAGACATATAAGTTAACATTCACGCGATCGCGCTGTATTGTCTGCGAACAATGTATTCCCACTTGTCCCGTACAAGCAATCTCTACCAATCTTTAAAACCCAAACACATCTGCTATCACACCACCATTACCCAGTAGCCTAGTTTTCGCTGGAGAGTCATAAACCACTAATACCGAAGGTATGCCAGTGACATCTTGAAAAAGTGTAATTCCTTCAGCGCGATCTTCCCGATTTCCATAGGGAAGATCTCGTACAAAATCTGGATTAATAAAGCTATTTTCTGGTAAATTTACATCGGTTTTCCAGCGATAAAGTTGCACAGAACCATCTAAATCCATTGTTGGCCCCGCTAAAATTAACAAGTATTGCCCATCTACACACAAATCCCGAATTCCCAAACCATTTAACCAGATAAAATGCTTTTTATATAGCTCCTTTCCTTCGCCTATTTCTTTCAATTTCAAAAGTCCAGGGTTAGAGTCTTCTAACTTTATTTCTAGCGCCACGGCCCAACCTCGCAATACAGGACCGCGCAAACCAAGAAAAATCCGATCTCCAAGGATGGCTATGCCTTCAATATCAAAGCCATTATCTTTTCCTGGAATTGCTGCTTTAATAAATGAGCCTAAATGAGAGTCTTCTGTCAAAGCTGCCATCAGTAAATTACCTTGATTGGTGACCTCTAACTTAGCAGCATTTAACTGCACATCTGGTTTTTGGGGGTGTGGGCAAGATGAGAATAATTTCCCGTCTATTAAAGGAATTCGTCCTAAGAGGTAACGGTTGGGTTCTGATTCAATTTTTGCTAGCCTTTGAAGGTTTTTTATCTCGGTTTTGTCGGGTTTTGGTTTTTTGCGTTTGTAGCTGTGAGAACCAACAAACCATAAGTAATAATCGCTGTAAGCGAGTCCTTCTATATCAATTTCTTGGTCTTCTGGCGCAGGTAAGCTGATAAATTCTGCTACTCTAAATTGTTGATGATCTGTAAATTTATCAGCATCAACTAAAGACAAACGTTCAATTGTTGAACTTTCATCTGACCCCAACCATAAATACTTCTGGTCTATTAGTAGCACCGCTGATAATTCTTCTCTGTGTTCTTGAAAATTATCTACAAAAGTCAATAAAACTTGATTAAACCGCTGTGAGTTGGACATTTTGAACGATCTAGATAGTTGCAAAAATATTATTCTGTTAATTAATTTTTAATTTAATATCTCTATCAACTCAAGAAAAGCTATTATTAATATAAAATCACAAAGAAGAATCTACTCCTTATACCTTCGAGAGATATTTGTATAGGCGATGGAAATGCTTGTATATATCAAAAGTACAATAATAATTTACAGGTATTTATTTAAAAATAATATCAAAAATAGGTGCAATTTTTTAACTAATGTTATTATGCAATAACCTGATTAGGTATCTCATTAAGATTAATTATGAAATTAGCCACACAACCCACGGTAAAAACTCTAGGGGACTACGCCTACCAAGCGATTCAAAAACACTTTAAGAAAAGCTTGAAGTGGGAAAAATCAGTAAAGAAAGATGAAGATCCAGAAGCACTTCACCAAATGCGAGTCGGAATGCGTCGTCTACGCACAGCTGTAACTAGGTTTGGCATAGCGGTAGATTTGCCTAAACCGGTAAGCGATCGCAGTATTGGAAAAATAGCTCGTCGTCTCGGTAGTCTCAGAGATTTAGACGTACTAAAAGAAAGTTTGGAAAATAATTACAAACCAAATTTACCTCGCAAGGAGCAGGGAGCGCTGGAAACAGCTTTTGCAGCTTTGTCGAAACAACGTGAAGACGTACTCTCAAGCGTGCAGAAAACGTTAAAGGATGAACCTTACAAGTCTTTGAAAGAATCATTAGAAAATTGGTTGGAAAAACCTAATTATCAACCTTTAGCATCAGTTAGTATCCAGCAAGTACTACCAGATTTACTTTTACCGGAAGTGAGTAATTTCTTATTGCATCCGGGTTGGCTAATTGGCACGGAATTTGTGGAATTAGAGGTAAAAATTCAGAAAAACTGGGAACGAGAAAAGATAGAACAACAATTGACAACAGAAGGCGAAGTTCTACATAGTTTGCGAAAAGAAGCTAAACGTATACGCTACCAAATGGAATTATTTACTGACTTATATGGTGAGTCTTACACGGCTTACATTACAGAAGTCAAAAATATGCAAGAAATTTTGGGTACGATGCAAGATAGCGTGGTATTAGGTGAGTGGCTTGAAGATATTTTCAAGTCAGAAATTCAAACTCAGCTACCTACTCTTGCTAGTTTGTTAACTGAAAATCGCTACCAATCCTGGCAGCAGTGGCAACCCTTACAAGAAAGATATCTAAAAACTGAAACTAGGCATAGCTTTCATTTAACAATACTGCACCCGCTTTCGGGAGTAATAAGTTAAAAGTTATAGCAGGGAACAGGAAACAGGATTGGGCGAACAGGTTTGAAAGCCCTTTATTGCTATAGTTTTTGTTCGGCAGGGATTAGACTGACGAGCCGATAACACACCGCCATAAATTTGCGGTGCGTTAGGACTATCGTCCATAACGCACCCTACCGGACTGCCCCAAACAGAGCCATTCTCAACAGCTTTGTCATTAGCTCGCATATGGGTAATGCTAGTACCGGGAACCATTTGACTTGATGCTTTAATCGAAACAATTCGCTCCTTGACAACTAATGATTGGGCAACAAAACTAATACCAATTGGCCAAAAGTCGTCCATCGGTCAATACGCTTCAGTTAGTGTTTTAAGATCCCCCCAACCCCTTAAAAAGGCTTGCTCACAAACTCTCTTTCACCGCCTTTTTAAGGGGGTCGCCGCAGGCGGGGGGATTTTAACTGAACTGTATTGGGCTACGGGTGATGAGACTCTAATGCAGGGATAGCCAATCGCTACACTTATTGTTATAAATTCTTCAGTAGAGTACTCGTATTTTCCACAAATTTGGTGTATTGTATTTATTCTGTCCAATTTTCCAGTACTCAACTCTATCACAGTATCCTATAGATCTGGCTGAACCTTGTTGAAAGGCTACATCAGCCTCTTAAAGAATCAACGTCCAGATTCTCTTTTTTTTTGACCACTTTTCCAAACCTTTAGCATATATGAAAATCATCAAAAAATCTGAAAAGCTAACTCTGAAGAAAATGAAGGAAATGGAAGAAGCCGAAGACCAGATTCTTCAAGGTGAAAGCGTTAATTTTTCCGAACCTGTGGTTGAGGAGAAACCACTCATCACTCCAGAGTATCCAGTTTTCAGTGAGCCTAATTATATTCCAGTACGTGACAATCCTTTAGTTCAATCTGTTGGTAACTCAGGCTGGCAACCTTCTGATATTTGGCGGGAGATGAGAGTAGATAGTTTTTATGATGGATAGATAAAGTGCTTCGCCAGCAAATATTCTGCTTAATAGTGGATTGCTAGTTATAGTGCCTGCAATATAAGAAATAAGCCGTTGCTGATTTCATGTATGAAGACGATTGTCGATGAAATCGAAATCTTTGTAGAGACGTTGCTATTGCTAGCCT
This sequence comes from Nostoc linckia NIES-25, assembly GCF_002368035.1. Classification (GTDB taxonomy): domain Bacteria; phylum Cyanobacteriota; class Cyanobacteriia; order Cyanobacteriales; family Nostocaceae; genus Nostoc; species Nostoc linckia_B. The sequence goes on along the minus strand of NZ_AP018222.1, from coordinate 2,553,098 downwards.
CTATATCTCGATTTATACCGCAATTGGGCAACGTTAGAAATAATTAACCACAAATATACTACATAGGGTAACAAAACTGTGTTACCCTATGTAGTCGATTTATTGATATTACAGTAGTATAGAAAAATTTATTTATGGAATTGGAAAAAAGAAAAAATTTTTGGAAATATAGGGCAATACAGTTCTGTTAAGACTCGATCCTCCCTAACCCTCCTTAAAAAGTAGGGAACTAAGCCCCCCAATTTATCGGGGGGTTGGGGGGATCTTGCGAAGCTAAATATCGTTAACTGAACCGTATTGAAATATAGGACTAAATACTAATAGTTACTATTCTCTCAAACCTTGATTTTATCGTAAATATCCACCACTCAAATTACTTCAGTTAAATCTAGTGCTAATTTTTGAAATGGCGATCGCTTAACTATCATTGTCTAGCAAAAGCCAAGTCGCTTTCAATTAACTTAGCACCTGTTAGATTAGCCCCACTCAAATTGCAGAGGTGAAAATTTGCCCCTCTTAAATCTGATAGTGCTAAATTAGCACCAGTTAAATCTGCACCAGTAAGATTCACTTCAGTTAAGTCAGCGCTACTTAGGTTCGCTCCTCTGAGTGAAGCTTGTTGCAAGTTTGCCCCACTTAGGTTTGCCCTCATTAAGTATGCCTTATTTAGGTCAGTTCCACTTAAATTAGCTTGACTTAAGTCTGCTGCTGTTAAATCAGCTTTACTGAGATTAGCTTGACTTAAATCTGCCCAACTTAACTTTGCATAACTGAGGTTAATTTCACTCAGTTTCACCGATATTAGTACTGCACATCTCAAATTAGCATTAACAAAATATTTTTCTCCTATTGCATAACGGCGTAAAATTTCATCAGTTGTTACTCTGTGTAAAACAGCTTTTGATGCGCCTTGATAACACCATGTAGCTGTCTGAAGTTTGGCAGCAGTGTTAACAGCTACTTCATCACATTTAGCAACGATCGCACCATTACAGCCATCCCACTGACCGTTAAGCATAAGCGCAATTTCACTAGCCGCAGCAATTGAATCAAATAGTAAAACAGACTCTTTTTGCGGTTTTAAGCAGTTATCCAAAACAATCGAGATAATATTTTTCATTTTTAAAATTTGGGCTGTTATTTTGTGACAGAGTGCTGCACAAAGACCTCAATAATGATGCAGCCGATGTACAGCACGCAGTCACAAAGGAGTTACAATCAGCTTAGGTACAACTGTCTGCAAGAACTAAGTTCTATGCACTTGTTTCTGAACGTTCTATTTGCTGGCGAATGGTATCAATAGAAGCATTAAGACCAGCGAGCTTGGATTCTAAATCATCTCGCATCCAAGTCAAGAATTTTAATTTCCGCTCTAAGCTAGCTTTGTGCGAAATGGGTTCGCTTCCATAACAGGTACTACCCCAAAAAGGAAACATAATTTACCTCTGTATTTAGCTTTTGTAAGAGTGCAACATATTGCACTACTATATTTTGACTAATAACAATCAGACTGGTGTGTGTGACAACCGACCATTTTTGTACGGGCTTAACGAATACTTGCGAAACTAACTGCTGTTAGATGCTTATTTTGTCGCAGGTAGGGTATCAACTTGCTCGTTGAGTTCTCGAAGTTGTTGGTTTAACTCCCTCTGTCGTTTGAGCAAAATTTCTAAATCTTGCTTTGTTGCTAAATCTGCTCTAGTGGGAATAACTTGATTTACCTGATTTAGGCAACTATTCAAGCCAGCAGCAAATTCATAGCGCGTAACTGGACGCGAACCCCCATATGTATTATCGGGATACCCAGATAGGCAACCTGTTTCGGGAACTGTGTTGCGCTCGTTGCTGGGTGTTTGTGACAAAGTTTTTGATGGATAGAAAATAATTGTTGCCAGTGCCAAGGTAGTTGTAAGGGTGGCAAACGGAAGCAAGCCAATTGAGAAAATCTTAAACATTGGTGGCAGCTACAAGGCATTTACTCCTTCACCTTATCAAATTACAGCAATTTTCAGGTAAATAGACCACGTTGTAGGGGCGCACAGCTGTGCGCCCCTACCGAAAATTGTGGTTCAAATAGATGAAAAACGCTGTAATATTCGGCTTTCAAACTTTAGCTGAATTCTTAAAATAGAGGCGTACAGGTAATGATAAATGCCTATACCACAATTACAAGCAATGGATTGATAAGCCTTTAGTCTTAGACGGACTAGAAGATTTTTCTCAATTGATTATCCATTGGAATTAGGCGAGCTTATCATCAGAAGTAACAGTAATTCATCCTTATGGGTATTAATAATTGGTTCTGTTGGGAGAGTGAATGTCAATGGTGGAATTGTTATTGTGTATTTGTCGGTGAGAAACGTTTATCAGGTAAATAACAATGAATATTCTTGCTTGGATTGTTTTAGGTCTAATTGCCGGTGCCATTGCGAAAGCCATCTATCCCGGTCATCAAGGCGGCGGAATCTTAGGAACAATATTATTAGGAATTATTGGTGCTTTCGTTGGTGGTAGTCTGGGTGTATTTTTCAGTACAGGAACCTTGGCTCTAGCGGCACCAACTCTCAGCTTAACCGGAGTTATAGTAGCAGTTCTGGGTGCAATTGTCGCAGTCTTCTTGTGGAACTTGCTAACTCGTAGCAGTGCAGTCTAACAAATTAAACCGGATTTAATTGTAACTAATTAATAGTAAAACTCAGGGAATCGATTCAATTATATATTCTCCCTGAATTTAATTAAAAGAGTAGCGCTTACTTAACTATAGGTAAGCGCTATTATTATTTTTATAAATCTAAGTAGGTCAACTTAATTAAACATAATATGATGTGCGGTTAATTACTTACTAAACCCGAAGAACCCCACCCCTTAATCCCCTCCCCACTTGCTCTTAGGGGAGACAAAGCACCGCTTTGGCGGGGTGGGGTTTAATGATTACCGAAATCATAACTAATTACCCGAACATGATATAAAACAATAGTGCGTTGCGCTTTGCGACAACGCACCTCGATAGACTGAGGTGCGTTAGCCTACGGCATAACACACCCTACATTTATTTACATTTACGTCTTACTTTTTTTAGGTTGAGCTACTTATTTGAGGATATTCTGGTGTTAATGAAGCGTTACTTACGTTTTACTGGAATTCCCCAAATCTTGATTTTTTGATCGAATCCACCACTGGCTAATATTCGCCCATTTGGACTAAAAGCGATCGCACTTACCCAGTCTGTATGTCCGCTTAATGTATTTATTAACTCACCTGAGCTGATATTCCACAATCTAATGCCATCTCTGCCAGCACTAGCAACGGTTTGTCCATCTGGGTTAATGGCGATCGCATTTACCCAGTTATTATGTCCTGTAAGGGTGCGGAATAATTCTCCACTATTGACATTCCACACTTTAACAGTGCGATCGCGGCTAGCACTAATTAATGTTTGTCCGTCTGGTGTAAAGGCGACGGCAGTCACAGAATTAGTATGAGCTGCTGATTCACTAATTAATTTACCACTACTCAGACTCCACAGCTTGATCGCACCTTTATTGTCGCCACTAGCCAACGTTTGCCCATCGGGACTAATAGCCACCGTATAAATCAAATTGTTAAAGCGTGCTAAACTACCAAGCGGCCGCTGCTGTAGCAAATCCCATAAGCGAATCCCATCTAAAGCCCCACTAATCAAAACTTTACTATCAGGAGATACGGCTAAAGATAATACGTTACTGGTATGTCCTACAAAAGAGCGGCTAAAGCTAAATTTAAAATTTTTCACGTTCCAGAGGTTAATCGTGTTGTCAGTACTACAACTCACGAGGGTTCGACCATCTGGCGAAATTACTAAAGATTCTACGGCAGTTTTGTGTGCTTTGCTAACATTCCCGAATTTTTTGCCGTTTGCTGGATTCCAAAGGCGAATTATGCCTTCATTTTCCGCACCTCCACTGATCAGAATTCTGCTATCTGGAGTGAAAGCTAGAGATTTAACAGTTCCGGTATGTCCTTTGAGGGTATAAAGTAACTGAAAATTCGCAAAGTTATTTGTAGTTTCGGGATTTGGTGCAAATTCAATGGCAGCATCAGCCTGATGATTATAAAACCCTTCCCAGGTCATTACTGGAAGGGCAACAGCTACCATCAATGCCAGGATAATATACCGACGCCGGAAAATCCCCCCACCTCTTCCCTCACTCCTCACTACTTTTCCTCACTTTTCGAGTAGGTATAAAAAAACATATACAAACAAATCTTCGAGAGTTATGAATTATCACTCATAACTCCTAACTCCTAACTCAACACTCCCTAAAGAGGTGGTTTTTTCTTAGAAACACTTAGCATTGGTAAAGATGGACTAGAGGAACGAGAAGGCAGGTAATGTTGTACTATAGGCTCCTCTGGTAGAGGACGACGCTGCTGGATACGCCACAACTTTAAGCCTAGCGCTATCCCTGCCATTCCCAAACCAAAAGCAAACAACGACCAGCTATCATCCAATCCGCCAATCAGGGCATCTACCAGTCCCATCGTAATCAATATAGCGATCAGTGGTTCTTTGCGGTAGGTTGACTTCAAAAAACGAGGTAATACAGCATTCATCACAGGTTGATTGGTTCCAGTTCACCTTTTGTGTATATTATTGACCGAGAATACCTCACCCATATTTTGCCTTGTTCGTCGAAGGCATAAATTAATTTAATTACGATTTTCTGGAGTAGGGGAGGAAGTCTACTCATTAACGTTCTTACATGTGCTAATTGCAACTTTTCACATATTTCAGTCAGTAATAGATATTTAGATTCCTCTCTTGGTTACATTCTACGGCAACAATTTAGAAATAAATCTAATTAAAGTGTTGAGAGCGAAGGACTTCGCTATCAGTCTTTAAAGTCAAAACCAACTGGTTATACCAGCTGGTTGAAACTCCTCTAAATACTAGCTTACAATTTGTGTGCTTGTTGGTGGCACTACTTCAAACCTAGCCATGATAGCACCCCTTGATTGGTGACGTATTCGATCGCCAACATCAAGGCAAAGCCAATCATTGCAGCTCGACCATTCAACCGCTCAGCATATTCGTTAAAGCCAAACTTCGGCTCCTCTAGTTTAGGTGTAATTGTCGGTTGTGGTTGTGTCATTTTTTGTAAACCTCTTTTTGGCAAACGGGACTTAATATCAGATTTTGTGGTATCGGTTGGGTAAGGAGTAATGCCATGCCCAGTTGAAGATTCGACACGGAGACACGGGGATGTACAGAGATTTTAACGATCGCTACTTCACCGGACTTGGCATCAAAGGTAAAGTAATTAACTTTTTCCTTAGCCTTAGCTTATTTTGGCAGCTGATGAGCGATCGCAATGCTTGAATGCCAAGAAGACTCGATAAATTCAACTAAAGCTTCCTATAAGGCAGCTTGCAACCGCTTCTTTAATAAATTGTTACTATTCTTTATATATTGTATAAATACTGAGGCAATAGTCAAGAGTAAGAGTTTGCAGCCATTTGGATTAAATTTACAGGCTCAAGATAGAGAAAAGCTATTTCTAATACAGCTATCCCTAATAGATCGGTAGCAAGCTTGAGATTGGCAGGCTACAGTTAAACAAAAAAAATTATCAGAGGCGATATATGGAAATCGGCGTTCCGAAGGAAACTAAAGATCGAGAATTTCGGGTAGGTTTGAGTCCTTCGAGTGTGCGGGTGCTGCGAGAAAATGGTCATAACATCTTCGTTCAGACACAAGCAGGTGATGGTGCTGGATTTACAGATGACGACTACATAAGTGCTGGAGCAGAGATTGTGCCTACAGCAGAAGCGGCTTGGAATCGGGAATTGGTTGTAAAAGTCAAAGAGCCATTAAAAACAGAGTATAACTTTTTGCAGAAAGGGCAAATATTATTTACTTATTTACACTTAGCAGCCGATCGCCAATTAACAGAGCATTTAATTGATTGTGGCACTTGTGCGATCGCCTACGAAACTGTAGAACAACCAGGTGCTAACAGGCTACCTCTGCTGACCCCCATGAGCGTGATTGCTGGTCGGCTTGCTGTACAATTTGGGGCAAGATTTCTAGAACGTCAGCAAGGCGGTAGAGGTGTGCTTTTGGGTGGCGTACCTGGAGTCAAACCAGGTAAAGTAGTAATTCTCGGTGGCGGTGTCGTCGGCACAGAAGCAGCTAAAATTGCCGTGGGGATGGGTGCTAGCGTCCAGATTTTAGATGTAAGCGTCGAGCGTTTATCTTACCTAGAAACTTTATTTGGCTCTAGAGTCGAATACCTTTACAGCAACTCGGCTCATATTGAAGCCGCAGTTAAAGAAGCCGATTTACTCATCGGTGCAGTTTTAGTCCTGGGACGTAGGGCGCCAACCTTAGTATCCCGCGAATTAGTCAAACAAATGCATCCCGGTTCGGTAATAGTTGATGTTGCTGTTGACCAAGGCGGTTGCGTGGAAACCTTACATGCGACATCTCACACAAATCCTGTGTACGTCGAAGAAGGTGTCGTGCATTATGGCGTTCCCAATATGCCAGGAGCCGTACCTTGGACAGCTACTCAGGCACTCAATAACAGTACATTACCTTATGTTGTGCAGTTAGCGAATTTGGGAATTAAGGCATTGGAAGTTAACCCAGCCTTAGCTAAAGGTCTAAATGTGCAGAATCATAAACTAGTGCATCCCGCTGTGCAAGAGGTTTTTCCTGATTTGGTAAGTTAGACCTTGCACGGGCCAGGGTTAGAAGCTGTGCAAGTGTTAGGCGATCGCCTATCTTAATGGTGGTAATCTTCATCAATTAGACTAATTTCGTTGTCAAATGCGCGGATGGGCAGCTGTAGAAAATCAAACGAAGCAAAAAATGGCTGCATCTTAATGCGTACAAGCTTTTGAGGACTATAGGACTGGTAAACCATCCGCGCACCTTACACAGACTGAGTTTCAGCGATTTGCATCTGGTGTTACTACCATCTCCTATGTTATGATTCACTCATCCGCGCAACTGCACCTTGAAAACCAAATACAGCAAGCCTTTCAAGTCTCGGCTATTGCAATTAACTAAACTCCCTATTAGGGATTGAAACAAAAATAAGGAAGGGATTACCACCCATGACATTCTCCTATTGCAATTAACTAAACTCCCTATTAGGGATTGAAACGTGCATTCTAGAAAATTACCAATAACCTTAAAATCCCAAATTGCAATTAACTAAACTCCCTATTAGGGATTGAAACTCTAGTTTTTCAATCAAAGACAGGGTAGCGTCAAATTGCAATTAACTAAACTCCCTATTAGGGATTGAAACATTGAAATTGTGACCGCATCTCCCACGGGCGACCAAAATTGCAATTAACTAAACTCCCTATTAGGGATTGAAACTTGTTGTTGCTCCTTTTCTAAAGCTTTTTCAATATTGCAATTAACTAAACTCCCTATTAGGGATTGAAACCCATAACCAATACTTAACACCCAATAACCTAAGAATTGCAATTAACTAAACTCCCTATTAGGGATTGAAACCGATTGGTCGATACATTAGCGCGGCGTTGAGTCCCTTAATTGCAATTAACTAAACTCCCTATTAGGGATTGAAACAGAAAATGGCAATGGCGATTTGTAGACGAATTTTGTATTGCAATTAACTAAACTCCCTATTAGGGATTGAAACAAATATGCTTTTCGCGCTCCAGCCGGATTGTACGCTAAATTGCAATTAACTAAACTCCCTATTAGGGATTGAAACCACCCCAGGATCACCCCTCGGATCACCCCTGCAATCTAATTGCAATTAACTAAACTCCCTATTAGGGATTGAAACTTGGAGATTGACGCTCATAAATTCCTGTCTGGTGATATCTTAGCAAAACTATTGCAATTAACTAAACTCCCTATTAGGGATTGAAACTTGGAGATTGACGATATCACCGTCAGTTACGCGATTGCAAATTGCAATTAACTAAACTCCCTATTAGGGATTGAAACGAGCATCATCACCCCCGGCTGAGATTTCCGCAGGCATTGCAATTAACTAAACTCCCTATTAGGGATTGAAACATCTAGGTAGGGCGTGCTGACTATTGGCTTTTCATTGCAATTAACTAAACTCCCTATTAGGGATTGAAACATTGACAACCTGATCGATGAATATCGCAATCAGATAGATTGCAATTAACTAAACTCCCTATTAGGGATTGAAACAATAGTGTTTACGGTACGAGTAGCCCACTGAGAAAATTGCAATTAACTAAACTCCCTATTAGGGATTGAAACTTTTATGGAACCGAGTATCGCCCAAATTTTTGGAAATTGCAATTAACTAAACTCCCTATTAGGGATTGAAACCTGATTGGCTTTGTGATATTGATTTGGAAGAACATTGCAATTAACTAAACTCCCTATTAGGGATTGAAACAAATATTTGACCTTGTACAGACAACTCAAATAATTGCAATTAACTAAACTCCCTATTAGGGATTGAAACAACTGACTGGGGATTCAGGGTAACTGATTTATTCTTCTGGATTGCAATTAACTAAACTCCCTATTAGGGATTGAAACTAGCATCTCTTTGATGTCATCTGGTAGTATTCGCATTATTGCAATTAACTAAACTCCCTATTAGGGATTGAAACAACAGCGTAAATTTTACTTCTCCGGGACAACAAGTATTGCAATTAACTAAACTCCCTATTAGGGATTGAAACTGCCAGGACATTACAACGCTATTGGGTTTGACCCGTATTACATTGCAATTAACTAAACTCCCCACTAGGGATTGAAATATTGTAGGCAAAACTACAGGGTTAGCTGTTGCAATTACGATTGTGCCGATACGCTGGCATTTTATGGCATTTTTGCGCTACTGCCCTAAGATGTAGTACCATCCGGAGCTTGTTACAGACTTCTCCCATGTCCCCACGCCCATTTTCATCCATTCAGTGTATGGCGATCGCTTTCCTCTTTGGATATGCTTTAAGAGGTATTAAAACTAGGCTCCTATTTTTCGGTAATCGTATCTAAGCAATTGTAATTATTAAACTGACAACCTTGACAAATTTAATGATGAAATCCTTTTCTATTCCCTTAATCCTTGTGTTGAGCGCACTTGCTATCCCCCAGAGTGCCTATGGTAACGAAGAAAACTTCCCAAATGCAACAGGCGATGCCTACGGCGGGCTGCGCCAACGCAATGAGGCTCAAGCTTTATTGACTCAACCCGCCACCATTAATACTAAATGGAGAAATTTTAGCGGACAGACTCTTAATCTCAGACCAACTTCCCAATCTATTTCAGGAGTCCAAGACCAAGAATGTGCAAAAATAAACCCGCTGGAAATCCTCAATAACCCAGAGTCATTCTTCAAGGAATGTCCGCAGCTAACAAACGCCCGAAGAAATCAAAATTATGAGCCAGTTGAGTATTTCAAGGTTCCTAAACTCGATTCTGGCATTAAACTAACAGTTACTCAGTTTTAATAGAGAAAATCTGTTAAATAATCAATAACTAATTTTTGGTCTAGTGTAATCTATCTAAATAACTAGGTAGGCAAGAACAATAGGCAATAGGCAATAGGGTTAAAGAAAATAAAAGTCTACAGAATTTGATTCATAAATCAAATAGAATTCCTATATTAATGTGATGTTTAAATAACATCAATCTCAAAAAAGAATGCGACAAATAGGCCATTTGTAGAGACGCGATTCATCGCGTCTTCTTATAACCATCCCCCATTGCCCATTGCCTATTATTTACGCCCGCACAGCAAGCCGAACCGAATTAACCCGCGCTGATAACCGCGACGCATTAACCCTAGTGACAGCGCCCCTTGGATAGTAGTCCAACCAGCATTGAGTAAACCCCAAAGGGCTTGGGGAGTAAATGCCGAATCAATTACCACATTCCAAAATGGGGCAACAGCCTGCGACCAGTCGGCAGTGCGGATATTGTTTAATCGTAATTCACGGGCGATCGCTTCATACTCTGGCAAAGAAATTACATAAGGCAGACAATATACCCGATAAATATCCTGCAAGTGCTTTTCCTCATCAGCCGTTAGTGGTGACTCATCAGTTGCTCGATGACACCAAGTCACCATAATAAACGTACCACCAGGCTTCAACACCCGATAGCACTCCTGCATGAATTTGGTTTTATCTGGCATATGTTCGCCACTTTCCAACGACCAAACCAAGTCAAAAGAATTATCATCAAAAGGCATTGCTTGGGCATTCGCCACCTGAAATTTTGTTCTTTCACCCAAATTCGCCTCTAAAGCACGTTCTGTTGCTCTGGCGGCTTGCACGGGACTCAATGTAATCCCTGTAGCTTGAGCGTGAAACTTTTGAGCCAAGTATAAAGAACTGCCACCAATTCCACAACCTACATCCAAAATATTTTCAGCCGCCTCTACCCCCGCCCAAGTGAGTAATTCTTCAATTAAGTCAATTTGCGCTTGACGACGGTCTTTTTTCTCGCCACCATCAGCCCCATAGTAGCCGTGGTGCATATGTTCTCCCCAAATCTGTTCCCAAAGACCAGAGGAAGCATCGTAAAATTGCTGAATTTGCTGGTAAAGTGTTGCACTCATGAAAAAATAATCTCAAGACAAAGCATAGTTTAAAAAAAACATATTCGTAGGCTACCATGTATGTTTTTAATTAAATAAGGGTATTTTTACTTCCAGAGAAGCCAAACCATAATGTATTCTCTGGGAGAAATATTGCAATTTTACCTTGGCAAGCTTTCTTTGCTCCAATTTATACCAAATCAGGCTGCAAACTCAAGCATGTGAAAACCAGATTAAATCTAACTTTCAAAAATTAAAAATTACGCATCGATTATGACTGTTTCTCGCACAGTTTGCCTGGGATTTTTGGCTGTTATAACTATAGGAACTATCCTATTGATGATGCCTTTCTCGACTAGCAATGGTACTTGGAACGATCCGATTGTGGCACTGTTCACCTCAACATCAGCAGTTTGTGTTACTGGGTTATCAGTTGTCGATCCTGGTACTTATTTTTCTTTTTGGGGTCAGTTGTTTATGACACTGTTGGTTCAGATTGGTGGTTTGGGATACATGACAAGCACTACCTTTCTGATTCTGCTGATTGGACGCAAGTTTGACCTGCGGCAAAAAATAGCTATTCAACAAGCTTTAGACCGACCGGGAATGAGTGGTAGCGCCCAAGTTATCCGCTCAATTATTGCCACAACATTGATTTTTGAAATTACTGGTATATTTTTACTTTTGCCTGCTTTTGTTCCCGAATATGGTTGGAATCAAGGACTGTGGTTAGCGATTTTTCATAGTGTCAATGCTTGGAATAATGCTGGCTTTAGTCTATTTAAAGATAACTTAATTGGCTATCAGTCATCTTTGTTAGTAGTTTTCACCATCACATTTATGATTATTTTCGGAGGAATTGGCTATCAGGTAATTTTAGAAATGTATATTTGGTTGCGCGATCGCATTCTCAAAAAAACTACCGCACAAGTATTTTCTCTAGACTTTAAAGTTGCCACCAGCACAACAATTATATTGCTAATTATAGGAACAATTGCTTTTTTCTGTATAGAAATTAGAAATCCTGCAACATTTGGTTCGCTCAGTTTCCTTGACCAATTCTTAGTAGCTTGGTTTCAATCAGTCACACCCAGAACTGCTGGGTTTAACACCATTGATATTGGCAAAATGACTACAGCTGGTTTATTTATTACAATTGCGCTGATGTTTATTGGTGCAAGTCCAGGTGGTACGGGAGGGGGCATGAAAACAACAACTCTGAGAGTCTTGACAAGTTGCACCAAAACAATACTTCAGGGTAAAGAAGAAGTTTTATTATATGAACGTAAAATAGCAATATCTTTAATTTTGAAAGCTGTTGGTGTATTGGTGGGTTCAGTAGCGACTGTGATTTTAGCGACTATTTTAATTAGTCTCACAGATCCGGAATTGGATTTTATTCAAATTTTGTTTGAAGTAGTATCAGCCTTTGCTACTGTCGGACTTTCCACAGGTATCACAGCAACTGTTTCCACAGCAGCCAAACTAGTCTTAATTATCACCATGTACGTTGGACGAGTAGGTGTTTTACTACTCATGTCTGCTGTACTAGGAGACCCTCGCCCTACTAGAATTCATTATCCTGAAGAAAACTTACTCGTAGGATAGGTAGGGGAGATGAGGACATGGCTTCGCTAAGGGAAAAGGGTAAAGGGAAAACAGAAATCTTTCCTTTCCCCCTTCCCCTTTCCCCCTTGCCCCATACCCAATGCCCAATTATTAATGACTAAACTGATAAAATATACATCCTAAGGCAAAAATAAAATTTTTAATTCAAGCGGTATAACCGTTTTTTGCCCTAAATACAGGGAGCCATAATAAGGATAACAACTGTGAATCTGTCATCGTTAGGTTTTTTTCGCAGTTTACGTAAAGATAACCACCAATTTGCGGTAATTGGGTTAGGTCGTTTTGGTAGATCTGTTTGTTCGACATTGCATAATTTCGGTTATCAAGTCCTAGCAACAGATATTGATGAAAAACGAGTTTCCCAAGCATTGACTGAAGAAATAGTTGGTCATGCTTTGCAACTAGACTCTACCGAACCGGCTGCACTCAAAGAAGCTGGAATTTTTGAATTTGATACCGTAATTGTAGCGATCGGTAATTACGTTCAGGAAAGTATTATAACCACTCTCAATGTCAAAGAGGCTGGTGTACCCCATGTAGTTGCTAAAGCTTCTAGTGAAGTTCACTGTAAACTGTTACGGCGAGTAGGAGCAGATCATGTTGTTTTTCCAGAATACGAAGCCGGTTGTGCCCTAGCGCGTACACTTACTAAACCATCAATTTTAGATCGGTTTGACCTCGACCCAGATAACAGCATTGTAGAGTTGATTGTGCCTGATGAATTTCACGGCAGAACGATTACTGAACTTCAACTTCGCAACCGCTACGGCTTGAATTTGCTAGCGGTGAGTCAGGATGGTAAATTTCAAATTAATCCTGACCCGACCAAGCGTTTAGAACGTGGTTCAGCAATGGTAGTTATTGGTTGCAACAAAGATATTAATCGTTTGCCGATTTAATGAAGTTGGGCATGGGGCATGGGGCAAAGGGGAAGGGGGAAAGGGGAAGGGGGAAAGGGGAAAAGGAAAGATCTCTGTTTTCCCTTTAACATGAACTCCTTTTTTCTTCGCGAAGCCATGTCCTCATCCCCCTTGTCTTCCTTGTTCCCTTGTCCCCCTTGTCCCCTTGTCTCCTTGTCTCCCTTGTCACTCTGGCTTCTTGTTCACTGTCCGGAACTGGTTGAACTCGACTGTGGTTCAGCTGAAACAGGTACATCAGTCGGGCTAGCAGGCGTTTCGGTAGGAGTTTCTAGCGGGTTTTGCGTCGGAGTTTGGGAGGGAGTAGCAGCTTGATTGACTTGAGGTTGCTGTTGTTCTTTCTTCTGGGCAATTTGCTGCATTAGTTGTTCAATTTTCTGGGCTTGTTCAATATTGCCTTGCTGACGATACTCATTATGGGCACGTTTTAAGGCTCCGTTGGCTTTTTTGATGTCGCCCTGATTATATAAAGTTACTCCCAAGTTATAGTAAGCTGAAGCATTTTTCGGATTTTGGCGAATGGCTTGCCGATAAACGGAAATCGCCTCAGCAGGTTGACCGTGAATTGCCAGCAAACTTGCCATATTGTTGTAGGCTGTGGCATTTTTTGGATCTAGCTGTAAGGCTTGGCGATAGGTAGCGATCGCCATCTCTATATTTCCTTGTTGTTGCAAGGCCAGGGCTAAGTTAAAATAAGCGTTGGCGTTGCTGTTATCGAGATTAATTGCTTGCTGATATGCAGCGATCGCTTCCTGTAATTGTCCTTGTTCGTACAATACCAAACCCAAGTTATACAAGGTTGTGGCGTTTGTCGGATTTATTACCAAGCTTTGGCGATAAGCAGTAATCGCTGCTTGCTTTTCTCCTTGTCGATGCAACACTAATCCCAAGTTGTAATAAGCTTCACTAAAATTAGGATTGACTTTAATCGCCTCTGCATATTCTTGCACAGCCTCATCCAAACGATTTTGCTGCAAAAATATATTACCTAGATAGTTTCGTGCTGCACTCAAGTTAGGATCTTTCTGCAATGCTTGGCGAAAGGTATATTCTGCACCCTGTAAATCGTTGCGGTTATAGCGCATAACTCCCTGTTGGAAAAAGCTTGCTGCTTCTAAATCTTGAGAAATTGGCTTTTGTGCTAGCAGCTTGCTTCCTGGGTGATTAATAATTGTCGGTGCAGCTAAGACTAAAAATACAGAGGAAGCAAACAGAAGTCTGAACAAGGGTTTTTGCCGACCAGAACTTCTGTAAAATAATGCCACCTTCAAAAACTGACGTAACCACTGATGAGATTGAAATTTTTTAGACACGAGTGGCATACCTGTATTTAATACTTGTATATTCATAAGTCAGAGTACCCACCACAGCATCAAAAATTACAAATCAAAAATTAAGAATTTTTCACTACCAGAGTATTCGACTTTGATTAAAACGCTTTTTTCATTACAATTCTTGCTTTTTTTAGAGAAAATGGTAAGTGGTAAATAATTAATAAAAAATCTTTCTTTTTAGCCTTTCTAATCAATAACCAACTAATTTAAATCAACATTCACGCATAAATTTACTAGTAGCCAAAATTAAAATTTCGTCCAAAACAATGATTTTTTTGGCAAAAGCTCTCAAGCTAACATCAAGCAGAATGTACTGAAACTGTAAATTTAATCTTCGTAACCAACGAAAATTTATAGCTTTTGATAACAATTAAAACTCTAGAAGTATTTCTCATAAAAATGGAAAATATAGCATTTCTCGTTCTAGTGAAGTACCTGACTTTTCACGTCATGTGGAAAAGCTAACGCAAAACCTAACCCCCCAGCCCCCTTCCCTAGTAGGGAAGGGGGAGAAATCAAAGCCTCTTTCCTTGCAGGGGAAAGGTTTACAATCGTTTTACCCCACCCCCAACCCCTCCCCTTGCCAAGGGGAGGGGAGGTTTTGCGCCAGCAAAACCGGGGTGGGGTAACGCGGATTTTGATGGTAAGTGAGATAGCTGAATATCACATCTTTACAAGGGTTTGACGTTAAGTTGACACCAATGAAAGCTTTGCGCCGCCTACAAATTTCTGTACCTCATTTGCTTGGGAACCGCTATAATCGCAGCTTGCAGATGATAATTGAAGCCAACGCTATTACTCTTACCTTTGACTGAGTGCTGTTACGGCTTCTGGTAAAATTAGCATTGCATCACCGAAGGAATAGAAACGATACCGTGATGCGATCGCCTCATTATATATATTCAACAACCTTTGTCTGCCAATGAGCGCACTGACCAACATCAACAAACTCGAACGTGGCAGATGAAAATTCGTAATTAAACCATCAACTACCCGCCATTGATAACCTGGATAAATAAACAAGTTTGTCTTACCACAAAATGGTTCTAAATGCCCAGAGTGAGCCGCCCCTTCTAAAGCCCGTACTACCGTTGTCCCCACAGCAATAATCCTACCGCCAGCTGCTTTAGTGGCACGGATTTGCTCTACTGTGTTGGCGGGAACCTCAATCCATTCTTCATGCATCTGGTGGGTAGTTACATCCTCCACTTCCACGGGACGAAATGTACCCACACCGACATGTAGCGTCACAAAAGCTTGATTAATTTGGCGATCGCACAACTTTTGTAATAATTCTGGGGTAAAGTGTAATCCTGCCGTAGGCGCTGCGATCGCTCCTGGTTTTTGGGCATAAACTGTTTGATACTGTTCATCAGCAGCTTCGGAAGCAGTAATGTAGGGCGGTAACGGTACTTCACCAAAAAACTCTAACAGTTGCACCAAAGATTTTCCCTCTGGCAGATCAAATTGCAACAAACGCCCTCCAGTTGCAGCGTCCGTTTCTAAAACCGTAGCTGTCAGTTGGTGACTGTTTACTGGGGACTCTTTACTGGGGACTGGTGAAGTTTCCGAATCCCTAATCCCTAATTGCCTGACTTCAAAAGAAATCTTCGCTCCCGGTTTAAAGCGTTTTCCTGGTTTGACTAAAGCTAACCAACAGTTATGTTGCCTCTCTTCCAACAGCAAAACTTCTATTTGAGCACCAGTGGATTTATTACCATAAAGTCGGGCTGGAATAACTTTTGTATTATTCATCACTAATAAATCACCAGACCGCAACAGTGCAGGTAAATCGCGGAAAACGTGGTTTAGAGGTGCTGTTTCGATGCCCGTAGTGGGAGAATTAACCACCAATAACTGCGAGCTATCTCTAGGAAATGCTGGGTTTTGAGCAATCAGTTCTGGAGGGAGTTCATAGTCATATCCAGCTACTGAACAATCTAATTCCAAATCATGTGTTTGTGAACTAAAAGTATTATTTAGATTAATTTGTGATATTTTTTGCTTCATTGACTAGTATTTGTACTGATTTAAAAAAGTGAGTTTGAGCTTACGCTTATAAGCAGCTCCATGACGTTGCTGCTCAATTTTATTTCTACACCAGAAGATAGATTTTATTAGGTAACACGCAAAATTCAACATAAAATTTGGGTAAACCTCCCCATCTAAAAACGGGGGCTTTTACCCTACCGGGAACAAGCATAGATTTACGAATATAGATATGTAGGATTGGCTTTGATCCCAAGCACCAACAAACATGGAATACTTGTATTATTTGGCTAATGCCAGTCTAACTCTGAGGGTCGTTCAATACCTCCACGCCAGACCCCAAACACCTGTTTCGTTCGTCACCGTAATTCATCAAATTGATGGCTGGGTCGTTAGGATCAAACTCAGAGGTCAAGTCTCGCCTCAAGAAGATGGTGACTTTCGGGCTTTTCTAAATGAATTAGGAATTAGCTACGAGCCACCAATGCGAGTACAGATGGCACTTTGGAGTTTGGAAGCGGGACAGTGCCCTGTGGATGTGATGCGTCGTTATCAGGTAGCAATAGTCTCTCATGGTAGCCCAGAGAGAGACGAAATCGAGGCTTTCCGGCAACAGTTTGTCAGAGGCTTAGGCTACTGCCCAGAAACTTTGGCGTGATCCGATTTGGCGATCGCTATAGTACAAAATTATTGGTCATTGGTAATCAAAATATTTTATCCGTTACCGATTAACCATTGTAATTATCAATTAAACAGTCGAAAGCTGCGGGAATGTATTCTTGCAGCTTATACTCATATCCGGCTGCTGATGAAGTAGCGAGAGCTTCTTGAGTAGCTGTAACTCCAGTCATCTTTTTTGCTATTTCCCGATAGTAGACAATGGCAACATCAAATCGGCAGGGATAATCTGCTTTTTCAGGGTACTGAGCTAAAAACATTCCCGCTGTACGGGAAATTTTAGCTTGCTTTTGTGCGGTAATTGCGCTTCTTCCCCCTGCATCCCAACTGCCCGAACTGCGGGTTTTGACTTCAACAAATGCCAATATTGAGTCGGGACTAGGGACTGGGGACTGGGGACTGGGAAGTGAGGAATTAGGAGTTAGGAGTGAGGAATTATTCTCTTTGTCCCCTTGTCTCCTCTGCCCCTCTGCACCCTTGCTCCCCTGCTCCCCTGCTCCGGGATATTCGGCGATAATATCAATCTCCCCCCAGCGGCAAGAAAAGCGACGATGCAGAATTACCCAACCTGTAGATTGCAACCATTGGGCTACTAAGTCTTCTCCAAAATGACCAGTTTTAAGATAATGAGATGGAGGAAGGTTAGTCATTGACTAAAAACATCATGAATTCGATGAATTCTAGGTTAAGCGATCGCATAAGAGTTTTTCAGCTCGACTCATCCCATAATGAGTTGCAGTTGAAGCGTAAAAGTTATTATTTGATTTGGGCAAGCATACTCAGCTTATTTTTTTGGGGAATAATTGGCCTCACAGTAACCGTCGGTTTTGCTCCCACCGCTTTGGCACTTGAATACAACAAAGAAATTTTAGTCGGGGCTGATTTTTCAGGACGTGACTTAACAGACTCCAGCTTTACCAAAGCAAATCTTCGCCAGAGTAACTTCAGCCATACTAATTTAAGTGGTGTCAGTTTCTTTGCAGCAAATTTGGAGTCTGCGAATTTAGAAGGAGCTGACTTGAGAAGTGCCACTCTAGACTCAGCTCGCTTCATCAAAACAAATTTGACAAATGCAATTTTGGAGGGGGCGTTTGCTGCTAATACCAAGTTTGATGGCGCAATCATTGACGGAGCAGATTTTACCGATGTGCTGCTGCGTCCAGACGAACAAAAAAAACTGTGCAAAGTAGCCAAAGGCACTAATCCAACAACAGGACGAGATACGCGTGATACGTTGTTTTGTCCGTAGATAATAGGAGATGGGGAGATGGGGAGATGGGGAGATGGGGAATAATTGCTTTTAATTCTTAACTCCTAACTCCTAACTCCTAACTCCTAACTCCTAACTCCTAACTCCTAACTCCTAACTCCCCACTCTCCATTTCCCTACCAACCACGAGCGCCAATCTTTTCGCAGACAAATTTCATTCCTTTGCCTGGTGAAGAATCAGCTACAAAAGGTATTTCTCCTTTTTCCTTATCCTCTTGTAGTAGCTCTCCCTCTGAGCCGTAAATCGCTATGCGATTCCGAAAAAGCCGCGATTCTGTACATGATGCATCGAATGTAGTCTCGAAGATGCCATCTCCATAGATGCCGTAAAGTTTGTATGTTGTGCCCTCAATAGTTTTTGTGTCTAGGGCTATACTATTTCCTAATTTATCGTGACCTACAGTAACATACCTTTGTGCATCTTCAGCGATGGCTACGCCAACACCTTTGGTGAACGCTGCGCCACTGTTTAATAAAATAGCGATCGCTCCCACAATGCCGCCTATTTTAAAAGACATACAATTTAAAAATATAAGATTTCATATATTTCTACCCCCAATCCAAAGGATTCTGGCAGGGTAAAAGCACTGAAATCGAGATATAGCAAGGTGTTATACTAACTCCTAATACCTTATGGGAAGCGTAAAGCATTAGATAAATTTGTCATTCAGACAAGCATGAGTGAAACACTTGCTGATATTGCCATCCCGCCTCAGTTTCCCGATCATACTCAACTACCAGAGTCTGATAGTACGTTTGTGACAAATTTTCAAGAGCATCCCCAAACTATCATTCTCACAGACTCATTTGCTCAGGTTTTGCAACGCTTACATCCAGATGGACAATATTGTATTGGTCAAGATTGCGGTATTTACTGGTGAGAGACTGAACCACCAGAGAAAGGAGCAGTAGCACCGGACTGGTTTTATGTCCCTAGTGTGCCACCAAGCTTAGATGGCAAAAACCCTCGCTCTTATGTCTTATGGCGAGAATACATACCTCCATTGATTGCCATAGAACTAGCTAGTGGTAATGGCGATGAAGAACGAGATGCGACTCCTTTACCTCTAGCTGGCAGTCGAGAAGGCGCAAAACCGGGTAAATTCTGGGTTTATGAGCGAGTAATCCGAATTCCCTACTATGCCATTTATGAAATTAGTAATGACAAACTCGAAGTTTATCACCTAGTAGATTTCTCTTACCACAAAATGCAGCCTAATGAGCGAGGAAACTACCCAATTCCTCCTTTAGGAGTTGAACTAGGGTTATGGCAGGGAAGTTACTTGAATAATCCTGAGCAACTTTGGTTGCGCTGGTGGGATTTAGAGGGAAATCTGTTACTGCTTGGTCAAGAAGAAGCCGAGTTGCAAAGACAAAGGGCACAGCAAGCAGAACAAAAAGCTGCACAATTAGCAGAACGCCTTCGAGCAATGGGTATCGACCCAGATGTAGAATAACTTACTCAGGTTGAAGTTCAAGTACAGTCCCGTGTATCACTGTGCCGTCCTGACCAATGTATCACCAACTGCATAAACGGCATCAAAACCAATTCTTTCTCCGCAAAGTGGTGCATTGGTTTGCTTGCCTCGTAATCGAAGAGTCGTTTCGACTAAATTATCACCGATTTCGTAATCTCCTGTTTCAACATTAATCGAGATAATTTTGCCAATGTTCTCTTTTGTCTCTACTTTGGCACGGATACTTGTTTGATAAAGTTCCTTTCCACGCCGGGCGATTTCTTGGCTACTGAGCGTAGGGTGGGACATAAATAAATCCCCTATTTAAACTGCTAGATTCTTCACTTCATTGTAGACCAGAAGCTACAGAGGTTCCTTCTTGCGCGGTCGAGCTTTTTTAAATTTATTAACGTACAATTTTTACGATTCAGCACAGTGATGCCTAACACAAAATTGTGGGAATCATAAGTTTGAAATACAAATTGTATTCATCGACAAAAACTTGTATTAAAAAAAAGAGGATATTTATGAAGTATGCAGCCTATGAACCGCTCAATCTTGAGCAACTGAGAAAACAAGATACTCACTTTTCCCCTAAGCCTCCTTTTCAGCATCAAGTTGAGGCTTTTCAAAAACTTAGTAGTACATTTAAACTTGCCAGTAAAGAACCGAAAAGTGGACTATTAGTACTTCCAACAGGTGCAGGCAAAACATTTACAGCTGTTAAGTGGTCGTGTGACCATATAATCCCTAAAAATATTAAGATACTTTGGTTAGCTCCATCGTTTTATCTACTGGATCAAGCATTCTCTACTTTTTGTGAAAATGCCAGATATATTTCACATTCTAAAAAAACATTGAATATTAGGCGCGTTTCCAGCAATCCTTCTCATGCCAACGCATCATCCATACAACTAACTGATGATATTGTCATTATGACAATACAAACAGCTATCAGTAATTTACACCCTAATGCTCTAGACGGTTCTGGTAATAAGGTTAAGACAGCTTTTAGAAAATTTATTGATGATTCTAAAGAAACAGGACTTTTTGTAATAGTTGATGAAGCTCACCATTCACCTGCTTATGGTTGCAGAAATTTATTGATTGGTGAAAAAGGACTTCGAGAACTAGTACCCAATTCCAACATACTTGGTTTAACAGCTACACCAACATATACAGATAAGGCTAGAAGAGGTTGGCTACGGAAAATATTTACAGATGGGGATAATGGAGTTATTTATCAAGCTGATAAAGAAACTTTGATAACACAAGCTATTTTAGCTAGACCTAATTACATTGAACTATCAACTGGCATAGACATGGAAGTTGATGATAAATTATACGACCGATTAGTTAAGCAACATAAAGACCTTCCTGAATCAATTATAGAAATTCTTGCAGAAAATAAAAATAGAAACAATTTCATCGTAAACAGTTATGTGTCGAAAAAAGATACTTATGGTAAAACTATTATCTTTGCTGACCGTTGGTTTCAATGTGAATACATAAAGAATAAACTTGTTGAAAAAGGCATTAAAGCAGATGCCATTTATTCGCATATAGATGCCGATCCAGGTTCGGCAGAGGCACGTAATAAACGTAAAGAAGATGACAATAAAATAATTTTAGATAATTTTAAGAGTAATAAGCTTGATGTTTTAATCAATGTAAGAATGTTAACAGAAGGAGTTGATGTTCCTAATGTTCAAACTGTATTTATTACTCGTCAAACAACAAGCTCCATCCTGATGACTCAAATGATTGGTAGAGGATTACGCGGGGAAAAAGCAGGAGGGAGCAGTGAGGCAAACATTGTTTTATTCTTCGATGACTGGAAACGTTTAATTGATTGGGTTGATCCAGTAGATACCGAGCCTAAACTCGATCCTGTAAAACCTGATAAAGGAGAAAATTATCCACTCGAATATATATCAATTCGTCTAATCGAAGAATTATCAAAGTCAATTGAGAATACTGAAGGCCATCCAATAGAATACAAGACAATATTCCCTATTGGATGGTATAAAACTGAAATTGTATATGCTGACTCTGATAATAATAATGACTCAATGGAAGCATTTACTGAATTTGTCATGGTCTATGAACATACGCAATCAAAAATTGAAGCTTTTATTAGCTTTATTCTTGGCTCAAACTTCCTAGATGAATGGTCTAAAGAGTATCTTAATGATGAATGGATACAGCCTCAAGTTGAAGAATGGATAGATAAGTATTTTCACTATGAAGCTGATGACATTGGCAGAAGGCTCAGTTCAGATTTAATTAAGATTGTTCGTCATATCGCTCAAGACGATCTACATACTAAACCCCCGTATCACTCCTTTGCAGAAAGAGAAATCTATGACTTAGATAAAATTGCTCACGAGCTAATTAATTTTTCAACTCCGCAACTGTACAAGTATGTCAACCAAGAGTTTTTAAAACCAGGAATGTTGTGGGAAACTTTCTATAAAACACCAAATCGTCTTCTAACAGCCCTTCAGTTGGTTATCAATAAAATAATTACCGATCGGGATGCCAATGAAATACCTGAACATAAATCTACGTCTACATATATACCACCGGATGATAATCGGTATCCTACAGAAGAAGAAAAAGAACAAGTAAAAAATCGAGACGGTTATGCTTGTCTATGTTGTGGAGTCAAGGCAGAAGGTAAATTACAAATTGACCATATTAAACCGTTTTCTATGGGGGGGAAAACATTTGTAGAAAACTTACAAACTCTGTGTATTATTTGCAATAGATGTAAAGGCAAGAATGAAATTGATTTTCGGTGTAATACAACAAAATTAAGTATTTCCAAAAATCTGGATTTATCATTTAGAACAGAAAGTCAATATTCTATAAGGACTCTAACAAGAATAGTTAATTTATTCTACCATTGCAAAGCAGTTTACAAAATAGAATGGAACAGTTCAACTCGCGGTTATAGTATATATTTATATCCTGGCAATAATTGTAAATGGTTACTTCAACATAAAGCGGAACTTGTCAAGTATGTTCAAGATAAACTTGGTCGTGAGGCTTACAACATTGAAGTTACTACAAAGAAATAAATGTAGCGAAAGGAGCGATCGCTAATTTACCAGAGCGATTAATGTTTCAGAACTAAAATTTCTGTGGCTTTAAGCCGCCGTTGATACAATCTCAAATGGTATATTCTCTAAAACAATTTGTGGTAACTGACCCGATCCAATAACCTCTTTTGCATCAAGAATTTCTACGCCAACTAAAACTTCACCCGCCCCAATATTTAATGCTATTTCATCGTTTAAGCGCAAAGTACGACATTCATGATATCCATCGACTAGGCGAATATAAAGTGAGTCAGTTTCTTGGTCATAACTAATTTTCATAGTGTCACTTTCCTCAAAAATAAAATGTATACACAGTAATCACTACAATCTCTGTCTCAGTTTCGGCAACGATCGGCGAAACTCGTTTAATAGCATAGGAGCGTCCTTGCCATTCTCTATTGAACTGAAAGTCGTAACGATATTCAAGTCTGCCTTGCTTGGCTGGCTTTTGATTGCCATTAAGAATTGCTTCAGTTACTTCTAGCTCATTTGTACCACGCTCTATGCATTGCGATAAAGCGTGTTTGGTAAACCGAATTGGTTTCATAGAGTTTACTTGAACCTGCTTCCATCAAGACTGTAACAAGACATAAGCTAAGAAATGGTCATACACTATAAAACTCAAAAAGCTTGAACAAAGACCGATCGCAGCATTCAGCACGAACTAGCTAAAAAATAGCGATCGCACTTAGTTATCCAAATTTATTCAACACTCCTAAACCACTCAGTAATCCCCTGAGCGATCGCTTTTGCCATTTTTTTCTGTTCTTCTGGGTTCACCACCTGTTCAAATTCATCGGGATTGCTCATAAAACCCAATTCCAACAACACCGATGGCGCTGCGGCTGGACGTGTCAGCGCCAGGTTATCCCAAAATACCCCATAGGAAGGTCTGCCAAGTTTTTTAACTACATAGTCTTGTAAAAATATTGCTAAGCTGTGGGCTTGGGGTTGATACCAAAAAGCGGCGAATCCCTTGGTTTTTTCAGCATCGCCATCATCGGGTAGAGAATTGTGATGTATGGAAATAGCGATCGCTGGTTCTTCTTGACTAATAATTGCTTGACGCTCAACTAAAGAAACTTCCTTGTCATCCTCCCGCGTCATCACCACCGTCGCCCCTCGCTTCACCAACTCGTCCCGTAACAACTTCGATACCACCAAATTGACATCTTTTTCTAAATATCCAGTTGGGCCACTGGCACCAGATTCTTTACCTCCATGCCCTGGATCTAGTACAATCTTGAGATTAGCTAAAGGCTTTCGTCTTGTGTTCCCAATTTTAGGCGGATGACGCAAAGCCAAAACCAGGGTTGTACCGTCGTATCTCAGCTTATATCCCCACTGTTGAGCTTTTTTGAGGTTAAAGGTGTATTTTACTCGTTCTGGTGTCTCCTGCTGCCAATCTAGGCGAGAAATTAGGGGGTCATCATCCAGGCGAATAATATCCGTCTGAGCAGTAGTATTGTAGAGAGTGAGAGTAAAAGTGCGATCGCTCTGTTGCACGCTCACAGGTACGGGGACTTGTAAGGGGAAAACCATCTCTGTCACGCCAGAGAGTTGACGGTATCCGACACTGCGAATTATTGTTTGTGGCGGAACTGCACCGGGTAAAGTGCGGGTTTCCTGACTATTAATCCAAGCTCCATAGTCTAGGCGCAACCATTCACCTTCCTTACCTGTAACCGTGGCTCGTGTGCCTTTGGGCAGTGGTGTAAGTCGAGAATAATCGGTACTTGGGCCAGTGCGTGCTACACCTGCGTCTACCGTTACCTCAGCAACTGGTAACTCTACTTTGGAGAGGATTTGAATTTTACCATTTCCTGGTTGAGTTATTGTCTTGCCGTTGAGGGTCAGTTGAAACTGGGGTTGTCCTAGATCGCTAGGAGTTGCCACTGTGGTGCAACCTTTGTAGCTGCCTACGCTAGACTGGCCATGAGGCTGATTTTGCCCCGTCAAAGCTGCCAAATTAGTTGGTAGTTGGGCTTGCTGGGGTTGGGGCAAAAGGGTAACAGTTTGATTAGCTAGGTGGACAGATACACTGGCGTTAGGGGGTGCGATCGCGCTAAAACAAATAAGTTCTCCTGGTAGTCTGGCAATGTCAGCTGCTGGAGTCAGGGAATCTTTTGCAAAGGCCAACCCCTGTGGAAGTTCAGGCACAGTGGCAAGCCTTGTCACCTTAATCTGGATTTCTCGATCGCGGTGACGCACAGTAAACAGATTCTCTCCCAACTGCAAAGGTAAACTCGGAGAAAAATGACCAGCTTTGCTGCGGCTTATTGGCTTACCATCGATCAAAACTTGTCCATCAGGAGGTGCTGTGCCCAGAAAAAAGATTTTTTGGGCACTTGTTTGGTAGTTTGTTTGAGGAAAAACGATTAGAAGAGATGGCTCTGCCAAGGCTACGGAGGAGGTGAGAATACAGCCTAATATTACTAATCCTAAGAGGTTTTTCACAGCAAGAGTGCGGAAGATTTGATCGCAATCACTATGGCACAATGACGGGATGTATTTTTAGAAGTTGTTAGAAATTCAAACTACTATGACTAAGTTTATCTTTGTAACTGGAGGCGTAGTCTCCAGTATTGGCAAAGGCATTGTAGCAGCAAGTCTGGGGCGTTTGCTCAAGTCGCGGGAATATTCAGTGTCGATTCTCAAACTCGACCCTTATATCAATATAGATCCTGGGACGATGAGTCCGTTTCAGCATGGCGAAGTGTTCGTTACTCAAGATGGTGCCGAGACAGATTTAGACTTGGGACATTACGAACGCTTTACCGATACTTCGATGTCGCGTTTGAACAGCGTGACTACTGGCTCGATTTACCAGGCAGTCATCAATAAAGAACGACGTGGAGACTACGAGGGCGGCACAGTACAAGTAATTCCCCACATTACTAATGAGATTAAAGAACGAATTCTGCGAGTTGCTAAAAGTACAAATCCATCTGTAGTGATTACAGAGATTGGCGGTACCGTGGGAGATATCGAATCGCTGCCGTTTCTGGAAGCAATTCGTCAGTTCCGCAAAGAGGTGGGACGGCAGAATGTATTATACATGCACGTGACGCTGGTGCCGTGGATTGCCTCTGCTGGTGAGATGAAAACCAAGCCAACACAGCATTCAGTCAAAGAACTGCGATCTATTGGTATTCAACCAGATATTTTAGTTTGTCGGAGCGATCGCCCTCTACCCGCAAAATTAAAGCAAAAGCTTTCGGGATTTTGTGATGTGCCAGAAGAATGTGTCATCACCTCCCAAGACGCCAAAAGTATTTACGAAGTACCGTTGAATCTAGAGTGGGAAGGACTAGCAGAACAAGTGCTAGACTTGCTGCAAATGGAACAGCGCACGCCAGATTTAACCCAGTGGCAAACCCTGGTAAAACGCTTACATAGTCCCAAACACGAAATTGAAATTGCCATTGTCGGTAAATATGTACAGTTAAGTGATGCTTACTTATCTGTTGTTGAAGCACTCAATCATGCTGCAATCTCCACCTATGGCAAATTGCGCTTACGTTGGGTGAACTCAGAAATTTTGGAAACTGAACCAGCCGAAACCCACCTTGAAGGTGTAGACGGCATAGTTGTCCCAGGAGGTTTTGGACTCAGGGGAGTGGATGGCAAAATTGCTGCCATTAAATATGCTCGGAATCGCCAAATTCCTTTCTTAGGTTTATGCCTGGGAATGCAATGTTCTGTGATTGAATGGGCGAGAAACGTAGGGGGATTAACAGACGCCAATAGTGCTGAATTTGACGCCTATACAACTGACCCGGTAATTAATTTATTGCCAGAACAGCAAGAAGTTGTGGATTTAGGGGGTACAATGCGCTTGGGACTATATCCTTGTCGTGTTCTCCCTGATACTCTCGCTTTTAAGCTCTATCAAGAAGATGTAATTTATGAACGACATCGACATCGCTATGAATTCAACAATGCTTACCGCGATTTGTTGCTAAAGTCTGGCTATGCGATCAGTGGTACTTCTCCTGATGGACGTTTAGTTGAAATTGTGGAATTACCCAAGCATCCATTCTTTCTTGCTTGCCAATTTCATCCAGAATTTCAATCTCGCCCCAGTGCCCCTCACCCCTTATTTAAAGGGTTCATTCAAGCGGCGATTTCTCTGTCAACTTCTGGTACACCAACACCATTGGAGGTGTCTTAATAATTCATAATTCGTAATTCATAATTCATAATTATTTTTTTGAATTTTGAATCGGCGCATAGCAACATTAACTTAGGGCTTGGGTACATTTGGCATATAGGGTGCATCATTCGTAAATTTTGGACTTGAGGAGATGTTGTGACGTACTGGGTGAAAATCCTTTACGAGAGGAAAGAATATGTAGTAAATTTTGAGCGTGTCCATGCTTTTTGTTATGAAAGAAATGGCAGGGTTACTTTTTGGTTACCGGATAGTGCCATTCCCATAGTGATTAACCCCCAAAATAATCTCGAAGATTATCAAAAGGTTCTCGATTATATAGAGTGCGTTACCGAATTGAAATTAAATCATGCCTACTGGGTGAAAATTATTTACGAAAAAAATGAATATGTAATTAACCTCGACTGCATCAGTTCTTTTTGTCACGAATCAAACGGTAGGATAACTTTTTGGTTACCAGATGGCACTATTCCGATCGTTATCAACCCTGTGAGTAATCCTGAATCCTATGAAAAAGTTATCAAATACGTTGAGAAAGCAACAGGATATTTTTTGTCTTAATATTAAAAATTCGTAATTTGATGGGAGGTTATTTATCAAATTAAAAGAAAATTAAGGATAAGTATCCAGATGCTTTACTTATTTGTAATAGTTAAATGAACAGATATATAATAAATTATCTATGATTTTATTTCCAGACTTCAGCTATTAAGATAATAATATGATTATGAAAATACTATAATAGTTTTATTAAGGGTTGCACCTTTATATAATCATCAAGATGCGATTTACAAATCCTGGATAAACATCTAGTGAAAATGAATGTATAGAGACGTAGCATTACGTCTCTACAAGGGTTTTAGCCAACGAATAATTAATTTATGGAAATGTAGACCTCTTGCAAAAGTGCAAAAAGCACTTTTGTGGGAAAAGGGAAAAGGTTAAAGGGGAAAGGGAAAATACCAAACTTTTCCCCTTTTCCCCTTCCCCTTTTCCCTACTTCTGCAAGAAGTCTTGTCTATTGACGATCGCCTCCATGACCATAAAAAGTTATTCCATAGGTACTGCAAAGATCGGCGCGGCGCATGACATCATAACTGCCATCACTATAAATGGCTTTAACATCATAGGTACAATTATTGCTATTATTGCTAAATGTAACTAAGTCATATGAACCGTTAATAATATCTGAATTGAGAATATTACTACCCCAATATTTAGAGTATATTGATGATACATACAAGTGAGTGATTTCTAATTCATTATTGTTGTAAACTAAGAAATCGCGCTCATCTGCAAGAGCATTTTGGTTAGTAAATGGTACTATTGGTAATGCCAAAATTGTGGCTAAAACTGTATGACGAACTAGTTTATAAAACATAATCAACCTCTCAATCTGAGTTCAAAAAATAACGATAATCTCATCAGCAACGGTTGATAAATTGATGATTATTATTGTTTTTCGATTCACTAACCGTTTCTTTAATACTCAGATTACGAGAGATGCCTAAGTAATGCATTCACGATTTATGCACATATAGCTGCATGATTCGTATAGCGCGATCGCATGATTGTGCATCGCATTTTACAGAAAACTGCACATAGTATTTTTCCAATATGTGCAAGATTTCTGTTTAATATAGCAATCAAGGTAGTTAGGACATTAACAAATGAAAAAACAAAGACTGATGTCTCTAGCTGGGATTGTTTGAAACATAATTTAAAATTCCGAATACTTTTGCCATGCCAACTTTGCTGCACCCACCATCCCAGCAAATTTTCCTAACTCAGCTGGCAAAATTTGTAAACCCTCTCGTGATAAAGCCTGCACTCGCTTCTCAATTTCTGCCTTTACTGCTGGAAAGAAAAACTCAAAGCTACCACTGATACCGCCGCCTATGACGATCGCTTCTGGTGTCAGCACATAAACCAAAGTTGTCAAACCGATACCCAAACTTTTACCATATTCTTCCCAAAAAGTCAAGGCTTCAGTATCTCCTTGTTCGGCAAGCATACCTAATTCGATGGGTTCCTTGAGGGTGCGGCGACGAATGGCAGTAGCAGAAGCATATTGTTCCAAAGAGCCTTGATTGCCACTGTTGCACATTGGCCCGTCAGGGTTGAATGAAATTAAACCGAGTTCTCCAGCAGCACCTCCATGTCCAACAAACAATTTCCCATTGAGGATAATTGCGCCACCAACTCCAGTCCCCAAAGTTAGGAGAATCAAATTTTGAAAGTTGCGACCGGCTCCCAACCACGCTTCTCCCAAAAGAGCGCAGTTAGCATCATTACCAATTACAGTTGGTTTGCCAGTTTTAGTTTCCAACCAGTCTGCTAAAGGTACATCGATCCATCCAGGTAGGTTGATGGCAATTTTCGCAATCCGCGCCGCTGCATCGGCCGGGCCGGGAGTCCCGACACCAATAGCAACAGCTTGATTATCTGGATCGATTTGAGCGATCGCATCTACCAACACTGCTAACACAGCCTCCGGCGTTGTTGGTTGGGGAGCCGTCAAAGTCAAAGATTGCAGACAAGTACCACCAGTTGTAAAACGTCCCAGCTTAATTGCTGTTCCCCCCACATCAATGCCAATTACGTCATTAGTCATTAGTTATTAGTCATTAGTCATTAGCCATTGGGTATGGGGCATAGGGCAAAACCCTTCGGGTAGGGAAAAGGAAAAAGGGTACATGAGGGATCTTTCCTTTCCCCTTTGCCCTTTCTCCCTTGTCTTTCCATCTCCCCATCTCCCCACTCCCTAGTCTCCAGTTCAAAATCAATAATTCCTTACGGTTTTGGAATTTTGGCACGAAAATATTCTAAATTTTCTGTTTTATTCGGTGCGAGTCGTAAGTCAGCAACAGTCGTGGTACGAACACTCGATTGCTCTTGCCAAGTTGTAACTGGAGTACCTCTTAAGATACCAGCAAGGGCGACAGAAAGCATAAACCCGCCAGTAGCGGCGGCAATCAATGTCAGATTATCTTTCACACAAATCTCTCTACTATATTTGTTATTTGTCATTAGTCATTTGTCTTTTGTCATTTGTCAGTTGTCTTTGCCAATGACTAGTGACTAATGACTAATGACCAATGACTACTTTCGGATTCTATTTTCTCTTCGCAAACGAGGATTGACAAATTCATTTAACCCTTCACCAAGTAGTGATAACCCTACTACCATGCATGTCATTGTTAAACCAGGGAAAAGAGTAGTCCACCAAATGCCAGTAGGTAAAGCTTCCAGTGCTTGTTTTAAATCGTATCCCCATTCTGGCACTTCTTCTGGAAGCCCTAGCCCCAAAAAGCCCAAACCGCCCAATACTAAAATTGCATCGGCGGCGTTGAGGGTGAATAGCACGGGTACGCTTTGAATAACGTTGAAAAATAAATATCGAGAAAGCACAGTCCAAGTGGAAGCGCCCATTGCTTGAGCAGCTTCGATGAACACTTCAGTTTTGACGCTAACGGTGTGGTTGCGAACAACGCGGTAATATTGGGGAATGTAAGCAATGCTAATGGCGATCGCAGCATTCAATATCCCACGCCCCACCACAAAGGCCAGTGTCACAGACAACAACAGCCCTGGTAAAGTGTAGATGCTATCCATAATAAACAGCAACACTTTATCCAGTTTTCCGCCAAGATAACCACTCAGCATCCCCAAAGGTACACCGATAATCATACTCAAGGCGGTGGCCAAAATTACCACTTGCAAAGCGGCTTGAGCGCCGAACAACGTGCGGGAGAAGACATCATAACCCAAGCGACTAGTACCAAACCAATATTTAGCCGATGGTGGCTGATGAATTGGATTCGAGAGGAAATCTTTTGGGTTTTGTAGCCATCCCCAAGCCTGGAATACGGGAGCGAAGAATGCCAAGACAATGAAAAATAGGGTAATCACTAACCCTATAAGCATGAGTTTCTGGGAAAGATTGGGATTTTTAGCAAACTGAAAAAATGTTGGCAACTGCCGTTTTGTGATGGCCATGTGCGATCGCCTGGATCGAGGAAGATACGCTGACCATTTTACATATTGGGGACTGGGGATTGGGGACTGGGGACTGGGGATTTGGTAAAAATGTTACATGTTGGGGACTGGGGATTTGTAAAGATGTCCCATAAAATTGAAGGACTTTAAATTGGTATGATATGCAAGATAGAAGCTTTGAGTCTTTAGACTTCTATCAAGACAGCCTCAAGCTACTAAAAGCGGCTTATCGATTAGCAGATAGTTTGCCGAGTTGTGAGCGTTACAATTTAAGCGATCAATTACGAAGAGCAGCTTGCAGTGTTTTACTAAACATAGCTGAGGGTTATGGACGCTATCACTATTTAGATAGATTGCGTTTTATGTACATTGCTCGCGGTTCATTGACTGAAACCAAAAGCGCCTTCATTATTGCTGAGAATTTAGGCTACTGCAACACAGAGCAATTAAACTGGGTCAGTCAGCTTAAAGACCGGATTGAAAAAGGTCTTAACGGTTACTGTCGTTTCATTCGTTCCCAACAGCAGGGTAAAGAGGAGTACGGAACTCGATTAGGTGATTGGTGATTGGGGATTAGTGATTGCGGATTAGTGATTAGCAGTTAAAAGAATTATTTCCCAGTCCCCAGTCCCCAGTCCCCAGTCCCCAGTCCCTAATCCCTAAAGATTACTTTCAATCAACTGCCGATATTCGCTCTTTTGCTTGACGCCTTTAACTTCCTTTACCAATTCCTTGTTTTTGAACAATTGAACTGTTGGCGTTCCTGTAACGTTAGCATTTTCAGCAATATCTCGGTCTTTGTCGATGTCGATTTCCACAAAGTGAATTTTGCTGTCAAATTCATCCACCACTTTGTTTAAAATTGGCTTCAAGGTATGACAAGGGCCGCAACCAGGAGAGACGTATTTAACTAGGAGTAAGCGATCGCTTTCGTGGAATAATTTCCGTAAAGCATAACCTCCCTCATGGCGGGTTGCATTCAAGGTAAATCCAGCTTCTTCCTCAGCTTCCGTCTTTTTGGCTGCTTGATGTTGATGTTCTAATTCGTTATCTGCGGTTTCTGCCTGTTGATGAAATTCTTGAATCAAGCCACTAGATGACAACCAACGTTCTGCCAACATCGCCGCCATACAACCAGTACCCGCAGCGGTAATTGCTTGGCGAAATTCATGGTCTTGTACGTCGCCAGCAGCAAAAACGCCTTCTATACTGGTTTCCGCAGAACCTGGCTTAGTGACAACGTAACCCACCTCATCGAGTTCTAGTTGTCCCTTAAATAAAGAGGTATTGGGAGTGTGACCAATGGCGTAGAATAAACCCTTGGCGTGCAGTTTGCTTTCTTCACCAGTTTTGGTATTGCGGACTTTCACCCCTTCCATGTGACCATTACCGAAGATATCCACCGCTTCTGTGTTCCAATGCACCTGGATTTTCGGGTTGTTCAAAACTCGGTCTTGCATAGCTTTAGAAGCCCGCATTTTATCGGTGCGTACCAACATGTTTACCTTGGAACCATACTTGGTGAGGTAAATTGACTCTTCCGCCGCTGAGTCGCCAGCACCAATCACAGCCAATTCTGCACCGTGGAAAATCGGTGTTGCACCATCACAAATTGCACAAGCCGAAATACCCCGACTCCAAAATTCATGTTCGTTGGGTAAACCTAAACGCTTTGCTGTCGCACCGGTAGCAATAACGATGCTGTTGGTTTTGATTTCCCTTTCTTGCGATCGCACTGTAAAAGGACGCTGACTCAAGTCAACTGAGATAACATCTTCAGTATATAGCTCAGCCCCCCAACGCTCTGCTTGCGCCTTCATCTTATCCATCAGTTCCGGCCCGGTAATCCCTTGGGGAAATCCAGGAAAGTTCTCGACTTCCGTCGTCGTCATTAATTGCCCACCAGGCAAACCCCCCGCTTGGAAACCTTCAAATACAACGGGTTTGAGGTTAGCACGTCCAGCATAGATAGCGGCTGTGTACCCTGCTGGCCCAGAACCGATAATTACTAAGTTTTCTACTGTGGGATTACTCATGAAAATATACGAACTCATAACGACTACGCTTAATATAGCATAACAAATCAGGATTGGCTACGCCAGATGGAAAGCGCTGGGAAAACGCCTACAGTACTATGCGATCGATACTTGCCAAGGATGCTCTTAACTGCTGAGACTGTTCTGGTAGATATTTCCTGATAATTTCAAGATTTATTTCCAGCAATTCTGATATTTCTTGAATAACTGATTCTAACGCTAGATTTATGTTGCCAAGTATAGAAGACTTGGAAAAATAAAAGCTGCGATCGCCTGATGTGTCTTTTGTGGGGAGCGATCGATTGAAGAAGACCAAGCCGGACTTTGTAGAGTTTTGATATCCCAACTAAAACCACTATATTTCTGTGGTCAAATTTTTTTTAGCTGGTGTGATAGGAAAGCGATCGCAACTGGGTAAGTTACATTCAGAACACACAAACACTTCCTACCCCAGGGAAAATACTTATGAAAAGCGAATTGAAAGCAAAATTTCTCCAACACATCGTCGGTAAAAAGAAGGAAAACGAAGGTTTTACACTTATTGAATTATTGGTAGTAATTATTATTATCGGGATTTTGTCAGCTATTGCTCTACCTTCTTTCTTGAACCAAGCTAACAAAGGTAAGCAATCAGAAGCCAAACAGTATGCTGGTTCCATGAACCGCGCTCAACAAGCATATTTCCTAGAAAATGGTGAATTCAGTACTGGGTTGGATTCATTAGGTATGGGTATTAGAAGCCAAACCGAGAACTATAGGTACGTAGTTTCTGGAAACACAACTGGCGTTGCTAACAATGGTACGTCTTTGAAATCACCTCTAAAATCTTACGTAGGTGTTGTGAATTTGTCTACACAGTCAGGTACTAGTGAAGCAACGACTTTGGCGATTTTGTGTGAGTCTAATGCAGTTGGTACTGGTACAACACAGTCCCCAGCATATAGTTCTACAGAACCTACTTGTCCAAGCAACTTCTCGCCACTGAAGTCTAAGTAAAATCCTCAGCGGTTCAAATTGATTGCAACATTCATAAAGTGGGTAGTATATACTACCCACTTTGATTTTGTTTTAAATTCCTGCAACACTAATCTCCTAAAAATTCTCAGCTATGACTCCTGTACAACTTCATACTGATATCACCTCTTTAGAACACCAAGCCCAACAATATTTCGTTAAAGGTAACTACAGTCAAGCTGCTAGCTGCTATGAGCAAGCTATTGAAACAGAACCAGAAGTTAAATCTCACTACTGGAACTTAGGATTAATATTGCTATTGCAGGGACAAGAAACAGAAGCGCAGATGACTTGGCTGTTAGGTATGGGTGAGGGGGAAGCCGAACAGACTGAACAGTGGACAAGTGAATTAATGCTAGTTTTGCAAACCGAAGCTGAACGCAGAGAGAAGCTAGCAGATCATAAAATGGCTTGGGCAATTCGCCATCATATCCGGGAAATAAATCCCACGGATGTTAACAATCTATTGTATTTGATTGAGCTAGCTATCAAACAGGAAATGCTTATTGATGATGAATTAACTTCTCTAGGGGTAATTGAGTTAATTCAGTCAGAAGCAATTGTAGATATTCAGCTATTGTTGCAGGTGTTGGAGAGTCTTCTCGATTATGCTCCTTTACATCCTGCACTTCTAGAGTTTACAGAGGCTTGTTTAGCTCATGTTCATGAGCCTGAATCTTTAATTAATATTTTGCTTCCAGCTACAGTTAAAATTGCCCACTCAATGCGGCAACCAAAGCTTGCGGCATTACTCCTTGAGCTATGTTTGCGTCTCGAACCTGATAACTTAGCAATTTTGCGCCATTTAGCTGCTTTTTATCTAAAAAATTATGATTATTCTAAGGGAATAGAAGTAGCCAAGCTATGCTATTCGCTAGCAAAGACATTAATCGATCGAGTATTTACAATACATTTGCTACATCGAGGATTAATGGATTGTCCTGCGTATTGGGAAGAAGCCTGTGAAGTTTTCCAACAGCAGCAAAATTTGATGAAGTTACTGCTAGAAGAAAAACCTAAAAATTTGCGTTCAGATCAGACTTTATATCTATTTAATTCCAATTATTTTGCACCATATTTACAAGATAATCCTCAAATAAATAGAAATATTCAAAATAAAATTGGTCATCTTTGCCAGCTTAATGTAGAAAATTATGCTGGCGAAGAAGTACAACGATATCAACGGCGAACTTTAAAACCAAAAAGTACCAAGCTAAAAATTGGATACTTATCTCATTGCCTATCTCGTCATTCAGTTGGCTGGCTAGCAAGGTGGTTAATCCAGCATCATAACCACGAAGAATTTGATATTTATGCTTATTTTGTTAACTACAAAAAAGTAAACGATCCATTACAAGAATGGTATATTCAAAATGTAACTCAAGCCTATAAAGGTGGAATTTATAGTGACGATATTGCTGAAAAAATTTATCAAGATGAAATTGATATTTTAATCGATTTGGATAGCATCACTCTAGACGTAACTTGTGAAATTATGGCGCTTAAACCGGCACCTGTACAAGTCACATGGTTGGGTTGGGATGCTTCAGGAATACCAACAGTTGATTACTTTGTTGCCGATCCTTATGTTTTGCCAGAATCTGCTCAAGAGTACTATACAGAAAAAATTTGGAGATTACCCCAAACTTACATAGCAGTAGATGGTTTTGAGGTGGGTGTACCAACTCTACGGCGTGATTCTCTAGATATTCCTAATGATGCTGTTATTTATTTGAGCGCTCAGAGAGGATTTAAGCGCCACCCTGATACAGCACGGCTACAAATGAAAATTATCAAAGAAGTTCCCAATAGCTATTTCTTAATTAAAGGATTAGCAGATTCTGAAGCTGTGCAGGAATTTTTCATGCAGCTAGCAGAGGAAGAGGGGGTAGAATGCGATCGCTTGCGATTTTTGGCTCAAGATTCCTCTGAGGCTGTCCATAGAGCAAATTTGACTATTGCTGATGTTGTATTAGATACTTATCCTTACAATGGAGCTACGACAACCTTAGAAACACTCTGGATGGGTATTCCGTTAGTAACCAGAGTCGGAGAGCAATTTGCTGCTCGTAATAGCTACACTATGATGATGAATGTAGGTGTAACAGAAGGTATTGCTTGGACTAATGAAGAGTATGTAGAGTGGGGTGTGCGGTTAGGGAAAGATGAGGCTTTACGCCAGCAGATAGCTTTGAAATTGAAAGCATCTCGACAAACAGCACCCTTGTGGAATAGTAAGCAGTTTACCCGTGAAATGGAGAAGGCTTACAAACAAATGTGGCAGAGGTATATTGAGAAAAAATAAGCTTTTAGTGAGGGCTTCAACCCTCCTCTCCTCATTGATAACTACAAATTTGTTTATAGAACGTTTCTAAACCTACCACGCAAGCTTTATCATCAAAAAGAATATCGTGATTTTGGCTCATTCTTTCTGCAATAGTGGCTCGCCAAGCGGGATCTTGTCCCAATTTAACGGCAATTTCAATGTATTCTGCTTCATTTTCAGCAATAGTATCTGTCACGCCTAGCATTTTCAAGAAGCTGTCAGAATGACGACCCCGCATAAATTCTCCGGGACACGTAACAATGGGGAGATTACAAGCGATCGCTTCTAAGGTAGTATTACCACCTGACCAGGCTAATGTGTCTAAATAAACGTCTGAAAGTAAGTTAATCATTAGATAGTCCAATCGCTCTGGAATACTGAGAAATACACAGTAATCGTCACTGTTCAAACCGATAGCACCAAAAGTACGATCTAAACGCTTTTTAAGTAAACCACCGCGTAAAAACACGAATTTAGCCTGTGGAACACGTTGAGCAATTTCAGCAAAAATAAAATCATATTGGGGTAAATATTTGAAAGGAGCTTGACAGCATAAATATATAACTGCATCGTCTGATAATTGAAAATTTGAGCGGTTTTTAATAACTGGCGGAATATATGGTTTAGGATAAGAAACGCCAATATTAGGCAAGCGAATTAATTTTTCTGAATAATGTTCTTGTGCATTTTCAGGTTCCATCAATTCGCTAGATAAAAAGTAATCGATTGTAGGTAAACCACTTGTTACCGGATGTCCCCAAGCTGTACATTGGACAGGCGCAAGCCGTAGACCTGCCATTTGCATAGTTTGTGGATTCATTCCAATTTCAGGAAAAACTAAAATATGCAGATTATCAGCAACTATTTGTTCACATACTGCTAATAAATTATCAGGAATGTGGTGGAAAACATCACTATACTGTTGAAATTGTTGGGTAATGTTATCTGGCTCATTCCCTGTGTAATAACAGTAAATTTCAAAGCTTTCATGATTGCTATGACGTAACCAACCTGTTAACCAAAGTGTTCCACTATAAGAATGGAGATAATGTGAAACGTAACCAATCCTAATTTTCTCATGATGCTGAAGCTTAGGCATAGAAAGAGGTAAACACCATTGAGGAAAGTTAAGCGACATAATTTTATGTACTAACTTGCCGTATTGGCGTTGTAAATCTACGTCATTTTGGGCTTGATAAGAAAGATAAAAGTTAGTTAATCTCCCTATACCTGCTAAAGCATTATTAATCTCTTGTGAAGTTGTAAGAGATGTTTGCTTAATTAAATTTTGCAGCCCTTTGGTGTAGCGGTGACGATAAAATGTGATTTCTTCTTGATTATCATATGTTATCGGCACTATTAAATACTTTAGAAGTTGGAAAGTGTAATCATCAGGTAATAGCTGGCAAGTTTTTTCAATAACAGAAACTGCTTCTTGAGTTCGTCCGTTACGTCTTAATTCAATAATTAAACAAAAATGCATCCTAGCTTCTGTAGGATACAATTCAATTCCTTTTTGGAGAGTACTAAAATATTTATCTAGTAAGTCTAAATTTCTATAGCACTGGCTTAAGCACCAGTAAATCTCTGCGTCACCTGAATCTATTTTTATAAGTGCTTGATATTGGGTAATTGCT
Source organism: Nostoc linckia NIES-25 (assembly GCF_002368035.1). Classification (GTDB taxonomy): domain Bacteria; phylum Cyanobacteriota; class Cyanobacteriia; order Cyanobacteriales; family Nostocaceae; genus Nostoc; species Nostoc linckia_B. Next base: position 2,514,974 of record NZ_AP018222.1, on the reverse strand, counting down.
GCTTGCCATCTTTCTTCTATAAATAATTTATTACTTAAATCAAAAATTAATTGTACTAATTGTATATTCCTAAAAGTTTGTATTTCATAAACTGGAATTTTTGCTAATGGCAATAATGATAATTTTTCCGAATTTTCATTTTCTAGAACAATTCGAGCATGGATATTAGAGGCTAGAGATTCATATTCAATATCATCTAAATTTACCAGTAAAGAAATTTCACATTCTAAGCTAATATCAAAATTTTGTGCTATGAGTATATTCATTGCCACAGCAGATAAAAGCAAGTTAGCATCATCTTCAATAATCCCGTCAGTATCTATTAGTAACGCTATCTGAGAATTATCAGGATGATTTATTACCGCTTTAATTACTTGTTCTAATTCTAAAATTAATGCTTCTTCTGGTTGCGACCAATCAGGAAATATTATAATATTTATACCTCTTTGATTGGCTGTCAATAACTCAGAGATATATTCCTCATTTTGCTCTATTAAGTTAGTTGTTTTCACTTTATTACTCGTGTGAAATGAACTTTAAATTATTTTGATAATTTGCAGTTATTGGTAAAAAATAACTGCAAATTTAGTTGTGCAAGTTTTGTTTAATCAACAGTTTAGATTGACTTATCCAGTTATCTAATTCATAAGATACTAGATTTTTAACTGGTATTTTTGTTAAAGCTTCCCGGTCTTCATATTCTAAAATAAGTCTGGCATGAATGCGAGGTAACAAAGCTTGCCACTCAATATGAGAAAGGTTTCCTAACAGAGAAATTTGTAATCCATTATTAATATCTAAATCTTCCTGAATCAGTAGATTCATAGAAACACTAGATAAAAATATTTCTGCATCTTCGGTAGCAATATTACTTGTATTGATAATTAAAGTAATTTGTTCACTTTCGGCATAACTTAATAACGTCTTAATCAGTTGTTCTAAAACTAAACCAAGAGATTCTTCTGGTTGTGACCAGTCAGGGAAGATAATTAAGTTAATATCTCTTAGTTGTAAATTTTGGCTGAGAGTATCTGCAAAATATTTACTTAAGAGTTTTTCAAATAAGTTACCCATTTTAGCTGAGTAAGAACGACTATCAAGAAAACTAGGATTACCCTGCATTTTTTCCTTAATTTCGGCGCTCTTTTGTTGACGTAATTTAGGATCGTTACCAAGTGCGATCGCCAGCTGTATATAAGACTCTTCGCTATCCGCAACTAAATCAGGAATATCCAGTGCTTGCACCATTGCAGCTCCCATTGCAGAGCGAAAGGTAGTTCCCTGTCTAGCTATGACTGGTAGATTAACTTGTAGCGGTTCTACCAGAGAAGTTGTTCCGGCAAATGGGAAAGAATCTAGATATATATCAGCAATTTTATAATATTCCTTCATATCCTCCCGATCTGGGATGGGATAAGGATCTAAGACTCTTAAGCGTTCAGTTGATAGCCCATGTTTATAAAATATGGAATTCAAATGATTGATAAACTCTATTTTTGGATAATTATTTGACCAATTCGGCCCGAATGGTAAAAGTACTAAAACTGAATTTGGTACTTTAAAAATGATTTTTGCCCATACATGTATTAGTTCTGGTACTGTTTTAAAATAGTTAGCTCCGGAGATAAAAACAACAGCATCTTCACCAATACCTAAACTATTTCGTTCAACTGGATTTGTTAATTTCCCTTCTTCATTACCATAACTAAAACAGTGGGCAGTTCCTTCTAATTTTATTAACTTTTCTTGATAGTGATCTTGTGCTCTTGGTGATGGATCTGTGAATGTACCAGAAATATAATAATCTATATTTCGCATTCCAGTTGTGACAACTGAACCACCGCTAGTAACTTGGATTCTTGCTAATCTATGAATTGCTAACAGGCAGATTTGATTAGTTGCCGCAGTTACATTAGTAGCAATAAATAATATATCAAGGTCATCATCACGAATAGTATTGACCTGCTCTGATAATTTCTGTGGTAGCAATTTAAAAGAGTTGGCAGAAAGTTCACAATATTGCTCTAGTGGATGTCCAGTTTTATTAAGAGAGTACAAGATGACTTCAAAATCTCTACTAAGATATTCATAAACAGGAAGATAAGCAAATGTTTCAGCTGAAGGCGTAAAATGTGATGCTAGGATACCAAGTCTGATTTTCTTTCTATTTATAGGTCGCTCTAAAAATTCGTAATCGACTATGTGTCTATTATTTTTTAGGAAACATTCTAATATTTCTGCACGTTTTACATATATATTCTTCAGATTATTTTCATTAAAGTATACAGGTATAAAATTAGTAACCTGAGCAAAATTATTAACTACTTCATGCCAAAATTGAGAATCAGGCTTATTGAAGATCGAGGTGTGTACGTAATCAATACACTTTTGTAAATATTGCGAATAATTATCCGCTTTACCTATTTCTTGAAAATAAGATTGATGGGAAAATAAGAATTTTACATAATTTAATTCTTCATTATTATCAACTATTTTATGTACAATATTGACAAAAAAATTTTCTAGTTCATGTTTATTTTTTTCTCGTTTAGTTTCAGAATCACCTCCAGGAAATATATTTTTAACTTTTAGAATGCGCTCGTTTTTAGGTAATAGACCTGATTCATGACAAATTATGTCAACCATATCATTTATAAAACGGCTAACAGATTCTTTACCATATTTAACCTGAATTTCTTGTTGGTATCGTACTTCTTGCAATGTATTTCGTGCATATTCTACTTCTTCTAATCCATAAGCAAATCCTTTTATTTTACATTCTCCAGATTCTTCTAAAATCACTGAAGCAGATAAACTTTTAAACCATTCTTCCTTCGTAGTTCCTGCAATCGGTACTATGATAGGAATACATCCACATAAAGCTGCGATCGCGCAAATATATGAATATGGATCGTAAGAAATGAGATATTCTTTTCTATTAAATATTTCAATGAGAATTTCTTGAGATAAATTATCATCTAAAAATAAAGATTCAGATGGATGGATATATTTTAATGGGTTATGAAATTTATGACCTTTTCTTATAATATGGCAATATCCATCTCTTGATTTACCATAATTTTTTAATGCTGGATTTATGTAGATAGGGCAAATAAGATTATAATCTTTTACATCTTTTTGAGAATTATATGTACCATAATGATAAATAAAGTCATCTTTTCCCCAAGTAGTATATATATCAGAGGGACAATGAATTCCAAGTTCACAAAGAATCCATCTAACTACATATTGTGCCTTTAAAGGATTTCCAAATGTAACCTCTGGATATACGACAACTGTATTATCGTTTACATCAGCTTCTGTTCCATAATTATCAAATATACTATTAGGTAAATTTAACCCATTCATATCAAATATTTTACATAAAAATCCAGCTTCATCAATAATTCGAGCAAGATTATAAAGAGCGATAACTCCACCAATATTAGCTTGAAATGGTGGAGAAAATATCACAAAATTTAATTGATATTTTTTATAATACTGATTCATGACCTTATTTTTTCTAGACTGATTTTGGTAAAGTTTTTTTAGCTTCTACGATCGCAATTCTAAGAATTTGAGCTATTATCCTAATTTGCTCTTTAGTACTTGAACTTCCTGTAGGCAAAAGTAAAACTCTATTAGATAATCTTTCAGTTTCATGTAATAGTAATCTTGCGTATGGAAAATATGAGTTATAAGGTTCCATGCGATGACATCCTGGATAAAAGTAACGACGAGCTATTACATTCTCAGCATGAAGTATTTCGAGCAATTTATCCCGACTTACTTGAGTTTCAGATTCTTCCACCTCTAAAACAATATATTGATAGTTGCATTTTTCGTTTTCGTTATAATTTAACAAATAAATACCCGGAATATCAGCAATTTCTTGTTGATACCATTTGTAATTACGATAGTTAGTTTCAATAAAGTTATCAATACTTTCTAAGGAAGTTAACCCCATTGCTGCTGATACTTCAGTCATCTTGCCATTTGTACCAATATAAATAACTTTATCCATACCAGCAAAACCAAAATTCGTCATCAACCGAATTTTTTCCGCTAGTTCATCACTGTTTGTAACAATTGCTCCACCTTCAAATGTATTCAAAAACTTAGTAGCATGAAAGCTAAAAACTTCAGCATCTCCAAAGCTACCAATCATACGTCCTTGGTGTGAACAGCCGAAAGCATGAGCAGCATCAAACATTAATTTTAAATTATAAGTATGAGCAATTTCACTTAAAGCTTCCACATTGCAAGGACGACCCCACAAATGAACACCAAGAATACCAGTAGTATGCGGGGTAATGCTTTGAACTATTTTGTTTGGATCTATATTATGGGTTTGAGGATCGATATCACAAAAAACAGGTGTAATTTCTTGCCATCGTAGGGCGTGCGGAGTAGCAATAAATGTGAAAGAAGGAACAATAACTTCACCTTTTAACCCAACAGCGCGAATAGCTATTTCTAATGCTACTGTTGCATTACAAGTAGCAATGCAATGCTTTACTCCGACAAACTTAGCAATGCGTTGCTCAAATTCTTGTACATAAATACCATTATTAGTTAGCCATTTTCTATCTAATATGTCATTGATTCGGGTGAGCAAGCATTCGCGGTTTCCAATATTAGGACGACCAACATGTAATTTTTCGGCAAATGTTGGTGTTCCACCAAATAAAGCTAATTCATTTAAGTGTTGTTTGATCTGAAGCATCTTGTTATCTCATGTTTCGGTTAAAATTTTAAAAATTATAAACAAAATAATTAAGAATACATGTCAAATTACTTTGAACAATTGATATATTTTATAGTTTAAACACTTCTAAATTAAAAGTTTATTAAACTACAATTGGTTAACTATAATATTTCTTGCAGAAATAGTTTGTTGCCTCATACAAAGGCGATCGAAAAAAAATGAATGCAGAATTAGTATGACTTTTTATTTTTGGATTACCTCTTTTAAATTATTTTGTAATTATGATTATGTACATGTTTTCAAAAAAATTAGAGTTTTAATTTACTATTTTTTTCCTGTTCTTCTCCTTTTTTCAAATTCGTCAAAACAGTCTTATAATCTTGCCTATCTGGATGCAATTTAACCAGCTTATCCAACAGAGCGATCGCACCTTTAGTATCTTTCATTCTTAGCCTTAACAAAGACAATTTCTCCAGTGCCAATTGGTTATTTGGTTCTCGCTCTAAAACCAATTCGTAACCCTTTACCTGTTTTTGGAATTCATTTTCAACTGTATTGACAACTGATTGCTGAGGTTGCTGCCAAGCCTGTTGTAAAGTATTTACCGCTCCAAATAGCATTGAACCACCAAAAGACATGATAGAAATATATGTTACAAGCCTTTTCCGTCGTTCAATCTGCTTACTGCGCTTGACTAAATAATCATTCCTTGAACTTGTCATGTTACAAAAATTGCTACGGCCAGAACTTCAGCAATCCTCCTAGCCATTAGGCTACCCACAACTGTGCAAAAACTATCATTGGAAAATTGGTTTATTTTCTGATCTCACACTCAATTCAGAAAAATGTGCAATATATTGATTCAGTAATTATTTAATCGATTTACAGGACTTTAAACATGACCCGCGAGTGTGGAGAATGATTCGCTACAAGCGAACCTTCAGGGACATTACAAGACACAGCGCAACCTGCTGAAATCTTACTCCAACCTCCCACCGAAACCCCTGGATTGACACTAGAATGAGTGCCGAGAAAAACGCCCTCCTCTGTTCTAGCCTTTCCATTCAGCGTGCCATAAGGAGAGAGAACACTGTAAGCGCCGACGATCGAATCGTGGCCAACAGATGCATACGTATTCAATAAAACTCCTTTGTCTAAAGTTGCATTAGCACCCAAAAATGTAAAAGGACAAAGAATACAACCTTCACCAATTACTGCACTATCAGCAATGACAGTAGTAGGATGAATTAAAGTATAAAGTTTTCCTCCCTTATTAACGATTAATTCTGATGCTTTCTTACGAGCTTGGGGTTCTCCTAATGCAACAATTACAGCTTCTGAGGGTTGTGGTTGATAGTTTTCAATCTTACCTAAGACAGGGATGGGTAAATGGGAAGTCTCTTGTCCGAAAAGAAAGTCATCTATAAACCCAAGGATCTCTAAATTAACCGTTTTCTGTCTTCTTAAATCTAAGAGGTACTGGTAGACTTCCGATCCAAAGCCTCCCGCCCCCGCAATTAAAATTTTTGTCATGTCTGTTTTCCATTAGTCTGTGAAGGCAACTTTGCTGGGTAAATAAATTTGTAGTAAGGACTTTAATCCTTGTGTTAACCACTGAAGTGCTTACTACGTACTAAGCAGAGTTAGCTTGACATACTACTAGATAATTCCCTTAAAAGTTAATGGCAATTTCACGGACAAATTCCCTTTGTAAATCATATCCGTCCCAAGTTGTCGAGAAAGTCAACGCTTGACCTAACTGCACCACGCGGTCAATTCCTGCTAACTGACTCGTCTTCAACAACGTAAAAATTTCCTCTCGATTAAATCCAAATATGGCAAGGGTCTGATATTTTCGAGATAAGTGTGGGAAAATTTCTCCTAACTGAGTTACGCTATATTCCCAAAATAACCCACTACCACAATGCAATTGAGTTTCTAATTGCTGCAAAGATTCTAATTCAATACGATTAATCAAATTATTAGCAGAGGGACAAATTTTTATCGGTCGATGAATTGCCAGGGAGTAGGATGCAACTAACTTATTCATCACATCAGATACAGCCATATCTGATATTTTTTGAATAACTTTTTCTCCTAATAATAACCAAAAAATCTCTTGAGCTTTTTCTATATCCGAGCGATCGCCTTCCCAGATAATTAATTTAGGGGAAGAACAAGCCATCTGTCGAAACCAATATGCGTCATTAAAAAAACGCTCAATAATTATCTCTTTATTTTCATCTGATAAAAATGCCTTAGCCTTAATCGCCGCTAAAGAAAATTTATCTGCAAAAACAATCTCTGTCGCTGTTGATTTCAGTGGAATAGCGCGAATAGCTTCAATGGTACGATCTCCACCCCAAATTACTCGCACATCGCAAAGTTGCGAGAAAAAAGCTGTCACCTGGCGATCGTATTCATAGCTAACTAACAAAGTTCTATGACGAATTGGAGAAAAATTTGGCTCTTCTAAAAGGTTTTTCAATATATGAAATAAGGCCTCTGTCTGGAGAGTTTGTCTAGATGATAGACGAATAATATTAGCATTACCGGCTAACAGGGAAATAAACCAAGAATAGATAAAAATACTGTCTACGTTAGCTGGGGTAATATGGAAGACAGTTCCTCTCGCTAACCAAAGTCCCTCTCCTTTCTTGTTGTCAAAATGTCTCTGCATCTTTTGTAAATGACTCAAGCGCATCCAAAACGCCATCGCCACTAATTCGGGATACTGGCGTAAACTTACATCCCCTAAAATGATCTGAGACAATGCATCAATAAATTCTATGACAATTGGATCGTAGGGTTTTAATGTCCCACTTGCAACTATAGATTCTGGCGTTGTGTGTGAGGGAAGAATAATATCATACTTCATTATTGGTTTACAGTAATATTTAACTAAATTTTAAGTGCCTGATTATCTTAATTTTTCAAAATAGGAATATGAGTATCACTACACCCTCTTACTTCACTACGAGGAATTCTTCCTTCTACTGTAAAATATTTTCCTTTTTGACCCGATTGGCTATTATCTTCTCCCCAGATAATTCCCAAATCTTCTGTTAATAATGCATGACCAGGATAACTGTAAGGTAATAGAGAAAACACTTCAATTACACCTTTTTGACCATAGGGTAAAGGTTGCCAATTCCAAGGATCTCGCACAATAATATCGGCAAATAAGGGTGTATGTAAATAACCATCTTTGCCTTCCATAAAAATTGATCCAACTTGTTCCACCATGCCATAAAAATTGTAAATATTTTCTATACCTGTTCTAGCTCTCAGGTACTGCTTAAAGGTTTTATTGTCAACTGCTTGTTCCTGTAACTTTTTCCATCCTCCACTATGGATGAGAGTTGCATTAGAAATATTAATTGTAATATTTGCTTTCTCTAAGGCCTGATAAAAATATTGCCAGATCATAAAAGTGAAACCAAATAGGAGGATGTTTTGCCCTCTATGAGCCTCCAAAAAGCTCTCTAACACAAATAAATCAATTTCCATCTCTTCATTTAGTAAATAAGTGTGGTTTCTACCAAAAGTCGAAAGTCCTACAATTCCTGCTCCTCGTGCAGAGAAATTATGAGAATCGCGAATGAAATTTGGATGATCGATAATCAACATAGGAAGGCGTTGATGCCCTAAGTACTCTTGTAAAATTTTTATCAGTGCCTTAGATTGATATGTAGCAGTTTGATGATCCAAAGCAATGCGAGAAACTTGAGTTGAAGTAGTACCAGAAGATGTCAATATTTTGACGATTTGCTCAGATTGAATACTTTTCAAATCATATTCTTTAAATAAGCGCACTGGAATATAGGGGACTTCTTCTAGGGTATTTGCTCCTTTATTTTCCCAACCAAAAGCCCGTAAAATATTAGCATAAGCAGGACAATGTTCCTGATGTAAAGCTGTTAAACAGTTGAGGTGTTCGAGAAGAATTCCTTCTTTCTCTGATTTTTGTAGCCCATAAATGGGTAAATTCCAGATAGGATCTAGTGACTTCATCTTTCCTCCCAAGCACGAAGAATTTTCTCATAGAGGATCTTTCCCGCAGAACTGATGGGAAATTGCTTTAGATAAAACACCCGAAATAGAGATGTATGGAATTTCAAAGTTTCTGTTAAATAGTCCGCAATTGGAATTTGTAGTTCTTCTTGCTTAACTGCAACTAACAATAAATTATCTTTTCCTCCACAGATGCAGTCAAACCCTCTACTCTGTAAAGTTTTTTCGATGTCTTCGAGATTAATTCGAGTGCCCAAAATCTTTAAGAATCGCTTGAGGCGTCCCTGAATATAGTAAAATCCATCCTCATCCCGTTGAGCTATATCTCCCGTTTGCAAAACGCCCCCTAGTTGATCTGGCAATGCTAAATCTTCTTTACAGGTGGCATACCCCATCATCACATTCTCCCCTTGATAAACCAGTTCTCCTACCACTCCTGATCCTTCGATTTTCTGGTGTTGTGAGTCTTCTAACCAGAAACTCCCTCCTGGAATTGCCTGGCCTATGCTATCCAGTTTTTTGAGGGTATGTTCTGGGTGTAAATACGCCATCCGAGCAGTTGCTTCTGTTTGTCCATACATGACATAAAAGGTTAACCCACGCTCCTGCATTTGTCCCGCGAAAAATCCTACTAACTCAGCCGACAAACGTCCTCCAGCTTGAGTTAGATAGCGCAATGAAGGTAAATTCATGGAGAAGATATTTAAGCGCCGCAGCATCTCATAAGTGTAAGGAACTCCTGCCATTGAGGTCGCCTGATAGGTCTGAAAAAAGTTCCAAAATTCTCTATAAATGAGAGGCATTTCCGTAACTAATATCGTCGCACCTTTGAGCAGGTGGCTATTAAGTACTGAAAGTCCGTAGGAATAGTGAAAAGGAAGAGAAGTAATTGGACGCTCATCAGCGGTAATCTTTAAATATTGTGCGATTGCCACCGCATTTGCTTGAAGGTTTGCCAAGGTGAGGCGAACCAGCTTTGGTGAGCCAGTACTCCCGGACGTGGAAAGCAGTAGAGCCACATCGGGGTGTAAGCTGCCATGCCCTCCTTTTCTCAAGGAGATCAGTTCGTATCCTGTCCCCAACGAGTTCGGTTGCCACAGCCAATTGGCAGCGTAAGTCTGTATTAAGTTCTGCACTAACTCGGTATCTAAAGTACTGTCTAAGAGCATTATGGTGTTTCTAGACCGCAACCCTGCAAGATAGCCAATAATTGCCTCTAGAGTGTTGCGACAAAGAATAACGATTAAGCATTTCTCTTTGCCAAATTGGGATTCTAGGCGATCGCAGGCTGTCGCTAGTTCCTCATAAGTTATCTGTTCTCCTGTCTCACTAATCAGGGCAGTTTGGTTGCCAAATTGGTTTAGACTCAAAGCAAACATTAAATTAACATTCCTCCATCTACCCCAATAACTTGCCCTGTGACATAGGTAGAAAGCTCACTTGCTAAGAACAGAGCCACATTTGCTACTTCTAGAGGCTGTCCAATCCGTCCCATTTTGATTGAGCCGAGACGCTCTTGAAATTTGTCCTCTGGTAGTGAGTGTGCCATATCTGTATCAATAAATCCTGGCGCGATCGCATTGACTCGGATATTATTAGGAGCTAACTCTTTTGCCAAGGATTTGGTAATGCCAATTACTGCTGCCTTACTCCCCCCATAGACAGCTTGTCCATCATTGCCATTAGTACCAATAATAGAACTAATGTTAATAATGCTACCCGACTTATGTCGTGCCATTAATCTCGAAGCATATTGGCATCCATACAGTACCCCAAAGGTATTCGCCCCAAATACTCGATCGATCTGAGATTGTGTAACCATACCAATTAGGGCGTCATCAAGAACTCCCGCATTATTCACCATGATGTCTAATTGTTTGCTGGTGCGAAACAACTCCCGAAAGCCTTGTTTCACCTCTTCAGGATTAGAGACATCAAAATAGAGAGGAATGGCCTGCACATCATAGGTTTCATGCAATTGAGTGATTAGTCTATCAAGGGAGCCAGCAGTCCGAGCATTGAGATAGAGTTTTGTGCCTTGAGCCGCAAAGACTTCAGCGATCGCCAACCCAATGCCACGACTTGAGCCAGTGATCAGAGCAACTTTGCCCTGAAGTAAATCAGAATTCCACATCGTAGTTACTCAATATTTGCTTGGCTTTGCCTACGCTACTCATATCAATAATGTCATTGGTATCTAACATAACACCGAAAGTGTTCTCTAGTTCAGTAACCAGAGCCATGTGAGCCACAGAGTTCCACTGTTGGATAGAGCGGTAAGCCAAAGTATCTGTCACAGTTTCAGGTTTAATCCCCAAAGCTGTACAAAATGCCTGAACCAGTTTTTCCTGATTGTCTTTCATGGGTAAGATATAGTACTTATAATCTTGACTTTATCCATTTAATACGGGAGTATGCCATTTTGGCAAAAAGAGCAAGAAGTCAAGAAAGGAAACTTAGCCCAAAACCAAAAAAATTTTACAAGTGTCTTTATACGCGCTACCATATCAATTTGATAGGGCTTGATAGGGCAACTATTTTTTTAATCGGTTTCTGCAATACCTACTTATCACAACTAGAGTGTTTTGGTGGTGATTACCGTACAAAAATGGATTTCCCAGTAATTGAGTAGAGTTTGTTATGGTATAGTTAGAAAGTTAAGACTAGCTTTACCAAATTAAACCACTCTACGAGCCGGCACCAATTGCAGAATGGAAAGCAGTTTTAATTAAGCATTTACCAAACAAAATCTGAATTCAATCGAGGTTATGACTCAGCAAGTAATTCACCCAATGGTGAAATTGCAGCGTAACGTGCAATCACTCATAGAATCGAATATTATCAAGCCAAGCGATAGTATCTGGAAAATCGCTTTGCTCTACGGCAACGAATGGCAGCACTGGAAACAAGAATTGCTGGACTTTGGGTTTAGTATGCAAGACCCAATCAGCGAATTGCTAGCTGTAGAAGCTTGGGATGAAGAATAGGGCATAAGGCATAGGGCATAGGGCATGGGGCATTGGTTATTACCCCATTTCCCAGTCTCACTACTCCCTAGACTTGACAAGCAGCTAAGGCTGTAGCTAATTCTTTGGCAGTCTGATAGCGATCGCGTGGCAATGGTTCGGTAACGCGGTCAATAACATCTCTTAATTGGGGACTAATGGTAGGAACTTTTGCCACATCAAACCTGAAGTGTCGCCCTCGTTGGCGGTAATACTTGAAGGGATTTTCGCCTGTGAGCAAAAAAATCAGCGTTGGCCCAATTGCATATAAATCAGATTGCGTCAGAGGTTGTCCTCGTTCTTGTTCGGGAGCGCAGTAACCTTCTGCCCCAATACGAGTACCTGGCGCCGTGCCAATTTCCTTAACTGCACCAAAATCCAGCACCACTATGCGATTTTGAAAACTTCGCACCATTAAGTTAGCGGGTTTAATATCGCGGTGGATGAGTGGAGGCTCTTGGCTATGAAGATAGTCTAAGATCTCGCAGGTTTGGATCGTCCAAGCGATCGCCTGACTTGGGGTTACTGGGCCAGTGGTGGAAATACGTTTTTCTAAATCTTGTCCGTGGATTAGTTCCATCGCCAAGTATTTTTTTCCACCTTCTACAAAGAAATCATAATACTTGGGAATTCCCGGATGCTTGAGAGATTTGAGAGTATACGCCTCTCGCTCAAATAATTCTTGAGCTTTGGCAATTCTCACCATATCAGCATTCATTTGCTTCAACACCAGCAGTTGTGGAATACCCGCAATCAAACCAAGTGCATCCCAAGCTAGATACGTAGTACCCATACCTCCTTGTCCCAGAGTTCGCAACACCTGATAATGGCGAATCGTCTGTTGCACTGACAGAGGTTGACCGCAGTGGATACAAAACAAATTATTCGGCGAATTACCTTCGTGGGTGCAAGTGGAGGATAAAATTCCGGGATTTTTGGCTGAGGAGACTGTGGGAAATGCATTTTCTGGCGTTTCTTGTGTCTGTTGCCAAGGCAAAGAAACATCCGGTGATTTTAGCTCCTGAGTTTGAAATAGCAGTATTGGGCCTCCCTGTGCGAGTTCCAACAGGGAATTGTCTGGTAGCGAGCTTTGAATTACCAGGACACCATTAAGGAAAGTTCCATTTGTACCCTGACTAATTAGTTGCCAAGCATCACCATTGCTAGCAGAATCGACTTGTCTAAGTTCTAGATGATGCCGAGAAACCAAACTATCAGTTAAAACAACATGATTGTCTGCTGCTCGGCCAATCCGAATTAGGGAAGAGTTTTCAAAGCACCACTGATGGAGCGGCGTTTTTTGTTGCGGTTCTAACAGGGTCAGAGTAACCACAATACGACCTATGAGGTAAAGGGACTGGGGATTGGGGACTGGGTATTGGGGACTGGGTATTTGGGATTGGGTATAAAGAATTTTATCCTAGTCCCCAGTCACTAGTCCCCAATCCCCAGCCCTTTCTTTAACTTTCAAGATTTGGACGCACTTTTGCCCGAATCAGTATAGCAGTAATATTATCGTGACCATTGTGTTGGTTTGCTAAATCAATTAATTCCGTGACGCCGCGTTCTAGGTTAGCGGCAGAACTAAGTAACGGTTCTAAGTGAGTTTGCCAATGGGTTTCTAATAGATCGTTATCTGATAGACCGTCCGATGCCAACACTAGAAGCGTATCTTCATTGATCTCGAAAAAACCAACATCGGGATTAATGGAGTTTTCATCGCGGGGTCCCAAGGCTTGGGTGAGTTGATAAGCATCAGGGCGAGCGTAAGCTATACTTGCTTCCACTCCCCTTGTAATTTCCCGTTGCCCGACTTCGTGATCTACTGTGACTTGTTCTAATCCCTGCTTGCGCGTCACGCGATACAGACGACTATCTCCCACATGAGCCACTGCTGCTTGGGTGTCTTGAATTAAAAGCATTACCAGAGTTGTACCCATACGTCCAACTCCAGAACGAGCATCTTGTTGATTGAGCTTATAAATAGCCTCATTAGCTAAATAAACTGCCTCGCGAATCCTATTTTCTGTTGGCAGTTGATTGGGAACCCAGTGTTCTTGAAAATATTGCCTGAGGGTGTTCACTGCTAACTCACTGGCTACCTCGCCGCCAGCGTGTCCACCCATACCATCACAGAGGATATACAAACCATACCCTTGCAGGATTCGAGTTTTGGGCAACTCTAGCTTCTCAACTTTAGTTTCAATACCAAAGTAGTCTTCGTTATGATGACGCTGACGCCCTACATCTGTACGTCCCGCATCTTCCAAGCTACTTAATTGCATTGCCAGCACAACAGTTGGCATATCATCAGTTTTACTAATGATATCTTCTGGTTCTTGTGATTGCAGGCTAGTAGGCACAACAGTATATTTCTCCTGTATTGGGGGCAAAGTTCCAGTTCCTAGTGCTTCCAGTTCCACGGAGATTTCCTGCAAACGCGATCGCAATTGGGCGATGGTTTCAATTTTTCCTGCCTCTAAATCCCCTAACATCTGCACTACTGAACCAAATTGAGTGCGTTGAGTCTGTCTAAATAGCGTTTGCCAAACCCGCCCCAAAGCTTGGATAGTTAACGGTTGCTCTGACACAGATAGGGTTTGGTCATCTTCTAGGGATTCGGCGATCGCCGGACTATTACGTGATTCCACATACAATCTTTGTAGCGCCAGCGTTTGGTCTTCATCCAATCGCAAATTCGACAATTCCAACAGACTTTGACGACAACTTACTGGTTCCAATACTGCCCAAAGTTGGGCCATTTCATTACACCAGTGTAAAATTTTTAACGAACTCGTTGTCTCTTCTTGCCACAAATCGAGTAAAAGCTGCCAATTCGACCGATCTTCGATTATTATTATTTGTTTATCACCTTGCTGCCATGCATCGTGAATCCGTGGTATTCCAGGGTGACCTTGGTATTGTAAAGCAATATAAACTTTAGCAAGACTAGGAATTGCATTTGCCGCTACTGCTGGAGTTACCACATCCGATTGCTGATTTCCTATTATTGCTTCAATAGGTGATATTTGATACGGTTGGCAGTCTAAAACCCTCGCCTCTACCTCTGTAAGATTTTCTAGACTAGGTAACTTATCTAACAATTGGTAGCGCTCCTGAGGATCTAAATAGGAGTCTGATGTAATTTGAGCACTAGGGGTAATGGGAGACGCTGAGACGGGGAGACACTCAGACGCGGCGACAGAACTCTCTGCGTCCCCTTGTCCTCCGGAGTTCGGTTCGCCAGAAGCCGATGCTCCGACTTCTGTTTGCGTCCCTGTGTCTTCTTCCCAGGCTCCCTCATCTCCAACCGCTTCTTGAGTGATAATTGCCCAAAATACTGTTCCACATTCCGTACCACAGTTGTGACAGCGCAGTGCATTCACAGGAACATCGGTACTGCATTCAGGACAGATTTTGTGAGTCAGGGACGTGCCACATTTTTGACAGAATTTGTTGGTATTAGGGTTTTCAAATTTACACTGAGGGCAAATCAGCATAGTGGAAGTTCCTTAATTCCCGTTCTAAGGTGGTTCTAGCCACTAAGATCCAAGGTGCCACAATTGGCTGTCCCTGACTACAGTAGACTTACAATAGATTGTAGTTTTAACCGTGAATTTTAGTAGTAGTATTAATTCTGACGCAGAAAATATTTTAGTGGGAATAAGGTAGGGGGCAGGGGGGAAAGGGAAAAGGTGGGGTCTTCGCTTCCTCCTGTGACCTTTACCTTTGCCCTATCTCCAAGATTCCGGCAATTGCGGAGGTTCGGCGTTAAACCATTTTTGATAAATTTGCTTGTAGGTACCGTTGGATAACAAAGCGGCTAGGGCTTTGTTAATTGTATCGAGGTTGGGGGAATCTTTTGGTGTGGCAATACCGTAGTATTCTTCGGTGAGTAGGTCGGCAATAACTTTGATACCTTTGAGTTTGCCGTTTTTAATCGCATACAAAGTAGCAAAAGCATCGCTAACTACAGCATCAACATTGCCGTTGAGCAAGTCTTGAAAAAATTCTGGCCCAGAGTTAAAAGTGCTAATTTTGGCGTTGGGGATGGTTTTGGCAAAATCCGCCCCAGTGGAACCGATTTGTACAGCAATTTTTTTTCCCTGGAGACTGTTGAAGTCTTTAATAGTTTGATTGTCTTGGCGGACAGCGATCGCCAATCCCGCTTTAAAATAAGGCCGTGAAAAAGCAATTGTTTTCAACCGTTCGGCGGTAATCGTAATCCCACTAATTGCTGCATCGACTCTTTTGGCTTGCAAAGCTGATATCATGCCATCGAAGGGCAAATTTTCAAAATCAACTCTAAATTTTGCGACTTGAGCGATGCCTGCGGCGGGCTGCGCCAACGCATTCATCAAATCAATATCAAATCCTTCTAATTTACCGCTAGCTGTTTGGATTTCAAAAGGGATAAAGGTCGGGTCTGTAGCAACCTTGAGAACTTTAGCATCTTGCTTAGTAGTGGGATAGAAACTGTTACAAGCAAGAATCAGTAACAGACAGCCTAAGCTCAAAATTAGGTGTTGCCACTTGCAGTTAATCAATTTCACTGTAGTAATTCTGTTCTATCAGTCAATCTTCGTGATGCTTGTCATGATGTTATAAGAAAGAATACATCCATCAACAAAGAAAATCTACACTGTATTTTCGCTAACTCGGAAATTCTGACTCCTGTATTCTTCATTTTGAATTGCTTATGGCTCCCATCACCAATAGTTATGAAATTGCTGATTTGTTCGCCGAACGAGCCAAAAACCTCGCACCACCAACCTATGGTACAGAGTTAACTAAAATCGTTACTGTTAGTTTTACCTACGGTTTAGCCGATCCAACTCTGTTTCCTGATGCTGATTTGGCGGCTGCAACTGCGGATTTACTGGCAAAAGAAGCTGCGATCGCTCTTAATTACGGCCCGCCTTCAGCTCAACTCTACGAGCAAATTAGCCTCCGCTTGCAGGCTCAAGGAATCGCTACCGATAGCGATCGCCTTCTCATTGGCTATGGTTCTGGACAGATTCTCGGCTTACTACCAGATGTATTTATCGAACCCGGTGATGTGGTAATTGTAGAAGGGCCAACCTTCTTGGGAGTAGTTGCTAGATTTGTCCACGCTGGCGCACGCCCGATCGCCATTCCTGTAGATGAGTTGGGAATGAATGTGGACGCCCTAGAAGAAACTTTAAGTGACTTGAAAAAACAGGGCATTCGACCCAGGTTTATTTACACTATTCCCACCTTTCACAATCCCACAGGCACTACTATGCCCTTATTTCGCCGCCAAAAATTAGTAGCACTGGCGGCTGAATATGGCGTGTTGGTGGTGGAAGACGATGCCTATAAGGATTTGCGTTTTCAAGGAGAAACCGTGCCGTCCTTGGCATCCCTCGACCAGGAAGGGTGGGTGTTATATGTGAGTACCTTCTCGAAAATTATTGCGCCTGGTGTCAGGTTGGGCTTTGCTTGTGGCGATCCAGTAATTATTGAGCGCTTGGCAATGTTCAAAAGCGAGGGGCCTGTAGGGCCTTTTGTCAGTCATGTAGTTGGCCGCTACTGTGCCACTGGCAAATTAGATGCTCACATTCAGAAGTTAATCGCCTGCTACAAGCATAAGTGCAATTTGTTGTTAGAAGCGATCGCTGCTGAGTTTCCCAGCGATATAGTCGCTTTGCGACCCGATGGCGGCTTTTTCGTTTGGTGTAAATTGCCGCCAGATATCGGTGCCAAAGCACTCCTAAGCGCCTGTGCAGAACAAGGCGTCAGCTTTCTACCAGGAACTCGCTGCTACGCCAACGGTCAGGGGGATGATGCTATCAGGTTGGCTTTTAGCTTTCAACCAAAGGAAAAGATTGTAGAGGGAATCGCTACCCTTGGAGCAGTGTTGCGTGAATGGGAGCGATAAGTAATTTAGCGAACTTGATTTATTCTGAATTCTGTATTCTTCTTCAAAAAATTTGTTCTAAACGCTCGAAATCTCGCTGTACTTCATTCCAGAGGGTTTTATTATGAGGGTCTGTTTTCAGGGCTTTTTTCAGATAAATTCTGGCTTTGAGGAGCTGGTTTTCGGAAATTAGCGCCCGTCCCCAGATTTGATAGGCAACTGCTAGCCATTGGCGGACTTCTGCATCACCAGATAGCCGCTCTGATAAAGCTTCGGCTAGAGCGATCGCTTGGGGAAATCGTCTTTCTTGCAAAAATCGCTGCAATTGCTCGTAAGTTTTCCATTTGAGGCGCTGTTCTATTTCCACCAAATTGGGTGGCTTTGGTGTCCCTGGTTGCTGGGTTTTCGCCTTTGTAGCTGGTGTTTTTTCCCGATGCGTTGCCTTGGGGCGATCGCGTCCCGACGTTGACACCGAATTTGAATGTGCAGCTGTTTCCTCTTCTGGCAGTACTACCGTCAGTAGGAGTTTGTAAGCCTCTGTCAAGGCAATAAATTTATCTTTGGCTCTGTTGTCATCTGGGTTAATATCGGGGTGATATTGCTGCGCCAGTCGTCGATAAGACGCTTTGATTTCAGCAAAAGAGGCTCCTGACCTTAGACCCAATAAACGGTAGCAATCTCCAAGATCCATCTTGAGCTATGAGCTATCGAATATTTAGCTACAGACTATCATCTATGAGAGCTTCATAGCCTGAGATATCAATCATAAAGGTAAATTTAATATTTTAAAGTTCAATTTTGACAGTTTTTTGGTGTTGGGCATGGGGCAAGGGGCATTGGGCAGGGGAGGAAGGGAAGACCCCTCCTTTTCCCTTTCCCCTTTCCCCTTTTCCCCATTCCTATGGTCTTTCTTCAATCACACGGTCAATTAAACCGTATTCTTTAGCTTCGTGGGCAGACATGAAAAAGTCACGATCCATGTCTTTTTCAATTTTTGCTAAGGTTTGACCGGTGTTGTCAGCATAAATTTGATTTAGCTGGTTGCGAATCCGCAGAATTTCTCTGGCTTCAATTTCGATATCGCTTGCTTGCCCGCGGGTGCCGCCAGAAGGTTGGTGAATCATAATCCGTGAGTGAGGCAATGCTAACCGCTTACCTTTGGCTCCGCCTGCTAGTAAAAATGACCCCATAGAGGCTGCTAGACCCGTGCATATTGTAACCACATCTGATTTGATGTGTTGCATGGTGTCATAAATTGCCAGCCCGGAGGTGACCATACCACCAGGGGAATTGATGTATATGTAAATATCTTTACCTGGATCTTCGGAATCCAGATATAGCAAGAAGGCTATAATCTCGTTGGCAATTTTATCGTCAATTTCTTCACCCAGGAAAATAATTCGTTCCAGGGAAAGACGAGTATAAATGTGAACCCATTCCTCCATCTGTCCCCCTGGTAAGCGGTAGGGGACGCTGGGGTAACCAATAGGCATAATTCGCTCCGTTATTACAATGATTTATAGCAAGGATGAAGCCTGGTAGCTCCTGTGGGTTAGAGTGAGTTGAAATCGCAAGAAATCAGACTCACTTGATTTTTTAAAGGACGCTGGCAGGTAGTGGGGGATTGGCCAGTTCTTCTTTTTCAAAAACTCGGTCAATCAAACCGTATTCCTTAGCTTGATAGGGAGTCATGTATAGCAGACGATCCATATCTTTGCTAATTTTTTCTGGCTGCTGTTCTGTGTTGCGAGACAAAATGTCAATCATTGCTGTCTTGTTGACTAGAACTTCCTTAGCCCGAATTTGAATATCCGTTGCTTGACCTTGAGCGAAACTCTTGGGTTGGTGCAGAATAATGGATGCATGGGGTAAACTAGCACGGCAACCTTTTGTACCAGCACTGAGGAGCATCGCTGCCATACCCATGGCCGAACCGATGCAGATGGTGTGGATCGGAGGCTTGATATATTTCATTGTGTCATAGATGGCGAAGGCTTCGGTCTCAAAGCCTATGGGTTCGCCACTGTAACCAGAAGTGCCTGTAGAGTTGATGTAAATTTTAATTGGTTTTTCTGGGTCATCGGACTGCAAGTACAGGAGTTCGGCGATGATCAGTTTGGTGATTTGTGGAACTAAAGGAGTTCCTAAGTAGACAATTCGCTCCTTTAATAGTAGAGACGGTAAATCTGGCGGAGGTTTCCGGTAAAAACGATCGCCGTAATAAGGGGATTGAACAGCCTTGATGGCGGAAATGTCCATAGCAACTGATCGCCTGCAATTATGCCGTTAACTGTAATACATCCTAGCGTGATGCTAACTCGGTTAAAGGTGTGGATTTCTCCCTAATGGTTAAGGGGGGGCTAGCATCTGCCAATATTTGGCTTCTAAGATATTCTGATTATATTAATGTATTGCATAGGTTTTCCGTAGCGCTAAAGTAGTGCTTTGAAGTTATCAAGAAAGGCAGAGGGCAGAGGGCAGAAGGCAGAAGGGATTTATCTCTTCTCCTAAATCCCCGAAGCATCTGCGCGACGCCTTGGGAGCAAGGGTTTAAGACAAGAACACCAAATTGAAAATTTGGTGGCTCCTTTTCAAGAGGGGTTTGAATACCCTTAGAGAAAAGAACATAAATGCCCTCTGCCGACGCTCGTGGACTCGCTAACGCTGCGCTATCCTGCCTTCTGTCTTCTTCAATTACAAATATCTATATCTTAAATAGGAATTTTGAGTTATGAGGGTTAGCTTACAGCCTGCCTTGAATGATAATAATTTGGACGCCAATCAACTGAACTCTCAACGCCAGTTGGAAATTTCGATTTCAGCGATCGCGGAAGTTCAAGACCGCAATGTGCCACTAAATTTGTGCCTGATTCTCGACCATAGCGGTTCGATGAATGGGCGACCCCTAGAAACGGTGAAAAATGCCGCGAGTCGTTTGGTGGATCGATTAAGTCCTGGCGATCGCCTGAGTGTTGTAGTTTTTAATCACCGTGCTAAAGTCTTGATACCTAGTCAGGGAATCGAAGATCGAGAAAAAATTAAGCAGCAAATTAACCGCCTAGCTGCTGATGGAGGGACTTCTATTGATGAAGGATTGCGCTTGGGGATTGAAGAATTGGCTAAGGGTAAAAAAGATAGCGTTTCCCAAGCTTTCTTATTAACCGATGGCGAAAACGAACATGGCGATAATAATCGCTGTTTGAAATTTGCCCAATTAGCCGCCAGCTATAATTTGACTTTGAATACTTTGGGATTTGGTGACAATTGGAACCAAGATGTTTTAGAAAAAATTGCTGATGCTGGTTTGGGTACTTTGTCTTATATTCAAAAACCCGATCGCGTAGTTGATGAATTTAGCCGTTTGTTCAGCCGCGTGCAAGCAGTAGCATTGACTAATGCTTATTTGATATTCTCCCTCATGCCCAATGTTAGGCTAGCGGAACTCAAACCAGTTGCCCAAGTTTCTCCAGACACAATTGAGTTACCACTGCAACAAGAATCAGACGGACGTTTCTCTGTGCGCTTGGGAGATTTAATGAAAGATGCAGAACGGGTGATTTTGGCTAATATTTATTTGGGACAATTACCACCAGGGAAACAAGCGATCGCTAACGTGCAAGTCCGCTACGACGACCCAGCTACGAACGAAACGAGTATATTTACGCCAAATATCCCAGTTTACGCCAATATAGTGGGAGATTACCAACCAAACCCCAATCCCCAGGTGCAACAATCGATTTTGGCATTGGCGAAGTATCGCCAAACTCAGTTAGCCGAGACGAAATTACAGCAGGGCGATCGCACTGGTGCGGCGACGATGCTACAAACGGCTGCCAAAACAGCATTGCAAATGGGAGATACTAGTGCAGCAACAGTGTTGCAAACTTCTGCCACTCAGTTACAATCTGGCGGAGATTTATCTGAAAGCGATCGCAAGAAAACCAGAATTGTCTCCAAAACAGTTTTGCAAGATACCCCTCCGCAATGAAAGTTAAATTACTCTCGGCGCTAAATGACAATAATGTTGATGTGGCTCAAACAAGTAGCCAACGTCAATTGGCAATGACTATTTCGGCTATTGCTGGTGAGTTTGACCAAAATCTCCCCCTTAACCTCTGCTTGATTCTAGATAAAAGTGGTTCCATGCACGGAAAACCAATTACAACGGTGATTCAAGCAGTAGAAGGATTAATCGATAAGTTGAGGCCTGGCGATCGCATTTCGATTGTGGCTTTTGCGGGTTCTGCCGAAGTCATTATCCCCAACCAAATTATTGAAGAACCCGAAATTATCAAATCTCAAATTAAAAAGCAACTCAGTGCTAGTGGCGGTACAATAATTGCTCAGGGTTTGGAACTGGGAATTACAGAACTGATGAAGGGCACAAGAGGTGCTGTTTCCCAAGCCTTTCTGCTGACGGATGGTCACGGCGAAAGCAGTTTGCGAATTTGGAAATGGGATATTGGCCCGGATGACAACAAGCGCTGTTTAGAACTCGCGCTAAAGGCTGCCAAGCTGAACTTAACTATCAACACTCTCGGATTTGGCAATAGCTGGAATCAGGATTTATTAGAAAAAATTGCCGATGTTGGTGGTGGAACTTTAGCTTATATTGAGCGTCCCGAACAAGCTCTAGAGCAGTTTAGCCGTTTGTTTGGGCGCATTCAATCTGTGGGTCTAACTAATGCCTATTTGTTATTATCTTTAGTGCCTAATGCCCGACTAGCAGAATTTAAACCCATTGCCCAAGTTTCCCCAGACACAATTGAGTTATCAGTGGAACAACAAGCTGATGGAAGTTTTGCTGTGCGCTTGGGAGATTTGATGCAGGATGTAGAACGGGTAGTTTTGGCTAATATTTATTTGGGACAGTTACCAGAAGGTAAACAGGTAATTGGGCATTTGCAAATTCGTTATGATGACCCGTTGATTAACCAGGAAGGGTTACTTTCGCCTATGATGCCAGTCTACGCAGATGTGGTGAAGGCGTATCAACCAACATCTAATCCTGAAGTGCAACAGTCTATTTTAGCATTAGCCAAGTATCGCCAAACTCAGTTAGCGGAAGCGAAATTGCAACAGGGCGATCGCACTGGTGCAGCTACAATGCTACAAACAGCCGCCAAAACCGCCCTGCAAATAGGAGATAAAGGTGCAGCGACAGTGTTGCAAACTTCCGCCACTCGCCTGCAAGCCGGCGAACAACTTTCGGAAGCAGACCTGAAGAAAACTCGGATTGCATCAAAAACAATTTTACAAGAATAGTAATCCAAATTCCGCGGCTGGGGTGTTAACAATAATCATTACGCGATAATGATTTCAAAAACTTATAAAGTATCATCAGCCGTATGAGTGATATCGAGCAACAATGGGAGAATTTAAAAAAGAAATTTTATATTGGGTACAAATTTTATGGAGAGATTACAAAGGTTAAGGCTTTTGGTGTTTTTGTCTACCTTGGTTATCAAGTCATTGACGGTTATAAACTAAGCGGAATTATAGATATTGCTACAAAATCCGATTGTGATTCATTGGGTTTACCAACCGATACTTCTTTGTGGCCGCAAGTTGGTCAACGAGTTCATTGCAAAGCGATCGCTTACCGAGAATACAACAAACAAGTAGACTTAACATTAGTTAAATCAAAAACATAAATTTTTTGTGTGTATTGTCCTCTAGTGTTGTCGATCGAGAAAGTTACTCCCGCAGAGAGTGGCAATCCCCAATCGAGCAACAGTTTCATAGTGGTTAGGTAGTTCGATGATGCGATCGCTCATGGAGGATGATGCAAAAATTAAGGCTTGTTGAATATCTTCATCTTCTAATTCGGAAAACTCCTGGCGCAGTTCTTCTCGATTAGGGTAGGTAGCTAATAACTCAATCACCCGACGAACGGTAAGGCGAAGATTACGAATAGAGGGCTGTCCATTCATGCGATTGGGATTGCTAGTGATGCGATCTAATTTCATGGAAGTAACCCTAGCTCTTTACGAAAATGATCGTCGTATATTGCTTTATGCCCAAATATAGCAGTTACGATCCGATCTACAATGATAAATCTTGGTCTATGTAAGTCAGCATCTTTAAGGCTGGTGGCATCAAAGTTTGTATTTTTAAGATTAGCACTTTGCTAAAACCTTTTCAAAGGTCTAGCTGTCGCTTGTTTGATAGATAGTAGATTACTTCGATACCTATGGCTATTCCTAGCATAAACACTAAAACCCAAACGGTTTGTGGATCTGTTTGCAAAGCAAACCAAATTAATATTCCTAGTGCCAACAAACATATTCCAGCACCTAGAAATGAAATCCACTGCTTGCTTTTCGTATAACGATGCATACGAGCATTAGCTAAATTAACCGCAGCAAATATTAGGAGAAATCCAGCACTACCCATCGTTGAAATCCGATTTATGTCAAATAAATTGGCAATTATCAGAGTAATACCACTAGTAATAAATAAACCAATTGAAGATTGGTCGCGGTCATTGATTTGGCTGCCAGAGTTAAAGCCTCTAGATTTAGCAATAACAGAGCTGAAACGAGCTGAACCGTAAAGTGTTGCGTTACTAGCCGAGAGAGTTGACAGCAGAGCAGCAATAGTAATCAAAACAGATCCTAACTGTCCCATAATTGGTTTGGCAACTTCAGCCAAAGTATAATCTCTTACTGCCAAAATCTGTTCTATTGGTTCTGCTCCTAATGTGACCAGTGCTATTAAAACGTAAAGCAAAATAACGAACCCAATTACAGAGTAATAAACTCGTGGCAAAGTGTACTTGGGATTGACAAGATCCTCTGCTGTATTGGCGATTAGTTCAAAGCCTTCATAAGACAAGAAAATCACCATTGCTCCTGCGAAAATTGACTGTAGCGAAGAGACTGAGACTGGTTCTAGATGGGAAATATCGATGTGACTGCTTCCCATAGTAATGAACAGTATCAAAATTCCCACTTTGAAGCTGACAATCCAAATTTGAGATTTCCCAATATAATTGGCAGTTAGTAGATTTAGTCCAGTCGTTCCTAAAATTGCCAAGCTAATCAGTAAGTGCTTCCAAATAGGTTGAGTAGATCCGAACAGGCTAACTCCATAACTACCAAAAGCCTGCAAGTAAAAGGAAAGCATGACCACATAGCTAAACCATAGTAGAAGATTCAGTGTCCCACTAAATAACCCTAGACCAAAAGCTTGGTTTAAGAAGGTTACTGTCCCGCCTCGACATGGATGAGCTACCGAAAGCTTTGCATAAGCATAAGTAGTTATCAAAGCTATTGTTCCTGCAATAATAAATGCTAACGGTGCGCCTACATCAGCTATTTGGATTGCAACTCCCAGCGCTGGAAAAAGCCCGCCAACAATGCCTCCTACACCCAATGCCCACACAGACCAGAAACCTATTTTTTTGCTTGACACCTGTAACCTCTTTAGGAATAGATAGTTTTATAGTCGTTGAGCAGCACGCAGATAGTCAAGCTGAGCGATGTGATTACACTATTTTCCGTTCCTATACGCCACTAACGTCTACAACTACTTGAGCCAATATGATGCAAGAAAAGTATGTACTGGTTGTCGCAAAACTTTATTTATAGGGCTTTGGAGCGAGTTAGAAGTTTCTTTGCTTATTTTGGTATCTTACTTGCGCCCAATTTTATAAGCAAATTCCTAATTAATACTATTTATGCATTTATTATAATCTATGGTTCATAAAATCGTTCATGATTCATATCTAGGTATTCAAGCTCAACTTGTGCATTCGATGGACTAGTGGTGGTTCGATCGATGCGTTCAACCTTATCTATAAACCAGCAGAATTACCAGTAAGCCATTGAAAGATTTTGGTGAATCAAGAGAGCGCGTAGGCGTAGCCCGTCATAGACATCGCAAGGTTTTGTCTCAAGGATACACCAAAATAAATGCGTAAATTACTTAAATCAACAAGCAAACTGGGGTTTGAGAAAGTCAAAGCTGATTTTGCTTGCGGAAAACACCAAAATCAGAAAGCAAACTGGGGTTTGAGAAAGTAATTAAGCATTTTGAGTAAGCAATATGGCTTTTTGCTTATTAAATATGAGGTTTTGAGAAAATAATGTGCCTTTTTACTGATTAAATATGAATTTCAGTTATGACAGTTGAAGCATAGTTTATGTCCTAAACCATGCTTCAACTGGTATATCTGCAAGTTTTTAGCAGAAAATTTATCCAAGGATTTCGCTACTTGGTTCTTAGGCGAACCTATTACTTTAACTCAACGAAGTCCAAAAGAATGATTTCTCGAACTGATTCGTGCTGCTGCCTTAATTTTAATTCGAGTCGTTCAGTCTAATTCCCGGCGTCCTTCCAAGGCTCTTGCCAAAGTAACTTCGTCGGCGTACTCTAAATCACCACCGACAGGTAAACCAAAGGCAATTCGTGTCACCTTGGTAAATGGCTTCAGTAGCTGACCGAGATACAGTGTAGTTGTCTCCCCTTCTACACTCGGACTAATTGCCAAAATCACTTCTTGGGGTTGTTGTTTACTCACCCGACGTACTAAAGCTTGAATGGTCAACTGTTCTGGGCCAATTCCGTCAATGGGAGAAATTACCCCACCCAAAACATGATACTTGCCCTTATACTCGCGAGTTTTTTCTAGGGCAATCACATCACGAGAATCTGCTACTACACAGATAGTATTGTTATCACGGTTGACATTACGACAAATTTCACAAACTGGCTCAGCAGATAAGTGAAAACAAACAGAACACAAGCCGATCTGTTTTTTTGCCTCTACCAAAGCTTGCGCCAAAGCTTCTACTTCTGCTTCTGGTCGCTTCAAAATGTGCAAAGCCAGTCGCTGGGCAGATTTGGGGCCAACTCCTGGTAAGCGTTGCAACTGCTCAATTAACCGTGCTAAAGGACGTGCGTAAACCGTGGTTTTGTCTCCAGAATGTTTTCACCTTAACTATGATGACATTCCTACAGAATTTTGGAGTGGTTTTGAGGCAATGGCTTTGGCCAGGGGCGATCGCTCGATTGAAACACCATAAAATTGAGTCAGGCTTGCACTAGTGATATGAAAACGCTAGCCAAATGGTCTGGAGACAATTACCATCGCATGATTAAAGCTTTGTACATCTTGATTGAATTGGTTGAACGCATACGTCCCCCAATTTTAAGACACTAAAAAGCGCCCCCTTTCGGAGAGCGCTCTTACTGTATTCGATTTGGCTTAGTTACTGATTAACCGTTGATAGCAGGAGCGGTTAGAGCAACAGGAGCAACATCAGAAGCCGCCAAGTCTAAGGGGAAGTTGTGAGCATTACGCTCGTGCATTACTTCCATACCCAAGTTAGCGCGGTTGATGATGTCAGCCCAGGTGTTGATTACACGACCTTGAGAGTCGATGATGGACTGGTTGAAGTTGAAACCGTTCAAGTTGAAAGCCATTGTGCTTACACCCAAAGCGGTGAACCAGATGCCGATTACAGGCCATGCAGCTAAGAAGAAGTGCAAGGAACGGCTGTTGTTGAAGGAAGCGTATTGGAAAATCAAGCGACCGAAGTAACCGTGTGCTGCAACGATGTTGTAGGTTTCTTCTTCTTGACCGAACTTGTAACCGTAGTTTTGAGATTCGCTTTCGGTGGTCTCACGAACCAAGGAAGAGGTAACTAGAGAACCGTGCATTGCGCTGAATAAGCTTCCACCGAATACACCAGCCACACCTAACATGTGGAAGGGGTGCATCAAAATGTTGTGCTCTGCTTGGAACACGATCATGAAGTTGAAGGTTCCGGAGATACCCAAGGGCATACCGTCAGAGAATGAACCTTGTCCGATGGGGTAGATCAAGAATACTGCGGTTGCTGCTGCTACTGGTGCAGAGAACGCTAGGCAGATCCAAGGACGCATACCCAAGCGGTAGGATAGTTCCCACTCACGACCTAAGTAGCAGAATACGCCAATCAGGAAGTGGAAAATTACCAACTGGTAAGGGCCGCCGTTGTACAGCCATTCATCTAAGGAAGCTGCTTCCCAAATTGGGTAGAAGTGCAAACCAATTGCGTTGGAGGAAGGTACTACTGCACCGGAGATGATGTTGTTTCCGTACAGTAAGGAACCTGCTACTGGCTCGCGGATACCATCGATGTCTACTGGTGGTGCTGCGATGAAGGCGATTACGAAGCAGGCGGTGGCGGCTAGCAAGGTGGGGATCATTAGTACTCCGAACCAGCCGATGTACAGGCGGTTGTTGGTGCTGGTGATCCAGTTTGCAAACCGCTCCCATACGTTGGCGCTCTCGCGACGTTGAATGGTTGCTGTCATTGTTTTATAAGTGCGGTTGGGTTGAATTTATGTATGAATCAGGCGGTTTTGTTTTTGCCTGTGAATGTAATTTACACTGCTTTACAAAAATTAATCAAGTGTTGGGACTTTTAGAAAACTAGTTTTAATCATTAGTTTTACTTATTTAAGGGTAAGCAGTGAAGCTTAAAATATGCCGCAGCTACTTAGATATATGGAAATTTATAGTTGTATTTTGGTGCGATCGCCTACTTATCTGGGAATAATAACTTTGTAGATTACCGCTATTCCAAAAAATTAACCCTCAGCTTACCACTGGGGGCTTTTTTGTTTGGCAAAATGGCAGATGTGCCAATTAAAGGCTTGCTATGGTATTGAAGTAGGATACATTCCATGCGAAAAGTACTGACTTGCATTACCCCTGGTTAACTACCAGGGGTTTTTATTAAAACTTGTTAACAATATAGTGAAAATCCAGAAATTAAAACAAATTCACTATGATTTGTAGATGATAGTTAGCAAATGACTAAGATGCCCAAAGCAATAATTAATTACATATCAGCAGAACATTACCAATTACGGTAGAGTTTTTCAGCATAGAACATAACCTCTTCATTTGGTAGTCTAATTTTTGGCTGTTGCCGGGGGTACAAACTTTCAACTGCACCTGTATCCTGTTCTATGACTGTGGCCGCTGCTTGTAAAACTGAGTTTTTAAAGAAAAATTTCATCAACGGATTATTTACTTTAGCATACATCAAAATAAAGGTCTGAGTTCTTTTTTCTGTTTCTGGGTAGAGAATGTGAATTTGAGCAATATCACCAATAGGTGTTTTTGCAAAAAAAGCTGTAGTGGAAGGAAAAGCGTATTCGAGTGTGTTACTTAGATTTTGAGGTAAGATACCTAAAACGGGATTTTGAATAATTTCTGCTAGCGTGTTTTTGGCTCTCTTTAAATCTTGCTTGACTGTTGCATAATATCCTTTTTCTTCAAAATAGCTTACATGACAATATGTTATTTTAAATAGCTCTTTATGAGTACCATTTTGGTGATTATAGTCGTAATTAACCATTAGATTACTCAAAAAATCACCGTGAATACTTTTTTCACCAGCTACTCCAAGGAACTCGTATTCATGTACAATCCTTTGATGCAAATCTGGGATAGGTAATCTTGGTTCAAATCCGCCATATGTCCAGATACAATCGTTACTAATAGTTATCTCTAATGGTTTTGTAATTGGCTGAGTGCCTTTTTTGTCACCCTCATAAAGTCTGCCTTGTCCATCAAATTCTAATGCATGAAAAGGGCAAGTAATAGTATCTCTTTCTTGACAAACCCATCCGGATGATAAAGGTGCTTGCATATGCGGACAGATATTATCAAGGGCAAACACTTCGCCTTTTTGATTTTGCCAAATGACATAATCCTGCCCATTTAAAGTAATTTTATGAGGTTTATTTACTCCTAATGTAGATTTGTGCGCGATTAACCAAGGCGCACCAGGTAAAATTGGTTGCATTTTTCCTCCAAAATATTGTCAAATTATTTATCAACAGAAAATTGAATAGTCAGGAGTTAATTTTCAAAGTTAAAAATTATGCTATTCCCTGTCCTACATTGCTATGAATGAATGTCAATTGGGATAATTAAAGCTTGCTTGTTAACAGACGAAGTAGTACCGGGCATTGCTCGGCTAACTTCGACTACTGCATGGCTAAATTGTTCAAAAGATGAACTAACTAATTTTTTAGTTAGTAATCCTTAATTTAATAAAGTTCGTCTTCTGTGTCAACTACTAACTAATTTTTTAGTTAAAATGTTTTCGTTAAACTGATGGAGTACTGTGGGTCGTTCAACACAATCAAAACTTTCATATAAAAAACCTCGCCAGGTGCGGGATGCAGAGGCGACGAAAAAGCAGATTCTCGATGCGGCGGAAGTGGAATTTGCTAGAAATGGGCTGAGTGGGGCGCGGACAGAGGCGATCGCCAAAGGTGCAGGTGTTACCACAGCAATGATTTACTACTACTTCCAGAGCAAGGAAGGACTATATCAAGCTGTGCTGCAACGCCCAGCAGTGGAAATGCACGAAGGGTTTGAGCAGCTAAATCTCGATAAGTTACCGCCGGAGGAAGCTTTGAAGCTGCTTGTCACAGAAGCGATCGCCTACGAAGCAGCTCACCCACACCGAGGGATGCTTTGGTTTCAAGAAGCCAACCAAAATCAGGGAAAGTATTTTAAACAGGGGAATTGGCAAGAAAATTTTGCCTATCTCATCAAGATTTTAGAACGCGGCATGGCAGAGGGTTGTTTTCGTCAACTCGATCCATTTCTCACCACCCTGCATATTATTGGCGTTTGTAATTTATACTTCAACGCTTATGAAAACATCAAACATACTAGACCAGATTTGGAACTGCTAAGTCCAGAAATGATTGAACAGCATACCCAAGCAGCAGTTAACTTTATTTTGGCTGGTGTGCGAGGTAGTGATATCGTTTCACTTTAAGATTGATGCAAATAGCGAGCAGGGGAAAAGAATTAAAAACCAATCATTTGTATCATGCATTTCGTGAAATGGTATCAGAATTAATCCGAACTACGAATTCCGCGCAGTGCTACTAGCCTTGAACTTGGGATAAGCAATGCGTTTGTGATTAAATTGCTGCCAAACATCGACAAATATCTGGGCGATTTGTGACATTTCTTCCCGCGTTAGTCCTGAATCTATGAGTTGGTTATCTTGCCATCTAGCACGCAAAATGTTGTTGAGCATTGATAAAGCTTGTTCGATAGAGACATCTTTGGGCGATCGCTCTTTTTCTGCCTCACCAGACTTTGCGCCTACCTTGCTTCCCTTTAGCGGTACAGGACGTTTCCCTGATACTTCGAGCGATCGCAGCGCCGCTTCGCAAGCATCCGCCAACATTACAATTCCTGTTTCCCGTGACTGGGGAATCGGCCCGTCATAGCGAAAATCCGCTTCATTTACCGTTAAATTTGGATTTTCTTGAGCCATTTGCTGGGCTTGGTGATAAAAATAAGCAATTAGCATTGTTCCCTGATGTTCTGGAATGAAGGCTTGAATTGCTGTGGGCAAAAGGTGTTTACGCGCCATCACCAACCCTTCACTTACATGCTTTTTAATAATTTCTGCACTCTTCCAAGGGTCTTTAATTTCTGTATCGTGTTTATTCGGCCCCCCCATTTGATTTTCAATAAATCCCAGAGGGTCGTGCATTTTTCCGATATCATGGTATAATGCACCAGCCCTAACTAATTCAACATTGCATCCCAATTGTTTGGCAGCAGCTTCAGCAAGGGTAGCCACAAACAGCGTATGTTGAAAAGTTCCAGGAGTTTCAGTCGCGAGTCTTTTCAATAAAGGGCGGTTCGGGTTCGCCAACTCTGCTAGGCGGATGGGAGTGACTAAATCAAAAAGCCTTTCTAAATAAGGACTCAAACCTAAAGCGATGACACTCCAAACAAAGCCCGATGAGGCAAATAACCCTGCTTCTCGGAGGACGATATACCAAGTTGAACCAAATGCTTGGCCAATTAAGACTTTTACAATCAGGTAAATACCGCCTTGAGTCAAAGCGATCGCCACGCCTAACAACGCCAATTCCTCACGCGATCGCAATCTTTGGGCGATGCAACTACCTAATATTCCTCCGCCTACACCAGCTAAAAGCGCAACTTTGCTCATATCCAAACCGATTGCTAATATCGGCGACAGCAGTCCCACAACTGTCAACCCCAAAGTCGGGCCGTAAAAACTTCCCAATAATAAACCAAGGGCACTCCATGTAGTGTAGGGCAATCCCATAATGATTACTCCTGGTACGCTCAGAGCGAGGAGTAACACCAATAGGCGATCGCGTTGTCGCAATTGGCAATTGATATGTCGTTCTACCCAGATAAAAATCCCAATGGCGACGGTAATGATGCATCCTAACTTCACCAATTCCACCCACTTAATCTGGCGGCGAATCAAGTGATAATGCTGCAATACCTCAAAATCCCAGGCACTAATTTGCTCTCCTTGTTTGACAATCGCTTCACCTTGTCGTACATTCACCATCACAGGCGACACCCCAGCAGCAGCTTTTTGAGCTTTTTCTCTGGTTTTTTCTTCATCTTTTTGCAGATTTGGCTGAAGTACAGCTAATAAAACTTTGCTTGCTAAAGGTTCGGCGTCTTGTGGTACAAAGGTCTGGATTTGTAAGCTGACTGCATCTTGTATAATATTTTGTGGCAGTCCGTGGGGGATGCCTTGAGTGAGAATCCGCTCTGCACTCCGATGGATTCCCAATTGTGTATTTTCCCACTCCCGATCCGACAAATCTAAGAGCAGAGATTCCTCATATATTGTTTCAGGACTAACACTCTCCAACTGTAAAAGTTTGGCAGTAGCTTGAGTGTATTTTTGGCGTGCTTGGGAAATTTGGGCAATCAGTGAGGAAAAGCTTTTGTCAGAATTTGTTAGCTGGTAAGCTTCTAGTTCTTTTATTGCCTGAGTAAAGTCAGTGTTTTGAGAAAAATCACCAGGTTTTGTCTCATCTGACCCGACTTCAGTATTCTCGAAATTATATTTGGGTAGTACTTGATTAGGTGCAGCTAATGAAGCGGCGGTTCGTCCTATTATTTTTTGGTGCTGGTTTCGATGATTTTTTAGAGCCACTATCACCGCTTGCCATTCCGGTTCAGAGCAAGAACGGAGATAACGCTGGCTAATTCGAGACAAAACTGTAGTATCAAAAAAAGGAAACACTCCTGCAATGGCACGAATTTCATTACCATCATCCAGAAGTTGTTGTAAATCTTCATCGATTTTTTGATTGATTTGTGCATCAATCATCAACACTGGTATAAAACTTTTACTGGCGGTTCTACGTTCGGCGTCTGTTTTTTTCTTATCTTCAATGCTATCTGTATAAGGCGCTCTAATTGTTTGTGGTGCGGGATTGCCTATTTGTATTTGAGTCTGATTGTATAGTCTATTACCAATCACGCCCGTAAGAGAAACTATAGCGATCGCTAAAATGACGAAGTAACGCTTTCCATGTATCCAGTTGCAAGCAAGTGTACAAATACTACCTTGAGTTTTGGCTGAATTTGCCATTGACTTTAGTGCTCTTTCTTGTTTTTGACGTTCCCCTTTGTGATTGCTTTTTGAGACAAACAAGATTACATTTTTGAAGATAGCTGTTGTAAGTTCCCTTCTATAGCTTGTATCTTTAAGTAGCTTTCTCTTACGGCGTAGTAATCTGTACCATCGTCGCCAGTAAGATAATTGCTGGGTCAATAACTGCAAAAATGGCTCAGTCGTTTTCATTATCTCTGCCTGCAATTGCTGACTTTGATAAGTTAGTGTTCATTGATTTTTCCAGGATGGTTAAAATCTTCCCTTCGGGGACGCTACACGAACAAAGGGGCTAGACGACCAGCATTTAACATTGCAACTACGGTTGCGGAAGTTAGCTACACAATCAAATCGAGGGTTTGCCGAAAAATATTAGTATAGGATACTTTCAATATTGCAATTTTGGCATCCGCATTGTTTTTTGCTCAAAAGAGCATTAACGCAACCTAATAACACGAGGAGCTGCATAAACTGAAAGCAAATCTACCCTAGAAACGGCACATCCCTCCTCTGTTAATTCCTTAGGATCTAGGCGAATGTTATTATACAATCCCGACCACACAGCCACAAGTACATCAGCCAATTCTAACATTTCGTCAAAGCTTGTTAGTTCGGATGCTGGAGAATTCTTCTTTAGAAGCAATCGCCAATTTAGAGGAATTCCTGCTGTAGTGTTATATGCGCCTGATAAAGCAGCTGTAATTGCACTTGTATGTGCCATTAAATTGGTAGCATCTTGCAGTTTGGAATCACCGTTGTGAGTAGCCCGCAAAACTGCAAGGCGAAAGTCTTCTAATGTACTCAGAAAACAGTAAAATGCGATCGCAATAGTGTTACTGAGCTTTTCTTTGCCAGCAAACTCCGCTTGCACCCTTTCTAATCCAGCCCCTTGTGCTAATAAATTCTGAATTCTTAATAATTTTTTTGGTATTGAGGTCGGCGTTTCTTGAAGAAAGGAAATTGTTTGGGGAATTAGAGTTAGGGGGTGGAGTTTCTCATTTAAGGCTAGAGCGATCGCATACCCTACTGCTAGTGTTCCATCCCTGACCACTGGGTCATCATCCCAGATTTTTAGGACGTGCAGCAAGTTTTTTCGTAGCTTAATTGGATTTTCGTGAAAAAAAAGTGCCACTGGTAGTGTGGCAATAATTATGTCTGTTGGAGCTAAATCAAAAGAAGCTTGTTGCTGACGCGCTATCCAATCGTCTAAATCTAATCTACCCAAGCTAATTAAACTCTGGGTACCGAGAATTGCCATTCTGCCAAAATCAGGGTAATTCTGAGGCTGTATTTCACCACCAGAGGTTAAACTTCCCCCCAGGAATGCTCCGAATAAAGTGCCTCTAAACCGACTGATAAGAGAGTAACGCATGAATTATAGAGTGAAAAGTGAAAAGTGAGGAGTTAAGGGAGTGACAAATAAAAAAATATCTAACTATTTCTTGCAAATGCTGATGAAAGATTGCTAATTCTTGACTTTACTATTAATTCCTAACCCCTAACTCCTAACTCCTAACCCCTAACTCTTAAATAATTTACTAACGCCTGTAAGCCCAACAAATAACTTTGAGAGCCAAAACCACTGATTTGGCCGATGGCTACTGGGGCGATGTAGGAATGATGGCGGAAATCTTCTCGACGGTAAATATTACTCAGATGTACTTCTACTGTAGGTAAATTAACGGCAGCGATCGCATCTCGCAATGCCACACTTGTGTGGGTATATGCCCCTGCATTAATTAAAATTCCTTGATGTTGCCCTAATGCTTCATGAATAGCATCCACTAAAATTCCTTCATGATTTGACTGCAAGGGAAAAACTTTCGCCTGTAATTTTAGTCCTTCCTCTTCTAACAGGCGGTTAATTTCTGCTAATGTCAACGAGCCATAAATTCCCGGTTCTCGCTGTCCTAGCAAATTTAAGTTTGGCCCGTGCAGTGCCAGAATACTTAAGGGTTCTAAGGTCGAATTTAGCACTTTCGGGGCTACTAGCGACGGCGTGAGCGATCGTTCACAGGAATCGGAATCAGTTCCGGTTCCGGCTCAGCCTCTGGCCCTAAAAGGCTCTCAATTAGCTTGCGTGCTAATTCCTTAAGCTTTTCTAGCACCTTTTCTATATAGTCCATGAACTGACCGCTCCTGAGATACTACCTCAATTTTGATTAACAGCTACGCAGGGAATTGCGTATTTTTGCACCTCTAGCTTTTAACTGAGCCAATACAAAACCCCGTTTTTGGGACATCAGCCACCTCTAAAATTTGGGGTTGTGTTTTCCCATACTTTTTAGAGTATCACACTTGCAACCTATAGAACTGCATCCTACTAAGGATGGGTATCTAGGGTCAAGAGTCAAGGGGATCTGGTAATTTATCGAGCTAAAATCTGGCAGGGAGACGCAAAAACGCAAGGGCAGGGAGAATTTTCAACTTTGCAAGGTTGCCTCGGTAGATTATCCAAAATCTAAAATCCAAAATCCAAAATTCCTAACCTTCTGCCGCTTTTTTCTTCGTCGCTGTCGTCGATGACTTCGCAGTTGACTTAGAGCCAGTTGACTTAGATTTGGAAGTTGTTGATTTAGTGGTTTTGCGAGTGGATTTTCCTGTGGAAGCTTTAGCTGCCAACAATTCCAAGGCCGTAGCCAGCGTTATCTCTTCTACCGATTGGCCCTCTGGGATACTGGCATTAGTTTTACCATGCTTGATGTAAGGGCCATAAGGGCCATCGTAGATATTTACTGGTTCGTCGTCTTCTGGATGCGTACCCAATTCGCGTAAAGCTGCCTTGGACTTGCTGTTGGTGGAACTGCGTCCCTTTTTTGGCTCTGACAACAATTCCAACGCACGTTCTAGAGTAATTGTCAATACATTATCAGCAGCTTTTAGGGAGCGATAATCTTTTCCTTCTTTACCCTGGTCGTGAACGATATAGGGGCCAAAGCGTCCCAAACTTGCTTGGATTTTGCTGCCAGTGACTGGATGAGTTCCTAACGTCCGGGGTAGCGCCAACAGACCAACAGCCATTTCCAGGGTAACGTTTTCTGGAGTGACTCCTTTGGGTAGAGAGGCTTGTTTCGGTTTGGGGTTTTCTTCGGACTTGTCACCTAATTGGACATAAGGCCCATAGGCACCAATTTTCACATAAATTGGTTCGCCAGTTTCGGGATGGCGTCCTACCTGGTCGGGACCTGTGGTTTTTTGCCGCAGTAATACTTCTACCTGCTTGGGGTCTAGGTCAGCTGGTGTCAAGTCTTTAGGAATTGAGGCAGTGACAACACCGTTACCATTTTCAACTTCAATGTAGGGGCCGTATTTCCCAATACGGACTTTGGCTTCCAAATTTTCCAGTTCTACAGTTCTGGCTTTGGTGGCATCAATTTGGCTTTCCTGTTCCTTGACTAGGGTTTCCAAACCTTTGTCTCCCAAATAGAATTGCTGGAGGTAAGGTAGCCATTTAGCTTCACCTGTGGCTATGTCGTCGAGGGTTTGCTCCATTTTTGAGGTAAAGCTGGGATCGACGATATCGGGGAAATGTTTTTCCAGCAAGTCGGTGACGGCGAAAGCAGTGAAAGTGGGTATGAGGGCGTTACTCACCAATTGGGCGTAACCCTTGTCGATGATGGTGCCAATAATGCTGGCGTAGGTACTGGGACGACCGATACCTTCGCTTTCTAAGGTTTTGACTAAAGTTGCTTCGGTGTACCTAGCAGGGGGTTGGGTTTCGTGACCAATTGCTTGGAGTTCGGTACAATTGGGGCGATCGCCTACTTTCAGACTAGGTAAAATTACTTCTTGGTCTTCCAGCGCTGCTTCTGGGTCATCTGAACCTTCAACGTAAGCGCGTAAATATCCCGGAAATTCAATCCGCTTGCCAGAAGAACGAAAACCAGCGTCTTCGACTTGCAATTGTACGGAAATTTGGGTTTGTCGAGAGTCGGCCATCTGGCAAGCCACAGTACGCTTCCAAATCAAATCGTAGACAGCAAGTTCCCGACCGCCCAAACCGGTTTCTTGGGGGGTGCGGAAGGTGCTACCTGCTGGACGAATTGCTTCGTGCGCTTCTTGTGCGCCTTTGGATTTGGTGGTGTATTGCCGGGGCTGGGGACTGAGATATTGCTGACCGTAGAGTTTTTCTACACAACTTCTAGCAGCTGCGATCGCTTGATCTGACAAATGTACCGAATCTGTCCGCATATAGGTAATATACCCCTGTTCGTACAAATTCTGGGCAATTCGCATCGTATCGCGGGCTGAGAGCCGCAGTTTCCGGTTAGATTCTTGTTGCAGCGTCGAGGTAGTAAACGGTGGCGCGGGTTTGCGCGTCACTGGACGTTCTTCAATGTCGGTGACATTCCAAGTTTTTCCAGTCAGGCGTTCCTTGAGGGCTAAGGCTTGTTCTTCATTGAGCAACAAGACATTGCGGCCTGCGACAATTTGTCCGGTTGCGGGGTCAAAATCGCCGCCATTGGCTATTTTGGTTTTTCCCAGCGTCACTAACTGGGCGGCAAACGGCGTTTTGTCCTTTTCTAAACTAGCCTTTAAATCCCAGTACGTACCTTCATGGAAAGCGCGGCGTTGGCGTTCCTTGTTGACTAAAAGTCGTACCGCTACAGACTGCACCCGCCCAGCAGATAATCCCCAGGCGATTTTTTTCCATAGCAGCGGAGATAAAGTATAACCCACCAATCGGTCTAAAATCCGCCGCGTTTCTTGGGCGCGAACCAACTGTTCATCGATATTACGGCAGTTCTTCAGCGCTTTTTTGATGGCATCTTGGGTAATTTCGTGAAACACCATCCGCTTAGTTGGGACTTTCGGCTTCAGCAGTTGGTATAAATGCCAACTAATGCTTTCACCTTCCCGGTCTTCGTCCGTTGCCAGAATGAGTTCATCTACATCTTTGAGGGCATCTTTGAGCTGGGTGACAATTTTCTTTTTGTCTTTCGGGACAACATATACCGGTTCAAAGTCGGCGTCCACATTTACCCCTAGCTGCGCCCATTTTTCTCCTTTGACGGCTGGGGGAATTTCAGTAGCCGACTGCGGTAAGTCACGCACATGACCCATAGACGCCTCTACCTTATAGCCTGATGGCAAGTAGTTGCGAATGGTACGAGCTTTGGTTGGAGATTCGACGATGACGAGAGTTGACATGGAAATTTCAAAAAAAGAATAGCTGCTAAGCTAAACAGTCAAATTGAGGTAATTTTTGCAAATTGTCAAGATAAAACGTCACGCTTAGGGCGGTGATTTAATCCTCACACAAACTGCCTGCTTGGGAGAAAATCCGCCCTAAGCTAGGGCGCAGTCTTTCCCAGAGTATAAGAGAGGCGAAAGCTGGATGTGAATTTCCAGCTATTTCAATCTTTAACTTATCTAGCGCATAATTGGCGACTACAGTTTTCAAAATACCCCGCTAGTGGAGTAAGGGAGTGGGGAGTGTGAGGAGGTGGGGAGGTGGGGAGGTGGGGAGGTGAGGAGAAAGTAATTCTTGTTTCCCCCCATCTCCCCATCCCCTTATCTCCCCATCCTTTTCTCCATGCCCAATGCCCAATTATTAAGAGCTTGTGCCAAAATTAAACCAAACTCAAGCAAAAAAGCGAAGTGGGATTTGTACTCATGTCAGGAAAGCAAAATCATGCAACCAATTCGTCAAGGTGATGTTATCTTACTGCCTGTGCAGCAGGTTGAAGGACAAAAAATACCTCACTTAACTTTGGCACAAGGCGAAGTTACGGGTCATAAACATCGAATTACTGAGGGCAAGGCAGAATTATACGAAAAAGATAGCACGCTGTATTTACGAGTTTTTTCAGAGTCGGCATTGCTAGCTCATGAGGAGCATAAAGCTATTTCAATTCCCCAAGGTGACTGGATGGTGAAAATTCAGCGAGAATACGAGCCTGAAGGTTGGCGTTATGTCGCTGATTGAAAAGTTAACGCCTGAGCAAGAGGCTTTGATTCCAGTTTATCGGGAAAAGTGGAGAGCGATCGCGCTTTCAACTGAGCGAATTGATAGAGAGAAAGCGGTGGAAGTTGTTAAAGCTACATATACAGCTATCGGTAAACAACAGCCAGAAATTATTTTTTGTGAAATTCCTTATACTGGTTTAAAAATTATTTTTGAAAAGCTACCTCAATTAAATTTTAATAATATAAATTTTCTAAGTTTAAACAATAATGTTTATGACTATATTGTTGCAGATTGAACTAATGAAAATACAAATTTCTCATATCAAACAAATATGGAAATTTGTAGGCAGCTAAATAGTTTTGAACTAAGTATTAATCTATTAGAATATGTAGTAGAAGATAAATTAGCATATCAGCCTAAAATCAATATACATTTAGGAAATCGTCTGTGGTTAAATTCACAAGATTTGGCTAATCGTTGTTGTAATGTGGATTTTTACGTTTCTGTACTAAATTATTCTTACAGCAAAAAAAGTTGGGAAACTTTACAGTCTTTATCAAGGTTTTGTGGTTTTATTTCTCCATTTGAAAAATTTTGTATTATCTGCGATCGCCCCCTTCACTTGCGCTTCGACAATCAAAATCGTCTCCACGCTGAAGGCGAACCCGCAATAGAGTATGCTGATGGATTTAGCCTCTACTCCTACCACGGCGTAACCTTGCCTGAAAAATACGGTAAAATCCAGCCGCAGCAATGGCAACCTCAATGGCTTTTATCAGAGGAAAACGCCGAACTACGCCGAGTCTTAATTCAAGGTATTGGTTACGCTCGAATTTGCCAAGAATTACAAGCTATTGAATTAGATACTTGGGCTGAATACACACTATTAAAAATTGATGCTGATGTTGATGAAGAAGCAATTTATTTATTAAAAATGACTTGTCCAAGTACAGGCTTTATTCACGCCTTGCGAGTTCCGCCAAATATTAACTCAGCGCGTGAAGCGATTCGCTGGGTAAATTGGGGAGTAGATTCGGAGGAATTTGGCGTGCAAACATAAATACTTGAGTTTTTATGCCGACTGACGATCGCTCTAATCTGTAGAATGCGATCGCTATAAATTTGACTGCTATTTTCCACTAATCTAAAAAATCCTAATTAGCCTAAATATATCATTGAGTTAAATTCAAAAAATACACTTATTAGCAGCGACTTCCCCAAGCACAGCCTTTATTCAGACCTTGGGATTTCCACCTACTTACAATCAAGTTAAACTGTAAAGCAATTTGCTTGATAATATTAGAATATAACTAGAAAAATTTGCTGTACAAAACTGATTTGATAAATGAACAGTACGGTAAAAAATATAAATAGTAAGTATAGATAAAAATGATGCATTGTACCATACATGAGGACAAATGCACGAATTAAGGCTTGTCCAAATCGAAAGTTATGGTAGGATAATTTTGGAGAAGTTAAGTTCGGCGATACGAATCTTGTTATTAGTAATAATTGCAAGCGGCTCTCCGGATGAACATCTCTGCATCAATGGATTCTGGAGAGTTTCATGTCAATCTACGTAGGGAACCTATCCTACAGCGTCACACAAGATGACCTTAGTAAGGTATTTTCCGAGTACGGCGCCGTTACACGCGTTCAATTACCCACAGACAGGGAAACAGGACGCGCACGGGGCTTTGGTTTTGTGGAAATGGAATCATCAGCCGCTGAAGATGCTGCTATTCAGGCTTTAGATGGTGCCGAATGGATGGGTCGTGTAATGAAAGTTAATAAAGCAAGACCACGAGAGGAGAAAGCTACTCGCTCTGGCGGTGGTGGTTGGCAAAAAAATAATAACAGTGGATACTCACGAGGGTATTAAGTCTTGAGACGATTCACAAAGGCAAAAGCTTTATTAGCGATCGCCAAATTAGCAGTTTAGTAGATAAATCTGCAAAATTTTGTATAAGCAGTTCAGGAAATAGCTGAGCTGCTTATTTTTTTTAGAAAGGAGCTAGTCCTGGACTTCAACATAATTTAATCTGATGGTAGGCATAGTAGTCTGGTGTAACCAAACAACTGTTACTCTAATTTCTTGTTCTGATTTCTGAATTCTGAATTCTGAATTCTTCTTTTCAATGCAACTTTGGTAAAGAACAATAGATAGAATGAACAGAGTTAGCCTTAATGTCTAATCGCCAAAACCTATACATCTCATGGATTTTGCTAATCTTGCATCCCAGTTAAATGCTGGAACGATTTTACCAGAGGGAATTGTAATTCTCACCCTCTTGGGGGTTTTGATAGTTGATTTGATTTTGGGGCGTACATCCTCGCGCTGGGTTGGATATCTAGCGATTGCAGGTTTATTTGCTTCGATTGTCGCCCTGTATTTTCAATGGGATGCTCTCAATCCCATCTCTTTTAGCGGCGGCTTTAACAGCGACAACCTTAGTATCGTCTTTCGCGGTATCGTAGCGTTGTCTGCCGCTTTTACTATACTGATGTCAATTCGCTACATTGAGCAGAGTGGCACCGCTTTAGCAGAATTCATCGCTATTTTGCTAACTGCTACCCTTGGAGGGATGTTTTTATCCGGGGCTAGCGAGTTGGTGATGATTTTCATCTCCCTAGAAACCCTGAGTATTTCCTCTTATTTACTAACAGGTTATACCAAGCGTGACCCCCGTTCTAATGAAGCGGCGCTGAAATACCTGTTAATAGGAGCTTCCAGTACAGCAGTATTTTTGTACGGAGTATCATTGCTGTATGGGTTATCAGGCGGACAAACCGAACTAAGTGCGATCGCCGCTGGCATTGCCACAGCTAAGGTTGGTCAATCTTTAGGTTTAGTGATTGCCCTGGTTTTTGCGATCGCAGGTATTGGCTTTAAAATCTCCGCCGCACCCTTCCACCAGTGGACGCCAGACGTTTACGAAGGCGCTCCCACCCCAGTAATCGCCTTTTTATCTGTAGGTTCCAAAGCAGCTGGGTTTGCTCTAGCTATCCGCTTGCTGACAACAGCCTTCCCGCTGGTTGCTGAGGAATGGAAGTTTGTCTTCACTGCTTTGGCCGTTCTCAGTATGATTTTGGGTAACGTAGTTGCCCTAGCTCAAACCAGCATGAAACGGATGCTAGCTTATTCATCCATTGCCCAAGCTGGGTTTGTGATGATTGGCTTAATTGCTAGCACACAGGCAGGTTACGCCAGCATGATATTTTACCTGCTGGTCTACCTATTCATGAACCTGTGCGGTTTTACCTGCATCATTCTGTTCTCCTTGCGGACGGGAACCGACCAGATTGCCGAATACTCTGGGCTATATCAAAAAGACCCACTCCTAACACTGGGTTTGAGTATCTCCCTGCTTTCCTTGGGTGGTATTCCACCATTAGCCGGGTTTTTTGGGAAGATTTACCTGTTTTGGGCTGGTTGGCAAGCAGGTCTTTATGGGTTAGTCTTGCTGGGCTTAGTTACCACCGTCGTCTCCATCTATTACTACATTCGCGTAGTCAAGATGATGGTTGTCAAAGAACCCCATGAAATGTCCGAAGCAGTGAAAAATTATCCGCCAGTACGTTGGAATTTGCCTGGATTTAGACCTTTGCAAGTCGGCTTAGTGGTCACTTTAATCGCCACTTCCATTGCGGGGATTTTGTCAAATCCACTATTTACATTGGCTAACAATTCCATCTCACATACTGCAATTTTGCAAGCGACAATCAATAGGGCTGCACAAGCACAAAATCTACCAATTGTGCGAAAGTTAGATTCGGTAAGTCAGTCTGAATCCTCAGTTGATTCGACTGCTAAAATTTAACTATCTGAATCTGAATATAACTTTGTGCTATTGAACAAGCGCCTGTTTGCTAATGAGCAAGCAGGCGTTTTTCAAGTTCGATTCACTAAATTGAAACTCAGAACACTATTTGAATCCAAAATCTAAAATCCAAAATCCTATGAGTTAACAGGTATCTTAATTAAAAATTCTGCACCTTTTCCCGCAGTAGAAAAACAGTTAAGTTGTCCTCCATGTTTCTCCACTATAATTTGATAGCTTATAGATAGACCTAGCCCAGTGCCTTTACCCACAGGTTTAGTAGTGAAAAATGGATCGAATAGCTTTGAGCTAACTTGTTCATCAATTCCCAAACCATTATCAGCAATAGTAATCGCTATCCAATTTTTATCTATTAGTTCAGTGGTAATTTTAATTTGCGGATTGTCAGTTGTTTTTGAATTAATAGGTGACCACCGACCACTGAGTGCCGACCTTTCTAAAGCATCGATCGCATTAGCTAGGATATTCATAAATACTTGATTTAGTTGACCGGGATAGCAAGTAACATTGGGTAGTTCACCATATTTTTTAATAACTT
The DNA here is from genome assembly GCF_002368035.1 of Nostoc linckia NIES-25. GTDB lineage: Bacteria > Cyanobacteriota > Cyanobacteriia > Cyanobacteriales > Nostocaceae > Nostoc > Nostoc linckia_B. The sequence goes on along the minus strand of NZ_AP018222.1, from coordinate 2,471,641 downwards.
TGATTTCTGGGCATTCATCCTTACCTTGCAATCGACGATCCAAAATCATTAAAGTACTTTCAATTCCTTCATGGATATTAACTGGCTTAAATTCGGCTTCATCAAGTCTCGAAAAATTTCGCAATGATTTAACAATTTCTTGGATGCGCTGTGTTCCCGCAGTCATTGACTCGAAGAGTTTAGTTATATCTTCAATCAAAAAATTCAAATCTATTTCTTCTATTTGCTTTTGAATTTCTAGAGGAGGATCTTGGCAAATTTGCTGATAAATTTCTATTAATTTCAGTAAATCTTGAGTGTATTTATGGGCATGATGAAGGTTACCATAAATAAAACTTACTGGGTTATTAACTTCATGGGCAATCCCAGCTACCATCTGGCCTAAACTAGACATTTTCTCAGCTTGTATCAACTGAGTTTGGGTAAGCTGGAGTTCTTTTAATGTTTTTTGTAAAGCAGTTGTACGTTCTTCAACCCTAATTTCTAATTCTTCATTCGCTTTTTGAAGTTCTAACTCCGCTTGTTTGCGTTTTTGAACTTCTTTTGCTAACTCATCAATTTTTTGGTTTAGAAGCACGAAATTATTGCTGGCTAAAGTTCTATTTTCTAAGCGCAAAAGAATTAAAGCTGAAGATTCAGGAGACCAAGGTTGAATAACTGCTCCTTGAGTGCGACATATTAATGTTTGCCCATCATTTATACGCAAAGTTAAGGAACCTAAAATCATTGCTCTGCTAGTCGAACAAGCTTGTAGGTACTTGATAATATCGCTAGCAGCCTCAGTTACCAAATCAAAGAGGGTTTTCCCTTGCAGTTCTTGACGGCGTAATTTCAGCATATCTGCTACTGCCTGATTGGTAGCTAAGACTTGACCCTCATGAGTCACTAAAAGTAAAGGTTCTGGTAAAACTATGGCAAGTTCAAGAAATTGTTCGGGAGTCATGGGGCTTGCAATTTAAACTTGGACTAAACTTTACCGATGTACACCAGAGCTAGCCCAATTTAGACAGATTCTAGCCCTCTAAAGTATTCTCTACCTTCTACATCTTCTGCCTCTGGAGTAAGTTTTAAATAAACAATAACTCTGCATCCAGAAGCGCCGTGTGCTATGGTATCTTGCAATTGTACTTTCGCATACCCTAGATTATTCGCTGCGATCGTTCCAAAAACATTTGAAGTCATCATACACATAGCAGGACGATTAACAACTTTGTCGCCAAATGGGCAAACGCGGTTGCCAAAAACAATTTTTTCATCATCTTGTTCAACAACGTAAAAATCTCCTTGAATTCGTTTTTTTAAATCAACTAAGACATCAGCTACTTGCTTTCGAGAAAGATGTGAGACTTCCAAGGCAGATTTGTAATCTTGGTTAAGCTGGCTACCCATCCTTTCACCAACTACGCTAATAAATCCAGAAGCCTCTTCTAAGCCAACTACATCCTGCAAAGTACCAGATAATTCTCTGATTAGTGTACGTAAAAATATATCCCGTTCTAAGGGAAGATCCAGGCTACTTATTGAATGATTAACGGAATTTGGCATAAACTTTCGGGACACAACTTAAGAACTACAGTTTTAGAGTTCCCAAAAATAGATCTCAAGTAACTGCTTATCGCAGTTTTAAGTTATGTAAATTGCAGCAATTTTGTAAAAGTTGACGGTGGTGCGCCTGTGCGTACACCGTAGCTTTTTAATGGGAGAGCCGGAATCAAAGCCTCCCTTTTTAAGGGAGATTCAGAGGTATCTAAAACTTTTGATATCAAGAAGAAGACTTTTCAAACATTTTTTTAGTGCCCGATCAACTAAAAAACATCTAAATCGCATAATTAGATGAAATCACACTCTTGTAGAGTGAGACTAAAAACCCGCACTAGTTATGTAATTTAAATTTGTAATAAATTATCAGCTTATAGTATTTATCCCAAAGTAGATGGCTAGAGATAATTTCGCTATCCTAATAAATGGGAATGGTGATTATAAATTCTGAACCTTCTCCCAACACGGAATTTACTTCTAAAGCGCCCTTATGTTTTTGGACAATTATTTGATAAGCAATTGATAATCCTAATCCTGTCCCTTTGCCTACTGCTTTAGTTGTAAATAAATGGTTAAAAATTTTTTCTTTTACTTCAACTGGTATTCCTACTCCATTATCTTTAATCCGAATCAAGACGTGATTTTTATCTTCAGTTAGGGCAGTATAAATTATTATTCGATTGGGGTTTGCCTTAATTTCATCAAAACTCAACCCACAGTTAGACTCTTCTAAAGCATCAATAGCATTTGCTAATAAATTCATAAATACTTGATTGAGTTGTCCTGGAAAGCATTCTATTAAGGGAAATTCACCGTAATCTTGAATGACTTGAATAGCAGGACGAATCTTATTCCCTTGCAAACGATGTTTGAGAATGACGAGAGTACTGTTAATACCTTCATGAACGTTAAAAATAACTTTTTGCTCTGTATCTGCTCTAGAAAAAGTTCGCAAGCTCTTGCTGAGATTGGAAATTCTATCTGTACCTTCTTTGATTGAAGAAATGAGTTGAGGCAAATCCTCACGCATATATTCCAGGTCAATCGCTTCACTTTTTTCTTGAATTTCCTGAGAACCTTGAGGATAAGTCCGTTGATAGATATCTAGCAAACATAATAAGTTTTGAATATACTCTTGAGCTGGAGTTAAATTACCTGCTATAAAACCAATTGGATTATTAATTTCGTGAGCTACATCTGCAACCAGGCTTCCTAATGTAGACATTTTATTCTCCATTATTTGAAGATTAAAGAGCATTATTTCTAGTTCTTGACTTCTTTCCTCTAATTTATTTTGATATTCTGTTAATTCATAAATTACTTGTTTGAGCAAAGATTCTTTCTTTTGATTTATATCTTCTAGCCTCATGCGGTCTGCCTCAGACCGTTCTAACTGTTTTTTGATGATTCTATTAGTTTTTTGGAGTTGCTGAATCTCTTTTTCACAATCAAAACTTTCCATCAATTATTAATGAACTCCCAAAATTAAAGTTACAAAAGTTTCGTTGTGAAATTGCGTTCGACTAATTAAATCTATAGGAGCAATCTCTCCATTAGAGTAAAATCCACAGGCAGGTAAATAACTTTCCAGACAAACTTTCGTATTCTCGTACTCTTCTTGTGCCCTTGTACCAAGTATTTGCCGACGAGCTACACATGAGAAAAATAAAACAGCACTTGGTTCTTTACCTGGATAGTTATTTAAGGCATTCATAAATGATGCTTTAGAAGCTGCTAGGATATCTTCATAACCTGCTTCAGAAATTTGAATAAGTGCTTGGTCGGGAATATCGGCAAAAAATGTGATACTACCAGATTCTGGCTCGTATGCAATGGGCGCTCTGATATAAAAGTTGTCTGTATCTTGCTCAAACACTGCTAAGGGATATTCCATTGAAGGAGGAAGTAAACCTAGATAATGATGATAAAAATCTAAGGCTGGCTTACCATCTATTTCATAGAGAATATTCTTATCTACTTTAGTTACTTTGCTGATTTGACCAATGGGATGCCAACCACTTGCAACACCATGAGAAAATAATATTTTGCCGCAGAAAAGTAGAATTGGTACAGAATCACTTAAAACTTCTGTTTGAAAAAATTGGTATGTATTTTGATATTTTGACTGGTCGGCTGCTAAACCGCCAAATATCGGTACATCTTGACCAAGAGCTAGCTTTAAGCCATTTAATATAGAGACACCACTAGTTGTGAGACTTTCTGGATGAGTTAAACATAGGCTTGGTGTTACTGTACTTTTTGCTTTGGCTTGTTCTACAGCTTGTTTGGTTGCAGTAATTGTATCGGTTGAAATTTGGCGTCCAACTCCTGCATAAATTTCTACTTCGTCTGAGCAAAACAACATCAAAGTGATTGAGTCTTGCTGAAACTCTAGAACTGAAGAAATTTCGCCATCTGTTGTTCCACCAATTAATTCAATCCTGCCAAAAGCTTGATGAATTTGCTGCAAAATGAGGGAATGCTCGAAGTCAATTGCAGCAAAAAGAATTCCAGCTTGTGGAATATCTCCTGCAAGAGAAGTCATACATTGTTGAATAACTTCCTCAACTGCGGATAGAGAATCTGGATCGTTACTGTGACCAACTACTGCTTTGAACATACATTAATTGATATATAAACAATTATTTACGTACACGATTATAATTCCGTAATTCTCAGGAAGATTTGATAATTTTTTTTAAATAAAATTTAAATTGTAAGCTTAATGATAAACTCCGAACCCTCACTTGGCGCCGAATTTACTTCCAGAGTTCCTCCATGTTTTTCAACAACAATTTGACGAGCAATAGATAGTCCTAATCCTGTACCTTGACCTACTGGTTTAGTAGTGAATAAATGGTCAAATATTTTTTCTTTAATTTCAGGCGACATACCTACACCGTTATCTTTAATCCGAATAAAGGCATGATTTTTATCTTCTGCTAGGCTAGTTTGAATCCAAATTTGATTGGGATTGGATTCAATATCAACATAGCTGCGCCCTAAATTAGACTCTTCTAAAGCATCAATAGCATTAGCTAATATATTCATAAATACCTGATTTAATTGTCCGCTGAAGCATTCTAATTCTGGTAAATCACCGTAATTTTTGATTACCTCAATATTGGGACGATATTCTGATGCTTTTAAGCGATGTTTGAGGATCATGATTGTACTATCAATACCATCATGAATATTGCAATAAACTTTGCGATCGCTATCTGCTCTCGAAAAGTTTCGCAGGCTGGTACTGATGTTGCGAATTCTTTGAACGCCTTCTTTCATTGAAGAAATTAAGTTAGGCAAATCAGAAAGCATATGCTGTAAATCCATCGCTGCAATTTCTTCTTGAATTTCTGCAACTGGATGGGGATAATGCTGTTGATATAGCTCAATTAGCTTAGCCATCGCTTGGAAATATACCGAAGCGTGACCGAGATTACCATGAATGAAACCAACTGGATTATTAATTTCATGAGCAACCCCCGCAACTAATTGGCCAAGGGCAGACATTTTTTCTGTCTGTACGAGTTGGATTTGAGATTCTTGTAAATCTTTTAATACTTTGGACAATGCTGCTGTTCTTTCTGCAACTCGGTTTTCTAAAGTTTTTCTGAGATTTCTTAATTGCAGATGAGTTTTAATTCTAGCTAATAATTCTTCTTCATGAAAAGGTTTTGTTATATAGTCAACTGCACCAATATTTAAACCTTTTATTTTACTATCTGTATCTGAGTTTCCTGTCATAAAAATTACAGGAATATCACAAGTTTCAGGATTTTCTTTCAATTTTTTACATGTTTCAAAGCCATCTATTTTCGGCATCATTACATCTAACAAAATTAAATCCGGTAACCTAGATTCAACTTGTTTTAGTGCCTTTTCTCCATTAACTTCTGTTGCTACTTGAAAGCCTGCGTTAGTTAATATATCCAAGACGATCTCTAAATTAGTAGTAGTATCATCTACCACTAAAATTAAACTCTCTTCTAAAACATTAGGCATTTTTATATCTGGTTTATAATTCATGTATTTAAATTAATTTAACTTATTGTTACTTGTTTATCATTAGCTCTGGGATTGCAACTAAGCCACCTCATTTGCTTAATGAACTGACTGAGAAATTTACAGTGTGACAATTCTATAGTTCCCAAAAACTCTGATAACAGCAACATTATTACATCAAATTGTTTAGATTTTGCTAGGGCGATCGCTACAGATGGATATACGCTAAATCTTCGCTTTCACCACAATTTAATTATCCTTTTTTCTCAAATTAGTTATTATTACTCTTGTCTTTTTACACAATTAGCGCTAAATAAAAACAATCTTTTTAATGCCTTAGTTTAGGTTTTTTAGTTCGTCAACAGCATTTATGGTGAAGCAAATAAAAATGTAATTATTTTTATCAAAACAATATAATTACATATAATTACGGTTATGTTTTTTTAAAAAAAGTTTAACAATGGCAAAGTAAGTTTTGAAATATTCAAATACATTTACGTACCGCAACAAGTGAGGCCGGTAGGAGTTTCGTGCTTGGAAAAACGTAGTGTTACAGTAACTTTTTCCAGGAAAATATACCATCAAATCTGAAAAAAACTATTGCCTTTGTAGTCTTCTCATAGATGTTTATCCATTAAATTTAGCTAAGGATTTTTTATGGAAGAGTTACTTTTTCCTAGTTTGCACTGTCCATTTCAGCTGCAAATCAATCGGCATGTTGATGTTTTACAAGAGTTCGGTATTGAATGGGTGCTTCGCTTCAACCTCTTGGCTAATGAATCAACTTATAAGCGGTTTTGTAAGTCTAATTTCTTTTTATTAGCTGCATCTGCCTATCCTGATAGCGCTCTTGAAGAACTTAAGATTGCAAATGACTGGTTAAGCTGGGTTTTTCTTTGGGACGATCAATGCGATCTGTCAGATTTAGGAAAAAAACCTGAAGTTTTAAAGATCCATAATCAGAGATATTTAGAAATCTTAAATGGGGCAGAAATTACAAGCGAAGATACAGCCCTTGTTCTTGCCTTAAATAATCTCAGAGAAAGGATTCTTGCAAGACGAAGTGTAACATGGTTCCATCATTTCATCACTAGCTTTCAAGAATGGTTAGAAGCATGTACTGACGAAGCAACCATCCGCGCAGCGGGAATCGTACCAGATGTGGATACTTATATCATGACTCGTAAATCAAGTATAGGTGTGGATGCTTTTTTAACATTGACTGAATTTTGCCATAATTTGACGATTCCCGATTTTTTACGAAAACATGAAATAATTCTCAAATTGCAATTTCTTACAGGACATATCATTGCCTGTTGTAATGATATCTTTTCTGTATCTAGAGAAATGTTGAGTGGCGATGTTCACAATTTAGTATTGGTACTGCATTATCAAGAGCATATTCCTATAAATCAGGCAATTTATCGTGTAGTAGAAATGCACAATAAGGCTATACAAACAATGATAGATTTAGAAGCATCTCTTCCCACATTTGGAGAAGAAGTAGATGCTGAACTTGCAAAATACATATTAGGAATGCACGCCTGGATACGTAGTAATCATGATTGGTATTCCCACACAAGTCGCTATCAGAGTATAGAAAGGCTGGAGCTAACACAAAATTATGATGTGGTGAATTCTTGAGTTAGACTTAACCCGATCAAAAATTAAATGTCATTACCTAATCTTATTAAAACCCCTTCTCTGCTACAAAAGCTGCAATGGGTCATCGATCCTATCGGCTATATGGAAAAAGCGGCTCAGGAATATCCTGACATTTATACTGGTAGAATAGTTGGCTTTGGCGATACTGTGGTGTTTGTAAACCATCCCCAGGCAACCCAGGAAATTTTAACCAATGATAAAACAAAGTTTCTAGCCGTCGGCAAGATAAACAAAATTGGAGAACCTTTAGTAGGGGAATATTCAGTTACCTCACTCGAAGGTACTCATCACAAACGACAGCGACAACTTGTGATGCCTGCTTTTCATGGAGAGCGAATGCGAGCCTATGGTCAACTGATTTGTACTCTGTGTACAAAAGCTTTTAATCAGTTGCCACTAAATCAGCACTTCTTGGCTCGTAACTTAACACAGGAGATAACCCTACAAGTTATTTTACAGGTTGTTTTCGGCTTGAATGAGGGAGAAAAACTTGAAAAACTTAAGGATTTACTGCCGCAGATGTTGGATCTTTTTCGATCGCCTTTGAGTTCTAGTTTATTGTTTTTCTCATTCTTGCAAAAGGATTTAGGAGCTTGGAGTCCCTGGGGAAAGTTTCTACGCGATCGCCAGCAAATTGATGAATCGATCTATGCTGAAATTGCCGAACGTAGACAGCAACTCGAACTAGAACGCATAGATATCTTATCCATGCTGATGTTAGCGCAGGATGATACTGGTCAATCGATGACGGATAAAGAGTTGCGCGATCAGTTGATGACCTTAATGGTTGCGGGATATGAAACTACAGCAACAGCGATCGCTTGGGGATTGTATTGGATTCACCAAAAGCCACTAGTTCGTGAAAAACTGCTTGAAGAACTTGACACTCTAGGCGATTCACCAGATCCCATGAGCATTTACCGACTACCATACCTGACAGCTGTTTGTAACGAAACGTTGCGAATTCACCCTCCTTTTATTTCCTGTTTCCCTAGAGTAGTACAAGAACCTATTGAACTGTTGGGGCATTATTTAGAACCTGGAACTGTAGTGCTTCCGAGTATTTATCTCATCCATCACCGTGAGGATTTATATTCCCAACCACAGGAGTTTCAACCACAGCGCTTTTTAGAACGGCAATTTTCTCACTATGAATTTCTGCCCTTTGGTGGTGGTGTACGCCGTTGTATTGGCGAGGCTTTGGCTATGTTTCAAATGAAGCTAGTATTAGCAACGATACTATCACACTATCAGCTGGCGCTAGTCGATGGGCGCATAGAGCGACCTCAACGTCGAGGCTTTACCCTTGCGCCTTCCCGTGGAGTCAAAATGATAATTACAGGACGGCGCGTGCGTCAAGAGTCATTGGCGAAGATCGCATCTATCACTGTATCTTAGAACACTGTGGTGCTTCTTAGTTTAATCCATTCGAGACGGGGCGCGATTTGTTACCAGCCAAAAATTCATCCCTTATCTGGCTTCTAAGGCAGTATGGGATGATTTTTGTGTTAACTAAACGTGAGTTCGACGGCTCTAAAAACCCCACTTCCATTCCTCTCCCCCACAGGGAGAGAGGCTTTGAAACCCTAATTTCGTTGTCAACTAAAAATATTTCTGCCCCTCTCCGCCTCGGAGAGGGGTTGGGGAGAGGTTTATCGAACTCACGTCAACTAAATCATAAAAACAATAAAGGGAATGAGGAAGTGTAGAAGGGGTGGGAAGCTTTTTTATAATCTACCTCACACACCCAATACCCATACCTGACGCTTCATGCCTATTGCATTGGTATCTCAATTACGAACTCAGTACCTTCTCCTAGTGTAGAATTACACGTTAAACTACCCTTGTGTTTGTCCACAATAATTTGATAGCTAATCGACAACCCTAAGCCTGTACCACTACCTACTGACTTAGTTGTAAAAAATGGATCGAAAATTTTCTGCCGCACGGCTTCTGTCATACCAGAACCGTTATCGGCAATCCGAATCATCACTGTATTGGAATCTGTTAGTTGAGTAAATATGCGAATTTTCGGAGAATGATTTTTCACTTCTTCTTGAATTTCTGATGCTCTAAAACCTCCAGTGAGATTTATCTGTTGCTCATTTACGGATAATTCTTCTAAAGCATCGATCGCATTACTTAAGATATTCATAAATACCTGATTCAACTGACCTGCATAACAAGTCACTTCTGGAAGATTTGCGTATTCTTTAATGACTTCAATTTCCGGATAATCGTTCTTTTCCTTAAGTCGATGCTGCAAAATCATCAAAGTGTTATCTATCCCTTCATGAATATCTACAGGCTTCATTTCATATTCATCAAGCCGTGAAAAGTTGCGTAAGCCCAAAACAATAGTGCGGATACGCGAGCTGCCAACCTTCATGGAATCTAGAATTTTTGGCAAATCTTCTGCTAGAAAATTTATGTCGATTTCCTCAGATTTATCCTCAATAGCAGGTGAAGAATCAGGGTATTCTTGTTGATAAACAGTTACCAAATCCAGTAAATTGCATACATACTCGCTAGCATGAGCAATATTCCCATGAATAAAGTTAATGGGATTATTAATTTCATGGGCAATTCCCGCTACCATTTGCCCTAAAGAAGACATTTTTTCACTTTGAATTAATTGAATTTGAGCGCGTTTTACTTCCTGTATTGCCTGTTGTAATTTTTCGTTTTTATTGTTTAATTCCTGCGTTCTTTCTTTGACTTTTTGCTCTAGAGTATGGTTGTATTTCTCTAAACTTTCTTTAGCTTGTGCCAAATTATTGTAGAGGATAGCATTCTTGAGGGATATTGCTGCTTGGGTGGTGAGTAATTTCAGAACTTCTACGCGATCGCGTGTAAATGCTCCTGTTGTTAAATTATTTTCTAGATAAAGAATCCCAATTAATTTTCCTTGATTAATAATAGGTATAGATAATAAACTCTTGGGTTCTTCACAGATAATATAGCTATCTGCTGCTAAAAATGAAACAGCCATTGCATCATCGATAACCAAGATTTCTTTAGAACGCTTAACGTAGTTAATCAAAGTAATCGGAACATCGTAGCTTGATTCTAAAGAAATTGAGGGAAACTCTGTATAGCTATGTTCAAAATTGGAACTCGAACAAACTGCGGTGACCGTTAATGCTAAAGTATCATCTTCACTTAAAATCAAAGCACATTTAGAAGCTCCGGCATTCTCGATGGCAACTTCCATTAAAGTAGAAAGCAGCCGCTCAAGCTCAATTTCCCCAGACAGTGCTTGAGATGCTTTAATAAATGTAGCTAAATCCAAAGAATCAGAAATACTTGTCTTTGAACCAATTAAAGTTTGTTGATTGCTCAAACTAGATAAAGACGTGTTAGTGAAAGAAGCGCTTTCTTGGCTGGAATGGATATTCAGTTTGAGTTTTTCTTGCTGGAATACAGGAGCGAGTAATAGCGGATAGCGTTTTACCAAATCGTCAACTTTTGCTACCGCTCCCCAGCGAATATAACTGTAGTAAGAATCTGTGAGGTAGCTTTGGGCAATTTTATGTTTGCCCCATTCTAGATAGAATTTGGCGGTGAGTTCTTGAGCGAGGGCTTCTTCATGAAGATACTCATTTTCTTTGGCTAGGGAAATGGCGCGATCGTATAATTCTATTGCTTCGAGATATTGACCACCAATTCGACAACGTTCCGCCTCTACAAGATAATATTTATGTAAATAATTCATAGGAGCATGATGTGTCAACTGGTGCATTTTCTCCTGATTTACTTTTACCTTATCTACAATAGAGTTTTGTTCTAAAACGGATGCATTAGTATATAAAGCTAGTCGTGTTAGTGAATCATAAAAATGGAGTAAAGGAGTAACTAACTGCCCTCTTCCACCAGCTAAATATTTTTCTGCTAATCTAGAATTTTCCAAAGCTAAATCGTAGCTGCCAAATAGATAACAAAGATGTACTTTACTCACGTAGAAATAGAAAGTTCCCATTACATCATTAGCTTCAATGTAAAGGGGCAGCATTCTTTCTTCGTTGTAAGCTTCACCAATTAAATAACAAGGATTTGCTACATTTCCTAGCAAATTTAAAACACTCTGTCGGTGGATACTAATCCAGTTAAATACAATTTCTTGCTTTATTTGAGCGATAGTATTACTGTATGTTGCCATCTCCCGTTCCAGTTCTGTCAGTTCCCGACCGACAAAATATGAAGAATAGGAATAAGCGTTAAGACAATAGGCTGCAAATTCTAAATCTCCTACTTCTATTCCAGAATAATAACCCTCCAATAAAGGTTTTAATATTTGTCGAGTATGTTCTTTCCAATGTCTAATAGCTGTATTAAATCCGAGAATAGTTTTAGCTTTTACTTCTTTAGCATTCAACTTATCTACTAAAGTTACACCCAGTTTCCCAAATTGATAGGCAGACTCAACATCTCCCACTATGCCAGTGAGTACTAACCCATAATTGACATAAGCAAAAGCAGATAAGGAAGCATTGCCATATTTAAGTGATACGTTGATTTGTTTAAGAAAAATCAGCGGAGACAGTTCTGGCATAACTAAATAGCTAATAGCGGCGATCGTCGATAGAATACGCATAGCTGCTATTTGCTGAGCATTCATCATCTGTGGCAGATTAATTAAGTCCTGAATCTGTCTGCCATTGAGATTTGATGCTAATTCTGCCATTGCTAACTGAATATCAGACTCACTTGGATGTTCAGGAAATTCCACTCCCAGGAGTTTCAAAAATGTGAGTGCAGTATTTACAGCCTCCAGTGCTTGATTCTGTGCCCCGTAAGCTTGAATTTTAACTTCATAAACTTTTACTTTTTCTAGCAGTGGTTTACGCCTCAACACAGCTTCTGCTAATTGCTCCATCTGTTCAAAGTTGCCAGCTAAATATGCTGCCTCTGTCGCAGTCTCATATAAACTCAGGGTGAGATCGTGTTTTGTTTCCCAACTATCAGCTGCTAGTAGTTGAATACCCTTAGTTAAATATTTAACCGCAGTTGGATAAGCTGTTGATGCTAAAGCTTTACGTCCAGCAATTAAGTTCATTTGAGCGAGTTCATCTCGCTTAGCCTGATGGGAGATAAATTCTACTGCAATATTCAGCTGATTAACAAGCTCAAAAATTCTTTCTTCTTGTTCTGCAACTGGAATATTGCTTAACAACAGTAGCCCAATTTTTAAGTGAATTGGCTTTTTTTGGTCTTCCGGAATTAAAGAATAAGCAGCTTGTTGTACGCGATCGTGTACAAATTTATATTTAGGTATTTGCAAATTCAGGCTTGCAAATTGTGTAGATTCTATACCCTGAGTAATTAACTCTTGATTAGTATTATCTGCTGGAAAAATATTGTAAATTTCTGTCTGTGGTAAAATTAGTCCGTCCAGTAATGCCTGCCACAAATCTGATGCTGTATCTACTACAGATTTTTCATGAACGATCGCTAAGGTTTTTAAATCAAATTGGTTACCAATACAAGCAGCCAGTTTTAATACTTTTTGGGTATTTTTAGGCAGTTTTTCTATCTGAATAGCGATAAATTCTACTACATCATCTGTAAGAGCTAATTCTTTAATTTTAGAAATATCGTACTGCCAATAACCAAGCTCAAAGTTTAATATAATTAATTCTTCTTCGTATAAAGACTTGAGGAATTGAATAGAAAAGAAGGGGTTACCTTTAGTTTTGGCAAACACCATCTGAGTTAAAGGAACAGCAACTAATTCCGGACAATGAAGGGTATCAGCAATTAAATGATTTAAATCTCCTTGATTTAAGGGTTCTAGGGTAATAGTACTAATTCTTGCTCCCGCTTGTTCAATCTCTTGCAGTGTAAAATAAAGCGGATGTGCTTTTGAAACTTCATTATCCCGATAGGAACCAATTAATAATAAACCTCTTTTAATTTCAGCTATTTTTTCTGTATCTTCTGAAATATCAGACAACCTACTTTCACACATTAATAACTGAATTAATTTCAAAGAAGCTGTATCTGCCCATTGTAAGTCATCCAGGAATATAACGAGGGGATGTTCTTTGGTTGTGAAAATTTGAATAAATTTTTGAAACAATAAATTAAAACGATTTTGAGCGGCGCTGCCAGAAAGTTCAGTAACAGGAGGTTGCTTACCAGTAATCTGTTCGAGTTCAGGAATTACATCAATAATTACCTGAGTTTGTGTGCCTAATTCCCGGAGAATCTTGGTTTTCCATTGTTGAATTTGGACATCGTTTTCTGAGAGCAGTTGTCCGATTAAGTCTCGAAAAGCTTGCACCAACCCCGATAAAGGAATGTCACGTTGAAACTGGTCGAATTTTCCTTTGATGAAGTAACTCCGTTGGCGCAGGATGGGTTTGTGGACTTCGTTGACTACAGCAGTTTTGCCAATGCCTGAGAAACCTGCGACTAATATCATTTCTACTCCCCTGATTCCTGCTTGACGGGGAGCAACCGGGTTGAGAAGCCACTGTGTTGAAGGGTTTTCCTGGCTCAAAGCAAGTGATTCTACTGACTTGTAATCCTTCCCTATGGGAGATGGCGCTAACCCAGAACCCGTAGTATCGCATTTAGCGGGGGATTCAAAGGGGTTAACAACTCGCTCAAAAGCAGCAAGTAGGGTTTCAACTTCATTTTGTCGGCCATAAAGTTTTTCAGGGATTACAAAACGGTCTGAAATGTCGCGGCTGCCTAGTTTAAAAGTTACAATCTTTCCTGTCTCTTGCCACTGCTTTTGACACACTTCCAAATCATGCTTTAAGCCCAATACACTTTGATAGCGTTCCTCGGCATTTTTGGCCATCAGCTTGCTGATAATCTCAGACAAAATTGCTGGAATATTGGAGTTAATCCGGCTAGCTTTTAGTGGTTGTTTGGCAATATGAGAGTAAACTAACTCCATCGGATCTTTACTCGTAAAAGGTAACTGTCCGGTGAGCAGTTCAAAGAAGGTAACACCAAGGGAATAAAAATCAGTGCGGTAGTCAATACCTCGGTTCATCCTACCAGTTTGTTCTGGGGAAATATAAGCGAGAGTGCCTTCTAAAACGTTGGGATTTATGACAGATTGACTTTCCCTTGGCAAGAGTGTGGCAATACTAAAGTCGATAATTTTTATCTCACTTGTGCTTGTATTAATCAGAATATTGGCAGGTTTAATATCTTTATGAATAATGCGATCGCGGTGCAGCCCTTCAAGAATAGAAGCAATTTTAATAGCAATGTCAAAAAACTCATCTAAAGAAATTATATTTTCTTTTTTATCTTCGCCATCCAGCCGCCATTTTTGCAGTGAAATACCGCCAAAATCTTCCATCACTAGGATGTAGCTATTGCGGTAATTATCTAAGCTATAGGGTTTGACGATACCAGGAATATCGAGGTTTTTAGAGATGAGATACTGATTGCGAAACTGGGCAATTTCTGCGAATGTAGGATATTCATTCCGCATCAATTTGAGGACAACTGATTTTTGGTCTTGTTCTCTAATACCCCGATAAACTAGGGTTTTACTGCCTGAGTAGATTTGCTCAGTTATTCGATAGCCAGGAAACGCATATAGTGTATCTAGTACTATTGACATTGCAACCTATCTATATTTATAAATTTTGTTTCTATGGCTTAGTATTCCCGCGTTCTGACTATCGTTATCAGCGAATAATAAAAATTCTTGTTTGATTGGCGGTTAAAAAACAATTTTTAATTGAGATTTTTTTGTGATCTTTGTAATTTTATAAACATCTATTGTTTAAAAACTAATTCAATAAAAAACTAAGTTTTGAGGTTTTTGTCCAAGAAATACTTTTATTTTTTTGGTTATTATTGGAGATTATTTGTTATTAAAAAAGTTCTATTCCGTGTTGCTATAAATCAGCACACATAACAAAAAGCCTGACGTACTATGAACTCGAAAGTACACTACGGCAGGCTTAATGCGTCTAGGGATGCTTTGCTAGACTAGCAAATGAGGTTAATAATATCCTCCGACCCTGACCAAGTAATTAGTAATTATTAATTCGTAATTGAAGGTGCAGAGGATAATAGCGATCGCAAATTTTAAGCTAATTTCTTTCCAAGTTGCGTATTCTCTAGTTAAGGCCGTCATTTGTCTTTCGTACAAAGCAAATAATCAATGACTAATGACAGAGAACAGCCAGATGAAGTAGTTATGCAATTTAAATGTGTTTTAGCTTATTTGATTTTTTGTTTAATAAAAGTCACAACTTGAGTTAGCTGTTTCTTCAAGCCCTCTATTTCTGCTTGCATTTTGGCAATTTTATCGTTCAACGCCTCAATTTCCGCTTGGGAGACTCCTGGAGAACTAGAGGTTGGTATTGTAGCATTCGCGGCAGGTGGGGTTGTTATTAAGGTATTTTGTTCATTAGAAGTTGCTACCGTAGCACTTGTGACACTAGAAGTTGTAACAGTACCATTCTTAGCGGCACCTGCTCCCACAGCAACTAGTTCTGGGCGTGGCAGCTTCGCTTTTGTCATAGCTAACTTAATAGCAGCAATTAGTTGCTTTTGATCGAAAGGCTTACCCAGAAATTCAAAATATTCAAATGGTTCTGGAATTTTTTCAGTCACCTCTTCTTTGCGACCAGACATGATCACTAAAGGAATTTTCCTTAACTCCGGATGAGCTTGGACTTGCTGGAAAACTTCCCAGCCACTCATTTTAGGTAGCAGAAAATCCAGCATAATCAAGCTGAGTTTTTCCTGAAGGATGAAATTTAGTCCTTCCACACCGTCTTTTGCTTCCAGTACCTCAAAATTGCCCGGAGGCAACATTTCTCGTACTTTTACCCTGACAACTGTAGTGTCATCGATAACTAAAATTTTATTGCTTGCCACGACTGTTTGCTCTAACAGAAACTTTAAGTGTAAATAGCGGTTTTGCCGATTGTCCTTGAGAATTCTCCCACTATATACAAAATATCTATGAATTGGGGGATAGTATATTTCGGTATAAATGACATTGCTAGACGTATTTTGCAAAACTTTTGCTTGTCTTGTTTTGAATTTGTGTCATTGTGATATTTAAAGCTTTGGCCTTAATCTAGGGCATCAAGGACAGGCGTACACAAAGAGTTCTTTTTTTGCGTCACTCCACCTTTGCATCTTACAAAGATAGGCCGTTTCGATACTCCCGGAGATTTTTGGATGATTTCGTCACAACAAGCCGAACTCAAGTCTGAAATTATGGCAATGCCTAGCTGGCTACGTCGCCCTATTGGCAAAGCCAGCGAAATCTCTACCGTACAACGCATTATTAAACAGCGGCAAATTCACACGATTTGCGAAGAAGGGCGTTGTCCGAATCGGGGAGAGTGCTACGCCCAAAAAACTGCAACTTTTTTACTGATGGGGCCTACCTGTACGCGCTCTTGTGCTTTCTGTCAAGTAGATAAAGGTCATGCACCAATGCCTCTTGATTTAGACGAACCGCAAAAGGTAGCCCAAGCGGTGCAGCTGTTAGGATTACATTATGTGGTGTTGACTTCTGTAGCCCGTGATGATTTGCCAGACCAAGGTGCAGGGCATTTTGTGAAGACGATCGCGACTATCCGTCAATTGAACCCAGAAACTCAAATTGAAGTCCTAACGCCAGATTTCTGGGGTGGTGCGGGCGTTGGGGAATCCGGTCAACGCCAGCGCATAGCTACGATTGTGGAAGCCAAAGTGGCTTGTTTCAACCACAACATTGAAACAGTGCGACGCTTAACCGGGCCAGTGCGCCGGGGAGCCAAGTACGATCGCTCGCTGCGAGTGTTGGCTATAGTCAAAGAACTGGATTCGACAATTCCCACCAAATCCGGTTTGATGCTGGGACACGGAGAAACCACCGATGAAGTCGTCGAAGCAATGGCTGATTTAAGGGCTGTGGGGTGCGATCGCTTGACTATCGGCCAGTATATGCGCCCCTCTTTAGAGCATCTACCAGTTCAAAAATATTGGACTCCAGAGGAATTCGAGCAACTCGGCTCCACAGCACGGCAAATGGGATTTACCCACGTCCGTTCCGGCCCCCTGGTTCGTAGTTCCTACCATGCGGGAGAGGAGTGAAGCAGGGGCAGGAGGCAGGGGAAAAGGTTAAAGGGAAAAGGTTAAAGGGAAAACGAATAAATTTAATCTTTCCCCTTTCCCCTTTACCCCTTCCCCTTTTCCCATGCCCAATGCCCAACTTCAAATATTTCTAAAGAATTTGGGAGATTGGTACACATAATTTGGTATTTCTTAAAAAGTCCTGACATTAGGAGAATCGCATTATGACTGCTAAAAACAGAGATTTACCAGTTGCCGACAGTGGAGCTAAACCTCCCTACCCCTATCGCACAGGCTGGGCACTGTTCTTGTTAGCTATCAATTTCCTGGTAGCAGCCTGGTATTTCCACATTATTGAGTAGTTAGAAGTCGATAGGTGCTGCTCAAATCGTTCCTTTGAATAAACCTTTGGGACGAATGAGCAGCACTAAAATCATGATTAACAGTGCGACACCTTGTTTATACTGTGAACCCAGCCAAGGAGTGCTAATTTCTTGGACAATACCAATGATAAAAGCTGCGGCGATCGCACCGTAGGGGTTGCCAATTCCTCCCAAAATCACTGAGGCAAATAACGGTAAAATTAAAAACCATCCCATATTCGGACGCACGGCTGTAATTAAACCATACATACTCCCACCCAATGATGTAAGAGTGCCAGCAATTAGCCAAGTCCAGAAAATTACTCGGTCAACATTGATACCTGATACCCTCGCTAAGTCTAGATCGTCAGCAACTGCTCGCATGGCTTTACCAATTTTGGTGTTTTGCAAGAGATAGTGCAGCCCTAAAATTGCTAGCACTGCCAACCCCAATACCAATAATTGATTTTGCGGCACTTTCAAGCCGAAAATATCTAAAGCTGGAGTAACGGCTAAATCATAATTTTGATTTTTGCCACCCCAAATAAAAATAATTCCATTCCGAATAAATAAGGCAAGTCCGATAGAAATAATAATCAGCGTGGTGGAGGTAGCACGAATGGAGCGCATTCTTGACCAGAGTAACTTTTCTGATAACAGCATTGCTGCGACTGTTCCTGCTGCTGCGAGGATCGTGGACAGCCAAATATTTACTCCAATAGTGTTGATTAGCCAAGTGAGATAGGCTCCCAAAGTGAGAAAGTCACCATGAGCAAAGTTAGATAAACGTAAAATTCCATAGGTGAGTGTGAGTCCAACTGCGGCTAGAGCAATAATACTCCCCACTGCAATTCCGTTGACGATTAGCTGGGCGAATTGTAGATCCATAGTCTGAAGTTGCTAGAAAAAATTTTGAAATCATTCCTTTGTACAATTATTTTTTGAGGTTTAGGTGCTAAACCCGACACCATAAGTTATGGTTTATAAATAAAAAAGGATTGCCCGCCCACATAACATAGAATCCTATTCGGATTTTTATGCAAAGCTCAATTTGTTCAGCGGTCTAGTTGACCATGCAGCAGTATTCAAGCTTACCAGAACAGAACTCACAGATAGATGCAACGCCAAAACTTTTGACAACAATTCAACAAGTTCGCGCCGATTTGTGGCTGGAGAAAAGTTTAAACCAGTTGCAAAATCGCCTTAACGATCGCCTGCTTTGTGCTTGTAATACTGTCTCACAGTCGCTAGCCACAGAAGCAGAATTTTTCCAAACTCTAATTGACGAAATTAACACTGCTGTGGACACCAGCCATGTGGCGTTTGTCCAGTTTGCCGTAGGTGTGGCTCTGCTTGAGCCACGCCAGACTTTTGCTACAGTTCGCTATGTTTCTCGTTCCCAATTTTCCGGCTCACAACCTCCACTGTTGGAAGTAACGGTGACAGCAGAAAAAAAGCTGCCGTTGAGATTGCAACAGACCATAGAAATCAAAGATTTGCAGCAGCTTGAGAATCAACAAATACCGAATGCTTGGCGGTTAACTGATGATTCTGGTGGCGTCATCGGCTGGCTAGTTATCGCCACAGTAGCGCTAAGGCCTGATTCTGAGCCACTCGTTGCATCGCAAGCTCAGTTGAGATCGCAATTCATGGCCAGGTCTGCTAAGCAGTGTAATACGGCTTTGCTACAACTGAGGCACATACTATCTTGGCAGCAACGGTACGAACAGCTAAGTAGCTCTAATCAAGAATTGGAGCGCACTAATCAACTTAAAAATCAGTTTTTGGCAAACACCAGTCACGAAATTCGCACACCGCTAAGTTCGATTATCGGGTTTACCCATTTGCTATTAGCACAAGGCTACGAACCTAGTAAAGAACGTCAGCAAGAGTACTTAAATATCATTCAGTCTAGCGGCAAGCACTTGCTAGCTTTGATTAATGATATTTTAGATCTCTCTAAAATTGAAGCCAATCAACTAGAAGTGCAATGGGAAACAGTAGATTTGCCACTGCTGTGTAGCAATGTTTTAGCGCTGGTGAAAGAAAAAGCCGCTAATAAAGGTTTGAAATTAGTCCTAGAACTCGACCCGGATACCTCAACTTTAGTAGCCGATCCCTTACGACTCAAGCAAATGCTGTTGAATTTACTCTTCAACGCTTTAAAGTTCACTAGCAAAGGTAGTGTTGGGTTACGGGTTGCTAGCGAAGGCGCATTTGTGCATTTTACAGTTTGGGATACTGGCACTGGTATATCCCCAGAAGACCAAGCTCTACTGTTTCATCCCTATTTCCAAATTGCTAACGCTGTAGCAAGTGTTGAAGGTACTGGTTTGGGTTTAGCAGTGACTCGCAAACTCGCTGAAATTCACGGTGGTTTGGTGAAAGTGGAATCTGAGCTAGATCGGGGTTCGCGTTTTACCCTGGTGCTTCCCCTGAAGGAAGCAAGGCAGGCAGGGGAAGCAGGGGAAGCAGGGGAAGTAAAATGTTCTTTATCTGCTTTGCCCGTTATTCCTAGTTCGTCTCCTCACATATTGCTGGTGGAAAATGACTTACCCAACGGCGATTTGATGCAAATTTATCTATCTAAATTGGGATATAAAGTGGCTTGGGCTAAGAGTGCTGCAAAAATGTGGGAAGCCTTAACACAGCAAGAGCCAGCAGTAATTTTAATGGACGTTTACTTGCCAGATGGAAATGGTCTGAAGTTGGTGCAGGAACTACGGGAAAATCCTCAGTATCAAAACATTCCAGTGATTGCTCAAACGGCAATGGCGATGAAAGGCGATCGCGAAACTTGTCTTGCCGCTGGAGTAAATGATTATATTTCTAAACCAATTGATTTACCACTTTTAGCCAGTTTGGTAGCTAAGTATAGTAAAGTACCAAACTCGATTGATGGGGAGTAGGGAGATGGCTTCGCTAAGGGTAAGGGGAAAAGGGGAAAGGGAAAAGGAAACAAGAAAATATATTCAGTAATTATCAAAAAAATGGGTCTAAAACCCCGTCCTTTTAGGGCGGTGGAGTGTCAATCTCTGTCTCAATACTTGTCGGGTTTTGGGGAAAAGGGGAAAGGGGAAAGGGGAAAGAAAAAACCTTTAACCTTTACCCTTTAACCTTTTCCCCAAACCCAATGCCGAGTTAAAAATGGTTAACCGAGCAGTATTGATCTCTGTCTCTTCTCCTTTACCCCTTACCCTTTTCCCTTTTCCCATACCCAAAGGCTTTTGACTAATGACTACAATAAGATTTGTTGGGTGCTATCAGGTTATGGCGGGGTTAAGAAATGATGCTGACAGAAAAATTGGAGCAATTAAGAGCTTTATTTCAAGAAATGGAGCAGGCGTTAATTGCCTACTCTGGCGGCGTTGATAGCACTTTGGTTGCCAAAATTGCTTATGATGTGTTGGGCGATCGCGCTTTGGCTGTGACTGCTGTTTCTCCTTCGCTGTTGCCAGAAGAGTTAGAAGACGCCAAAATTCAAGCTGCAACTATTGGGATTCGTCATCAAATCGTCCAAACTCATGAGATGGAGAACGCCAATTACACCTCTAACCCAGTAAACCGTTGTTATTTTTGCAAAAGTGAATTGCACGACACTCTCAAACCTTTGGCTTTAGAGTTGGGTTATCCCTATGTAGTTGATGGGGTGAATGCCGATGATTTGCATGATTATCGCCCAGGAATTCAAGCAGCGAAAGAAAGAGGTGCGCGATCGCCTTTAGCAGAAGTAGGTGTCAGCAAAGTTGAAGTCCGGCAACTTTCGCAACAACTGAATTTACCTTGGTGGGATAAACCTGCTCAACCTTGTTTGAGTTCTCGCTTTCCCTACGGTGAGGAAATTACTGTAGCTAAGTTGCAACGAGTTGGTAGAGCCGAAATTTTCTTAAGAAAGCTGGGTTGGCAGAATTTACGGGTGCGTTCCGAAGGCGATACAGCACGCATTGAATTACTACCAGAACAGATTAAAGAGTTTGTGTTAAAGACTGATTTACAAATATTAGTTAACGCATTTCAAGATTTTGGATTTATTTACGTAACCTTGGATTTAGAAGGTTATCGTAGCGGTAAGTTGAATCAAGTCTTAAATCGGGAAGTTGCGGGCGTTAAAGCAATACAGTTCAAATAAGACCAAAACACTTGTAGAGACGGCGATTTATCGCTTCTGGTAAACCCACAATTTTGTACAATTAGCCTTTATGAGAACGATCGCCACCAATGGAGTACCTCTGGGAAAGAAGCGATCGCTCAATTCTGGCGTTGAGTCAACTTGTATTCTATCTGCTGAAGTGCCGATTGCCACACATCATACCCCTCTTGGGAAAGATGCAAGCCGTCTGTGGTTAATTCTTGGCGTAAATTACCTTCCATATCTGAAAACCAACTATAAATATTGAGATAATTCGCGCCTTCTTCTTTGGCAATTTGAGCTAGTTGGGCGTTAATTTTACGAATGTGGCTATTGGAGAGTTTTGGTAAGCGAGTCGGCAAAATTGATTGAACAATAATTTGAGCTTTGGGGTGATTTTGTCGTAAGCGGCGGACGATTCGGCGATAATTACTCAAAATTGCGCGATCGCTATCGCCTTTTCGTAAGTCGTTAATCCCAGCCATGATGTAAATTACATCCGGCCGAGTTGCTGAAAATGCTCCCAGTCTTTTTAAAACGCCAGCGGAAGTATCTCCAGATATGCCTTGATTGAGCCATAATTTCCCACTAGGTAATTTTTCTCTGGGAAACCACATACTTAGCGAATCACCAACTAAAATACTCAGGTGATTTGTACCTTGACCTTGAGCAATGGCTCTTGCTTCTAAAGCTAGTAGGCTTTTCCAGTCTTCATAAGTTAGTTGACGCTTCTTGATTGACTCCCACAACGATCGCAAATTCTCACTATCGCCGCGTGTATAAATCTGACCTGTTTTCAGAGCCGCCAATCTTTGGTAATAAAGTTGATTGCCAGATGTCAGTGAAATAGTAGCTGCTTGGGCACTTGGGTTGAGTGATGATGCTGGCTCTGTTGCAGCAGCAGGTAATCCCTGGCTACTGAGTTCTGGTGATGAGGAATCAATACTCTTGATGTTTTGCTCGCCTGCTGTCGGCTGGGAAATTTCTAAGGGTTGCAGGACTTGTCCGCTGAGTTCCGGTAAGGAAAAATCGACGCTGTTGATAATTCTTGTGCTGACTATTGCCGGAGAACCTTGTTTTAAATCCCAAAGAAATCTAGAATTTTGCGGCAAGACAATCGACAGGTGCGGAAGAGCCGATGCTGGTATTGCCAATCCTGTTAACAAGCCTGCTGCCAACAGATAAGGGTCCCTCATCGCTTTATCTCTCCTCTACTCACTGCTTTTTCCTATGACAGCATTAGCTGGCTGTATTCAGGATAATTTTACTTAGGTCAAATTATTATTCTTATTTACACTGTATATTTCTGTAAAGCGTGTTCGCGAGATTATATTGGACAATTTACGATCTCTTTAAAGTAGGGTTTTCTCGGTGGTAGATGAGTCGGGTTTGTGAGAATACTTTTACTCAAAGGAATATTTTCACCAAAGGATGACTTGCCACAACTTGGTTGTGACAAATATTGTAAGTGGCTGCAAACTTAGCGATCGGTAGATGGTTTTTGGCAATCTCAGGATAGAGGTTTTTGCTTTTGATGTTGCTAATATACGGGATAAGGGTTTGATTTCAGGTTTCTAGATTTCAGGTTTCTAGATTTCAGTAAGTGGCGTTACTCTTTGAGAGTCACTTCGCGAACGCATGAAAGTCTGATTAACCAAGAGGCGATGTCTGACTACAAGACGCAAAACCTCTACGCCTTTTGATTTCTCATATGAAATTGAGCGGTGCAAATGCATCAGTTATCAAATATGGGATTAGTGAGATTGAAGATTCGAGAACTAGCACAAGAGAAAGGATGGACACTCAAGGAAGTTTCTGACCGTTCTGGGGTAATTTACAGCACAGTTAGAAGTTATGCTCGTCGTCCAGCAATGACAACAGTTGACTTTACTGCGATTCACAAATTGGCTCGCACCTTTGAGGTAACCATTGAGGAGTTAGTAGAAATTTTAGAAGAATAGCTTAAAAGTTACCTGTCAATGGTATTGGCATAAGTAGGTCGGTGTTGAAAATTGTTGTTATGACAAGGTAGGAGACAGCACTTCGACTATGCTGAGCGTACCTTCAGGGGAAGCAAGCTAAGCGTAGCGTCTCGTAGAGAAGTCGAGGTACGCTCAATCACCAGGCAGAAGAAAGAGTGGAAGCAAGTTTACTTTCCGTTACATACTTCGATTTTTTTGCGCCATTCTACTTAATATCTCAATCACCCAGTTTCAGTTAAGAATACTTGAACTTTGATAACTCGCTCCAAAAACCTTATATTCTCAGTTAATTTCTAGACTGAGCAAAAATTTTGTCAAATAGTATACTTGTAACTTTCGTATTACAATAGCTAAATTTATTCAAAAGTTAATTTTTAGGTTTGATGCTGCGATCGCAGATCTAACGAAAATTTTCTGAGAGTAGGATAATACTGTATACTTCTGTTGTAGTTCTCTATGTACAAAATTTGAAATTTATGTTTGCTCGTGGAAGTATGAGTTGAAACACATTTGAATTAAGTTTTAACTATAGAGAATAACTTCATTGAAAGTGCTAAGATTTAGGCTGAATCATTAGTGTTGTTTCTTCCGTGGCTAGAGCTAGTACAGCGATTGGTGTTAGTCCCATTATTAAGGAGATTGTGCAAAAACAGGCACATTCGACACGTTTGACCCTGAAAGAAGTTATTCTTATGGGTATGTTGGCGATTGATAAACTAGATGACCAAGGTCGTCAAGAGTTGGCAGATCGAGTTCATCAAATGCAAGTGAATGGAGAAATTTAAGTGAATAGCTATTATTTATGAGTTATAAACTTTAACTCTTCACTTTTCATTCGTCGCTCTTGGGATAATCTGAGTCTTGAGTAAAACGATAACGACTTCCCATTACATAATCCTCATTAATTTCAAAAGAAATCCATCGGCGTTGGAGAATCTGAGCAACAAACCCAGTTGTGTTAGAACCTGCAAATGGGTCTAAAACTATATCACCTTCATCAGTTAAAAATTTGATGAAAAACTCTGCGAATCTTTGAGGAAAACGTGCTGGATGAGGTCTGATTTCTGCTGTTTTGCAGCGTCGTAAATAAACGCTATTTGATTCAGTATTCGCAATTTCAAGCAAATTTGGCGGGATTGCACCTTGATTATCTTTTTGAAATTTGTCAGAAATATCATGTCCGCTAGGACGTATTTTCGCCTGATAGCCATTTTTAAGTAATTGCTTCATACTTTGGCTATAGGGTTTTAAAACTTTTCTATTATCTGCTTTAGGATTTGGTGTTTTGGACAGCCACCAAACTGTATTTACTGAATCTTTGACACGAATGCGCCTGATTGTCACCCATTCAGCAGGGGTTGGCAGTCGAGCCGGATTATAGTGATAGAATTCTTGAGCGAGAAAGAAACCTACTTCCTTACACAATCTAACTAAAAGTTCGTATTGATAGATACTCCGCACGGGATTACCAGGTAAGTAAGCACCGCCTAAATCCACTACAAATGAGCCATTATCTGCCAGTACTCTTTTAAATTCATAGGCAAAAGGCAGAAACCACTCGATATATTTTTCAGCAGTTTCGTTACCGTATTCTTTTTTACGCGTGAGGGCAAATGGCGGTGAGGTGATAATTAAATTAATACTATTATCATCAATAAACTTAATCAGTTTCAGACTATCACCTAAATATACTGCTCCGTTTTGCTGGGTATAGTAGGGATTAAAAGTTACTTTTTTTGGTGACGTGATTGGTTCTTCTTGCAAGATTTATCAAGTTATCTCAGTTTTATAGTTATAACTTGTTTTATTGAGACACTACCATTTTTTGTATGGTAGAAATTTACCAGACATAACGATTTTAACGCGATCGCCTTTAGGGTCTTCTTCTTTCTCTACATCTAAAGTAAAGTCAATAGCGCTCATAATTCCATCGCCGAATTTGTCGTGAATCACGGCTTTAATTGGAAACCCGTACACCTGCATAATTTCGTAGAAACGATAAATCAGTGGGTCGGTTGGTACAACTGGGCCTAATCCTTTTACAGGGTATTGTGTCAACTCGTTAATATAAATTGGAGGTAGTTCCAGTGCATCGACTAATAACTTGGCTTCTTCTGGGGAAGCACTAGCTTGACGGTAGATGATAGCAGCAATCCATACTTCATCGCGTCCGAGAATTTTCTCTAAATCGCCAAAGCTTAGCCCTTTCTCTTGTTTTGCTGCTAATAGCTTTTCGGTAATTTCGGGAATAGACACCTGAGAACTCCTCTGATTTTCCATATATGGTATCACTGCGATCGCCTGATTCGCGTGTGTATTTCGTCTGCCACTACAAGACAGCCTTTGAGGGTTTCTAAGGGTTGTTCTTGTACAACACGAGACAAAATGTCTAGTACTGCCTGACGGCTACGGTTACGCGAACGCAATAGTAGAATACCAGGATGAGTGCCCGGTGGAAAGCGGCGAACATCAGAGAAATCTAAATCAAGAGTGATGAAAAATCGTTCTTCAGCGCAAACTTGCTGCCAAACAATTTGATCGTCAGCACCAGATAACCCTTCATCAGTAACACGGTCAGCATTGTAACCAGCTTGCTGCAAAAACTCGACGTGGCTTTGTGCCATGTTTTCATCGAGTTTAATTGTCATTTTATTCATCGCAGTGGCAGCAATTCCTCTTCTCTGGTTAATTGTGCTGCATAAGCAATAGCAGCTCTAATATCTTCTAAAATCAGTGGTGGATACTCTTGAATAATTTCCTCAAATGTCAGTCCCTCGGCGAGGTTATCAAGGATGACAGATACCATGATGCGCGTTCCTTTGATGCACGGTTTACCGTGACATAAATTTGGGTTTTGAGTAATGCGTTCTTGCCAGTTTGTCATGGTTTTGAGTGTTTATAAAGTTTAATTTTAGAACCAAAACCTAAATAGCATTTCTTAAGTTAGTGCATTATTAATTTCCCTAAACAACGCTTCTCTCACATCATTATTTAAGCAAGATTTACACCATTGATTTACAAGAGTTTCCCAGACGCTTGTTGAACTTTTAATCACTCGATCGCCAACCATTGATGTCCATCTGTGATGATCGGGTTCTAACATAGAGTCATCAAGATATGTCAGAAGTGTGCCTGCTCCAATTCCAAATCTAGCTGGAAGATCTGGCCATCCTTTTTCTTTTAGTTCTTGGAATACAACACGTTCAGGAGCTTCAGTTCCAGGAAGAGTTATACAACTACCGTTAGAGACAACATCTCCATCCAGCACAGCAATCGATTTGTAGGGCAGTTTATTATTTTTTGCAAGATTCCCCATAATTTGAACAACATTGGATGGTCCCACTGGAACTATTTCTAAACGTGTAAGCAGTTCTGCTGAATCAGAATTACTTGCTAAAATTTCGCGTAAAAATATTTCTGAATCTCTATCTTCTACAAAAATGTATAGTTCAGGATGTCGATTTTCGTCTAAACGACTCAAAGCAAATTCTGGAGTTGCTCCATAAACAATATTTGTCCCAGACGGACCAGGCAATAGCATTATCCTAGCCTCCTGTGGCAATTCTTCTAATATATAGGGGCTATGTGTTGAAAGAACAATTTGAATATGTTTGCGACGACTAAGCCAGAGTAAAAACCGTATCAGACGACGCTGCGCTCTCGGATGTAACGATGCTTCTACTTCATCAATGATTAATAGAGACGTATCTGGTATTGCTTGAAGACTTCTCATTAAATCAAGTGTGGTATCTTCACCAGCTCCTTGATGAAATTGAGAAATTTCCCCAAAATCCCTTGTTAGCAGACCTACCTCTCTTTTTTGATCAACATCGGACGTGGCAAAACGGGCTTTAGTATACTCACGTCCAAGAATATGAGAAAGATGCTTTCTGTATTCTGGCTGTATTTCATCTGTTGATATTTCACTTGCTGCCAGCCTTGCAATTTTTGCATAACCGGCTGATGCATCTAGAGGTAAAGTACGTGATATGTCAAAAATGAATACGTGACGCTTAATACGTTTTTCTGGGAAACCCCAGCGTTTAGTAGGTTTTTTAATTGTAAATGATGTAGGATGACTACCTTGACGTATTGTATAGCTTAAAGTGACTCCTGATATCGAGTCCCAATGTGTATCTATAAAAAAACTGGATGGATAATATGTACGTTTTTCAGTTTCATTTTCATAGGCACAAGCAACTGCTTTCAAAAAAGTACTCTTACCAGTACCATTTTCACCCACAATTGCAGTTACAGGAAAAGCAAAGCGTATTGATTGACCACACCAACCTCGCAAACCATCAATCGAAACTTCTTCTAAAAATTTAGGCCATTGTCCAGCAAGATGTTGCTGTCTGATCTTGTCTATTTCCTGTTGATCCATATTATTTGTTTAACCTTTAAGTCAGTGCTAAAAAATCAGAGATTTTTTAGCACTAATTCTGATTATATACTTACAACACTATTTAGCTATATTAACCAAATCTGCTAGAGTAGTGCTCAAGTTTAGGAGATCAGATAATCATTATTAAAAAATCCCCCACCTTGCGGCAGGGGATTTTAATTACTTATCTACAAAACTAGTAGCCAGATCAACCGAACTTACCAGCAGTAGAAGCAATCAAGAATGCAGCGTAAGTTACAACGTAACCAACTGCAAAGTGAGCTAGACCAACTACGCGAGCTTGAACGATGGATAGAGCAACTGGCTTGTCTTTCCAGCGAACTAAGTTAGCTAGAGGAGTACGTTCGTGTGCCCAAACAAGGGTTTCGATCAACTCTTGCCAGTAACCTCTCCAAGAGATCAAGAACATGAAGCCGGTAGCCCAAACTAGGTGTCCAAATAGGAACATCCAAGCCCAAACAGACAGGTTATTCACGCCGTAGGGGTTGTAGCCGTTAATCAACTGAGCGGAGTTTGCCCACAGGTAATCGCGGAACCAGCCCATGAGGTATGTAGAGTTCTCATTGAACTGAGCAACGTTACCTTGCCAAATACCGAGATGTTTCCAGTGCCAGTAGAAGGTTAACCAACCAATGGTGTTGAGCATCCAGAACGCAGCTAGGTAGAAGGAATCCCAAGCAGAGATGTCGCATGTACCGCCACGACCGGGGCCGTCGCAAGGGAAGGCATAGCCGAAGTCCTTTTTATCGGGCATCAGCTTAGAACCACGGGCATCCAAAGCACCTTTGACCAAAATCAAGGTGGTGGTGTGCAGACCTAAGGCGATCGCGTGGTGTACCAAGAAGTCGCCAGGGCCAATTGTTAAGAACAGGGAGTTTGTACCAGCGTTGATGGCATCTAGCCAGCCTGGTAACCAGACGTTAGCGTAGTTGGGCCATGCTGTGTAAGCAATACTATCTGGGTTAGATAACAATGTATCTAAACCGTACAGTACCTTACCGTTAGCAGCTTGGACGAACTGAGCAAACACTGGTTCGATGAGGATTTGCTTTTCAGGAGTACCGAAAGCAACTACTACATCGTTGTGTACGTACAAGCCCAGGGTATGGAAGCCTAAGAAAAGGGATACCCAGCTGAGGTGGGAGATAATCGCTTCTTTATGCTTCAATACGCGGTCAAGAACGTTACCTTTGTTTTGTTCTGGATCGTAATCACGTACCCAGAAGATTGCACCGTGAGCGAAAGCACCGAGCATCAGGAACCCAGCAATATACTGGTGATGGGTGTACAACGCTGCCTGAGTTGTATAGTCCTTAGCAATAAAGGCGTAGGAAGGCATCGAGTACATGTGCTGCGCTACCAGGGAAGTAACAACACCTAACGCTGCTAAGTGCCATCCCAATTGGAAGTGCAAAGAGTTGTTGTAGGTGTCGTAAATACCTTGGTGAGGTAGGTTGAAGGGTCCTTCAACAGGAATACCAAAGAAATTCTTGGCATTTAAGGCTTCTTTGAGACTGTGACCAATCCCAAAGTTTGTCCGGTACATGTGACCGGCAACGATGAATAATACAGCGATCGCCAAGTGGTGATGAGCGATGTCAGTCAGCCACAAAGCTTCTGTCTGGGGATGGAAACCACCCAAGAAAGTCAGAATTGCTGTTCCTGCACCTTGGGATGTGCCAAACACATGTCCAGGAGTGTCAGGGTTTTGAGCGTAAACGCCCCAGTTACCTGTAAAGAAGGGTGTTAAACCTGCTGGGTGGGGTGGTGTATTGAGGAAGTTATCCCAACCTACGTGCTGTCCGCGAGCTTCGGGGATAGCAACGTGAATTAGGTGACCAGCCCATGCCAAAGAACTAACACCAAACAGACCTGCTAGGTGGTGGTTTAGGCGATGTTCGGCACTCTTAAACCATGCCAAGCTAGGACGGAACTTGGGTTGCAAGTGCAGCCAACCAGCGAACAACAACACAGCTGCGAATATCAGCAGGAATACGGAACCGTTGTACAGTTCAGTATTTGTCCGCATACCGATTGTGTACCACCAGTGGTACAAACCAGAGTAGGTAATGTTTACTGGATTGCTAGCACCAGCTTGGGTGAAAGCTTCGACCGCTGGTTTGCCGAAGTGGGGGTCCCAAATCGCGTGAGCGATTGGACGGATGTGAAGGGGATCTTTAATCCACTGTTCAAAGTTACCTTGCCAGGCTACATGGAACAGGAGGCTGGATGCCCACAGGAAGATGATTGCCAAGTGGCCGAAGTGAGTAGCGAAAATCTTTTGGTAAAGATTTTCCTCTGTGATGCCATCATGGGTTTCAAAATCGTTGCCTGTAGCGATCGCATACCATATCCGACGAGTAGTCGGGTCCTGTGCGAGATCCTGGCTAAATTTTGGAAATTTTGTTGCCATAGGTTTAATAATTCCTCTGACCTTTAGCCATCAAGTACCAGCTTTACAAGAGTTAGGAGTAGAGACGCGATTAATCGCGTCTGTACAAGAGTTAGGAGTTTTGAATATAAAAATTACTTTTTAAACTCAGCACTCTACACTCATAACTCATAACTCAATTCTGCTGATTGCTACCCTACTGAAAGGATGTGTGCATGGAAGAATGCCCAAGTAGTAGCAATTCCACCTAATAGGTAGTGAGCTACCCCTACCGCGCGACCTTGAATAATGCTCAGAGCGCGGGGCTGAATTGATGGTGCTACTCTCAGTTTATTATGCGCCCAAACGATGGACTCAATTAATTCTTGCCAGTAGCCACGACCACTGAACAGGAACATCAAGCTGAATGCCCAAACAAAGTGAGCGCCTAAGAACATGAGTCCATAAGCAGATAGCGCACTGCCGTAGGAGTTGATGACTTGTGTCGCTTGTGCCCACAAGAAATCACGCAACCAACCATTGATTGTGATGGCGCTTTGAGCAAAGTTGCCACCAGTGATGTGAGTCACAGTTCCATCTGGATCTACCGTTCCCCAGACATCTGATTGCATCTTCCAGCTGAAGTGGAAAATTACAATGGACAGGGAGTTATACATCCAGAACAGTCCCAGGAATACGTGATCCCAACCGGACACTTGACATGTACCGCCACGACCAGGACCGTCGCAGGGGAAGCGGAAGCCCAGGTTTGCTTTGTCTGGAATCAGACGAGAGCTACGGGCAAACAGCACACCTTTGAGCAGAATTAGGACGGTGACGTGAATGGTGAAGGCGTGAATGTGGTGAATTAGGAAGTCTGCTGTACCCAAAGCGATGGGCGCAGCTGCCACCTTGCCGCCAACAGCCAATATACCGCCACCAAAGACATAGCTAACTGGTTCTAAGGCGTTGGGTGCAGTTGTTCCAGGAGCCAAGGCGTGGATATTTTGTACCCACTGGGCAAATACTGGCTGCAATTGAATTGCCGTATCAGAGAACATGTCTTGGGGACGACCCAATGCACGCATTGTGTCGTTGTGGATGTACAGTCCAAAGCTGTGGAAGCCAAGGAAAATGGACACCCAGTTCAGGTGAGAAATTATCGCATCTCTGTGACGAATCACCCGATCCAGTAAGTTGTTTTGGTTCACAACTGGATCGTAATCGCGCACCATGAAGATGGCAGCGTGAGCTGCTCCACCAACAATTAAGAAGCCACCTATCCAAATATGGTGAGTGAATATGCACAACTGTGTAGCATAATCAGTTGACAAATATGGATATGGGGGCATCGCGTACATGTGATGGGCGATGATGATGGTCAACGAACCCAGGAAGGCGAGGTTAGTTGCCAGCTGAGCGTGCCAAGATGTGGTGAGGTTTTCGTAGAGACCTTTGTGACCTTCACCAGTGAAAGGACCTTTATGGTTTTCCAGGATCTCTCTAATGCTGTGACCAATACCCCAGTTGGTACGGTACTGGTGACCAGCAATGATGAACAGGACTGCGATCGCTAGGTGGTGATGGGAAATATCTGTCAGCCACAAGCTGCCTGTTACTGGGTTTAGACCGCCTTTGAAGGTGAGGAAGTCAGCATACTGACCCCAGTTCAAAGTGAAGAAAGGTGCTAAACCAGCAGCAAAGCCGGGATACAGTTCCGTCAACAAGTCTTTGTTCAAGATGAACTCGTGGGGCAAGGGTATATCTTTAACGGCTACCCCTGCATCCAAAAGCTTGTTAGTCGGTGCAGACACGTGAATCAAGTGACCTGCCCATCCTAAGGAACCACAACCCAACAATACTTGTAGATGGTGATTCAGCATCGACTCCACATTCTGGAACCATTCCAGTTTGGGAGCGCGTTTGTGGTAGTGGAACCAGCCGGCAAATAGGAATAAGCCTGCTAATACCAAGCCACCGATCGCGGTTACATAAAGCTGGAAGGAGTTTGTGATCCCCCAACCACGCCATATATAAAACAAACCAGAGGTGATTTGAATGCCGTGGAAACCACCGCCTACATCACCGTTTAAAATGTCTTGTCCCACAATGGGCCAAACGACTTGGGCACTTGGCTTCACGTTTAACGGGTCGCTGAGCCAAGCTTCGTAGTTAGAGAACTTCGCGCCGTGGAAAATCATCCCGCTCAGCCAGATTGTCACTACGGCTAAGTGGCCGAAGTGGGCTGAGAATATCTTGCGGGAGATATCTTCTAAATCGCTTGTATGTGTATCAAAATCGTGGGCGAGTGCGTGAAGGTTCCAAATCCATGTAGTGGTTTTTGGACCTCTGGCTAAAGATCTGTCAAAGTGTCCAGGCTTTGCCCATCTCTCAAAGGAGGTAGGAACCGGGTCATTATCGACGATTACTCTTGCCTTTTTTTCCTCTCGCTCCGGAGGACTTATTGCCATTCGACCTCCTCTCTGATAAGGAATGAGGAATCATGATTACCACATAGTAATGTTTTACCGCACACTCAGCGTGATTTGCTGAAGCCACAGTGAAGACCCATGTGGAGAGTTGTTTCTCGTTGAATTATAAAGTCTTCACTTGTACATTGATGGAGATATTTTAACAATAATTCAAAATCCCTGAAATAACTGCCTTTTATGCCTTTGAACTTCAAAACTAATTGGCCAAAAGTCAATAGATTCTTCATTTAATTTACAAACGATAACAATTCGTAAAATATATAGTTTGGGGCATGGGGCAAACCCTTCGGGTAGGGGAAAGGGTAAAGGTTAAAGGGAAAAGGAGGGATCTTTCGTTTACCCCTTTCCCCTTGCCCCTTTCCCCTTTCCCCTTTCCCTATGCCCGCTCCCACTTTTGGGCTATAGTTCCCTATGGACATGTCGAAAAGGTGCAAGGCATGAAATTCTGGCAGAAAATAGCGTTACAGAAGCTCCTCCCTTGGAGTTTTCCGATTTTCAGATGGGTAATGGTATTGGTATTGGTATGTGGCTTAAGCAGTTGTGGTGATAAAGCTGGCAGCCAGGAGATATCTATTGTTAATCAAGAAAAGCCTGGGGGAATTTCTCAAGTTTCTAAGCAATTTTCCGAAGTTGCTCCTCCTGGCGTTATCCAAGAATTGCGTCCAATTTTGGAAGTTTATCAGCCACAAGTGACAGTTGTTACTCCAAAATCTGATGAAGTTTTCTCAGATAACAAAGTCACAGCCCGCTTTCAGGTGAAGGATTTACCAATATTTAAAGACTCACAATTACAACTAGGGCCACATCTACACGTAATTCTTGACAACCAACCTTATATACCTGTTTACGACCTGAATCAGCCCTTGGTTTTGCCAGACTTGTCCCCTGGTACTCATACCTTACGCGTCTTTGCTTCACGTCCTTGGCATGAAAGCTTTAAAAATGAAGGCGCTTATGCCCAGACAACATTTCACGTCTTCACTAAAACTGACGACAATAACCCAGCACCTAATCTGCCGTTGCTCACGTATAGCCGCCCTCAAAGTAGTTATGGGGCAGAGCCAATCTTACTTGACTTTTACCTAACTAATGCTCCTTTGCATATCGTTGGCTCAGAAAATTCCAAGGACGAATTTAGCGATTGGCGTATCCGTTGCACAATCAATGGTGAAAGCTTTATTTTCGATCGCTGGCAGTCAATTTACCTCAAAGGTTGGAAGCCTGGTAAAAACTGGGTAAAACTCGAATTTCTCGATAATCAGGGAAATCCTCTGAAAAATGCTTTCAACACTACAGTTAGGCTCATTGACTACCAACCAAAGGGTAAAGATACTCTGTCGAGAATTACCAGAGGAGAACTGACAGCAAATGAGGTGCGCGGCATTGTAGACCCAAATTATAAATTAGTACCTACCCCTGCTGTTGAAAAAACTCCTGAAATACAGCCAATTCCTAAAATTGAAGTTCCAGAGGAATCGAAAACACAGCCAACAAAGCCAGAACAACCAAAATTAGAACCTCCAACCGCTGTACCATCTCCTAGCTTTTCACCAACACCACCAAATATTATTGAGTCTCCAGCGGCAGAACCACAGCCAACTCTAACGCCAACTCCACAAATCACGCCTTTACCTGAAAAAGTTGCACCTGAGCCATCAAAACCGAGATTTGGCGGATTTTTCAACCGTCGGGCAGGTAAGACACCCACCCCAGAAACAACAGTTACACCATCTCCAAGTTCACCACCCACGCTACCAGAAATTATTGAGTCTCCAACGCCAAAAACCCAACTAGAACCACAGCCAACGGTAATTCCAACCCCACAAGTAACACCACAAGTAACTCAGCCAGAACCACAGCCAACGCTAACGCCAACTCCACAAGTAACTCAACCAGAACCACAGCCAACGCTAACCCCAACTCCACAAGTAACACCACAAGTAACTCAACCAGAACCACAGCCAACACTAACGCCAACTCCAGAAGCTACGCCTTTACCTGAAAAAGTTGCGCCTGAACCAGCAAAACCGAGATTTGGTGGATTTGGCGGATTTTTCAACCGCCGAACTCCAAATACGCCAACGCCAAAAGTAATAATTGCGCCTTCTCCAAGTTCGCCACCGACGCTACCAGAAATCATTGAGCCTCCAGCACCAGAAACAGTTACGCCATCGCCAGAACCACAGTCAGAGGTAACACCAACGCCTGAATCAACGTCGGGAGTCGCTAAATAAACGTGAGTTCGACGGCTCTAAAAACCCCTCTCCAAACCTCTCCCCCACAGGGAGAGAGGCTTTAAAACCCTAATTTTTTCGTTGTCAACTAAAAATATTTCTGCCCCTCTCCGCCTCGGAGAGGGGTTGGGGAGAGGTTCATCGAACTCACGTTAAATAAGGTGATGAATGCTTCATACCATTTCTTCATGAAGATGCACTCAATTTTTTGATTACGAACCGCCAAGTACGCCAAGTAAGCCAAGGAATAGAAGAACAATCATTCAGTGCAAGTTTATAGAGAATTGGTATCAGGTCAAGGTGCAAAGACGCAAAGGAGAATTAACTAAATAATCGAGATTTTCCTACTGCCTTTTAACCGAAGATACTTAAGCCTAAGTTTTGCGATAAAGCTTCGATAAAAACAAGCCCCGCTACAGGATTTCCCACTGTATCCAAGGCGGGGCTATAACAAGCGATCGCCCCCTTACCTAGTACTATTGCTACAAGTCCACCACCAATGCCTGATTTCATCGGCAGACCAATCCTAACTGCAAACTCCGCTGAAGCTTCATAAAGTCCACAAGTTGACATTACTGCATTGACAAATCGGCGGTTTTGTGCAGATATACAACTATTTTCAAAAGCTAGGAGTTTTCCTAATAAGGCTAAATCTTCAACTCTTCCTGAAATACAGCATATTTGCTCGTATGTGTCAAGGGCTGTTTCCAAATTTTCGAGATGTCCGATTTCGGCAAGATAATTAGCGATCGCTTCATTGGCTTTTGAGCGTGTCAATCGCACTGAAGTCAACATGGCTTCGTCTAAGTATAGTTGGCAACCTGCTAATTGATTGAGCCATTCACAAAATAAAAGAGTGCGATCGCTAGCATCTTTTCCTGGTAATTTATCAGCAAGGGTAATTGCCCCGCTATTAATCATAGGGTTGCGGGGGCGACCGCGATCGCTAACTAATTGTTCTAAAGAATTGAAGGGTGCATCTGATGGTTCCACGCCAACCCAGCCGAGAACTGTTTCTGTTCCCAGATGTTCTAAAAGATAAAGTAGGGAAAATGTTTTAATAACGCTCATCAGAGGAAACACACAAGCCGTATCTCCAAAGCTGATGGTTTGTCCTGATTTGCAGCAAATGTGAACTGCAAACCAATTCGGATTAGCCAAAGCTAATTGGGGAATGCGATCGGGAAGTCGTCCCCGTTCAGCTTGGGTTTTAGCTTGTTGTACCCAAGTTGATAATTCTGTAGTACTTAGTCGATCGAGTTCTTTCAAAAGTGATATCCGCTAAAACCATTTCTAGTTTATGTGGTAACTGAAAGTTAGGAACTGGCAGTTCTCAAGACTTGTCAGTTTACAGATTAAATTTATATTTTTCTCGCAAAATCCTGACAAATGTATTTCACAACGCTATCCTCTGTATTTGAGCCAGTTACTAATGTTGCGTAACGCTTAACTTCGGCATTTGCGTTAGCAACTGCAATGGCGCGATCTGCAATTTTAAACATTTTGATATCATTAATTTGATCGCCAAACACCACTATTTCGCTTTCTTTTAATACATAATTTTCTACCAAAGTCTGAATAGCTTGGTCTTTGGTAGCTTTGTAGTCATGAATAGTTAACCAGTACCAACCGGGAGAATATTGATTTTCGATCGAGTGTGTTTCTACACTTGCTCCATGTATTTCAATAATTGCACTTTCAAGTTCGAGTAGTTGTTGTGCTTGACCAATTACTGTCAGACAAACGACGCGATCGCTAAAAGAATGGGTCAAATCTTCGATTGTTCGCCATCTGCGGTCTTTGTTTGTCAGGCGATCGTTAAGATACCAACGCATACCATCGTTGATTACATCTTTATAATAGACGCAATCTTCTGTACCATTGAAGCTAGATACAAAGGGAACGCAGCGAAACTCCAAAATCAGTTTATAAATACTTTCAACTATATCAGGAGTAATAGAATTAATGATTTCGTGTCTGCCAGAATCAAAATCAGAAATAAAAGCACCATTAAATTCGATAACTGGCAGACGAAGATTTAAACCCTTTAACATCGTTTGCATAGAAACAACACTACGCGCACTGGCTACTGTAAACTGTAGTCCTTGTTGTAAGAGTTCATTCAAAACTTCCTTGCTAAAAGAAGAAAGTTTTGCATTATTTCCAAGCAACGTACCGTCTAAATCTGAAATATAGACAGTGTTCATAAATTTGGGTCAGCACTAGTTTAAAGGAAGATTATACCTCAATTTATGCTAATCATGAGATGGAGTGTAATATACAAAAATCAAGTTTAAATGTTTGCAAATTTATATTTAGATAATCTTATAGCGGTTCCCAATCACATGAAGTACATAAATTTGTAGGGGCGCATAGCTATGCGCCCCTACCTTGTACCTCACGCTTATCGAGAAATGCTATAAATGTCATTGCTGCGATGATGATAGATTTGAATTTAAACTTAAATGCATTAAGTAAACTTTAGCAAATAACACTTTATGATACCTCGTGTAAGAGCGCCAGAATTACCACAAAATTATTCTTGGCTGAATACAGACAAACCTCTATCTCTCAAACAACTCAAAGGTAGAGTAGTAATTTTAGACTTTTGGACATACTGCTGTATTAATTGTCTACATATTCTGCCAGATCTGAAATATTTAGAACAAAAATATCAAGACAGTCTTACTATTATCGGCGTTCATTCTGGCAAATTTGATAACGAAAAAGAAACCGAAAACATCCGTCAAGCTATCTTGCGCTATGACATCGAACACCCAGTTATTGTTGATAGTGGTTTTCGAGTTTGGGAAGAGTATGCTGTGCGTGCTTGGCCGACTTTAATGATTATCGACCCAGAAGGTTATGTAGTTGGTTCTGTCTCTGGTGAAGGAAAGCGTAACATTGTAGAAGAGTTGATTCAACGCTTAATTCAGCAACACCGCGACAAAGGTACAATTAATTTTCAAGAACTTAGCTTGACTTTAGAAAAACAACGCCAACCGTTAATCACACCTTTAGCTTTTCCTGGTAAAGTTCTAGCTACCGAAGCAGGTTTATTTATTGCTGACTCTGGACATCATCGCCTAGTTATGAGTAGCTTTGATGGTGAAATTCTCCACTTAATTGGTACTGGAAAATCTGGTTTAACTGATGGTGCTTTTGACGAAGCACAATTTTTTGCACCGCAGGGGATGACATTTGATGCAGAAAATCAAATACTTTATGTTGCTGATACAGAAAATCATGTGCTACGAAGAGTTGATTTGCAGCACCAGCTAGTAGAAACTATCGCCGGAACTGGAGAACAAAGCCGCAAAATTCAACTTCATGGCGGTGCTGGTTTAGAAACTGCGCTGAATTCTCCTTGGGATTTAGTGAAAGTGGGAAATTCTTTGTTCATTGCTATGGCGGGGTCGCATCAAATTTGGCAGATGGATTTAGAAACAGGCGTTGTTAAACCCTATGCTGGTATGGGTGCAGAAGCGTGTATTGATGGTTCCCTGGCTGAATCTGCATTTGCTCAACCTAGTGGTATCAGTGATAATGGGCAAGAATTATATATTGCTGACAGCGAAGTTAGTTCGATTCGTGGTGTTGGAATTGTAGGACTTTACCAAGTACGGACTGTTTGTGGTAGCGGAGATTTATTTGGTTTTGGCGATGTTGATGGACAAGGTGAAAATGTCCGTTTGCAGCACTGTTTGGGAGTGGAATATGCTCAGAATTTTCTCTGGGTGGCGGATAGTTACAATCACAAAATTAAATTAGTCAGTCCTAGCGGTAATTGTCAAACAGTTTTGGGAGATGGTACTGCTGGTTTAGAAGATGGACAGGGTAAAAATACTCGGTTTTTTGAACCTTCGGGATTGAGTGTTTGGGGTTTATATCTATATATTAGTGATACTAATAATCATGTGATTCGGCGTGTCGATTTGAATACTTTTGAGGTGACAACGCTGGAGTTTGTTGGGTTGTGTGCGCCAGATGTTTGCATTCCAGCGAATTTATAGTTACCTCAGGTAGAGATACAAAGAAAAACTTTGTCTCTCTGCATGAAGTTTAAAAGAATAATAGACCTCTTGCATAAATAATTTTTTGTTTCACGCAAAGGCGCAAAGAAGAGAGCGAAGAAAAGGACTTTTGCAAGAAGTCTAATGTTGTAGAGCGATCGCTTAATATTATTTAGAGTTTTTTATCCAGTATTTTTACTAGAATGGTACAGATAATTTTACATTATAATCTGATGGCAACTATCAATTTAAACTCAAAGTAAGTAATTAAAGCTTTGAGTTAATACTATAGGTATTAATATGAATAATCAATTTATTACTTTAGAATGTGGAGATGATGTCATCTCTTTTGAAAAAAATATTTTTAAAGTAAGTCAATTAAGAGAAATAATTATACGAGAAATTATAAATAAGTGGCGTCAGGAGATTGACAGCTACAAAACTCAAATGCGTAATGTTTCAGTTGGTAGCTTATTTGGTAGTATCTCTGCTCGTGATGAGTCAATAGCAGTCAACGAATTTAAATTAAATGCTGTTAAAGATTGCCAGTTTCTTCAAATTGGGAAAGATTGGCAGAAAGGCAAATTACAAATTCGGATATTTATATACCCTAATAGCCATCAACCAAATAATGTTTGTCTTGAATTTTATCCAGATGAATCTATAAGTATATAATTATATTTATATTATTTATAGACTAACATAAACAACATGAATACTATTCTCCACATTACACTACGCCAACAATGGGAACAAGCAAAAAAATTGGGCAGCTATCGGGTTGATTCACTCGACTTGGAAGGGTTTATTCATTGTTCTAGGTCAACGCAAATTGTTAAAGTTGCAAATAGATTTTTTAAGAATCAAAAAGATTTGGTTTTACTTTTTATTGATTGGGAAAAAGTTCATGCTGAGATTCGTGATGAAGAGGCGGAAATAGGAGAGTTATTTCCTCATATTTATGGGGAATTGAATATTGATGCTGTGTATCGAGCGATCGATTTTGTGGCTGGGGAAGATGGTTTATTTGAGTTGCCGGAAGAAGTTATAAATTTAGAATAACGAACCGCAGAGGCGCAGAGGACACAGAGGAGGAGAGATGGAAAGTCAAGGGTTTGATGTGGATGAGTATGTTAGGCAGATGGCGTTATTGTTGGATTTGGAGATCGGAGATGAGTATTTTGATGGGGTGGTGGCAAATTTTGAGAGAATTAAGGCGATCGCTAATCTCGTAAATTCTTTTCCTTTACCTCAAGAAATCGAAGTAGCACCGATATTTGAACCATAGTAGCTTCAAGAATCGGCTAATTTATAGTAATTGTACTGAGTGATAAGTATAATTACAATACTAATATATTAGCCGACAATACTCTTTGAAAGATGCAATGAATAATTTGAGCGATGCTGAGTCTTTGAAGTCAGCAGGTGCGGGTAGGTTGTTGGTGCGTGTACTTTGGGTAGTTTTGGGAATTGGGCTAGTATCTACACTGTTATCTTTGTTGCAAGTAATTGCACAGCCGCTTTATCAGCTACTTGCTTTATTAGATGGACTGTTATCAATAGTTTCGTTGATTGTTGGTGTGGCTTCAATCATTCTTTTTTTGGTTTGGTTACATCGTCTCCACGCAGATTTAAAGAATCTTTTCCACGAATATCCAATTAGTCCAGGAGGTGCGATCGCTCGATTTATAATTCCGCTATACAGTCTGTGGGGAATAGCTAACACTTTATCCACTTTTGCTGACCGATTTAAAGGCGAAGGTGGCGATCTAACAAACTTGAGCGAAAAAGTGCGCTCCTTGATAGCACCGCTGTATGGCTTTATGATTGGCTCAAATGCTGTGGGGCGTATCGCTTTTACACAAGCTACAAAAAATCCTGAAGATAAATTCCTACCAGTTTGGTTTCTATTATCTTGTATTTTAGATGTAGGTCTGACAGTTATTTTGCTACAACTAGCAAAAACTATGCGGACTGCTATTACTCAAAAAGCTAAACGTGCGATCTCCTAAATATTCCAGCATGAATTTTGATTCAGCGGATGCCATAACCATAGCAGCTGCTGTACGTGAAGGCAATGTTAGTGCGGTAGATGTTACCAAGGCTGCGTTAGCACGCATAGCAACGCGGAATCATCAATTCAACTGTTTTACAACTATCACTGCTGAGGCGGCTTTGGCTGATGCTGCACGCATTGACAGGGAAATTGCCCAAGGTAATAACCCTGGAGTACTTGCTGGCGTGCCTTTTGCAGTGAAAAATCTCTTTGATATTGCCGGTTTGACGACTTTGGCGGGGTCGAAAATCAATGCAGAAAACCCACCAGCTACCCAAGATGCAACCGCAGTGACCAAGTTGAAGCAAGCCGGTGCGGTGCTGCTTGGTGCTTTAAATATGGATGAGTACGCATACGGGTTTGTAACGGAAAATTCCCATTATGGTGCTACTCATAATCCCCATGACTTACAGCGAGT
The DNA here is from genome assembly GCF_002368035.1 of Nostoc linckia NIES-25. Taxonomy (GTDB): domain Bacteria; phylum Cyanobacteriota; class Cyanobacteriia; order Cyanobacteriales; family Nostocaceae; genus Nostoc; species Nostoc linckia_B. The sequence goes on along the minus strand of NZ_AP018222.1, from coordinate 2,429,920 downwards.
TGCTGGGGGTTCGTCTGGTGGTTCGGCTGCGGCTGTAGCTGGTGGTTTGGTTCCCCTGACGCTGGGTTCTGATACTAATGGTTCGATTCGCGTTCCGGCGGCGTTATGTGGGGTTTTTGGTTTGAAGCCGACTTATGGCAGATTGTCTCGCGCTGGGGTGACTTTATTTTCTAGCAGTTTTGACCACATTGGATGTTTTACACGTTCGGTACAGGATATTGCTGCTGTGTTTGACGTGTTGCAAGGAAAAGACGATCGCGATCCAATTTGCACCAAGCGTCCTCCTGTAGAAACGTTACATGTAACATCCAATGAAGATATCTCTGCAATCAAAATTGCGATCGCTGCTGATTATTTCACCAAAGATGCCCAACCGGAAGCTTTAGCAGCATTGCAAAAAGTTGCTGAGGCTTTAGATATAACTGAGTATGTCAACATACCAGAAGTACACCGCGCCCGTGCTGCGGCGTTTGTAATTACAGCAATTGAAGGGGCAAATCTGCATTTGGATAAGTTGCAAAAGCGTCCAGAGGATTTCGATCCGGCAACACGCGATCGCTTTTTGGCTGGGGCGTTAATTCCTAGCAGTTGGTATTTGCAAGCACAACGCTTTAGAAGATGGTACCGCGATCGCGTGCGGGAAGTATTTCAAAATGTCGATATCATTCTTGCGCCAACTACACCAATTTCTGCCCCGTTAATTGGTCAAAAAACTATGATTTTGGACGGCGAAGAAATTTTGATTCGTCCTCATTTGGGCTTATTTACTCAGCCATTATCTTTTATTGGTTTACCTGTTTTATCAGTACCGATTCAACGTCCTAATGCTTTACCTTTGGGCGTGCAATTGATAGCAGCGCCATATAATGAAGCCTTAATTTTCCAAGTCGCGGCTGTGTTAGAGGCAAAGGGTGTAATTTCAGCACCAGTAATTTTTAATGGCTAAGCTGTTCAACATTTAGTTTGCATATGTAAATTTACAGCGTTTTTCATCTATTTGAACCACAATTTTCGGTAGGGGCGCACAGATGTGCGCCCCTACAACGTGGTCTATTTACCTGAAAATTGCTGTAATATAATTCTTGTGGGATAGGTATCTTGCCAATTTGTCTCTTTGACTTTTTGATTTGCGCGGTGTTTAGATCTCCGATTTCTTTGAGAAATCGGGGATCTTGTTTTTCACAAATGATTTAGAATTGCTATATCTAAATACTACACTTCATTAAAAGCCGATGAATAAATAACTTTCCCCTTATACCTTTCGCGATAATTTTGCAGGGGTTTAACCATAAAAAATTCTTCTGGTACTGGGAAGGGAGATTCAATTCCATAAATCACAGAAGTCTGAAAGCCAAAGCGGCTATAAAATTCTGGATGACCTAATACAATTACTACGGCTTCTTTGTTTGCTTCGGCTATTTCCAACCCTGCTTTGATTAATGCGCTGCCAATTCCTTGTCTTTGAAACTGGGGATGAACTGCCAAAGGTGCTAAACCGAGTACTTTTAATGTTTCTTCATTCACTAAGTCAATATAGCTAAATAAAATGTGACCGACTACAATAGTTTCAATTTCAGCAACTAGCGAAAGTTCTGGAATATAACGGTCAGAGTTACGAATTTGTTCTATAAGTTTCGCTTCACTATCTTGACCAAAGGCTAATGTATTGACCTGGGCTATTACTGGGTAGTCTGGTACAGTTTCACGGCGAATATTTATCATTTTAAAATCAATTCCATAAAAATCCACTTTGCTCGATATTCTAACGGAATTTCTGTTTTTTCTAAATATGGTTCGATATCCTGAAAGCCAAGTACATGATATAGTGCTTGTGCTTCTTTGGCATAAGGTGTGGTGTCTAAGCGAATCTTGGAGTAACCAATATTAGTAGCTTCATTGATGATAGCTTGTAATAATGCTCGACCTATTCCTTTACGGCGGAATTCTGGCTTGACATACATCCTTTTGATTTCGCCAATATCTTGATTAATCTTTCGCAAGCAAACACAGCCAGCTATTTGTTCTTCGTATTGTCCTAAAAGCAAGCGTCCTGAAGGTGGTACAAATTCATCGAGTTGGGTTAAATATTGCTGGGAAAATGTATTAACGTCTATATTAATGTTAAAATTTTGTTTAAACATTAATTTATTTTCATTAAAATAGTCGAAGAACAATTCTTTTATATTAGATTTATGTTCTTCAGTTTCTACGAGTATAATTTTGAGCAAAGTTTGTGCCTCCGTTAAATCGAAATAAATTTGAGGTGCGTTAGCCTACGGCATAACACACCCTACAAATTGTTAACTATATCTTGAATCATTGATGGTTACAATTCCAATAATTGATTTGACTGCTTTTATTAATGGCAATGCAACAACTCGGCAAGCTGTTGTAAAAGAAATTTACCAAGCTTGTAATGAAATCGGTTTTATGTATTTGCAAAATTCAGGAATCTCAAAAGACTTAATATTGCAAGTATTTAATTACAGTAAATCTTTCTTCAATTTACCTTTAAAAGTTAAGCAAAGGCAAGCTTGGAGTGATGAATTTAATAATACAGGATATGTTGCTATTGAGAGAGAACGCCTTGACCCGAATAAACCCGGTGACTTAAAAGAGGCATTTAATATTAGCAAAAAAGGCGCTGTGGGGATGGATGGTTGTATTGTGGATTTTTATGATAGTTGCACGCAATTGGCTAACACCGTGTTGCAAACATTTGCTTTGGCGTTGGAATTGCCGGAAGATTTTTTTACGATGAGGCACAGCCAACACAATCATACCTTGCGATCGCTCCACTATCCCCCATTACAAACACCACCAAAACCCGGACAAGTACGTGCAGGGGAACATTCCGATTATGGCAGTATTACTTTGCTTTTCCAAGATGCAGTCGGCGGTTTAGAGATACGAACAACAGCAGGAGAATGGATTGGAGCGCCTGCAATTCCTGATACTGTTATAGTTAATACTGGTGATTTGATGCAGAGGTGGACAAATCATGTGTTTTGTTCCACTAAGCATCGGGTAATGATTCCCAACGATGATAGAGTAAACCAGTCTCGCTATTCTATTGCCTTTTTCTGCCATCCCAATGATGATGTAGAAATCGCTTGTTTGGAGAGTTGCCAAAAAGAACAATCGCCTATCTATCCGCCTATCCTTGCGGGAGAATATCTTTTACAACGGTTACAAGCAACATATTAAATAGAATTCAGAAGTCAGGAGTCAGAATTCAGCTTGGGAATTGTAGTTTGAGTGGCGAATAAATAAACAGCGAACACCGCAGCAAATCTATATATACTAGGGAACAGGGAACGGCGTTGCTGATTTTATTTATAAAAACGATTGTACGTGTATCAAAATCCTTGTAGAGACGTTGCAATGCAACGTCTCTACATCTTGTGAATGCAACGTCTCTACATCTTGTGAATGCAACGTCTCTACATCTTGTGGCGGTTCCCAATTTTCAACACAGACTAATTCTGATTTCTAAATTCTGAATTCTGAATTCTGAATTCTTTGGTCTTATTATGAAAACTTACGACTGGATTGTGGTTGGTGGTGGGATTACTGGTGCTACGCTTGCTTATGAGTTAAGTAAGGCAGGCTTTAGCGTACTTTTGGTGGAAGAATATGAAACACCAGAGAATGCTACTCGCTATAGTTATGGTGGGCTTGCTTATTGGTCAGGTACTACCCCAGCAACTCGGCAATTGTGTGAAGATGCGATCGCTCGCTATCATATCCTATCTCAAGAGTTAGACGCTGATATCGAATTTCGGGAATTAGATCTATTACTAACTATTTCAGCAGCTAGTGACCCAAAGGCGATCGCTGCATTATATAGTAATTGTGCTGTTGTACCGCGTTTACTCACCCCAGAAGCAGCTGGCGAACTAGAACCGCTAATAAATCAACAGACGATATCTGGTGCTTTAACTGTTAAACACGCCCATATTCATCCCCAAAAAACTGCACAAGCTTACATTCAAGCTTTTTTGCGTAGTGGAGGTGAAGTGGAAGTTAACAAAGTATTGCAGATATTGGAAAATGGCGTACAAACCAGCAATGCAACTTACCACAGTGCAAATGTCGTCATCTGTGCGGGTGGACTTAGCCGCCAACTATTAAAATCTGCTGGTATTGCTTTTAAAATATATTTTACCCACGCAGAAATAATTGAAACTGCACCAGTTGATGTGAGGTTACGCACCTTAGTTATGCCAGCAAATGGGCAACGGTTTCAATTAGAAGCACAATCTACTCAAGTCGATAGATTGTGGGATGAACCGGGTAACGAACCAGTACCAGCAATTTTAGATGCTGGTGCAATTCAGTTTCAAGATGGTAGCTTGCGTTTGGGTCAAATTAGCCGCGTTCTTACAGATCCTAATGCTGAGGTAAACTCACAGGCTAGCGAACGATGGTTGCGAGAAACTGTTGGGGAAGTGTTACCAGCTTTGGGGAATTTACCAGGAACTTGGCATCATTGCTTAGTGGCATTTAGTAACAATCAAATTCCTTTAATTGGTGCTATTCCTGGATTTGAAAACATTCATATGTTTTCTGGATTTAGCAACCCGCTTGTTATCGTACCACCCTTAGCAGAGCGTTTTGCTAATTTTGCAGCTGGCAAGGAAGATAAAATTATATAAGCTAGATGTTGAAGAAGAATTCAGGAGTCAGAATTCAGAAATCAGAATCAATTGAGCAAGCTAAAAAATTCGCTTCAGTTAACGTATATTCCTTGAAGATCCCCCCAACCCCCCTTAAAAAGGGGGCTGTTTCATTCGTTGTTTTTGGGGATTTATTAAGAGGATAATCTTACGCAAAGGCGCAAATAAAAATCGCATATTTGGTTGAAGTCCCAAAAATTTTTTACTATAATTGTGCGCTTGCTCTCAATTTTTATCTCTCTGAATCTTGCAATTTTACCTACAGCACATTGCAACTTGATTAGGTACAGATAATCGTAGGGGCACAATATATTGTGCCCCTAAGAGTGTACTTCATTTACCCGAAATACGCTGTATTTTAGGAAATGAAACAGCCCTGCCTTAAAAAGGCTTGACAACCTTCTTTTACCCCCTTTTTAAGGGGGTCGCCGTAGGCGGGGGGATCTTAACTGAACCTTATTGAGTTTAAATGTGGAATATAGGACTCATATTTGATTTTTGAAACTTAATAGCGTATCAATTTTCATAAATCAAATCGGTCTCCTATAGCCGATTACAGCCAATTTCCAATAATAATAAATGGTGCCCAATAATAAGGATGATTATATTGGATGTCAATTACCGTTTCTTTGGCATTAATCAGTTTTAATTGGGCGCTTTGTAAAGCTTGTGCTTTACTCATTTTTGATTCGCGTAACTTACTATAAAACTCTGCTACTAAATTGGCTGTAGACTCATCCCCGACAGACCACAATGAAGCCATTGCACTTTTCGCACCAGCTTGTAACGCTACACCCGCTAACCCTAAAGTTGATCTATCATCGCCAACTGCTGTTTGACAAGCGGTGAGTGCTAATAATTCAACTAAGTTAGAACTATTACTAGTTTGACGCAGCAATTTTTCAAGTTGGTTAATTGTGAGTTTGTCATTATTTCCGGTGACGAGGAAGGTATCTTCGGGAATTGTGCCGAATTGGGCGTGGGTTGCAACGTGAATAATTGGGTAGGCTGTGTTTTGAATTTCTTTTTCTAAATTACTAACTGTAAACTCTTGATTTTCTAGCTTTTTAGTATTTGCAAATTGTTCTTGGAGTATCTTAATTTCTAACGGAACATTCGTTAAGGGATCGAATAATCGATTGTCGATTTTCGCTTCTTGACTGACAGCTAAAACTAAAGCTCTACTTGATTTGATATTGACTTTTTGCGTTGAAGTTAATTGTAAGCTGGGAGTAGTGGCGATCGCATATTTTTCAATCAAATATTTCTTGCCATTTTTGTCATAAAGTGCAGCCATTGGCACATTACGCAAAAAGCTATCTTGGATAAATACTAAAGTTTGAACTTTCTGAGCATTTAAATCTTCTTCAAAGGGGCGAATAATTAATTCATAAAGATTTGCTGCATCTTTGGTATTATAGTTAACATCTCGCTTGCCTTTACTTAAGCCTTCACGGAAGTTATTAATTTCTTTTCTTAGAGTCTCCCGGCTTTTATCTATCCATTGCAAACGCCTCTCTTGATTGGGTAGAATTAAGATAAACCCTGTCTTCTCTTTGAGGACGATTGAACTAATAAATGCAGTATTGTCTGCTACGACTTCGGTGACATTATTATTATTAATGGCACTTAAAATACAATCATTCCCAAAGTAATTTTGGATTTCTGCTAGCCTTAGGGAATTTATTGTAGTTAAGGCAGCATTTAAATTTGGGCTACTAAGTTGTTTATTGCTAGTATTATTTGCTGAAGCAAATTCTAATTGCAGTTGTGCTAGTTGACGATAAACTGGCTCGATGATATCACGAAAATCAAATTGAAAATCTCGGTCTGCAATGAGAATGTCGTTGCGTAATTGTTCTAGTGTAGTGTAGGCTCGTTGATAAAAAGGAAGTGCTTGATTATTTTTATTCTGTGCTTCTAAAATTCTTCCCGCTTGCCATTCCCATAAATATAAGCTATCTTTAGCTTTTAATTTTTGATCTGCTAACCAAATAGCCTTATTAGTTAATTCCCAAGCTAGTTGAGGATTTGTTTCTTGACATTCATAGAAGTGACCAAGCACCCCTAAAGCATAAGATTCAGAACGGGAATCTTGCAGCCTTTGAGAAATTTTGATAGCTCGATCGAGTAATTCCTTTGCTTGGGCATTTGCTAATTTTGGCTTTGCAAAACATTGAGTTAATGGCGAAGTTAATTCTTCATCAACAGCAGGCAAATTAGCTAAATCGATCGCTGCATAGACTTTATTAACAGAATCAGGTAATCTATCCAACAGTTCTAAAGCTTCTTCGATATTTGCGTCTAACCTATCTTGAGATATTAAACTGATGGTTTTCGAGTGATAAAAAAGCTGAATCAGATTGAGCAGACTGCGGATTTCACCAGATTTATTATCTTGTTGACGAGCTTCTTTGAGACTTGATTGAAAATATGTCAGTGCTTGCTGATAATCATTGTTTGCTTTTTGCTGGAACTCACTAGCTTTATCAACACTTTGTTGTTGAGCAGATTTGGCGCGTAAATTCCAAAGTTGGGCGCGGCTAGCGCGAGCATTTCCTAAACTATTGAGGATGGCAAAATTATATGTTTGATTATTAGTTTTTTTAGCAGCTTCGAGATATTGAATTGCTATATCATAATTGCCTCGCAGCCGATAAGCTTCGCCAAGACTTCCTAATGCTGCAATTTCTCCTGTTTTATCTTGTTGCTGCAAAGCTATTTGTAATGCACTACCTTGCTGACACGCTAGTTTTTCGATATTTTTGGCATCAACACCACATAAAAAATTAATTGCCTTTTCTGTTTGTCCAAAATTACTATAAGCTTGCGCTATCTCTGTTAAGGTTCGCCCTACTTTTTGCCAGTTTTGTTGAGAGAGATAGTAATTATTCACTTTCTCCCAATAATTCAAGGCTTGCTCGTTTTGACCCAATTGTTGATAAGTTCGTGCTAAATTTTCATTGGCGATCGCCACATTATTATAGTTCTTCTTTTGTTCGTATAACTCTAAAGCTGCTTCCCAAGATTGAATCGCAGCAAGGAAGTTTCCTGCTTTATAGCTTTCAACACCTTTGTTAATCAATTCATCAGCATTGGGAGTTTGAGCTTGGACTAACTTACCGATACTTATTTGTGGGTTTGTCAACTGCACATTATTCAACCAAACACAAAACGTGAAACTGACAAAAAATAGAATTGTTAACCAATAATGAGTAGTTGATTTAGAAAATTTTTTGACCACGGTAAAACAAAGGTTAATAGTGATTATAAATAGGCTTATTAAAAATAAAATCAGATGAATTGTATATTTGTCAACTCATTGCAAGAATATTTACGTAAGTAATTAGCCATAGCAAATTTCAGGCATGTTGGCTATGTAGTTTTCTGCAATTGCTACAACATTATTAAGTATTCTTCAGATTTTATTTATGAAGTAAATATATAAGAGGTAAAAATTACTTTCTCACAAATCATGATGAATAAATTGCACAAAGTACTCATGACTACCACAGTCATAATATTCTTTAGTGGCATTCCCTTCGGTGAAACACTAGTTCAAGCACAAGAAGCAGCATATCTGCAATGCATTAAAGAATATACTAATTTAGGTATCTCAGCAGATGCGGCATTAGCTGAATGTCAAAAAACTAGTTTGGCTGAGTGCGTTCAACGTTTAATTACTCAAAAATATGTGGCTAAATCAGTATCAGAATCTAATGGACGTTACTTAATTGATTTGGGTGCAAGTGAGACAACATGGCTAGAAGGTAACGGATGGAGAAGCAAAAAATGTAGCCCTAATACAGAAGGACCATCTAAAAAACAAACCCAGCAATTTGTCTCCGGAACTTCGACCGAAACCGTTCTCTATGAGTGGTTTAGACAGGGCTGGTGCAAAGAATCACAAATAGATTTAGGTCAAAGTTACTCTGTTGATGAAGCAAAAACAATTTGTGAGTTGGGTTTACAGCCAAAAGAATAAAGTGCGATCGCTCTTTAATCGATTTATTAGAAATCAGCGATCGGGGCATTTAAGTAAGTCGGTGCTAAAAGTTCAATTTATAGTGAATAAATATAAATTTGATGTCAGGTGTGTTGTGAGATAGCGCAACGCACCTTGAATTGTTGACGGTGCGTTAGCCTACGGTATAACCTACCATACTTAAGATTTATTAATTCTGAATTCTGAATTCTCCTATATTTACATGTCATTTGAAACAAGCTACTATTTTTACGTCTTTAATTACAGCGTTAAAAGCGGTTAAATAGAATTGTGACTAACCAGTATTATTCAAAATTACGCTTAACTTTTGGGCTAATCCTGAGCTTTGCTTTGACAACCAATATCAACGCCTTGGCTCAAGTTACAGCTGATGAGACATTGGGAACACAAGTTATAGAGAATGACCCATTTTATTTTATTGAAGGTGGAAGAACTATTGGTAATACAAATCTATTTCATAGTTTTAGCAGTTTTAGTATTCCTAATGGCAGTGGGGGAATTTTTCTCAATGATTCCAGCATTATCAATATATTTGCGCGAATAACTGGCAGGACAACATCTGATATTCAAGGGTTGATTTATGCCCAAGGTGCTGCTAATTTATTTTTGATGAATCCCAATGGTATTATATTTGGAGAAAATGCCAGATTAAATATCGGTGGTTCCTTTGTAGCTACCACAGCTAATGCAATTCAATTTCCTGGCGGGGCTGAATTTTCCCTAACTTCACCAATTACACCAGACAATACTTTACTCAGTATTAATCCTACAGCATTTTTGTTTAACCAAATTGCTGTTCAAAGTACAAGCTCAATTGAAAATCAAGGAACTTTGGCAGTTCGTAACAATAAAAGTTTAATATTACTTGGTGGTCGTGTGTCACCTACACTTGAATCTACAGGTCGAATTCTAATGGATGGAGGCCGAACTATAGCACAAGATGGTAGAGTCGAAATTGGTGGATTAACTGCACCTGGAACAGTAGGACTGAATATTGATGGCGGCAATTTCAGCCTGAGTTTTCCTGATAATGTAGCAAAAACAGATATATCACTTGGAAATCAATCTCTCGTTGCTGTTTTTGGTGCAATTGGCGGTGATATTGTAGTGAATACCAATAATCTTAAATTAGTTAATAGCAATATCTATACAGGTAGAACCAACCCAGGTTCATCTCAAATTCAAGGAGGTGATATTTTAATTAATGCTGATGGAATTGTTAGCTTAGAAGATGGAAGTCTTATTGGTAATATAGGAGTGGAAACAGGCAACACAGGAAATATAAATATTACTGCCAAATCATTAGAAATTATAGGTAGTGGAATTTTTGCAGATGGAATCAATAGTAACACAAATCCTATTGATATCACAGTTAAGGATACAATTACTTTGTCTGGTGAAAATAGCACAATCAACAATCAAGGTATTGGTGGTATTAATATTCGGGCAAAAAATATTTTACTTCAAGACACTAGCTTGTTAGCAAGTAGAAGTGGAAATGTGAATATTCAAACTGATGAATCAATTATTTTGAACGATCGAGCTTCTATTGATACAAGTACTTTAGAACTAGAAAATACGGGTAATTTATCAATTATTACTCATCGCTTGAGTCTGAATAATGATTCTAATATATCAGCAATTAATATTCAAGGTAGGAGTGCAGGAAATATAAATATTAAAGCTACAGAACTGAATGCAGAAGATAATTCTTTTATTTCTGCTTTTAGCACTGATTCACCTACAAGAGGTAATGGAGGTGATATTACTATTGATGCAGAACAAATATTATGGAATAGTAGTAAAGAAATAAATGCTGCGAGCGATACTGGTAATGCAGGCGATATAACTATTAATACTAACTTTTTACAATTAACAGATGGAGGTATTAATACTGCAAGCTTTGGCACAGGTGATGGAGGGAAAATTCTTGTTAACAGCAAAAATGGTGTAGTTCTTGATAATGCTGATATTTCTAGTGAGATCAGAGAAGGTGGGGCGGGTAATGCCGGTGAGATTACAATTCAGACATCAAGATTAACTTTAAATAATGGCAGTCAAATTATTGCAGAGATTAGTGGGTCAACAGAAAATCTCCCTGGAGGACAAGGTAAGGGAGGAACTATTTTTATAAATGCTACTGATGCTCTAATAATTTCCGGAACTAATGCCAATGGATTTACTAGCTTATTATCTACTCAAAATGGTAAGGGAAGTATCGGTCAGGCAGGAGACATTGTAGTTAACACAGATTATTTTCGCTTAGAAAACAACGGGAATGTCAGGGCAGATACTAGTAATTCTAATAATGGAGGTGAAATCGCCATTAATACTCGTGTATTTCAAGCATTTACTGGAGGGCAAGTTTTGACAAGAACTAACAGTAGTGGCAATGCTGGTAGTATTAAGATCAATGCTACAAATGAAATTACTATTTTTGGCTCAGTTAGCGGTATATTTACAACTACAACAGCAAACTCTAATGGTAATGGGGGGACAATATATTTATCCACAAATAACTTAAATCTAGCTAATGATGCTAGAGTTTTTGCACGCAGTGAAGGAGAAGGTATTGCAGGTGATATTAATATTATTGCTAAAGGTAATTACAGTGCGAATAATAGTTTAGTCAGTGCAAGTTCTGAAAAATCAAGCGGTGGTGATATTAATATTACTGCAAGAAATATTAGTCTACGCAATAATAGTGATATTCGTACCGACTTATCTACAGGGCAAGCAACTGGAGGTGATATCAGCCTCAATGCTGACACCATTATCGCTTTAGAAGATAGCGACATTCTCGCTTTTGCACCAGAGGGTCAAGGCGGTAATATTACTTTTAAAACTCCTGCTTTGTTTAGTGATTCTCTCTATAACCCTACACAAACATTAGCTGACAGAAATAGTCTTCAGTCACTAAATAATAATAATCGTTCTGACATTAATGCTACTGGTGTAATTTCTGGTAATATCATTGGTGTGCCTGATATCACTTTTATCCAAAACAGCCTCACCGAATTACAAGATAATCCCATTGATACTAATGCGCTGATTGCTAATAGTTGTATTGCCCGTAGTCCCAAGCAAGAAGGTACTTTTTTAATCACAGGTGTTGGTGGTTTACAATCTCGTCCTGGGGATGCTTCAGCTTCAACTTATCCTACAGGTGATGTACAGAATGTTGCCAATGATAGTGTAACTAGTCAATGGAAAAAGGGCGATTTGATTGTTGAACCAGAAGGAGTGTATCGACTAGCGAATGGACAATTAGTGATGAGTCGAGAGTGTAGCTGAGGATTAAGCACATTAGGGCAGGCAAGATGCCTACCCCACAAGAGTGCAAAAGTGCTTTTTGCACTCTTGTGGGAAAAGGGAAAAGGGAAAAGGTTAAAGGGGAAAGGGAAAATACCAAACCTTTCCCCCTTTACCCTTACCCTTTTCCCGACTTATGCAAGAAGTCTAATGATTTATTGATTAAAAATCTCTAAGCAGCAACGAAAATATCTGCGTTGGTTAGGGACAATCCAGCATTGAGTGTGGCAATTTGGATTTTAGCGATCGCTCCCGTACCATCTTGGTCGAAGAACAGAGAACCGATACCTTTATCATAAAGAAATCTTTGGCTAGTTGTAGTTGCTGCCGAACCAATGAAAAATTGACTAGCAGCGATGGCGACACCAGCAACTAAGCCGCCGCCAAAACCAGCCTTAGAAACGGCAATTGTATCGTCAACTACGCTAAAATCAGTAATCTTGTCGGTTCCTTCAGTGCGAGAATTAAATGTAAAGCGATCTGTGCCTGTACCACCAGTGAGTGTATCGCTGCCAGCACTCCCAACCAAAATGTCGTTACCAGTACCACCAATGAGGCTGTCATTGCCAGTACCACCAGTTAGGGTATCATTACCACCGCCACCATTTAATGTGTCATTTCCAGTGTCGCCATTGAGTTGATTGTTAGCGCCGTTACCAGTGATTGTGTTGTTGAGAGCGTTACCAGTACCGTTGATTGCAGATGTGCCTGTAAGAATCAGATTTTCTAAATAAGCTGGCCCTAAATTAAAGCTATAAGCAGATTCAACTGTGTCTGTACCTTCATTAGCGTTTTCGGTGATAGTTATGTAATTATCACTAGTGAATATATAGCGATCGTTGCCAGTGCCGCCATATAAACTATTATTGCCACTACCGCCATTGAGGGTATCATTCCCAGCGCCGCCATAAAGCGTGTCATTTCCCGCGCCACCTAAAAGACTGTCGTTTCCAGCTTTTCCATCAATGACATCGTTTCCGCCTTCCCCAGACAAATAATTATTGTATTGATTCCCGATTAAAGTGTCATTAAAATTGCCTCCGATGGCATTTTCAATCACAGATATACCGCCTTGGGAATTGGCGATGGTAAATCCTCCTTTAATACCAACAACTTGACTAATAAAGCCACCAGCATCAGGATCGTTATTCTGTAAAGTCGCATTATTCAAGTCGATAATTACTGAATTAGTTGCGCCTTGACCAGATATTGTATCTGTTCCGCCTGCATCCCAAATACAAGACCAATAAGTTCCAACGCCATTATAAGTTGGCAGTAAATAAACATTGTTTCCTGTGTTGTATGTCTTATTAATACCGTAAATATGTTGGATTGCTGCAATATCAAACGCCATTGGTCCAGCAGCAAAACCCCAATTTGCATCGTACCCTGGAGAATAGGGACTTTGAATATCAACGTAAGACATAATTGTCGTCACAAACTGATTAAGTCCGTAGTCGCCAAAATCTTCAGAGTTATCAACGCCAGGAAAAATAGAAGAACTCCCTCCATTATCATGAGGATGAGCTAATCCCAAAGCATGACCGATTTCGTGGACAAAAGTGTCATAGTAGTAGCTACCAACTAAGAGTTCTGCATCAGGATCGTCTTGATAAAATTCCCAATTAATTAGAACATCTCCTGTCCCAAAAAGGCCAGAGGATTCTCCTGGTGGGTATGCTCTACCTAGTACGCCATCACCACCAATAACAGAAGAATCAACACTATGAAAGGTTAGTTCAGCTTGAGGATCGTTAAAGCCAGAATATTCTAGCTGAAAGTTAGCTACATTTGACCAAGCTTTGATTGCATTAGTATAGGCATTGATTTCAGCATTATAGAATTCATCATCCCAAGATTTGTTATCAACAAAAGAATAAGTCAGTTTTCTATTATCGTTTTCAATCTTCCAACGACTGCCCCATAGTAAACTATCTACATAGACTAAACCAGTTTTAGGAACACCACCAGTAGAACTAACAAAAGTAGACATTTGTTTCTCCTTTTTGGAATCAAAATCAGATGATTATTTTGGTTGTTGAGTAAATATATTTAGAGGATGTCTGAGGAGTATTAAATATTTCGTTCGATCCCCCCTAACCCCCCTTAAAAAGGGGGCAAATATCTCAAAGTCCCCTTAAAAAGTGGAGAAATATCTCAAAGTCCCCCTTAAAAAGGGGGATTTAGGGGGATCTACAAGTATTAAATACAACCCCAGAAATTTTTCAGACATCCTCTTAGAGAAAATAAGGAACAGGTTTGATTTCTGAACTTAATTTGCAGAGTCAGGGAATAGACAATAAGGCTGAGAAACCGAGGAACAAAATATAGAGTAAGAAAAGTACGAAAATTATTCGCTCAGGTTTTATGCAGTGTTATATGCAAGATTCTGTATGGCAGATTGCAGAAAACTACATTGTAATTTAGCTGGTGATATGCAGAAGATTAGCGATTAGTCAGGATTCGGTGAAAAAGAGCGATCGCTTCAATATCAAAACTAGTCCGTGGTGCAATCTCTGGTAATATGATTGCTGTGTAATACCGAACAACAAGATCCCCGACTTCTTGGAGAAGTCGGGGATCTGAGCCTTTAGATTTACATAAATTTATCTCATGATTAATCAATCTTATTTAAATTGGTATTGCCGCTTGGGGCTATCAATTAGTTTAAGTTTTATAACAAACTTTAGCGCCTTAGCTCAAGTAACACCAGACCAAACTTCAGGAACACAAGTTACAGATATTGGCTTAGGTTCTTATATTTCAGGTGGCACAACAGTTAGCAATACAAATTTATTTCACAGTTTCAGCAGTTTTAGCGTTCCTAATGATGGCGGAGCAATTTTTCTTAACGATTCCAACATTAGTAATATCTTTGCACGAGTAACTGGTGGAACAGCATCTAATATTCAAGGATTGATTTATGCCCAAGGTGCTGCTAATTTATTTTTGATGAATCCCAACGGTATTATTTTTGGAAAAAATGCCCAGTTAAATATTGGTGGTTCATTTGTAGCTACCACAGCTAATGCAATTCAATTTCCTGGCGGTGCAGAATTTTCCTTAACTTCTCCAGTTACACCCAATAATTCATTACTCAGCGTTAATCCTACAGCATTTTTATTTAATCAAATTGCTAGCCAAGGGGCAAACTCAATAGAAAATCGTGCGATTTTGGCGGTTCCCAATAATAAAAGTTTAATCCTACTTGGCGGTCGCATCTCACCTACACCTGAATCTACAGGACAAATTTTAATAGATGGAGGACAACTCGCCGCGTTAGACGGTAGGGTAGAGATTGGTGGGTTAGCTGCACCAGGAATAGTAGGACTTAATGTTGATGGCAACAATTTAAGCTTATCTTTTTCTGATGGTATGGCGAAAACAGATATCTCACTTGTCAATCGATCTGTTGCCATTGCTACTGGTGCAAGTGGTGGTGATATTGTAGTTAATGCTAATAATTTGAATTTAGAAAATTCTAGTTATTTCTTTACTGGTATAAATTCAAATCAAGGAACTATTGATACGAAATCAGGTGATATTACTATTAATGCTACTGGAATTGTAACACTCAATGAAAATAGCATTTTTGGAAATATTGCTTTAGGTATTGGAGATAGTGGTAATATCAATGTTAGTGCGCGATCGCTACAAATTAATAGTGGTAGTATTCAAGCAATTGCCACAGAGGGTAATTCAGGAGTTGTTAATATCAAAGTTGAAGATACAGTTTCCCTATCTGGAACAAACGCTAATGGTTTCGGTAGTCTGATTGCAAGCGCGGTTCAACCACGCGACACCTCTATATCTACAGAACAAACGTTTTCAGGAACGCCAACCTACGGGAGAAGCGGTGGTATTGATATCCAAGGACGAAATCTTTTGCTCACAGATGGTGCTTTGATAAGTGCTACGAACATTTTTGCAAATGATTCTGGAGATATTAAAATTCAGGCTTTTGATACAATTAGTTTGAACAATTTAGCTGCAATATTATCTGTAAGTTCTGATGGAAAAGCAAAAGCAGGTAATTTATCGATTACTACCAATTATTTGAATCTGCAAAACCAGTCTCAAATCTCAGCTAGTACTTTTGGTGGTAACAGTGGCGATATTAATATTGCGGCTCGGAATATTAGTTTGGATAATTCTTTTATTTCTGCATCTGCTAATTCTTCTCCCGAAGTTCTATCTGATGTCGGTGATGCTGGCAATATAAATATTAAAACTGGAACAATTACTTTAACAAATTATGGAAGTATACTTTCTGTTTCTGGAGAACCAAAACCAGGTGAAACAATTGGACGTGGCGGAGATATTAATATTACAGCTACTGATTTAATAGAAATCGATACCAAAGGTTCAATAGATAGAATTACTGGTATTTCTGCCACGACTTTTAGCAGTAGTCGTGCTGGTGATGTAACACTAGACACTAAAAATCTCCTGGTGAAAAATGGCGGTTATATCACAGTAGGAGCCGTTAATAATTTGGGTGGTGATGCAGGTAATATTACTATCAATGCATCAGATTCTGTTGATTTAATTAGCTCAAATGCTAATTTTCGTAGTTTGATCTCTACACAAGTTAAACCTGTAGGTAATGGCGGTGATATAACAATTAATACTAAACGTTTGCAGTTAACAAATGGAACTATCAGCGCTGGAACTTTTGGCAAGGGTAATGCTGGTGATATCTTTATTGTCAGCAATGATGGGGTTATTGTTGACAACGGTATAATCGATAGTCGTGTAGGAGCAGGCGGAGTTGGTAATGCTGGAGATATTAAAATTCAGACACGAAGACTAAATTTAACTAACGGCGGTGCTATTAGTACTTTAATTGCTGAAGCAACGGAAAATTTGCCTGGTGGACAAGGTAACGGCGGAAGTATCCGCATTGATGCTGGTGATGCAGTAACTATTTCAGGAACTAATATAAATGGAGATGCAAGTGGAATATCAAGCGAAACCCAAAGTGGGACGCTTGGTCAAGGTGGAGATATCATAATCAACACAGATTATTTCCGTCTAACAGACAATGCTTTTGTATCAGCAGCAACTAGTAATTCTAGTAACAGCGGTAATATAACTTTCAATACTCGTGTATTTGAAGCATCAAATGGTGGATTGATAACTACAGGAACTGTTGGCAGTGGTAAATCTGGTGATATTACCATCAATGCCGCAGATAGTATCACTATCTCTACCAACTCAAATAATATCACTGGTCTATTTGCAGGCACTAGTTCTACTGGAAACGGCGGAACAATATTCTTATCTACAACTAACTTTAATTTATTTACAAGCGATTTAAACTTACCTAATAACGTTGCCGGAGTTTCTACAAGGAGTAATCAAAGAGGTGTTGCAGGCAATATTAATATTACTGCTAAGGGTAATTTTAGGGCGAGTAATAGTTTTGTAAACGCACAATCCGAACAAGCAGGCGGTGGTAGCATTAATATCACTGCGAGAAACATTCGCTTGCAGAATAACAGCGATATCCGCACCGACTTATCTACAGGTGAAGGTAATGGAGGTAATATTACCCTCAACGCTAATACTATTATTGCCTTGGAAGATAGCGATATTCTCGCCTTTGCGCCAGAAGGTCAAGGTGGTAACATTACTTTTAACACTCGTGCTTTGTTGACTTCACCTCTATATCGTCCAACGCAAACGTCAACAGATACAAATACCCTTCAGTCATTAAATAATAACGATCGCACCGATATCAACGCCAGCGGTGCAATATCTGGTAATATTATCGGTGTGCCCGATATCACCTTTATCCAAAACAGCCTCACGGAATTACAAGATAATCCTATTAATACTAATGCGATAATTGCTAATAGTTGTATCGCTCGTAGTCCTCAGCAAAAAGGCACTTTTTTAATTACAGGTGTTGGTGGTTTACCTACTCGTCCCGGTAATGCTTCAGCTTCCAGCTATCCTACAGATGATATACAAAATATCAGCAATAATAGTACAGCCCACCAATGGAAAAAAGGTGACTCAATCATCGAACCTCAAGGTATTTATCGGCTAGCAAATGGTGACTTAATAATGAGCCGAGAATGTCGTTAAAATCTCAAGACCAACTCTTCTCAACTCCTCTTCTCTGCGACTCTGCGCCTCCGCGTGACACAAATCCATCTTCTCAAATAAACTGACAGATAAAAACTGTGATTAATCAAAATTACTGGAATTACTCTTTACCCTTTGGACTAATTCTAAGTTTTACTTTTACAACAAATATCAGCGCCTTAGCTCAAGTAACAGCAGACCAAACATTAGGAACACAAGTTACAGATAATGGCCCATTTTCTTTTATTCAAGGTGGCACAACTGTAGGTAACACAAACCTATTCCACAGTTTCAGCAGTTTTAGTATTCCTAATGGTGGTGCAGGAATTTTTCTCAACGATTCCAGTATTAGTAATATATTTGCACGAGTAACTGGCGGAACCGCCTCTGATATTCAAGGATTCATTCGCACCCAAGGTACTGCTAATTTATTTTTGATGAATCCCAATGGTATTATATTTGGAGAAAATGCCCGATTAAATATTGGTGGTTCATTTGTAGCTACCACAGCTAATGCAATTCAATTTCCTGGTGGTGCTGAATTTTCTTTAACTTCCCCAGTCACACCACCAAATACTTTACTAAGTATCAATCCTACAGCATTTTTATTTAATCAAATTGCCAATCAAGGTGCAAACTCGATTGAAAACCGAGGTATTTTAGCAGTCCCAAACAATAAAAGTTTAATATTACTTGGTGGTCGTGTGTCACCTACGCCTGAATCTACAGGGCAAATATTAATGGATGGAGGATTAGTTGCAGCACGAGGCGGTAGGGTAGAGATTGGTGGATTAAGCGCACCAGGAACAGTAGGACTCAATATTGATAACAACAATTTCAGCTTGACTTTTCCTGATGGTGTACCGAAAACAGATATTTCACTTGTGAATGTTTCTGCTGCTTTTAGTTTTGGTGCAAGCACTGGTAATGTTATAGTTAATGCGAATAATCTCAACCTAGAAAACTCTAGTAATATTTATACATCTATACCTATAAATCAAGGCACTCCTGAAAGTAAAGCAGGCGATGTTTTCATAAATGCTGATGGAATTATTCGCATAGAAAATAAAAGTTCTATTATTAGTCTTGGTATTGGGACAGGAAATACAGGAAACGTCAACATTTCTGCCCAATCCCTAGAACTTATTAATGGAAGTTCAATTAATTCCACTGCTACAAAAGGTAACGCAGGTGCGGTCAATATCAAAGTTGAGGATACAATTTCACTTGGTATTGATAGTCAAATCGAAAGTCAAGCTTTTTCAGCAGAATTCACATCTTCTTCAGAGATAGTCAGATCGCAAACACGAACTGCTGGTAGCAGTAGTGGTATTGATATACAAGCTCGAAATGTTTTGCTTTCAGATGGCGCTATGATAAGTTCTAGAAACATTTTAGCTGGCAAACCTGGAGATATTAAAATTAAAGCTGATGATTCAATTATTTTAAATAATGCAGCAATGATATCGTCAATTACTGACGGTCAAGAAAACGCAGGGAATTTATCAATTATTGCTAATCGCTTAATTCTGAATAATGAGTTCTCAAATATATCAGCAAGTACTGTTGGCAGTGGTAATGCTGGAAATCTTAATATTAAAGTAAAAGAACTGAGAATGGCCAATAGGTCTTTTATCTCATCGAATGCATTGAACTCACAGACAAATGGTTCTGTTGGTAATGGAGGAAATATTAGTATTGAAGCAGAACGAGTATTTTTAAACAATGGCGCATTTATAGCTGCTCAATCTGGAGGACAAGGACAAGGCAAAGTCGGCCGCGGGGGAAACATAACTATTACTGCTAGTGATGGCATAGAAATAGATGGTACAGAAACAAACGTTTTTTCTACTGGCTTTTTAACCTCAAGTAAAGGTAATGATGCAGGCGATATAACTATTAATAGTAAATTTGTACAACTAATTGGTGGAGACATAACTGCTTCAACCTTCGGTGAAGGTAATGGAGGTAATATCATTATCAATAGTATCGATAGAGTAGTTATTGATGATAGCGTTATTACTAGTGAGATCAGAGAAGGTGCTGTAGGGAAAGCTGGAGATATTCAGATTAATGCACCAAAATTTACCTTAACAAATGGCGGTCAAATTATTGCAGGTATTAGTGAGTCAAATGGAAATCTCCCTGGAGGACAAGGCGAGGGTGGAAATGTTCGCATTAATGCTGCCGATGCTGTAATTATTTCTGGACTAGATGCAGATGGGTTTCCTAGCTTAATATCAGTTAGCAGCGACAACGGAAGTATTGGAAAACCAGGAAACATTACAATTAATACAGGTTCTTTCCGTTTAGCAGAGAGAGGCGAAATCAGTGCTAGTACAAATAATTCTAGTGATGGAGGTAATATCACCATCAATGCTCGAACATTTGAAGTGTTGAATGGCGGACGAATTCTCAACTCAACTAGCAGTAGTGGAAATGCTGGTGATATTAATATAAATGCTAAAGATAGTATAACTATTTCTGGTATAAGAATTGATAGTTATAACGCAGCTATATTTGCAGGCACAAATCCCGATTCTATTGGTAATGGTGGGACGATATCTTTATTCACAAATAACTTAAATGTATCTAATTATGCTGGTATTACTGTACGCAGTGAGGGACAAGGTATTGCAGGTAATATTAATATTATTGCAACAGGAAATTACACTGCAAATAATAGCTTTATTAGCGCCAGGGCTGAACAATCAGGCGGTGGTAATATCAATATTACTGCGAGAAATATTAGTCTGCGTAATAACAGTGACATCCGCACCGACCTTTCTAAAGGTCAAGCAAATGGAGGTAATATTAACCTAAATGCTAACACTATCATTGCTTTAGAAGATAGCGACATTTTGGCATTTGCACCTGAAGGTCAAGGAGGCAATATTACTTTTAATACCCGTGCTTTATTGACTGCACCATTATACAGCCCGACGCAAACATCAACTGATGCAAATAATCTTCAGTCTTTAGCTAATAGCGATCGCACCGATATCAACGCCAGCGGTGCAATATCTGGTAATATCATCGGTGTGCCCGATATCACCTTTATCCAAAACAGCCTCACGGAATTACAAGATAATCCTATTGATACTAATAGGCTAATTGCTAATAGTTGTATCGCTCGTAGTTCTAAGCAAAAAGGTACTTTTTTAATTACAGGTGTTGGTGGTTTGCCTACTCGTCCTAATAATGCAGCAACCTCAAATTATCCTACAGGTGATGTACAAAATATTAGTAATAATAGTATAAATAGCCAGTGGAAAAAAGGCGACTCGATTATCGAACCGCAAGGAATATATCGGTTAGCAAACGGTAATTTAGTGATGAGTCGAGAGTGTAATTAAGCGTTTAATATAACAGGGCTTACGCAAAAGATAACGAAAGTAGCGGTAATACCCTGCGGGTTCGCTCTTAGCGTTCTCGCAGAGTAGCCGCTCCGCGTCTACATGAATTACCGCTACGCTTGAATAAGGTTTTCAATCACATATTGCGTAAGTCCTGTTGCAGTTAACTCTTGGAGTGAAATATAAAATTGTAAATGTAGCTTGACAAAACATCAAAGGATTGACATTCGTGACACTTAAAGAGCTAGAACAACAACTTCTTGCCCTTAGCCCTAGTGAAAAAGTGCAGGCTATAGCTATACTTGCTCAAAGTCTCGGTAGCAGAAACATGGTGCGTTAAGCGTTGCTATAACGCACCCTACAATTTAAGGTTTACTTTATAAATCACCTCTTAAAACGCTTGATATCGGAGCGAAAAAGTAAAACCATTATCTTGTAGAGTATTCCCACCACTATTCACATCTATTAACGGAATACCATAATCTAAACGCAAATTTAAATTTTGAATTGGTTGCCAAATTAAACCTAATCCCAAACTTGCAAGTGTCTCTGAACTGGAATTAGTACTGCGATTATTCCACGCTGTACCGATATCAAAAAAAGGTGCGACTTGCAATGTATTGGAGGATATTAAAGGAATACGAGCTTCGATTGAAGCTGTAATTCCATTGTCTGCCACAAATTCATTTTGACGGTAGCCGCGGACTGTATCAACTCCACCAATACTAAATTTTTCTAAAGATAATAAAGAATCTCCTGTCAGTTGTGCATTTAGTCTGGCTAATAAAATTGTTCCTGGTGATAACCGCTGCACCCATTGAAATTGTCCTAGCCAAGAAAAGAAACGTCCGTCAGTACCGGAGTCGTTAACTGTAGCGTCAAAAGCATCAATACCAACACTAAATTGAGAACGTGCAGCTAAAACTCTACTAGCACTGCGTTCCACCCAATCTTGTGAAAAACGAATTACTGTCACTTTTGACAAACCGTTTTCTGGGCCTTCAGAAAAAGAAAAAGGAATATCATTGAGTAAAAATGTTTGGCTGCGGCGTAAATCTAACCCTAAACCAATAGCAAATTCGGATTGGGGTTTGCGGTACAAAGGCTGGCGATAATTAAGAGAATAAGTTTGCGCGTCGCTTTTAATATCCAACTCGCTAAATTCATCTTCAATGATGCGGCTGTCACTATTGTTGACGCGGAAAGCAAGAGTACCGTTATTCGGATTTAGGGGAATTGTATAGCTGAAATTATATATATTCAGTCCTTCAGTAATTCCATATTCAGCAGTGAAACTATCCCCAAAACCCGATAAGTTATCATGGCTGAGAAATATTCCTGCTTGGGTAGAACCAATACTAGGAGTTTGATTGTTCGCTACAAATACTCCGCCATGAAATGCAGGTGCTTCGGTAATTATTACTTGTAAGATATTGCTACCGGGAGTACTACCGGCGGTTAATTGTGCGTTTACCCGTTCAATTAAAGGGTCGAGTTGTAATAGTTGTAGTGCTTCTTCTAAACGTTTTTGATTCAAAGGTGTAGACGAGGCTTTTCGCAGACGCGATCGCACGTATACTGGTTGTAATCTTCTCAATCCTCCTAGTTCAATTTTTTCTAGTTCACCTTCTACTACTTGAATTTGTACGACACCATCAGTCAGATTTTGATTGTTGGGTAAAAATGCACCGCTGGTGACGTAGCCATTTTTAATATAAAGTTCGGTGATATCTGAACGTAGCTGAATCAATTCTGCAAAAGTAACTTGACGGTTTTCAAATAGCTCGATTAACTCTGCAATTTCATTTTTTAAAACTGTAGCTCCCAGAACTTCGATTTTTTTCACCATAAAACTTTCACTACTGGGAAAACTCGTATCCGGTGATATTGGTGTCTCAGGAGAATTTAATATCTCAGGAGAAGCAGCAGGTGGAGTCGGGGGAGGAGTTGGTGAGGGGGTTGGTTTAGGAATCGTTTGGTCGAGGGTTTCTGGTGTTGTTGGCGGAATATTAACTCCAGGTGGCGGAGTGGATTGAGCAGATACAACACTTGGGAAAATAATTAAACTTAAGATTAGGGATATACTGTAGTGCTTAAGTCTTGGTTTTTCTCGTTTATTATTCAACTTTAAATCAATATTTTTCACAGAATTTAAGTTATTTTTTAACACAAAAAATATTTTTATTAAATTAGTTTTAGATTATCATGATGGGTTTTTGCTGGCAAGTAATTGAGATTAATAGAATGGCGATCGCCAATATATTTTGATATCTATTCTTCTGTATTTGGTAAATCAAAAGCAGAAGTTAACTTTAGCGATCGCAGCTAAAATTGTATAATCATTCACTATTATTAATGATTATAAAAACTTTTTGTCAAAACTCTAATATTTATGCTATTAACGCTATCTTGCCTTAGAAGATCCCCCCAACCCCCCTTAAAAAGGGGGGCTTAGTTCTCTCCTTTTTAAGGAGGGTTAAGGAGGATCGAGTTTTAACTCAACTGTATTACTCTATA
Organism: Nostoc linckia NIES-25; assembly: GCF_002368035.1. Classification (GTDB taxonomy): domain Bacteria; phylum Cyanobacteriota; class Cyanobacteriia; order Cyanobacteriales; family Nostocaceae; genus Nostoc; species Nostoc linckia_B. Next base: position 2,405,957 of record NZ_AP018222.1, on the reverse strand, counting down.
AGACTTTCATCAAATTTAGATATGTAAGCTAGATGCTCTTTACAGCCAAGCGTCAACACAAAAATATGCACAACATAATCACTTTTCTTCATTTGCGATTCTTTGTAAATTTCCTATCCGCTTTTTAACTAGTTGTTCATTTTCTTTGGCTCTAGCTGATTCATATTTGGCGAACTCTTGAACGAGATTTGAACCGGCTTGTCCCAGTTTTCCAGGACTAGCTGAGTTGAGTGCTTCAGCTAAGGCTTCATACCACAAATTCGCTGCGGCGTAGGTATTAGATTTTTGCAAAATATTGTCTGTAGTCAATAATTTGTTTTCGATTGTAGATGGTATTTCTACAACCATAAATTCTGCTCTTTCTACTAAATCGTCTCCCGGACAACTGATTGCTACTTGCCAAAAATATTTTTTACCTACGGTTAATTTTGGATAATTTTCCGGAAGAGATATTTGAAAAATACCCGCTGATGTTTTTTGCTTGATAGGGTCACTCAATGCAGTGACTGTTTTGTTTGAAACAAACTCAAAAATTTGAAATTCTATTTCCTGAGAACTAGATACATAACCTGCAAAAGTCGGACGTGTAGAACCTGTATAGGCAATGTATGTTTTGGGTGCAAGTAATGTTAAAGGAATTTTATTATCTAAATTCGGACATCCTCTACTACCTCCGCTTCTGGTGTAGTCGCTTGCAGGTTGGCGATCGCTTGGTCTAAAATTAGCACTTGCTAGGGGTGTGAAAAACAATAACAACCCCACAACAGAACTAGTTGCTAAGTTGGTATTGATAGTTTTGTTAAAAACCTGTGACATTTGATGCCTCATATTTGAGAAGGGAATATTGAAATAAATTTATCACCCTCCAGTTACTATGTATTATGGTGTTACTATTTTCTTAATCTCCAACTTATTTCACAAACCGTTCCTTTGGGAGCAATACTTTCACGCCTAAAATCACCTCCCAAGTTTTTCGCAATATTCCTCAGTTGTTTTGTTCCTTTACTTTCAAGGGATGAAACAAGTCCAAGCCCATTATCCTGAATTTTGAGAATATAAAAATCTTCATCTTTTTTGCCAATAGCTTCGATACGTTTGACGCCTTTAGCATGTTTACCTACATTGCATAAAGCCTCTTCCAGAAATAAACAAAGTTCTTGTTTGTTATGCACGGTCAAATATTTATCGTCTACTGGTTCAAAAGTGCGAATTTTTACCTTAATATTTTTCAAATATTCCAAATCCTGGCGTTCGAGCGTGCTACTATACACTGCATAAAAAAGCTCATGTATTGGGCATTTTAAATCAAGCTTTAAACCGCTACCCAAACGAAGGCTTTCTTCTTGAGATAAAGCTTCAAGCTTTAGATATTCGCCAATTTCTCGAATTTCATAATTAAGCTTTTCTAACTGTAATTTTAACTCTTCATGCGGCCAATTTTGAGCTTGCATCTGTCTTAAGACATTAGCTAAAGTTTGTAGAGGTCCATTATGAATTACAGTAAATGCATGTTCAATTGTGTGTTGGCGTTCGTTCATTTTAATTTTAAATAATTGATTATGTTGATATAAAGCAAATGCAAAACCACTCAATCCTAAACCATTTATGATTAAAGTTAATAAACCCGGTGCGATGGGAATCCACCAACCGGATGAAATCAGTACTAAACCTAAAGCAAATAAGGCTAAAGCTGCTACTACAACCGCCAGTAAATTTTTCCATAAAGATTGTGTTAACCAAAAAAGAATTATTGGATAGCAGCCGCAAGCTATTATCCATATATATTCCCATCCATCCGGCCAAACTTTTAACAGCGATCGCCCGCTAATTACTGCATTAATTATCTGAGAACAAGCGTGAGCATGAAATTCTACTCCATATATTTGCCCAGGTATTTGTTGATAAACAGTTGCCGAAGTATTGACAAAATCAGGCACACTGCTAGCAACAATTCCAATTATCACTACTTTATCTTTTAACAGTTCGGGATTAAAATTTTCACTGTTAATATCCTTCAATGATAAAATTTGAAAGGGCTTTTTACCAGCCCTAAAGTTGATTAAGATCTTTAATCCACTGCTATTTTCGTTGACATATCCTCCAGTGTTAGATATAAAGCGCGGCAGTTCTGTAGTTCTAAATCTGATTGTATTTTGGTCAACTATGCCAGTTTCAATATTAATATTTTGATGAGATAAATAAGCTTGTGCTAACCGTAGTCCAAAGGAATATTTATCTTCTTCAGGATTTTGAGGGTTTTTCGGTGATGGCGTCCAAAGTAGGTAGCGACGATATTTATTATCCTTATCTACTACGATGTCAGAAAAACCTATTTGCTGTGGTGGTAAGTGTGGAGGTGGGGAAATGGGATATGGAGGTAATATTTTTTCAATACCAATGAGATTTTTAGAATTTTGAAATACTTTTACTAATTTTTTATTACCCGGTTCAACAGGTAAATTTCTAACTATATCAAGACCAATAGCGATAGGTTTATATTTCTGTATTGTTTGTATCGCTGTTGCAATTTCCCCATCTGGAATGGGATAACCAAGTCTGCGAATATCTTCTTCATTAATACCGACAATCACAACTTTATCATCAGTTCTTTCCACAGGACGCGAACGTAAAAACGTATCCAACGCCATCAATTCATAATCTTGTAAAAATCCATATAAACGTGCAATTACTATAACAACTAAAAATGTCACTCCTGGAAGCGATGCCAGTAACAGAATTTTGATTTCATTTTGAATTCTTCTCCAATTAACCCACACCATAAAGATTTTGATTTGAATTTATGTTTCCTGAATTCTGAATTCTGAATTCTGACGATAGATAACTAATCAATTAATCCTTCTTGTCGAGCGCGGATTTCTGTTTGAATGCGGATATTTTTACCTTCCTTTTTACAATCTTCTGGATAAAGTCCGAGAACATCTTGAATTTTTGTCCAATATGCTCTAACTGCACGTTCAGATCTATACATCCGTTCGGATATTAATTTATCTGTTAATCCTTCTTCAAAGGCCAATCTTAAAACTTCTAACCATTCTGGTTTGAGTTCTAAACCATTTTTGATATCTTGTGTATGAGTTGCACCTTGGAGTGCTATGTAGACGCGAGATAACATTTCCTGTTCCGATAATCCTTTATCTGCGATCGCAAATCCACCTTGATGTTCGTCAATCTCATGTTTTATCCTAACCAAAGCCTTTACATAACTGCTTTGCACCATCAAATTTTGCTGTGGATATTGCTTGAGTAACTGTTGAATTAAGTTGATCCCTATATCAATTTGGGCTGTCATTCCCGTATCTTCTGGTATGGATAAATCCATCACAATCAAGTCAAAGCAAGAAATCCCATTCTTATTGATAGCCTCAGAGCCAATCTTACTGAGAGCTTCAAATGCGCTTCTAACTTTGATAATATTTGCATTTGGATATTCTTGTTGCAGTAAATTAAAGGTTGCAGTCAAGATTAATTGGTGGTCATCAATAATTAAAATTTTCATCGTCGGTGATTGAGGTAAATCTTGACTTTCGATTGATGTATCAGCATAAACTTTAATCGTTGGCTGTTGATTGTTAGCTATTAACATTCAATGAACCTCAGGAGTGATTGCGTAATTTAAAAGCATTACAGCTTATCTCTCTGGTGAATCAACGTTTTTATACGTTCATATATCGCATCCTAAACGATCGCACTTTGCTTACTCCTTGTTTTTATATTTACTTTATAACTAAATCGTTAACCAGGCTCAGGTTTAGCCCACAAGCCAAAGCCTGGGGCTATGAAACCAAGCCTGTCTATCCCTTCTACCCTAGAATGCACAACGCTGCACATAGCCGAGTTTCTCGTAAAGTTACGGGAATGCTTAGCCAACACAGTAACAATTAACGTTAATTCTGACTGCTTTTAATAGGGTATTGTAATTTTTGCAACACATTTTTGAAATTGCAATGCAGTTTTCTGCAATCTTGCATACACCATGCTGTATCTCAGCAAGCAGCAAAGGTGCGTGAATTATATCAATGATTTCTCTATTCTATTTTATGTACGTAAGTACATTACTAATCGTCAGAATTGTTCCTAACGAATGACTCATATGTAGGGGCGTAGAGCTTTACGCCTCTACATTCTCTTGCAGACTTTCAGAATTAAGGAGATAAATATATGGTTACTTTACCTGCTGATTTTTTATTCCCTTATCAATGGCATTTGTATAACCCTGGTGGTTTAGATCTTAACGTTGTTAATGTATGGGATGATTACACAGGAAATGGCGTTGTTGTTGGTGTTATTGATGATGGATTTGATTATCTCCACTATGACCTGGATGATAATTATGACACAACAATTGATTATGACTTTAACGATAACAATTTCTCTGCCTACGGAAATTCAAATGATAATCACGGGACATCAGTAGCAGGTATCATTGCTGCGGAAAATAATGGAGTTGGTAGTGTTGGAGTTGCCTATAATGCAACAATAACAGGCTTTCGGGCTATTTCTAGCAATTCAATCGATGGATTAATTGTTGGAATTACTAATGCTTTGTGGAACTCAGTTAATGTTGATGTTGTGAATAATAGTTGGGGATTTGGAGGGTTGGATTCTCCTTATAACCGCTTTTATGATAATTTCAACGATTCTTTTTTCCTTTCAGCAAATCAAGCCATTACCAATGCTGTTGCTAATGGCCGTAATGGATTGGGAACAGCGATCGTATTTTCAGCCGGTAACCAACGCGAAATAGGAGATAATACCAACTATCACAACTTTCAAAACTCCCGCCACGTTATTACTGTAGCAGCTCTAAATTCTGATGGTTCGGCATCTACATATAGTACTCCAGGCGCTTCCATTCTCGTTTCTGCCTTTGGTAGCGGCATATCTGGCAGTATTGTAACTACCGATCGCATCGGCTATGCTGGCTATAATTCCGACGACTATAACTACAGTTTTAACGGCACTTCAGCCGCCGCCCCAATGGTTTCTGGCGTAGTTGCCTTAATATTGGAAGCAAATCCCAATTTAGGTTATCGAGATATTCAAGAAATTCTCGCCTATTCTGCTCGTCAAAACGATCCTTACGCATGGGGAGCAGATTATATTTGGCAATACAATGGTGCTAAAAATTGGAATGGTGGAGGCTTACATGTCAGCCAAGATTATGGATTTGGATTGGTTGATGCTCATGCTGCTGTACGTTTAGCAGAAACTTGGCACCAGCAAAGTCGATTAGACAACGAGCAGAGTCTTTCTTTGAGTTCCGGTAATTTAGGCTGGATTATCCCAGATAATGACAACGCAGGTATCAGTCATACTTTTACTGTTGGCGCAGATTTGGATATTGACACTGTTGAGGTAGAACTCGATGTGACTCATCCCTATCGTGGCGATTTGGTTGTTTATCTAACTTCTCCCAACGGAACTCAAAGCGTTCTCGTTCAACAACCCGGCAATAAGGAAGATGAGGGAGACAATATCGTCTTTAAGTTTTCTAGCACGCAACACTGGGGAGAAAACAGTGGCGGCAATTGGACGCTTACAATTAAAGATTTAGGCCCTACAGATATTGGTATCTTTAATAGTTGGAAATTAAATTTATATGGCGATGCAGATACTGTTAATGATACTTATTTCTACACTAATGAGTATGGCATCTATGGTGCCACAACTCTAACTGATACTTCTGGTATCGATACAATTAACGCTGCGGCAATTACTTCCAATTCCTACCTAGATCTGACTCCAGGTTCTGTGAGTACTTTAGATGGAACTTCCCTAACTATTAGCGGCGAAACCGTGATAGAAAATGCCTTGGGTGGTGATGGCGATGACATTATTATTGGTAATAGTGCTGCTAACTTTTTGTATGGTGGCAGAGGTAATGACATTTTAGTTGGCGGAACTGGTAACGATACGCTAACTGGTGGAACCGGATACGATCTATTTACTTTTTACTCTCCCATCGAAGGCAGTGACGCGATCGCTGATTTTAACGCCCTTGATGATACAATTTGCATCTATGCGGCGGGTTTTGGTAGCGGGCTAATTGCTGGCGGTGCGATCGCTGTTAATCAATTCGCTTTCGGTACGGCAGCTACAACGAGTGATACTAGATTTATCTTCGATGGAGATAGCGGTTCTTTATCCTTCGATGCAGATGGAACAGGAGCGATCGCTCAAACCCAAATTGCTACTCTCAACGCTGGACTTTCTTTGAGCAATGCTAATATTTACGTTTTTGCTTAATTGACTTAACCATACAGTCAGTTAAAAATCAACTTCCTTGTAAATGAGCGAAGATTTGAAACTAAATCAGAGGATAGTACTAAAATACTATCCTCTGATTTATATTGACATGATAATTGCATCAAGTAAACAAAAGTTAACATTTAAATTTAATTTTTTATGACAAAAACAAATATTTTGTATAACAAGTCACTTTTTACTAGTAAACTATCGCACTAATATCACAATTTAATTATTGATATTGTCAGCTTTCTATGAGTTGGCTAATCGATCGACAGGAAAAGTTATCAAAAATATGACAAGAGAATTTAACCGACGCAAGTTTTTAATCTACGGCTCTGCAACTTTTACAAGCAGCATTTTTTTGAAAGCTTGTGCCAATAATACCCCAGTTGCTACAGAAACTGCTCCTCCCGCCGCTTCTCCTGTTGCTGCTGCTAATGGTGACACCATCAAAGTAGGTATATTGCACTCCTTGAGTGGTACGATGGCTATTAGTGAAAAAAGCGTTGTTGATGCTGAAAAATTAGCAATCAAAGAAATTAACGCTGCTGGTGGTGTTTTAGGCAAACAAATTGAAGCAATTAGTGAAGATGGTGCTTCTAACTGGGATACTTTTAGAGAAAAAGCAACCAAACTAATCGACCAAGATAAAGTCGCTGTAGTTTTTGGCTGTTGGACTTCTGCCAGCCGCAAGAACGTCAAGCCAGTATTTGAGAGCAAAAATCACATGCTCTGGTATCCCGTACAATACGAAGGTCAAGAGTGTTCTAAAAACATTTTTTATACTGGCGCTGCACCAAATCAACAAATCGAACCATCTGTTGATTGGCTGTTAAAAAATAAAGGTAAAGAATTCTTTTTAGTTGGTTCTGACTACGTTTTTCCTCGTACCGCAAACACAATTATTAAATCCCAACTAGAAGCTTTAGGCGGTAAAACAGTTGGCGAAGATTACTTACCATTAGGTAACACAGAAGTTACACCAATCATAACTAAAATTAAACAAAATTTACCCAACGGTGGCGTGATTTATAACACGCTAAATGGTGATAGCAATGTTGCTTTCTTCAAACAACTTAAAGGCGCTGGATTAACACCAGACAAATATCCTTCCATGTCTGTAAGTATTGCCGAAGAAGAAGTCAAAGCAATTGGTGTAGAGTATCTCAAAGGTCACTACGCTGCTTGGAATTACTTCCAAACAGTAGACACACCTGCTAACAAAAAATTTGTTGCCGCTTTCAAAAAAGAATACGGTGAAAATCGAGTCACAAATGACCCAATGGAAGCAGCATATGTGGCAGTTTATTTATGGAAACAAGCAGTAGAAAAAGCTGGGACTACTGATTTAGAAAAAGTGCGGGCTGCGGCATACGGTCAAACTCTAGACGCACCTGAAGGTAAAGTGACAATGGATGCCAATCACCATATTTCTAAAATTGTGCGAATTGGCCAAGTTAGACAAGATGGTTTATTTGATATTGTCTATGCTACGCCTGCACCAGTTGAACCAGTTCCTTGGAATCAATTTGTGAAAGAAACTAAGGGATTTGCTTGTGATTGGAATGACCCAAACAAGGGCGGCAAATACAAAAAAGTTTAATTAGTTAGTCATTAGTCATTGGTCATTAGTCGTTAGTGGATCGCAAAGGACAAATGACTAATGACAAATAAGGAGAAACAAGTGTTAGCAGGTTTTTTAGAAGCTATCTTTAATGGTATTAGTATTGGCGCTGTATTATTAATTGCGGCGTTGGGGCTAGCCATTATATTTGGATTGATGGGTGTCATTAATATGGCACATGGCGAATTAATGATGTTTGGTGCTTATACAACATTTGTTGTGCAGAATGGCTGCAAACAATTGGGTGGCGTGTGGTTTGAAAGTTATATATTTTTGGCTTTGATTATTGCTTTTCTTTTCACAGCCGTTGTGGGATTGATTTTAGAAAAAGGTGTGATTCGTTATCTATATGGGCGCCCACTGGAAACGTTGTTGGCAACTTGGGGAGTCAGTTTAATTTTTCAGCAATTTGTTCGTAGCGTAAATTGGGTTTTAGTAATTGGTATAGCTATATTTTCTCTGCTGTTTTTTGGCGGTTTATGGATTTTAAATTCTCGTACAAATTTAGAAAGAGTTCGTAGTTTAGCTGTGGCGATTTTGTTATCGCTATCGCTGGGGATAACAATCCTCACGGGCAATTTATTAAGCCAAACTTATCAGCTAGCAGTAACTCAACCTTGGTTTGGCGCTCAAAATGTGGATGTAACTGCGCCTACTTGGTTACAAGCGGGGATGTCTTTGGGTGGCGTGCAATTACCTTTTGCCAGGTTATTTATTATTGCTTTAACAATAATTTGTGTGGCAGGTATTTATATATTTTTACAACGTTCTAACTGGGGTTTAAGAATTCGATCTGTGACGCAAAATCGCAGTATGAGTGCTTGTTTGGGTATCCCGACTCAAAAAGTTGATGCGGTTACTTTTGCACTTGGTTCCGGTTTAGCTGGTGTGGCTGGATGCGCCATTAGTTTACTCGGTTCTGTGGGGCCGAATACGGGACAAAACTATATTATTGATACTTTTATGGTTGTTGTTGTTGGAGGTGTGGGAAATTTAACAGGTAGTATTATTGCAGCTTTGGCTATTGGTACGGCTAATTTTTTAATTGGTTCTGGGACTTTGGCTTTGTTGTTGAGTCCTGTTAAGCCTTTGGCAGATTTCTTTACTTTTTTCGCTACGACGAGTATGGCGAAGGTGATGGTGTTTGCACTGATTATTGTGTTTTTACAGTGGAAGCCTGGGGGGATTTTTCCACAAAAGGGACGTACTGTTGATGCTTAAATTCACGCAGAGGCGCGGAGGCGCGGAGAATGAAGAGAGGATTGTTAGTTGAGGTGGGGGGGGTGGTGGCGATCGCACTTTCCCTGATTGTTATTATGCCAGTGGTACTGTCGGAATTTCGGTTGAATTTATTGGGCAGGTTTTTATCGCTGGCGATCGCGGCTTTGGGTATCGATCTGATTTGGGGGTATACTGGTTTACTGAGTTTGGGACATGGTATATTTTTTGGTTTGGGTGGATATGCGATCGCTATGTACCTGAAACTGCAAGTTCCATCTGGTGAATTACCCGATTTCATGGGACTTTATGGAGTTACGGAACTTCCAGGATTTTGGCAACCTTTTTATTCTTTTCCTTTCACAATAGCTGCTGTGGTATTAATTCCAGGGTTATTGGCTGGGTTGTTAGGATATTTAGTATTTAGAAACCGCCTCAAGGGAGTTTATTTTTCTATCTTGACTCAAGCCGGAACGATTGTATTTTTCAATTTTTTTAACGGTCAACAAAAATTATTCAATGGTACAAATGGGCTAATAGATTTTACAACTTTATTTGGGGCAACCGTCAGCGATAGCAAAACGCAATTTGTTTTTTACGCGCTGACGGTGGTGTTTCTCGCCGCAACCTACGGTATTTGTCGCTGGTTGACAAGCGGACGCTTTGGGAGATTGTTAATAGCGATTCGGGATGATGAAAGCCGGGTAAGATTTTCTGGCTACGATCCTACAGATTTTAAGGTATTGGTGTTTGGTGTTTCTGGAGCGATCGCAGGTATAGCAGGAGCATTTTACACCATTCAAAGTGGTTCTGTTTCACCCAGAGCAATGGATATTGCCTTTTCAATTGAAATGGTAATTTGGGTAGCTGTCGGAGGACACGCTACTTTAATTGGCGCAATTGTCGGTACTTTATTAGTTAATTATGCCCGGACTTTTTTAAGCGAACAATTTGCTGAAATCTGGCTATTTTTCCAAGGCGCACTATTTTTAATTGTCGTCACAGTACTTCCTGATGGCATAGTAGGCTGGTTGCGTAGTCAAAATTTTTCTGTTTTCAAACGCCGTCAAGAAATTGCTACATACCCTGCTTTAGAAGAAGACATCGAAGTGCAACATGAACGCCAAAATCTTAGAAACTGAAAATGTAACTGTTAGCTTTGATGGTTTTAAAGCTATAAATCAGCTAAATTTTAGCATGGATGTGGGAGAATTACGAGTAGTAATTGGCCCCAATGGCGCAGGAAAGACAACATTTTTAGATGTCATTACCGGGAAAGTAAAACCAACCATTGGGCGAGTTTTATTCAAAGGTAGAAATCTGCGTTCTTTCTCCGAACATCAAATTGCACGGTTGGGAATTGGGCGTAAATTTCAAACACCAAGAGTTTACCTGAATTTAACGCCTCGTGAAAATTTAGAAATTACCAGCAACCGCAATAAAAATGTCTTTTCTACCTTGTTTGGTAGTTCTAGTACTAGTGAAAAGAACAATATTAAAGGTTTATTAGAAACCATTGGTTTAACTTCTAAAGCAGACATCCCAGCAGCTTTACTTTCTCACGGCGAAAAGCAACGTTTAGAAATTGGGATGTTAGTAGCACAGTCTCCTGATTTGTTACTCGTTGATGAACCGGTTGCTGGTTTAACAGATGAGGAAACCTACAACGTTGGCGAACTACTTTTAGCTTTAGCTCAAAGTCATTCAATATTAGTCATCGAACACGATATGGAATTCGTGCGTCAAATTGCTAGGAAAGTAACAGTACTACATCAAGGTTCAGTGCTTTGCGAAGGAGATTTTGAAGAAGTACAAAACGACTCCCGCGTGATTGAAGTGTATTTAGGAAAACAAGAAGATTTATAGTAAAAAAGCTCTTTAACAGTTATCAATTAGAGACTGCTTATAATAATGCCTTGCCACGCCAGTAGGGTGTGTTACGGCTTTAGCCTAACGCACCGTCTTATATAGCGGTGCGTTAGGCGCTTATCTCATATTTTTCGTGACAAATAATCTCAAAATACGCGCCTAACACAACGTCAGTTGCTACCCTTCTCCTAACGGAGACGCTGCGCGAACGGGAACGCTAAGAGCGAATAAGTCTCTTAACTGCAAGGGCGCACTGGCTCCCCTACAATAATTTGATTTTTACTTTATAAATAGCCTCTTTTAATTATGTAATAAAAAATCAAAAGTAATAAAAGTAATAAAAGTAAGAAAGGTACGATCTTTTTTATAAGCTATTAAAGATTACGCTGATATGTTGTAATTTGATGTTTGGATGGGAGAAATTTATTCAATTACTTGGCGACAGACTAAGTATTTAAAGAACATATTCTCATCATCTTATGGCTACCTGAAATTAAAATCCCGGAACAATTAACTATGCCCCGCGCTACTACTTTGCCTGTTGCTCAAAAGCCTTTGACAAACAATGTTTACATTGATGGAATTCTCTGGGGTGGGAAGTATTATTCGTCTTCAGGTTCATCGGTAACAAAGATTGATTACTCTTTCTGGAATTCCACAGCCGCAAGTTTTGACGATCCCTACAATAACTACGCCACAAACCCCAATGACTGGTTTCCCGAGGGAAAAGATTCCATAATAAAAGCTCTGAACACTTGGGCAGCAGTCGCTAATATTCAATTTGTAGACGCTGGAGATAATAAACAATCTGCTACTCTGGGCTTCTATAACGTAAATAATGCTCAGTTGGGCGGCGAGCTGTTGGGACTTTTCAATCCTCCTGGAGAAAATGGACAGGGAATAGGCTACTTTAATCGAGAAGGATTGGGTGGAAATGTTGCTGGGACTCCAGGTAGCATTGCCTTTCTCGTTTCAGTTCATGAACTAGGACATGGATTAGGGCTGGCTCACCCTCACGATAATGGAGGAGGTTCGCCAATTTACCCAGGAGTAACTTCACCTTTCGGAAGTTATGGAGACCTTGGCTTGAACCAGGGTATTTACACCACTATGTCCTACAATACTGGGTTTACCAGTCAGAATGGCAATCAAAATGGACTAGGCTACGGTCTTCAAAGCACGCCTATGGCGTTTGATATTGCCGCTATTCAGTATCTTTATGGCAAAAATAATAGCTACAAAACTGGTAACGATACATACTACTTGCCTAGTGTCAACCAATCTGGTACTAGTTATTCCTGTATTTGGGATGCTGGTGGAATTGATACAATTAATGGCATTAGCGCACAATCTGATGTGACGATCGATCTCAATGATGCCTCCCTCAATACTGCTCAAGACGGGGCTGGTGCTGGTGGTTATGTGTCTTCCGCCAAGGGCATTTTTGGAGGATTTACCATTGCTAACAGCGTGGTGATTGAAAACGCCACTGGCTCTAATTTTAACGATCGAATTATAGGTAATGAATTTAACAATAGTTTAGTTGGCAATGATGGTAACGATACTATTGACGGCGGTGCTGGCAATGATACCCTCAATGGAGGCAATGGCAACGACAGATTAATTGGTCGTGCCGGCATCGATCGCTTAACTGGTGGTGCTGGCAATGATGTTCTTATCGGTGGCGCTGGCAATGACGTTCTTGTTGGTGGTACCGATGCCGACCGTTTTCTTTATAATACAGAAGCTGCATTTGCTAGGGCTGATGTCGGTCAAGATACTATCAGCGACTTCAATCGCTCCCAAGGCGACAAAATTGTACTTGATAGGACTACCTTTACCGCACTTTCTTCTACCTCAGGTAATAGCTTGGCTGCCAATGATTTTGCAATTGCACGTCTCGATTATCTAGGTATCCCACTGACTGGAGAATTGCTCAACGCTAAGATTGTTTACAATTCTACAAATGGGTCTTTGTATTACAACCAAAATGGTACGGCGGTCGGCTTCGGCAGTGGTGGTCTATTTGCTACTCTTTCTAATGAGCCAACTTTGGCAGCCAGTGACTTTATCGTGCAAGCATAGTTAGTTAACTCCAATATTTGACTAAAATCCGCACGCCAATTTCGAGTGGCGATCGCCTAACTAAGCTTTAGCAACACTGACTGATGTCAATTCCAGCCTGATTACTGCGGCTGATTTGAAAGCTCTTGCTGATTTTTAACATTAAAAGCGATCGCACTTTGGTCAAACTTCAGGAGCGATCGCTCAAATCCAACAAGATACTTTTCATCTGGTAGGATGCGTTATAAACTGCCACTCTACTATATTTACTGTCTTATTATCAATGCGTAACTTATAAAGACAAATCTTGATGATTGCATAAAGGTGCAAACATCAAGCAAACTATTATGGTATTTTCGATAAAAGCTATAATTAGGCGGGAGATCTCGCCAGTGTTTCAGAGGTTGTCTACCATCACTAAACTCTTGAATAATTCCATCTCATACAAAACTATAAAAACTCAATTCTTCCTCTCTGCGCCTTTGCGCCTCTGCGTGAACCAATGCTAAAAATCTCCAACCTCAACGTTTACTACGGCGAAAGCCACATTCTCCGCAACGTAGATTTAACCGTACCATCCGGTCAAATGGTCTGCCTCATCGGACGCAATGGCGTCGGTAAAACCACCCTCCTCAAAAGCATCATGGGTTTACTCAAACCCCGCATCGGTACAATTAATTTCGCAGAACAACTAATCAACTCCAAATCTCCCGACCAAAGAGCAAAATTAGGAATTGGTTATGTCCCCCAAGGACGAGAAATTATCCCCCGTTTAACAGTCAAAGAAAATCTACTGTTGGGGTTAGAAGCCAGACGCAAACCAGTCAAAAAAGCAGAAATTCCTGAAGAAATTTTTAGCTTATTTCCCGTATTAAAAACTATGCTTTCGCGTATGGGTGGTGATTTAAGTGGAGGACAGCAGCAACAACTGGCGATCGCACGTGCTTTAATGGGAGAACCTCAATTACTCGTCTTAGACGAACCCACCGAAGGCATTCAACCCTCCATCATCCTAGAAATTGAAGCCGCAGTCCGTCGCATCGTCCAAACCACAGGCATTTCTGTTTTATTAGTAGAACAACATTTACACTTTGTCCGTCAAGCCGATTACTATTACGCCATGCAAAAAGGCGGTATCGTCGCCTCCGGTTCCACCGACGAACTCAGCCAAGATGTGATTCAACGTTTTTTAGCGGTTTAATCAGAGATAATTCCGAATTACAGCAAATTGCAGCACACGTGACATCTAGTTATCGTAGGGGCACAACAATGTCAATTAACGCGAAACCCTGATAAAAACGTGATGAGCGAGTTCTACTCACTTACCATCAAGATCCGCGTTACCCTACCCCGGTTTTGTCTAAAGCCAAAACCTCCCCTCCCCTTGGCAAGGGGAGGGGTTGGGGGTGGGGTAAAACGATTGTGGGGCAAGAGTTTTAGCTTAAATTGACACCAAAGAACAATGTTGTGCCTCTATCTGTATACTCAATATGCAGATTTAGTCACTCAACTCAAAGATTGGTAAATTCTGACTCCTGACTCCTGAATTCTGAATTCTCACTAATCAAATCTGCTGCTTCTTGCAAAAGTTCTTGTTGTTCCTTTTGAATTGCCTCTAAACGGCTAGAAATTTCTGCTAATCTTAATTGTTTACTTTTTGGCAAATTCTCAGGTAATAAAACTGGTAGATTATCAATTGTTTTAGTATTTTTAATTCGTTGGATAGCAAAACCACCAACTTGAGTTAAAGAAAAAAAGCTAACTTTAACTAAAGCCTGAAGTAACTTTATTGGAAATTGAAGTATTGACCAACTAGCTGTTTCAATCAGGCGGACAATTGCTTTAATAATACTCCACAATAGAGCCAACGCAAAAATTAGAATTACAACGCTAATAATCGGATGATTAGCTGCCCAACTGGCTATTTGAATTAACCGCAAAATTACAGGATGTTGTATCAGCCAATCATTAAAAGAAGAACTAATTGCTGTTTCAATTGCTCCCGATGTAGAGCTTTTCAACTGTTCAGCCGTTTGCCAAGTTTCTTCTAAACTTGTCGTCACTTTATCAATTGCTGAATTGGTCGTTGTAGTTGCTTGTGCTTTTAAAGATTCGCCAACTTCTTGTACTGAGTTACTCAAAGAGTTAACTTCTTGGTTGACAATATCTTTCGCTGTTTGCAAGCGTTGTAAAACTAACTCAGGCAAATTTATCTCTATAGTAGGTGTCATAAAACATTTCAAATCAAATCAGGCTAATCATCGATCGCTAAAATCTCTCCGCGTCAGCCTAATGATAAGTCTTTAAGCAGACATGAGAACGCTGAGGCTGAAATCGAACTCCAATTCGTCTTCACGGAGATTAGAAATTTCTATTGTATCCAAACTTAGATTGGCTCAGATTTATTTAGACAAATTAATTAAAAAATTGCAAATAAAAAATATCCTACTGTTTGCAGTCATCAGTCAGCAATTTCAAGCATTTGTTATTAGTTATTGAAAATTATTACGTAAACAAAATAAATTGATACTCTTAAGTATGTCTTTAGAGGTAAACATAGTCACTGAAAAATTACTTATATAGAGTTAATTAAGAAAGATTTGGATGGGAATTAATGTTTGCGTTAATCCAACAAGGATATAAATGGTTGATAGCCAAAAACAGACGACTATAGACAATCTCATCGTTATTGGAACATCGGCAGGTGGGGTAGAAGCATTAACTTATTTAGTTCAACATTTGCCAGCCGACTTAAATGCTGCTGTAATTATAGTTCTTCACTTACCCAGCGAAAGCCCTTCTATTCTGCATAATATATTGAATGGCACTGGGAAATTGCCAGTGTTTGAAGCTCAGGATGGTGTACCAATCAAGACTGGACAAATTTATATTGCCCCACCCGACTACCATTTGCTAGTCAAATTGGGATATTTGCAATTGACACGGGGGCCAAGAGAAAACCATAATCGCCCAGCGATCGATCCTTTATTTCGCACTGCGGCACGAGCTTACGGACAGCGAGTGATAGCCGTAATTTTAACGGGTATGCTGGATGACGGCACCGCAGGACTGATAGCAGTGAAAATGCGCGATGGTGTGGCAGTTGTGCAAAACCCCAATGATGCAATGTATTCAGGAATGCCAAAAAGCGCGATCGAAAATGTAGAAGACATTGACTATATTTTGCCACTCTCAGAAATTCCATCCATGTTAGTAGCTCTAACTAATATGCTGATGCCAACAGAAGCACAAAAGCCTGTACCGAGGGAAATGGAGTATGAATCGGATATGGCGCAATTAAATACAGAAATACTAGAAAATAGCACTAACCCTCCCGGTAAACCATCAACCTTCAGTTGTCCTGATTGCGGTGGCACACTCTGGGAGATAGAACACGGGAAAATGTTACGCTTTCGCTGCCACGTAGGTCATGCCTTTGGTGCAGCAACTTTGCTGGCAATGCAATCGGAGGAAATGGAAGAGGCATTGTGGAGTGCTATTAGAGCGCTGCAAGAAAAAGCTAAGCTATCAGAGCGCATGGCTTCGAGAATGCGCGATCGCAACCTACTCTTGGCAGCAGAAGAATTAAAACAAGAAGCGGAAGCTGCTCACCAACGCTCTGTTATTATCCAGGGACTTTTAGAACTGAGCAATGCCACAGATGTTAATGTCTGACTATATCTGAAAGCCTATTTATAAAGTAAATATTAAGGTAGGGTGTGTTACGGCTGTGCAAGGATTTGAGAGTTTAAGAGACAGGACTTACGCAAAAGATAACGAAAGTAGGGGTAATACCCTGCGGGAAGCCGCTCCGCGTCTACATGAATTACCCCTACGCAAAAATAAGGTTTTCAATCACATATTGCGTAAGTCATGATGATATAAAAAATACTTCATAAAAAAGTAGACGATCCTAATCTACAACAACATATTTGGCATGTAAACAAGCTTTTGATTCCACACCCACGCTCAGCGATCGCAAATCGTGAAATACTTCAGCTAGTCTTTTTCTTGGACAAATATCTTGACGAAAAGTACTGGCAAACTCCCGTAATAAGGTAGATGTCAATACTGCACGCTTTGTGGATTTTTAGCTCAAAATTGGATTTTGGAAAAAGGTGAAAGGGTAAAGGTTAAAGGTTTTTTCTTTCCCCTTTTCCCCTTAACCATAGAACGGATTTCAAGTTGGTTAAGAAACCTTTTAATCCTAAATTCTCAATTCTGCTGTATTAGTCATGCTATGCGCGAGTTTTAAGAGTATCAATATCAACTAACACCACCACAGCACCATCAATTTTGTTATCTGATGTTTTATAAGGTCGAATTCGCAAATCGTACCAATGCCCGTCTTGGTCTTGAACCTCTTGAGCTTTTAAGTTGAGAGTGCTAATCACTTCTAAAATTTCTTGCTCTAAGTTACGAATATTTAAGTTGTGTTTTATGTCACTAAGTGGGCGTCCCACATCTGTTGGTATCAAGTTGAAAATTCTTGCTGCTACCGGAGTAAAGCGCCGGACTCGCAAATCGCTTTCCAAAATCAGAATCGGAATATTAATACTGCTAAGAACATTCTGCAAATCATTGCTAGCTTGAATTGATTCGGCATTGCGTCGCTGCAATTCATCGTTAATTGTGTTTAGTTCTTCATTAGTTGCTTGAATTTCTTCTTTGGCTGTTTGCAATTCCTCATTAGTACTTTGCAACTCTTCGTTGCTTGATAGAATTTCTTCGTTAGCAGCTTTGAGGTTTTGATTAGTGGCTTGGTGTTCTTTTATAATCGATTGCAGATACTCTTTAGTGTTTGCTAACTCCTGTTTAAGTAGAATATTCTCCTGCTTAAGACTCAACTGCTCTCGCCTAGATTTACCTCTGCGGTCAGTGGTTGCCAGCGACTCCGGATGCTCTAAAAAGGGTGTGTCTACAAATAAAATTAAAAAGTAGTGTTTTTCCTCTGCGAAAGGTTTGAAAGGAATCACATCAACTCTCACAAACCTAAGTCGATCTGACTCTCTAAATTGCAAGTCTTCCTTTTTGACCGCGGTTAGCTGCGCTTTTGCTTGTTCGATCGCACTACGTAACTCTAGCCGTAATACTTCTTTTGTCATTTTTAGCAGGTTCAGGCTTGCTTTACCTGGCATAGGTTCCAGATAAGGACTGACCTGTCCCCGAAATTGTACAATCTCTAGATCGTAGTTAACAATTACACCAGCAGGCGTATATTGATTTAGCACGATTTGGTCGGCTTGTTTTTGCAACTCCATGTCTTTATTTGCGTTCTCACTTACTTCTGACTGAGGCGTTAGGGTTGCTGTCGGATACTGGTTAGTCAGTATATCAATGCTGAGCCGTTCTGATACTATGTTGCTGATATAAATCTTGTACTTATTGTCTATCAACTCAAACAACTTAGTAAAATCACCTACTGTCTCTGAGGTGCCCAACATCAAAAAGCCTGTAGGTTTAAGACCATAGTGGAACAGCCGCAGGAGCTTCTTTTGCACATTAGCTCCCAAATAAATTAATACATTTCTACAAGTAATCAGATCTAGCCGCGAAAATGGTGGCTCAGCCATGAGATTATGCTTGGCAAAGACACACAATTCCCGCACTGGCTTGCTAATTTGGTAACCTTCTTCCACCGGAATAAAGAAGCGCTGTAGACGTGCTGGAGAGACATCTATTATTTGACTAGGCTTGTAAATGCCATTCCGGGCTTTCTCGATTACCTGCTCGTTGATATCCGTAGCAAAAATTTGGATGGGTGGATTAATTCGCTCAACTGTCAAATACTCCAGTAAGCACATAGCCAGAGAGTAAGCTTCTTGACCCGTTGAGCATCCCGCTACCCAAATGCGGATGGGCGAATCTGGCGTTCGCCCGTTTACAATCGAGGGAAATACTTTAGTCTTCAAAGCTTCAAAAGCTTCAGGATCTCGGAAAAAGTTGGTAACATTAATCAGCAAATCTTGATACAGTGCGTTTACTTCTGTTGGGTTGTCGTGGAGATAGCGCACATAATCCTCCAACCTTTCGAGATGGTACAAAACCATCCGTCGCAGGATGCGCCGCTTGAGAGTGGTTGGCTTGTAGTAGCTAAAGTCAACCCCATTAGTAATCCGCAGTAAAGTGAAAATTTGAGAGAGAGCCTCGCTATTATCCGGTAGTTTTTCAGTTGATTCCGCCGACGGGTGGCTGATATACGAATGGCGGCTAATCTTTACCAGTTCAGATGCAATTTCTTGTGGGGTGAGAATGAAGTCTACATAACCCGAAGCCACAGCAGTGTTGGGCATACTACTGATTTGTGCTGTATCTTCACACTGAGCAAAGGTAATGCCACCAGCCTCCTTGATTTTTTGCAGTCCCTGTGTGCCATCTCCATCGCCCCCCGACAACACAACTGCGATCGCTCTACTTCCGTACTCTGCTAGCGAAAAAAAGAATGCATCCACTGTCATATATTGACCGCGAGCCTTTACGCGTGGCGTGAGTTTCAGCACTCCTTTAGAAATAGCCATGTTTTTGTTAGGCGGAATTACGTAGACATGATTTGGCTCTACAACCATGCCATCTTCAACTTCATTTACAGGCATCTGGGTTGCTTGAGAAAGAATCTCGCTCAACATACTTTTGTGATCCGGGCTTAAGTGTTGAATCAGCACAAAAGCCATACCAGTATCGTTGGGTAAATTACTCAGCAATTGTCTAAATGCTTCCAACCCCCCCGCAGAGGCTCCCATCCCAACAATAGGAAATGACTGTTGTTGATTATCCTGCTGCTTTTGTGTAGATGTTTCAGCTGCGGTGGTATCAGCTTGAGATTTCTTAGAAGAACGTCTAGAGGACATAAAGGTGCAGCAGATAATACTTTGATGTATTGTGTTTTTATGAATCGAGGTTAGGCATCTCTGGTTTGCTATAACCAGATATCAGTTCCAGCAAAGAAATTTGACACGCTAACTTCATAGTGAGTAAAAATTCATCACTTTTTGTTTGGCTGTAACTAATCTTGATAAATTTGTTTTTGTTTAAAATACGACAAATATTACTAGTGGCATGGCAAGCCTAAATTGATGCAATAAATTTTATTGTGGGATGGGTATCCTCACCCGTCCGGGCGGGCTTTCCGGCCCACCCTACAAGAGTTTACCAATAAAAATCAAGGGTTCTAGCGATTAAAAATTGATTATTTTGTTACCAGCGTGCCGATAAAATGAACAATTTTACTGTTGTCTAAGTGCTTAAAAGTTCATTTCCTCGTCACCCTCACTTACAATTTTTCTCGCTAATTATCTTGACAAATCCTGTTTGAAATGGAATGAAACAGCCCTGCTTTTTAAGGGGTGTAGTGGGGGGATCAAAAGTGCCTAAAGTTACAGACAAATACTTTTCAAACATCCTCTAACACTTGTCAGCCTACCATTACGAGTCGTGATGCGTAAAGAAAGCGATCGCACAATTAAAATACAGTACAAATCCCAAATTAATTAGGGCGCAGTAAATATAATTCTCAAAGTTAAAATTGGCATTGCCAAATCAAAGGATAATTTAGCAATGCCAGAATTCATTATCTTTTACTATGTCCCAGTTTTTTAGATATTGATGGGCCAATAATATCAAGTATCTGTTGTACTATCTGTGGTGCCAGAGATATAATTAAGACTATATATGTCATACCACCCAAGAATATGCAAACACCTAATAATGTTTGTATATTTACGAGATTTCTTAGCAATTCCCTAAAGACAAAAATCACAATTGTCATACCCAGCACTCCAGTTAAGGGAATTACGTACTGCCGCAGATAAACGGTCAATTTAATACCAATTAGTTTGCGAATGAACCACAGATCTACTGGGGTTAACAAATAACTGCGAATCACATAAACTGCGGCAACAGCGACAATTCCCCAGTGTACAGCAATGGCAAAACCGATGACATTGGCTATGGAGTGCATAAAGTTTAGCCTCAGTTTCCAAGCCGGTTTACCCATTGCTGTGATTACAGTGCTGTGGAAGTAGGCAACAGAATGAACAATTCCAATAAAAGCGAGTATTTGCATCACTGGAATACTTGGCAACCATTTTTCTCCGAACAAAACTCTTACTAATTCGGGTGCTAATGCTGCCATGCCCAAAAATGCTGGAAAAGAAATCAGGCTGGTAAGTTGGGTTACTTTGTAGAAACCATTTCTCAACTTTTCAGGTTCTTGCTGTAACCTAGAAAATGCAGGCATCGCTACTTGGTTGATTACACCAGTTAATAATTGGGTAATGATTAAGAGCAAACGGTAAGCGACGGAGTAATAACCCAAAGCAACTGGGCCTAAAAAATAACCAATTAGTAAGTCATCGGATCTGCGATTAACAAAGTTGAGTATTTGGGTTCCAACTACATTAATACCGAAGGAAAATAATTCGTGAAAATGTTTTTGAGAAAACTTAAATCTTGGTCGCCAATTACTAGCCGACCAGAGAACTAAAACCTTAACTAAACTATTTACTAACTGTTGACTAACTAGACTCCAAACACCAAAGCCCATGAAAGCCATTGCCACGCCAACCACGCCACCGATGCATACCGCTATCAGTTCGCGTATCGCTAAGGGTTTGAAATCCAGGTTGCGTTGAAAAATTGCTTCTTGAGTGCTACTCAGGGAAATAATTACAAAACTCAGAGATAACCAACGAATGATTGACGCTAACTGCGGCCTGAACTCCGGGTCAGACAAGAAGAAATCGGCAAATAATCCAGCAGCAGCAATACTCAAAGCTGTCATCACCAACCCGATGCCAAAGTTAGTCCAAAAGGCTGTATCGAGATGTTCTGGTTCCAGTTCCTTACGTTGAATTATCGCTACAGAAAATCCTTGGTCGAGAAAAATAGTTACAAATGCCAGGAATATACTAGCTGAAGCAACTAAACCAAAGGTACCAGGCCCAAGCAGACGGGCAAGTAGCGCAAAAACAATAAACGCGATCGCTTGGCGTCCCCAATTCTGAATTGCAGACCAAAATACACCTTTTAATGCCTTCTGTCGAAAATTCGATGATTCTTTAGGTGGTTCCATTGGTTAAGTCTCTAAAAAATTAATTCCTTATGCTTGTACTGATATAGCCACAATTATGGTTGTGATTTTTGCGAACAAAAAACTGTTACTGCAATAAATTACATGGTTTCACACAAGAGTTGTTAGATAAATTACATCAAAAAATACCTAAACATTAGACCTGCCTTGAAAATAGGGACTGGGGACTGGGGACTGGGAAAACCAAGATATTTTCATTGTTCCTTGTGCGTGCAACTCATGGAGTAAGAGTGCAAAAGTCTCTAACACCCCACCCCCAACCCCTCCCCGATGCTTTTTGGGGAGGGGAGACAAAGCGTAGCTTTGGCGGGGGTGGGGTTCTTATTTTCGATTTATGCAAGAGGTCTATTGCTTCCACCTTGGGGCGAAGGTGCCAGAAATATTCTTGACGAACAATAATATTCTCGATTTGCTTGGGCATTCTTCTTGACAAGTGCCTTAAAGACATAGTTCCTAACAATACCCCATTACGATCGTGGATTTAATCAACTAATTTTTTCTGAGCGGAATTAGAAACTCCAAATTTGACAGGTATCAAACTATCATCAATAAAGTACAAGGTTAAATATATAACATAAAGTGATTTTTTACTCAGCTAATTTAAGTATATTACTTACACTTTAGTTATCCTAACTCATAAAAGCTTACTAACTAAAGCCTAAACTCACCCAATTGCAAAAAATAAATTATCCAATTTTTGGTATCAAAACGACTTGGTTTGGCTGTGCTACTTGCTTCCATGCTCTAAAAGCAATGGGATATTTTTTTATTTATAAGGTTTTATACCCCTATAAGTCAGCCTTAAAATGCAGAAAATTTATCAAAGCTTTAAATTTTAATGCGTTAAAGATCTGAGTTCGTCAGTTCTATAAACTGTCAGAGCGGCTAGATTCCAATACGGTTGAGTTAAGCAGTAAAAATAAATTTGCGTCGGTTAGATTTCGTTGGTTAAGCGAATATTGGGAGAATTTTAAATTATCAATAATCTTAGCAAATTGGATCTACCCGTTCAACAGGATATGATAAAATACAGCACATTTTAATTGCATAATTGGGGCGGGCTTTTCAACCCACCCGACAAGAGTTTGATTTAATCTGATTATGCAGTTGAGATGTTTTTTAATTTATCAGTGCCAAATCTCCACTTCAAAATAAATCTAAATCCGTGACTGCACCAACACTACTAGAAGATACCAACTTGGCGTATTTCGCCAACACGCCTTTAGTGTAACGTGGTGCAGGAGGTTGCCAGTTAGCACGGCGACGAGCTAATTCTTCATCGGAGATATTTAATTGCAATAAACGAGCAGGTGCATCAATGGTAATGCTATCGCCTTCTTCAACAAGAGCGATCGCTCCTCCAACAGCTGCTTCTGGTGCAACGTGACCAACCACCATCCCATAAGTACCGCCAGAGAAGCGCCCGTCGGTAATTAATCCCACGGCATCGCCCAAGCCAGCACCAATAATTGCGGAGGTGGGAGCCAACATTTCTCGCATTCCAGGGCCGCCCTTAGGCCCTTCGTAGCGAATAACTAAAATATCCCCTGCCTGAATCTTCCCCGCCAAAATCGCATCTAAAGAAGCTTCTTCCGATTCAAATACCCGTGCAGGCCCGGTGATTACTGGTTTTTTCACCCCGGTAATTTTAGCTACAGCTCCTTCAGTTGCCAGATTGCCTCTGAGAATAGCTAAATGTCCTTGGGCATACATCGGGTTATTCCACGGACGAATTACATCTTGGCTGGCAGAGGGTTCTTCTGGGATATCTGCTAATATCTCTGCAATGGTTTGCCCGCTGATTGTCAAGCAATCCCCATGCAGTAAATCGTGGACAAGTAGCATTTTCATGACTTGGGGAATGCCTCCAGCTTTGTGCAAGTCTGTAGCTACATATTTACCACTTGGTTTTAAATCGCACAAAACGGGGACGCGACCGCGAATAGTTTCAAAGTCGTCTATAGTTAACTCTACTTCTGCGGCACGAGCGATCGCCAAGAAATGCAACACTGCATTTGTGGAACCACCCACCGCCATAATTACAGAAATAGCGTTCTCTATAGATTTGCGGGTGATAATTTGTCGGGGTAAGATTTGTTTTTTGATGGCTTCGACTAAAACAAATGCCGATTTTTCTGTACTGTCGGCTTTTTCAGCATCTTCCGCTGCCATTGTGGAGGAATAGGGCAAACTCATACCCAGCGCCTCGAAAGCAGAAGACATGGTATTAGCCGTGTACATGCCACCGCAGGAACCAGCGCCAGGACAAGCCCGACTTTCAACTTCTAATAATTCCTTTTCGTCAATTTTCCCAGCACTGTATTGACCAACGGCTTCAAAAGAACTAACAACCGTTAAATCCTGTCCGTTGTAGTGACCGGGTTTGATGGTGCCACCATAAACAAAGATAGCCGGAATATTCATCCGCGCCATCGCCAGCATCGCCCCTGGCATATTTTTATCACAACCACCAATCGCCAGTACGCCATCCATACTTTGTCCCGTGCAGGCGGTTTCAATGGAATCAGCAATAACTTCCCGCGATACTAGGGAATATTTCATCCCTTCAGTTCCCATTGAAATCCCATCACTAATGGTAATCGTCCCGAACAATTGCGGCATCGCTCCGGCAGCTTTAATCCCAACTTCTGCCCGTTGTGCGAGTATATTGATTCCCATATTACAGGGAGTGATAGTACTATAACCATTGGCAATGCCCACAATGGCTTTGTTGAAATCCTCATCTTTAAAACCAACTGCACGCAGCATAGCTCGATTAGGCGATCGCTGCACCCCTTTGGTGACAATTTGGCTTCTCAAATTCTCCGACATCTTTTTTCCTTGTGTGCCATCATCGCAACTGTCGCGATTATATTACCTGATTTTCTCATGCCTGGGATGCGCGATCTTTTCTTGAGTAATTCTTGATGTTTCATCGCGAAAGTGTCGAGTGCGGAGTAGGGAACATTAAAAAAGGGAGAGATCGGCTAAGCTGTCTCTCCCCCCGACTATTCAATTATTTTTACTAAATTAAAGGATAATGTCACTTGCCACTAGTCCTGGCGCACCTGCAAGCTGAATCTCGAACTCAGATTCTAAGCCGAAAACCACATCGGTGTTAGCTCGAAGAATGCCACCGATATAACTGACTTGGCCGACTGCGGTGAATAGGTTAGCCCCAATGAAACTGAAAGCTTGGTTGCCTGCTAAAAATGGGTTAGCATCTATGGTTGATAGATCGATGCGATCGCCTAATGCAAGACCATTGCCAACGAAGTCATTGATGACATCTCGGAACCCACCAGGCTGACTCTCAGCAAGTGAGTTGAAATCGAAAATATCGTTACCTAAACCACCAGTGAGAAGATCGGTTCCATTACCACCAGTAATGGTATCGTTGCCAGCACCACAATTAATGTTATCGTTGCCATTACCACCAGATAATTGGTTACCTTGACCGTCGCCAATAATGCTGTCATTTGCATTTGTACCGATGACATTATCAAAATTGGTCGCAGTAAATGACAATACTCCCAAACCAGGAACGTTATTAGCAGATAAACTTTGAGTTTGCAAGTTAACGTTAATAAATACCCCAGGCAAAGATGCGGATGCATCTATGGTGTTATTAGCAGCACTCGCATTTGCAATCACCTTTTCGACTTTAAACAGTTGGTCTTGCCCTAATCCTCCAGCTTTTTGAACGGTTCCAACACCTGACAAAGTGATTTGGCCTAACTGGCTGTAGTCTGCCGTATCAATGCCATCTCCACCATTAATGTTGTCGTTACCTTGACTGCCTATGAATGTGTCAGCACCACTGCCTCCATTGAGGGCGTCATTGCCACCACCACCATTGATAGTATCGTTGCCATTACCACCAGATAATTGGTTACCTTGGCCGTCGCCAATAATACTGTCATTTGCATTTGTACCGATGACATTATCAAAGTTGACCGCAGTAAATGACAATACTCCCAAACCAGGAACGTTGTTAGCTGATAAACTTTGAGTTTGCAAGTTAACGTTAATAAATACCCCAGGCAAAGATGCGGATGCATCTATGGTGTTATTAGCAGCACTCGCATTGGCAATAACCCTTTCGACTTTAAACAGTAGGTCTTGTCCCAATCCCCCAGCTTTTTGAACGGTTCCGACTCCTGACAAGGTGATTTGACCTAACTGGCTGTAGTCTGCGGTATCAAAGCCATCTCCACCCAATAAGGAATCGTTACCTTGACTGCCTATGAATGTGTCAGCACCATTGCCTCCATTGAGGGTGTCATTGCCACCACCACCATTGATAGTATCGTTGCCATCCAAACCAGAGAGTATGTTATTGCCACTGTTGCCGTTGATGACGTTGCCGCGGAAATTACCTGTGCCGTTAATAGCTCCAGACCCTGTTAAAGTCAGGTTTTCCAGGTTATCGCTCAAGGTGTAGGTGACTGAAGACTGTACAGTGTCAACACCGCCCAAAGCATCACCAAATACTTCGCTAGCGATATCTCCAACGTTGTCTACGATGTAGAGATCATTATTGTCGCCACCATCTAGGGAGTCAGCACCTGTGCCTCCATCGACGGTATCGTTACCCAATCCACCCAAGATAGTATCGTTGCCGGCTAATCCAGATAGTCTATTGTTCGCACTGTTGCCGTTGATGGCGTTGCCCCT
Organism: Nostoc linckia NIES-25; assembly: GCF_002368035.1. GTDB lineage: Bacteria > Cyanobacteriota > Cyanobacteriia > Cyanobacteriales > Nostocaceae > Nostoc > Nostoc linckia_B. The sequence continues at coordinate 2,379,147 of NZ_AP018222.1, read as the reverse complement.
AGCATTGCCTGTGCCGTTAATTGCTCCAGATCCTGTTAAAGTCAGGTTTTCCAGGTTACCGCTCAAGGTGTAGGTGACTGAAGACTGTACAGTGTCAACACCGCCCAAAGCATCACCAAATACTTCGCTAGCAATATCTCCAACGTTGTCTACGATGTAGAGGTCATCATTGTCACCACCGTCTAGGAAGTCAGCACCAGCAGCACCATTTACGGTGTCGTTACCGTCGCCGCCATTGATGTTGTCGTTGCCACCACCACCATTAATACTATCGTTACCACCCAATCCAAAGAGGCTATTATTAGCACCATTACCGATGATTACGTTACCCCTAGCATTACCTGTGCCGTTAATTGCTGCAAACCCTGTCAAAGTCAGGTTTTCCAGGTTATCGCTCAAGGTGTAGCTGACTGAAGCCTGTACAGTGTCAACACCGCCCAAAGCATCACCAAATACCTCGCTAGCGATATCTCCAACGTTATCTACGATGTAGAGGTCATCGTTGTCACCACCGTCTAGTTTGTCAGCACCTGCGCCACCATTTACAGTATCGTTGCCATTCCCACCAAAAATTGTGTCGTTACCATCCAACCCAAAGAGGGCATTATTGCCACTGTTGCCGTTAATAACGTTGTTTCGGAAGTTACCTGTGCCATTAATTGCTGCAAACCCTGTTAAAGTCAGGTTTTCCAGATTACTACTTAAGGTGTATGTTACTGAAGCCTCTACAGTGTCCACACCGCCCAAAGCATCACCAAATACTTCTGTAGCGATATCTCCAACGTTATCTACGATATAGAGGTCATCGTTGTCACCACCGTCTAGTCTGTCAGCACCTGCACCACCATTTACAGTATCGTTGCCATTCCCACCAAAAATTGTGTCGTTACCATCCAACCCAAAGAGGGCATTATTGCCACTGTTACCGTTAATAACGTTGTTCCGGAAGTTACCTGTGCCGCTAATTGATGTAAACCCTGTCAAAGTCAGGTTTTCCAGATTACTACTTAAGGTGTAGCTGACTGACGACTGTACAGTGTCCACACCGCCCAAAGCATCACCAAATACTTCTGTAGCGATATCGCCAACGTTGTCTACGATGTAGAGGTCATCGTTGTCACCACCGTCCATTCTGTCAGCGCCTGCACCTCCATTGAGGGTGTCGTTGCCATTGCCTCCATTGAGGGTATCGTTGGTACCAAGGCCAGTAAGACTGTCGTTACCATCAAATCCGTTGATGACATCAGCCAAATCAATACCGAAAAAAGGAAAGTCAAATATACCAACGAGATTGTCGTTGAAGTTACTACCGTCAATGGTTGCCATAATTTAGATTTATCCTTGAATTTGTTAGGTAAAGAACTATCGGACTACTTCCTAATGGGGAAATGAGGTGGAGAAATCAAAAATAGTTGAATCAGACATGGTTGGAATAGCGATCGCACTCAAGTCTGAAGATTTAAGAACTACTGCACATATCAACGATGGTGGCATCAAAAATTTTGCTTGCTGAATCGAAAGCATGAATTGGCATTTTCGATATCAGGAAACAACAATTGTTTGAGCCTTGGCGAAGGCAGTCATTCTTTCATGGAAACTAAAAAGGACGTTAGATACAGTTACTAACCGCAGCCCCCACCACATGAGCACTACTTGAGCCTTGACGAAGGCAGTCATTCTTTCATGGAAACTAAAAGGACGTTAGATACAGTTACTAACCGCAGCCCCATATACTTGAGGACTTGCTAATGATAGAAACCTGTTAAAACAGAGGCTGCATGATTGGGCTACCTTACCTTAGGATGAGGTAAACTTACACTTTCAATCAGCAACGCCAAAAATTATGTCATGAGTGATGCTGTATCCTTGTGCCCTCATATCTTTGCTAGTTGTAAAACTAGGCTTCCTAAGGAACAAGGAGATTCTTTCGTCTCAACTGTGGTTGTTTGGGAATGTTTTTACTGTATATCAAAATAAAAAGGTAATAATAGTACCCCTAAGGGTACTTTTTTTAGCTCTGATACAAAACTAAGAAATAGCACTAAGCGAAGTCATAAGTGTTATCGAATGCGCTTTTTAGGGTTTTTAAGTGCTTGCTCTATTTACACAGCGATGTACTAGCTAATACGCTTAACTACATAAATCTATCGAAACAAAAAGGGAGAGGCATCACCTCTCCCCCCGACTATTCAATTTTTTCTACTTTATTAAAGGATAATGTCGCTTCCAGGATTTCCTGCCACTACAAATAGTCCTGGCGAGCCTGCGATCTGAATTTCAAATTCAGCAGCAGCATCAAAATCGGTGTTACCTCGAAGAATGCCTCCTGAATAACGGAGTTGACCGGCTGTGGTGAATGCTCCAGCTCCAATGAAACTGAAGGCTTGGTTGCCTGCTAAAAATGGGTTAGCGTCAATGTCAGATAAATCGATTCGATCGCCTAATCCAAAACCGTTGCCAACGAAGTCATTGATGACATCGCGCAACAGACCAGGTTGACTTTCTGAAACTGAGTCGTAATTGAAAACATCGTTACCTATCCCTCCAATGAGAACATCAGTTCCATTACCACCAGTGATGCGATCGTCGCCAGCACCACCTCTGATAGTATCGTTGCCATTCTCGCCTCTAAGGGTATCGTTGCCGCCATTACCATTGAGAACGTTGTTGCCGGAGGAACCAATAATCGTTTCACCACCTTGGCTACCCTCAACATTCTCAAAGTTGAGGATGGTTTCACTATTACCACCAACAATATTAACGGTGGTCAAGCCTGTAGCTAAGTTAATGACGACTGCTGAACCGAATTCGACACCTGAATAATCAATTGTGTCAACACCAGCTCCACCATTATGGAAATCGAAGTTTACAAAGTCGCTATCAATAATGCGATCGTTGCCGCTGCCTCCATTGGTTGAGTCAGACCCACCACCACCATTGATAGTGTCGTTACCATCCAAACCAGAGAGGCTATTACCAGCACTGTTACCGTTGATAACGTTGTTTTTAGCATTACCTGTGCCGTTAATTGCTGATGAGCCTGTCAAAGTTAGATTTTCTAGGTTAGCGCTCAAGGTGTAGCTCACTGAAGCCTGCACAGTGTCTATACCACCCAAAGCATCACCAAATACTTCGCTAGCGATATCTCCAACGTTGTCTACGATGTAGAGGTCATTGTTATCACCACCGTCTAGTCTGTCAGCACCTGTGCCTCCATTTACGGTGTCGTTGCCATTTCCACCAAAGATAGTATCGTTACCACCTAACCCAGAGAGGCTATTATTACCACTGTTACCGGTAATGACGTTGCCTCTAGCGTTACCTGTGCCGTTAATCGATCCAGACCCAGTTAAAGTTAGGTTTTCCAGGTTAGCGCTCAAGGTGTAGCTCACTGAAGCCTGTACGGTGTCTATACCCCCCAAAGCATCACCAAATACTTCTGTAGCAATATCGCCGGTGTTGTTTACGATGTAAAGGTCATTATTGTCGCCACCATCCATTCTGTCAGCACCCCCGCCCCCATCGAGGGTATCGTTGCCATTGCCTCCGTTGAGGGTATCGTTGGTACCAAGGCCTGTGAGACGGTCGTTACCATTAAATCCATTGATGACATCAGCAAAATCAATGAACAAAAAAGGAAAATCAAAGACACCAACGAGATTGTCATTGAAATTAGTACCGTTAATAGTTGCCATAATTAGGTTTACCTTAATTTGTCAGGTGAAGAAACTACCTCACTGCTTTCGGATCTGGAAATGAGGTAGAGAAATGAAACAACAGTTGAATCGCGCATGATTGGAAGATGCGATCGCAATCATGTTTAAAAATTTGAGAAAGACTACAAATATCAATAATGTTGGCATCAAAAACTATGCCAGCACTAATCTTATCTTCTTATTTCTCGCTGGTTGTACATCCAGACTGCAAAGGAAGAAGCAGCTTTTCTCGCGTCCAACTGTATGCACTTTTGAGATACTTTTACTTTATGTCAAACTAATAAGTGATAACAGTACCCCTGAGGGTAATATTTCTACTGGTAAGAGAAAAAGCCAGTAGAAGAAAAGTTTGTCAGTTTATTGGTTTATGGGTAATCCACAAAATAAGTCCTGAAATCTGCTTTTGACTCAATTCTGATGTGTTGGGCGATCGCCAGTTATCAAATAATCATTCTTAACTGCAAACCGCAATTATTTCCTTTGTTTGTTGCTAACTAGTAGTTTGCCAAGCGAACGCAAGCGGGTTAAAGGGGAAGGCTTTCTGGGGCAGGTTTTTTTGATTAGACAAATTTTTGGGATTTTAAAACCAAAATCATTGTCTGAGAACTTAAAACTACGTTCAATAATTGAGAACATTCTCAACTATTTATCGAAAGCCTAAAAACCTGCCCTTGAAAGAAAGGGGAAGGTGGGGCCCCCTCTGTGGATAAGGGAGAAAGGGTCTAAATCCCTTACCCTTTTCCCTTTCCCCTTTCCCCAGCCCTCACAAGTGCATTTTTGGGTTGGCAGACTACTAGAGTAGATTACCAACCTGAAGAGTAAAAATAGTTTGGTTGGTATTTAATTAGCTACCTGCCTGCGCTTGGTAAACAAACTATATCTATATCTATATATATGGCAGAGAACAGGCAACAAGCTTAAAACTCTCTTGGTGTCAGGGTTAATTATGTCCTAATCTAGCTGGCAACTGCTATATTAAGGATTTTTTAGGTAAAAATGACCTGAGAAAACTACGAACTCATACTTTAAATGTCATGGTTTATTTACCAAATATTTTGGTAAATACCTACTTTACTGGTAGAATTTCTACATTCTATCCTTTTTACTCTCTGTTTAGGTAAACCTACTGGAAAATCATCAATTTCCATCGTCGGATTCGCTTTGGGCGATTCCGGCACGGTTATTTGTTTCCAGGTATCGATTACGTGAGTGATGGGATTTCATCTCAAACTATGACTTTATGAACAGAAGAAGACTTATTGCTTGGATTGCTACGGCAGTTACCAGCATGATGCTGGTAATAGGCTTACAGTTTGTCGATTTATCGCCAGCAAGCTCCACAACCACACTTAGAGTGTTTGCGGCTGTCAGCTTAACAAACGCGCTCAATGACATTAAGACTCAGTACCAAAGTGCTAACCCAAGTGTCAATATCGTCTATACCTTTGGCGCTTCTGGTACTTTACTGAGCCAAATACAAGCAGGAGCAACAGCAGATATTTTCATTTCTGCTGCCACCGACCAAATGGATGTCTTGCAGAATGCAACCCCAAGTAAATTGGTTGCAGGTAGCCGTAAAAATATTGTCAAAAACCGTCTAGTTTTGATCGCCCCAACAACGCCTCCTGTTAGTGCTGGTAGTGCTGCTCTGACTAGCTTCAATGGTTTGACTAACGCCAACATTACTGGGATTGCTATAGGTGACTATACAGGTACTCCGCCACTTGTACCAGCGGGAAATTATGCCAAACAAGTTCTAACTAGCCGAGGTATTTTCACTACTGTTAGTCCTAAGACATACCTTGCTAGCAATGTGCGTAATGTCTTAACTGCTGTTGAAAATAAAACTCTTGTAGTTGGTGGCGTAAATAAAACTATTGATGCAGGTGCCGTTTACAAAACTGATGCTGCCATTTCTAACAAGGTAAGAGTCGTAGAAACTGCCTTAACAACAGAGAGCGATCCGATTGTCTATCCACTGGGTATACTCGCCAACACTACAGTTTTATCGACAGCACAAAGTTTTTCTACTTACTTAAGTGGTACTACTGCCCAGAATATCTTCAAAAATACTTACGGGTTTATCTTGCCTTAGTCACCCAAAGTAAATCAATCAAGTACTCGCCATCGTGAATTTTGAACCATTTGGAGTTATGTCTTGTGAAGTTCGCTAAAAAACTCTCAATTATTGTTTGTAGTTTGACCACTGCTCTCGTTCATACTGCTGTGATTACCAATACTTACAAATCAGCAGCACAAGCAGAAGGACAAGAACTGATTACCAACGGGGGATTTGAAGACGACCAACTCGTAGATCCTAATAACGCCAACGCTACAAATCCTAATCTTACAGGATGGGTTAAAACTGGCGATCCGATAGATACATCAGGCACTAGGATTGACAATTTTGCTAACACTGGTAAACAAGGTTTATCGCTTGGTGGATTTTCAGCCTTAAGCTACATATCACAGACTATCCCTACAGTTGTTAATCAACACTACCGACTTACTTTCTATTTGGCATCTACAGAAGAAGTACCTGACTTGGATAATAAATTTAAGGCTTTTATACGTGGACATAGGGTTTGTTGGAAAAAGAATACTTCTTACCAACCCTACACACTATACACGTTTTATTTTAAAGCGAAAGAAACATCCACCGAGATCAAGTTTGCTTCCAGAGTCAAGTATGCATTTTTATATTTGGATGATGTGAGCGTCAAATCAATAGAACAACAAGAAGAAAACTCTGTGTGTGACGATCCTGAGAGTGAATAAACCACAGATCGCAAGCTAACTCTCATTCTCTTAAAATCCGAAACGATATCTGGCTCTATAGTGTTGAGAATACCACTAAAATTCATCTGATTGAAATTAGCGATCGCCGGTTTATTGAGAAAAATTACTTGGGATGTCTGAATCACAATCTACATCTATAGCTAAGTCTTATAAACCAGAATTCAGTGTTCAATTTTATTAGCATTGTTTAACGTGAATTCGACGGCTGATATATTGTCTAACGAATTTAGTCAATCAAAAAACCTCTCCCTGGTTTTACTACGCAAAACCGTCCCTCTCCGATTCGGAGAGGGACAGACTTGAACTTTAGTTCAAGGCAGGGAGAGGTTCGTCAAATTCACGTTTGTTTAGAGCCAGCGTTAATTGTATAGCAGTTGAAACATGCTTTAAGACATCAACTGATTGTAAAAACATTACACCAAGAGAGTTCTTTGCCTGTTGTCTGTTACCTATTGCCTATTCCCTGCTTTAACTACCAACTTGTTTTAATTGTTGCGATTTGGAATTATTCGGAGTCAAGCTTGATGAAGTTAACTAAAAAACTCTCAACTATTCTTTTTAGTGCCACTACTACTTTAGCTAGCACTGTTCTAATGACTGGAACTTATATTCCAGTAGCACAAGCACAATACGATCCTAACTATGTTGTAGATCCGACGGACATTGTTTTCAATGGAGGATTTGAACTCGACCCCCTCGTAGATCCTAACAATCCCAACACTACAAATCCCAATATTACAGGATGGACTAAAATTGGCGATCCCATCAATACATCGGGAACTAGAATTAGTAATTTTCCCCAAAGTGGCAATCAGGGTTTATCGCTTGGTGGGTTTGTAGACTTGAGCTACATATCACAGACCCTTTCTACACAACCTGGTCAGCAATACGAACTGAGTTACTATTTAGCATCTATAGCTGAAGCCCCCGATCTTGATAATCAGTTCCAAGCATTTGTCGGTGGAAATAAGATTTTCGATCGCAAAAATATTTCTTTCCAACCATACACTCTATATCAGTTCAATTTCACAGCAGACTCATCATCCACAGAATTAAAATTTGCGAATGTGGATAAATATGCATTTTTGTATTTAGATAATGTGAGTGTCAAACCTGTACCTGAGTCATCAACTGTTGGAGGAATAGCAATTGCAGGATTGCTAGGAATTTGGTTGAAGAAAAAGCGATCGCTCTCACTACCAGCTAATAAACTGTCTAATTGATTGACACTGTAATATCTGCATCTTGCCTGCGAAGGTGAAAGTCCAGTAGGGTGCGTTATGGACGATAGTCCTAACGCACCGCAAATTTCTGGCGGTGCGTTACGCTGGCGCGATAACACACCCTACAAAACTACAAAACAGGATTTGGGCTGATTAAATCAGTTGTGTATACACCGTAGGTTCTGAAAGGCTGGGATTTTTGGGAACATAGGAGGGGTATGCAATGGTAAACCCTTACCCACACTCTTTGTTTAGCTAGATGCTGATGTCATAAATCGCACAAGCAGCAGATGAAAATATTCTCTTCCTAGTCACCAATCCCCAATTACTATTTTCAAACGAGGAAAACTAATCGCAAAAGAGGCTAGCCATGAGTGAATTTGTATGTTATATTCGTAAATGACTAAAAAGCATGGCTCAGTAGCTCAGTTGGTTAGAGCACGGGACTCATAAGCCTGGGGTCGTTGGTTCAAATCCGACCTGAGCCACTTTAAAAATTATCAAAATAAAGCTACTACAAAGATTTCGGCTTGTAGCAACCAAATATACTAGCTAAGAGAAATAATCATAGGAGATCCCATTGAGGATCTGGGGCGCTAGCAGCAGCGGTACGGTTTACGATCGCCTTCTGCTTCTAGAGCCTCTTGCGTCCAATGCTCAACCGCACTCGGCACTATTTAATATGGCGAATGACTTCGGCAATTGACCAAGCTTGAGCGATCGCTCCTCTGGGTGTATGAGGTGGATCGCCATCAAAAATCTCAGAAATAGAACCAATACAAGCGGCAAATAAAAAGTGATCTATTAGGGGTTGCCAATCAAAAGGCAGTGTTTGTTCTGGATAAAAACGTTGCCAAGCACGAATGTACGGGCCAATTAACCAAGGCCAAACACTGCCTTGATGATAAGCGCGATCGCGTTGCTCTTGGTTGCCTTCATATTTCCCTTTGTATTCGGGATCTCCTGGGTCGAGACTGCGAAGACCGTAGGGAGTCAGCAAGCTGGTAGTTGCCAAATCTAATATCTGGCATCCTTGGTGTTGAGAAAACCCACAATGGTGCAACGACAGCGCCAAAACAGCATTGGGACGAATTTGAAAATTTCGGCGATCGTCCGGCTCAATAGTATCGTAAAGATAACCTAGCTGGGGATTCCAAAATTTTTGCAGGGAATTTTTTACTTGTTGTGCTTGCTGAGCATAACGCTGTGCTTGTTTACCAAGACGCACTGGTTCGCCAAACTTCAGCTGGCTCAAGCGTTCTGCCCACTTACTTAACCAACATAAAGCAGAATACCACAGCGCATTGATTTCCACTGGCTTTCCACGACGAGGAGTAACAGGGTTTGCCCCAATTACCACATCCATCCAAGTCAGGGCTACACCACGAGCATCCCAACCAATTAGTCTATCGGTAGCATCAGCCTGGATATTATAGCGTGTGCCACCGACAAAGGCTTTATGAATTTGCTGCACTACAGAAAACTGCTCTGCCAAAAATTCCCAGTCTTGTGTAGCTTCTAAATAAAGCCCTAAAGCTTCAATCCACCAAAGCGGTGCATCAATACTGTTATAAAATGCTTCCCTATCGACTTCAGGAAAGGCATTCGGAATCAAACCGTGACGACAGTAATGCCCAAAAGCTCGCAATATTCCTTTTGCTAATTCAAAGCGCTGGGGAACGACGGTCAATCCCGGTAAGGCAATTAATGTATCCCGTGCCCAGTCATTAAACCAATGATAACCAGCAATCACCGTTGGGCCAGCTATTGAGGCTCGATAGGCGATAAACCGATCGCTGGCTTTGAGTAGTTGTTGCTTAATTGGGGATGGGGCATGGGGCATTGGGCATGGGGCATTGGGCATGGGGCATTGGTTATTCTCCGCGTCCCCCGAAGTTCCGATCTCAGGAAGCCTTAGCTCAGACTTCTCTTTGTGTCTCCGTTTCCCCGCGTCTCCCTCATCTCCCCATCCCCCCATCTCCCCATCCCCGATTCCCGATGCCCCATTCCATCCAAAAATCTGAGAGAGCCTTTCTTGTTCTGCTTCCACTGCTTCTGCAAAGGTTTCGGGGGTAAGAACGCCCAGCATTGGGTTAGGAAAACCTAACCGTGCCTCCAGAGTTACTGAATCTCCTGGTTGGAGTGTAACTGTCAAGTAACCGGGACTGTGCAGGTCTTCCCGATCGCCTAATCCCCGTTTTGTCTCCTCAGAGAATCGATAATTCCAATACCAAACTGCATCCGGTTGATAATTTCCTTTTGTCCAGCGCAAGTGCCAAGGTATACCAAAATTCTCAGCTTTTCTTGCTTGCAGGCAGACTTGCTGTTGTCCTAGCAGTTGCGAGAACTGTAATTCTGAGCTAAAAGCCTGTTGTTGGTGAAAGTCACGTTCTGCTATCAGCAGTCGCAACCTTAAAATAGCTTGTTCGCTTCCCTCGTAGCGATAGTGGATTAAAATGCGATCGCAAAATTGGACAGGGGCATTGGGCATTGGGCAAGCAGGAAGTGTGGGAGGAGTGGGAGGCGTGGGAGGATGGGGAAGAAATCTTTCCCCCCACACTCCCCCATCTCCCCTGCTCCCCTGCTCCCCACTCCCCAGTCCCCATTCCCCAGTCCCTACCAAGCCATAGGGCATCACCAATTGTCTAGTTAATTGCCAGTCATCTTCACCCCAAATCCATTTTGGAACTGGGTTAATATCAAAAGAGCGCAACAGTTCGTAGCCACCCCGCTCTATCTGAACGTTACCCCAAATATTTGTCCCCAGCCCGATAACGCCCCCTAATACTTCCAAACTCGCTTCGAGGTGCGATAACAGCAAAGTACGCTCAGAAGGTGGATTTTTTGCGGCAAACAGCCAACCGTGATAAGTACGCGTGCGGATATCAGAAACTGTACCACTGGCATAACTTCCTAGACCATTGGTCAGTAACCATTCTCTTGTATCTAAATCAGACATTTGCTACTCAAAATCGTTATGAGTATGATATAGTCGTAACAGATCGTAATCAAACTGTGAAGCGTGGATGGGTGAGTTTTACCTGACCCAAATTCCAACGCTAGTAAACCGATAAAGGAGAATTAAGTTAATGTCTTTAACTTACGGATTAGAAGGAAGCCTCCGCGTTGGTCAGCAAGCTCCCGATTTCACAGCGACAGCTGTGGTAGATCAGGAATTTAAGACAATTAAACTTTCCGATTATCGTGGTAAGTATGTCGTCCTGTTTTTCTACCCCCTAGACTTTACGTTTGTTTGTCCTACTGAAATTACAGCATTTAGCGATCGCTACGAAGAATTCAAGAAAATCAATACGGAAATCCTTGGGGCTTCCGTAGATAGTGAATTCTCGCACCTCGCTTGGATTCAAACCGATCGTAAGTCTGGTGGCGTTGGCGACCTGAATTATCCTCTAGTCTCCGACATTAAGAAAGAGATTAGCGCAGCTTACAACGTGCTTGACCCAGCAGCCGGCATTGCCTTGCGTGGTCTGTTCATCATCGACAAAGATGGTATCATACAGCACGCCACAATTAACAACTTAGCATTTGGTCGCAGCGTTGATGAAACCCTGCGGACATTGCAAGCAATTCAGTACGTTCAATCTCACCCAGATGAAGTTTGCCCAGCTGGTTGGCAACCTGGTGATAAAACAATGAATCCTGACCCTGTGAAGTCCAAAGTCTACTTCTCTGCTGTCTAGATTAGATATGCTGGAGTTGATCCAGCGATCGACAATAACCACAGATAAACGAAGAATCTATCTGTGGTTTTGTTATTGAAAGGGGACTGGGGAAACTAGGGAGGCGGAGGAGTGAAGGGGAAGTAAAAGTAAGTCTTTCGCCGATGCTTTGAAACGTCCGATCTTCAAGTTCTTCCCAATCCCCAATTCCCAGTCACCAATCCCTAATCCCTTTAAATAATCTAAAAATATAAATATGCTGAGTTCAACTGATTTTAGTGGATTATTTAATGAGCGATTCTTTCGCAACTTTTTACCAGTTCCAGCTACAAATAAACTGAGATTAGGAGTAGGAACGCCAGATTTTCAGTTACCGGATATTACCAACGGAACTTTAGTAAAATTGTCTGATTACAGAGGCAAACAACCAGTTTTACTTGCCTTTACTCGCATTTTTACTGAAAAGCAATATTGCCCTTTTTGTTTTCCTCACATCAAAGCTTTAAATGAGAATTACGAACAATTCAAAAATCGTGGAATAGAAGTTTTGATGATTACGAGTACTGATGAACGGCAGAGTCAAATAGTTGTAAGAGATTTAGGATTGCAAATGCCGTTACTTAGCGATCCTAGTTGCAGAGTTTTTCGTACCTATAATGTAGGGCAAGCTCTGGGAGCGCCTTTACCAGCACAGTTTGTATTAGATAAAGAAGGAAAGCTCCAGTATTGGCATTTATTTTCTTTCTTGGATAGTAACGCTAGTGTTGAGACATTATTGGAACAATTCATCGATGGGCACTAAAAATATAGCAATTTGCAGTTGAATAGACTACAGTAGGGGCTTTACACCTGTGCATACGTGTCAACTTAAGCTCAAACTGTTGCCCCACAATCGTTTTACCCCACCCCCAACCCCTCCCCTTAGTAAGGGGAGGGGCGATTTTGGCTTTAGACAAAATCGGGGTGGGGTAACGCAGATCTTGATGGTAAATGAGTAGAACTCGCTCATCACCTTTCTATCAGGGTTTCACGTTAAGTTGACACCAATGACAGCTGTAAAGCCCCTACAAACTTTCTTGCAATTGCAGATTTGAAAACTTCGTTTGAAGGTAAGTCAGAGCAGACAATCCCAAATGTTGTATGGTGCTGTTATTCCCCAAGGAAGCGTAACGCACCATTTTTTATTTGTAGCGATCGCATTTAGTATATTACAGCAACCTCAGTGCAATATTATATCTTTTATCGAGGTAATTACTAACAATGTTTGTATCGACTAGTTACACTCAATTAGAATTGAAAAAGTATTTACTATCTAAAACTTTGTAATTTTTTTGTTTTCATCTGTTGGTAATGTCAATTAGAAGGATGTGCTATTTAAACTTCTGATGCACCTTGGAGTGTCCATTTAAAGCAAATCCGATATTAACTCATTGAGCTACACCATTTTCCACTCTTCCCTAATTTGTTTGCCTTGGGCCTTGCGATCGCTTATGCTAAATGTCAGTTTAATTGGCATTACTTTCTGTGGACACAAACCGCGAACCGTTTATTAGTCTGGCACTTTACCACGCCTTTAAATGGTCAGTCGTCAGCCCCATGCTTCACGCTTACTTTCGGGGTAAGATTTATGGTGCGGAAAATGTGCCGCGATCGGGATCATTGGTGGTGGTGAGTAATCATGCTAGTTACTTCGATCCGCCAATTGTCTCTAATTGTGTACGCCGTCCAGTGGCGTACATGGCGAAGGAAGAATTATTTAATATTCCAGTTTTAGCGCAAGCGATTAAATTGTATGGTGCTTACCCAGTGAGTCGGGGAAGCGCCGATCGCAATGCTATCCGTGCAGCTTTAGAATATTTGAATCATGGTTGGGCCGTTGGTGTTTTCTTGCAAGGTACTCGCACCCCAGATGGCCGAATTACAGACCCCAAAAGAGGCGCACTATTGTTAGCGGCGAAAGCCAAAGCGCCAATATTGCCAGTAAGTGTTTGGGGTACTGAGGCAATTTTAGAAAAAGGCTCGAAAATACCCCGCGCAGTTCCCGTGACGGTGAGAATTGGTAACTTAATTGATGCTCCCAGTTCTAGCAATAAAGAAGAATTGGAGGCTTTGGCACAAAAGTGTACCGCTGTAATTAATCAAATGCATGATTTAGGAAGATGAGTTAGAGAAGTCGAAATATCTACTTTAGGGGGGTAGCGATCGCTATTAGATTCCTCTAATCTGAAATTCGATCGATCGGTAGTCTTCCTTGAAATTCTAGTAACAGTTTTTCCTAAAGACTTCAATAATCCAAAATCTAAAATCTCAAATCCAAAATTAATATGAGCGGCTTTGAAGCCAAAAATTTCTGGCAACGATTAAACAATCTGGCATTAGTCCGCTTTTTACTCTTAATTGCTTCTGGATGGGCAATTGTACAGCTTTTAGCTTACTTTGAAACAGTCATAGTTATTTTCACATTCGCCGCTATTTTGGCTTTTTTGCTCAGCTATCCTGTACAGTGGCTGCGGCGTTTTTTGCCCCACGGCGTAGCAGTTGCTGTGGTTTTTTTGCTCAGTATTGTAATTATCGGCGGTCTGATAATTACCGTAGGTTTAACGATTTTATCCCAAGGGCAACAATTAATTGATAGCATAACTGGATTTTTAAATTCTTTGTTACCCCTTTTAGACAATTTAGAAAACTTTTTACGCAGTCGCAATCTGAATATAGATTTAAGTTTTGTTCAAGAACAATTACGCAATCAAGCTATAACAAGTATTGTGACTAGCTTAGCTATATTACAAGGGTTTTTGACCAATTTTGTGACTTTTATCTTAATTGCAGTCGTAGCTTTTTTTATGTTGTTAGACGGGGACAAGCTATGGAATTTTATATTAAAAATAATACCAAAACAACGTCGTGAGAGATTTACTAAGGTCATCAGACGCGCCTTTCTGGGATTTTTTAGAGGTCAGTTTTTATTAAGCTTATTTCTCACCAGTTCAACTTTCTTAGTTTTCTTAATATTACAAGTACCTTTTGCGCTACTATTATCAGTAATTGTTGGTATTGTTGATATCATTCCTGGCATAGGTGCAACATTAGGAATCAGCATCGTAACTTTGGTTGTATTATCTCAAGGTTTTTGGCTAGCATTGAGAGTATTGATAACTTGTATTGTTCTTCAGCAGATACAAGACAACTTGATTGCACCAAGAATTATGCAAGGTGCGTTAAATCTGAATCCTGTAGTAGTATTTTTTGCTTTGTTAGTAGGCGCTAGAGTAGCAGGATTATTGGGTGTTTTTATCTCTATCCCTATAGCTGGAGTAATTGTGTCTTTGTTTGAGATAGAAGAAATGAAATCTGAAGTTTAGTCATTAGTGATTTGTCATAAAGTACGAACTAGTGAATAATATAATAATGGCTATAGAAAAAAGAAATTGAAGAATAATGTCTGATTTAAGAGCAGAATTAACAGAAAACTTAGACCAAGCAGAGTGGGAGTGGTTAATTCCTCATGTGCAGCGAGATGCAGTAATTTTGGTAGCGCTTGAGTTAAACTTAGTGGATGTTGGGGTAGCGATCGCAAATGATAATACTCCATCAGTGGAACAATGGATTAATGAAAAATTGATTACCAAGCCTACTACAACACAGCTGGGACAATGGAATACTGATGTTACGAAGCGATTTAATACTCTCATCGTCCAGCCTTACGTTTTAGTCCAAGAAATTATCGCAGCATAACGAAAATTTTTCAAACTTCACAACCAGATTTAAAAGTATTTCGCCATGATTTGACTGAGGTTTGCAACTCCTGGGATAACCATCCATCAAATTGCGAATAAACTGGTAAACGCTCAATCAATTCCCACCCCGCAGGTTGTAAAATTTCTCTTAATACCTGCTCTTGAACATGAGGATAATCGGGATTCACTTCATCTTTTGGGCTAATTCCGCCTAAGTCTCGCGCACCAGCTTCAACGCAAGCAAGCAACCATCGTTCATCCTTAACTAAATTTGGCGGAATTTGAATTCCAATATCCGTCGGTAAAATTTCACGTGCTTTAGCAATTACTTCTGGTAATTGATGGGGGTTGAAAGGCGGTGCATTAAAACTCTGCTGAAGTCCTGGACTATGAGGTTGTAAAATTACTTCTTGGATGTGATGGTAACGCTGATGTAATTGAGATATTGCTGCTAATGTTTCCCACCAATCATCAGCAGTTTCCCCAATTCCTAAAAGTAATCCTGTTGTAAAAGGAATCTGTAATTCTCCAGCCCATTCTAATTGTTGCAGCCTTACTTCTGGTAATTTACTCGGTGCGTGTCGATGTACGCTATTTAATAATGTCGGGGTTAATTGTTCCAGCATCAGCCCCATTGAAACATTTACACGCTTGAGCATTTCCATCTCTGCAAAACTCAAAGGCCCTGCATTGGTATGTGGTAAAAATCCCATTGAAAGGGCTAATTCACACAAATCATAAATCCGCCGAAACCACGTCTGACGCTTTGGCGAATGGGGATGCACTTCACCGCTAAGGATGAGAATTTCACAAACTTTTTCACTTTGAAGTGATTTTAAAATACTTGCTGCATCTGAAATACTTATCCAAGGGCTTTTACCTGGTTCAGTGCGAAAGTTACAGTAGCTACAGCGGTTAAAGCACTCGTAAGTAGGAACAATTGTATAAGCAGGACTATAGGTAACGACACGAGAATTATTAATTGCCATTAAGAGTAATTTAACTACTGAAAAGCCAATTTTTATAAAGTGTATTTCGTTTTAGCTTAACGCACCACTAGATAATAATAATCTCATCCCAGTCTAAAAGGAGATGAGATTTAATGTTCACAGTCAACAATTAACAGTTAACGTCTTACACTTTTTTGTACATTTCTGGTAATCGCCACCAAGGAAGATGGGGATTTTCGTGGTGTTCTTTGTGATAGCCGAAATGATAACAGGTAAGAAATGATAACCAAGCTGGACAGTCAATAGTTTGGGCGCAATGTGGTTGAACGTAACCCCTGATTGGTTCGCTATGGGGTATAAAAGTACCAAAATAAAATAATTGCAATGAACTTAACAGCGAGGGAACTACCCAAAATAAAATTAAATTTTCATGGGGAATATGGAGTACAAGATTGGCAAATTGATAGGTTAAAGTTATGGCAATTATTTGTCCCCAACTCCAGTAATTGATCATAAAGTGGAAATACCAAGCAAAGAAGGTTTTGCGTTTTCCATCATGGAAATCGGGGTCTGCGTGACTTGCAGGATGACGGTGATGCGACCAATGTTTTGCCAATAGTTTGTCATATGGTAAAAGCCCATAAAAAGCTAAGCTCAATCTTCCAACTAAATGATTAATCTTAGAGTTTTGAGGAAACACTACACCATGCATAGCATCATGAGATGTAATAAATAAACCAGTATATAAAAATGTTTGCCAAGGTATTAAAGCACATAGCATCCAAAATTTTAGTTGAGAGATATCAACTAAGAGTAAGGAAACTAAACTTATAGCCCATAGGCTAATAATGAAAATAGCAATGAAAAATCCCCTAAAAGTAGATTCGTTTTTTAATAATGGGGTTAGTCTTGTTTGATGATTAAGTGATTGTTCTAACTGGATCACGCTTTTACTCCGCCTAGCATTTAGGTAAAAATTCCTCAAATATAGTCATGACAAAAAGCACTAACCACCAGCCAGAAAATTCTATTAGAGGTCAGTGTTTTGGACTGGACAGTGCCAACACTTTAAAATGATTGCAAAATATTAAGATACATTAAATATTATTACATAGATAAACCCATACCAAAAACTGTTTTTGCTTGGAAGGCTAAGTAGACAAGTAATGCAGCTAATTTTGTAGTATTTTTAATCACTAATACTGATGGTTTGATATTTTGTAACCAGTCGAGATTTACCCAATAGTATGGGAAATTAGATGCGGTACGCCTTAGACTATGCTGTATCCGTTGATATCCCAAATTAGGTAAGCCAGAAAAGCGATCTCCACTAAACGACCATTCCAAAGTTCAGATTAAGCAGCTAATCCAAGCTCACCTACATTGCGGGTTTTGCCATTGTATGCATAGACAGATAAAGTGCCATTGTTAATTTTCCTTAAGTAACTAATTACATCCTTCATGGTACTTACCGATGGATTAACCGCTATCTGTCTTTAGTTTCAAAGTATAAACAAGTCTAAAGAATGAGATTTAAGCAAATTCATGAAATATTTGTCTAACAAGATTAAATAATAGTTTTTATTAATCTATTAAATACAGATTTTTTAACAATCAATTGATACAGCAAATTGCAACTTAGCGAGCTACAGATAATTGTAGGGGCACAACATCTTGTACCCCTACCTATGTACTTCATTTACTTGAAATACGCTACAAATAAAATTCGATCCAAGCCGCAACATACTATTCAAATAATATTTGCGACACATCAATTATTTGTAAGGGCACAACATTAGACTTCTTGCAGAAGTCGGGAAAAGGAGAAGGTGGTGCCCCCTCTGGGGATAAGGGGCGGGGGAAAGGTTTGGTATTTTCTCTTTCCCCTTGAACCTTTTCCCACAAGAGTGCAAAAGTTCCTAAAACCCCACCCCCAACCCCTCCCCTTAGCAAGGGGAGGGGAGACAAAGCGTAGCTTTGACTCTTTGGGGTTCTTATTTTCGATTTATGCACTCTTACTCCATGAGTTGCAGGCACAAGGAACAATGAAAATATCTTGGTTTTCCCAGTCACCAGTCCCCAGTAAAGAGTCCCTATTTTCAAGGCAGGTCTATTGTGCTACTGTGACTCACATTCTCGTTTGGTAATGTAGTGGCGATAGCGAAACATTGCTTCTAGTTGTGCTTGCACTAACCAACCGCTGATAAATTCGACTGTTTCTCCACCAGGCATTGAAAAGGAAATAGCATCAGTCAGCCTAGTTTTACCAACATCTTCTGGTTCAAATTCGTGTCGATGTACCCAAGACTCAAAAGGGCCAGATATCTGTTCGTCAGTGAACAAGCGATATTTTTGGTGTTCGGTATGACGCGCTAGCCAAGTTAAGGGTAACGGGCCGAGAAACAAGCGAAATTCTGTGATAGCACCCACATCAAGCCCTCCATCACGGCGAACTACTTGGACTGGCTGCCAAGGTGGAGTTAGCAGTTTTAAAATGTCTGGCCTCTCGTGAAATTTCCAAACCACTTCTGGCGGCGCATTGATGACTGAGGAATGTTTAAAGTGCTGCATGGAAAGAAAAACTTAAAATTCAACTTTCAGATTCTGTATCGATCTCGATATCTAAGGTGTCTTCATCAACCCGGACATACAAAATATTTGGGTTACAGCAAACTTGACAATCTTCTACATAGGATTGTTGTCCCCCGGCACTCAAATCAATAAAAGTTAAGTTTGGTTCGCCGCAATAAGCGCAGTAATACTCAGCTGTGGTTTGCATTCAGTTTTAAGGTGTAATTTTTGGGCATTGGAAGTTAGGAGTTACGAGTTAGGAGTTAGGAGTTAGGAGTTAGGAATTATCCCTCTGCTCCCTCATCTCCCTTATCTGCTCATCCGCCCATCTCCCTTTTTAAATTAGTTGAAATAACTTTTAGCATCAGCCAAATGCTTTAGTAGTGTAGACTGTGGCAGAGGCCCTTGCAAATGGCTCCAGGGTAATATTTGCTCTGTTGACCAATCGGCGTGGACGTAAAAATCTAAGTCGGGGATTTGTCCTTTGAGTTCTTTGAAAGCACGTTTGTAGCTACCCAAGGAATCGCCAAAGTTACGAGTTAGTTGCAGAAGTTGGGAGAGCCTGCGATCGCCCCTTGATAACAAAGCCTGTATAATCGACCAATTATAGCTTTCTGGGCGAAACTCTATCCCCTTTGGTTTTAGCTGTTTTTGTAAAAACTGCAAGCGTTTTTCTGCTTGACGATTGACTCCCAACCATTGAAATGGTGTATGTGCTTTGGGTACAAAAGTGCTACATCCAAATGTTAACCGCAATCCCGGTGCAGCTTTTTTGATACTATGCATCATCGCTACGGTTTGTTCTAAATCTTCTGCTTCTTCGCCAGGAATTCCCGCCATTCCGTAGAGTTTCAAACCTGTAAGTCCACCGGCTTTGGCATTGATGGCTGCTTGGATAATTTCATCGTTATGCAGCTTTTTGTTGACGATTTGGCGAATTTTTTCGGAACCACTTTCTACAGCAATGGTAAGCGATCGCGTGTCTCGTTGTGCCAAAGTTTTTGCTAACTGGACTGTTACGGTATTGGTGCGTACTGAGGCAATACTCAGACGAACATCATCATACTTTGGCTGACTAATATAATTGAGTAACTCTTCAAATTCTGGATGTTGAGTTACAGAAGCCCCCAATAATCCCAGCCGATTTGTAACTTGTAAACCTTTTTCAATCGCTGGAATTAATGAACCTTCTAAACTTGCGGTTCTAAAAGGTAATGTGAGATAACTTGCCAAACAAAAACGGCACATTTCTGGGCAACTTCTCACCACTTCGACCATATAAATATTTTCCCAAGCGGCTTTTTCGGTGACTACAGTCGAGGCTGATAGAGTATTTCCTCGATAAGTTTGTTTTTGCACCACTGCGGGAATTTCTGGAGAAATTGGTTGAATAGACTTTATTGCACCATCTTTCGTGTGATATTCAACCTCATATAAACTGGGAACATAAATACCTGGCACTTGTGCCAATCTTTGGAGTTGAGTTTGTCTTGATGCATTTCTAACTTCTTTGTAAGCTTCAATCAAATTTCCCAGTAAATTTTCGCCATCCCCCAATAGAACGACATCAAAAAAATTTGCAAATGGTTCTGGGTTAGCAGTGAGAACTGGGCCGCCGCCAAATATTATTGGATGAGAATCATCACGATAAGTTGCTAAAATCGGAATCTCTAAAGATTCCAGCAAATTGAGAATATTTACATAATCCAATTCCCAAGAAATAGAAAATCCGACAATTTCGGGATTTCTGGGGAGTTGTTCCTGAGTATCAGTAAATAGGCGACTTACTTGCACATCATCACGCATTGCCAAAGTCGCCCAAACTACCTGATAGCCAAGGCTAGTGATACCAACGCTGTATTCATTAGGAAAGGCGAAGATTAGAGGTATAGCGTTAGTGTCTGGAGTAGTGGGTGTAAATAAAAGGCGTTCTAAGTCGAATACAGATGATGTCACGGTTTTTTTATAACTGCTTGAATAAATTTAGTTTCTTAAAAATCGCGCCTACACGGGCAAAGCCAACTTCTTGAGTTCGATTTAGTCCAGCAGGCGGAAGAGAATTTACTTTACCTATATTTAATTTTAAGCCATAGAATTATCAAATTGAAGAACAATGTGACGCTGTTAGCGAGAATAATTGGTAAAGCTTGGAGATAAATTCCATATATTAACCACAAAAAAACACCGCTGTTAAATGTAACCAACATCACAAAAGAAACGTCTTTTGCTGATTTGGTTTGCCAAGTTTTAAACATCTGTGGTAAAAAGGCGATCGTAGTTAATGTAGCCGCTGCTAATCCTAGAACCGTTAAAAAGTCCATTTATGCAAACCTATAAAATTAAGTCTTGAGTTGGTGAAAAATTTAACGACCAATTTTTATCATACTGTATTGATGTGTTCGCTTTAAATTCTATAGTGAAGTAAAATTGGATAAAACAAAATGGGGAAAATAGTTTAGATTTTCCCCAACCATCAAATAATGATAAACTAAATTAAATTTGCAACAATTAATCAAATAAGATTTTTTGGATTCGTGTCTAACCATTCGTGACTAAAACAAACCCAAAATCAAAATTCTTCGACACTAGCGAAACCTATTAATTAATTCTTCACGCGATAACTGCAATAATAAACGCGTAAACTCTTCGGGTGGTAACGCTAATAAAGGTTCAATAATTGCTTGAAGCTGATTATCTATTTCACCAAAGCGAACTTTGAGCAAATTTTCCACCACCAAACGTTCTCCTTGCTGAACTCCTTGCTGAATTCCTCGTTGTTCCCCTTCTTGTATCGCTTGTTCTCGGTCTTGTTGGTAAAGTGGTGCTAATCGCATAAGCAATTCCCTAAACCTCTTGCAAAAGTTACTTTTGCAAGAGGCGGGAAAAGGGGAAAGGTTTTTATTCCTTTTCCCTTTCCCCCTTACCCTTTTCCCTACTTCTGCAAGAAGTCTTCTGTCTTCTTCGTTTTGATTTTGAGTAACTTGTAAGTTTTGTTGTAAGTTGTACAACAATTCTAACGCCGCTTTGCGGAAAGGGTTATCAGGAGTAAGTGCTTCTAATTCGTCAATTGCTTGCTTTTGAACGTTTCCTCTACCGATGATTCTTAACCATAAAGTTTCTTGGATAGAAGGTAACTGATGAATTGCGACTATAGCAGTACGCAAATATTCTGGCATGAAGTGTATTCCAGACAAGTAGTCATCTTTTGGGTTAGCACCAAATCCGGATAATATTTGGGCTGATGCTGTGGGTGTAAAAATCCATAATTTTGGTAAATCAGATTCGATAATGCGAGTGTTATTTCGATTTGCTTGTCGTTGTAAATCGCCGCGTACTTCTAATAATTTTAAGAGACAGTCGCAAATTTCTATAGCGGATGCAGCGTTACGAAAAGGCTCAAATAACGATGGAGTAGCGGCAAACTGACCTAATAAACCTAGTGTATTTGGAATAGTACTTGGTTGTGGGTTGGGAATGAAATAAACGTCAATTTGTCTAACTTCTCCTGCAACTCGCTTGGATGCTTGAACTTCACCGTATGGCGTGAGTAATTGTTCGAGGTAGTCTTTGGCAAATTGGTCATGAATGAATCTCGTCATTTGTTGAAATTTTGGCGATGAACCCAGTTTATTTATGATTATCTTACGATTTTTTAAGATAAGATTTAGCCCAAGAGTAGCGGTTGAAATCTTTTTTTAGTAAATATTCAATTACTTCCCGACGCTTGTTTTCATCCTTAGTATTTTTGACGACTCGCTTGATTTCAGAATCCGTATCTCTAGGATTAGCCCCACGTTTTATTGCTTCTTCAAACCAATACTCCCCATCTGAATATTGATGGCGTTCAAAACAAATAGCTCCCATCAAGGTGTAGGGATGATGGCTTTTTGGCTGATACTCAATAGCTTGACGAGCGCAATTTTCTGCTTTATCTAGTTTTTCAATATCTCGAAAAGCTCCACCTCTGCTAGTTAATAAAGCTGACTTGAGTTTATTTTCTTTGATTTTGTCGAATTCCAAATTATTCGTCAGTTGCAATGCCTTTTCTGGTTCATCTGCTTTGCGCCAATGGCTGCTAGCATTTGCTAAGTTCCATTTGTTGTCGGTGCGTTGAAACTCCTGCTCATAAAAATTTGCTTCAATTGTGTGGTAAACAATCCAAATTTTACCAGAAAATAATTTAGCTCCTTGATACTTAGGCTCCTCTTGCCACCTATAATAACTATATGTTACTTGAGGCACTTCAGTTTTATTCTCCTGGAGCCAAGCAACATCTGTTGGTTCAAGTCGCTGTTTTGACTCAAGCTTTTGCAAAATTGTGTATAAAAGACTAGTGGGTGATTTATCTTGATAGCTTAAAACATCATATTTTGATTTCAAAACTGCGAAATGCTTTTGTTGAGAAAGAATAATGATATCTTCACGGTTATTATTTTTTAGCCACTCAATTTCTAGAGCGTTAAGTAGTTCTCCTAAATCTATTTTATTTTTAAGGGTAGAGACGTATTTTTCATTTGCAATTTCTATAACCTCAGTCAGCTTACGTTTTTTCAAGAAGTTAACATCTTCTTCACCTAACTGATTGGACGACTCAAGTCTTTTGAGAATTTTATACAAATGACTCTTAGATGATGAATCCTGATACTCAGTTGCTTTATACTTAACTTTTAAGGCAGCAAACTCTCGTATTTGTTCCAATTGTTGAGCAAGGGTAATTGTTTCGCTCAGTCCTTGCTGTTCTAGCCAATTAATTTCTGACTGACTTAAATTATTTTTCGTGTCAATATTTTGCAGTATTGGATATAGTGGACTCGATAGTGATAAGTCAGGGTGTTTATTTGCTTGATATTTCTCTCTTAAGTGAGCAAAGTGAGCTTCTTTTTCTGACTCTTGTTGTTTAAAAATTTCTGCTGTATCAAATAGTTCTCGTTTTATCAACCATTCTAATTCAGGAGCGCTTATTCTTTGTTTATTTTCCAGTTTATTCAGAATTTTATATAGTGGACTATTAATTGATGAACCTTGGTATTTAGTAGCTTGATACTTTATCTTTAAAGCAAAAAATTGCCTCTCAGATTCCATCTTATGAGCAAGAGCAACTGTTCCAGCAAGCTGATTATTTTTTAGCCATTCAATCTCTGAATTAGTGAGCGTTTTTTCTGAGTGGATATTCCAGAGAATTGGGTACAGAATAATAGAAATATTTTTGAAAGCTCCCCTGGCTTTAGGTACTTTATACTTAGACTTGAGGTCAGAAAACTCATTTTCCAGTTTTCTAAGTTCTTCTAACTTAGATTGTTGTTGTTGACAAATGATTTGAAGACTTTCAAAAAGTTTATGCTCTTTTAACCAATCAAATTCTAATTCAGTTAGCTCAATTCCTAAGTCAACTTTTCGCAAAATCAGATATAGCAGACTAGAGGGTGATGAATCTTGATAATTACTAGCTTTGTATTTAGATTTTAGTGCGGCAAAGTGTTTGAGGCGATTTTCAGATTCTGTGTTCATGTTGATAGTAGAGGCGATCGCCCTTTAAATTAAGTATCATCCGCTACTATAACAACACTAACAAAAAAGGGCGAGTTCCTTACCCACCCTAGAATAATAAGTAATTATTACTTAAGTACAGTATAACTTTACAGCACCTTACACTGACCGTAATACCTCAGTAAATGGTCGCACAACACTAACGCCACCATAGCTTCAACCATCGGAACTGCACGCGGTAACACACAAGGATCGTGTCTTCCTTTTGCGGCTAAAAGCGTTTCTTCGCCTTCACGAGTTACTGTTTTTTGTTCTTTTCTAATTGTTGCTGTCGGCTTAAAAGCAACTCGCAAAATAATATTTTCTCCGTTGGAAATTCCCCCTTGAATGCCACCAGAACGGTTGGTTACGGTACGAATTTCGCCATTTTCATCAATATAAAATTCGTCGTTATGCTCAATTCCTGTTAACAGCGTTCCGCCAAAACCGGAACCTATTTCAAAGCCTTTGCTAGCAGGCAAAGACATGACACCTTTAGCAATATCAGCTTCCAATTTATCAAATACTGGTTCGCCCAAACCTTTGGGAACATTTCGCGCCACACATTCTACTACACCGCCAATAGAATCGCCTTGTCTGCCGGTTTGCTCGATTAATTCAATCATGCGTTCGGCGCATTCAGCATCGGGACAGCGGACGATGTTGCTTTCCACCTGTTCTAAAGTAACAGTATTTGCATCCACTACACCTTCTAAATCTTTGATGCGCTTGACGTAACCAATAACTTCCACATTAGCAACCTGGCGCAGAATTTTTTTAGCGATCGCACCTGCCGCTACTCTGCCAATTGTCTCACGCGCTGACGACCTACCGCCACCTTGCCAATTGCGAATTCCATATTTTGCATCATAAGTTGCATCGGCGTGGGAAGGGCGATACTTTTCGGACATTTCATCGTAATCTTGCGGACGAGTGTCTTTGTTCCGCACCAAAATTGATATCGGCGTTCCCAAAGTTTTGCCTTCAAATACCCCCGATAAAATCTCGCAGGTATCCGCTTCTTTCCGAGGTGTCGTGATTTTACTTTGTCCCGGCCGCCTTCTATCTAGTTCTACTTGGATTTCTTCTGCTGAAATTTCTAGTTGCGGAGGACAACCATCAATGACAACTCCCACGCCACCGCCGTGAGACTCGCCAAAAGTAGTTATCCGAAATAGATGACCAAAAGTGTTACCCATGATTATTGAGTGAGGAAAAAGGGTGAGGCTTATCTATTCACTCTAGTGTAAAAAAGCCCTGCCCGCTTATGGGCTGGGCTTTTGAGTAGTTTCATCCGCTTTTATAAATTTTTAAGTATAATTACTTAATAGGTGTCACTCAGTCCCAACAAGAAGCGATTTTGAGCATCTGTTAATCGGAATATTGTTAGGAAAACCTGATTTAAAGTTGCGAAAATTCAAAGGTCTTGATAAGCTGAAACACTAATATCATAAGCCTTCTGGCGGTTTTATTGTCTTCACATTTCCCCAGACGCCGACGCAATATAGGAGTGTTTTTTAGTGAACGCATCTGAACAGGCAACTAACTTAGAACTCGCCAGCAAGATTGCTACGGTAGTTAATTTGTTCAAATTCGAGTTTCCTGATGCTAAATCTGACCTCAAACCCTGGAAGAACGACCCGGAAACAAGGCAGTTAGTCGATCCGGATTCTATAGATATTGGCTTTCACTTTCCTGGAATTAGCAAGTCTTGGCGAAGTCGCAGCGTATTAATTCAAATCCGATTTTATCAAGATCCTATCAATAATTCACGGCGAGCGATCGGTGTGGAGGTAGCTGGATTCGATCATCGCGGTGAAGCGTGGCGACTCTCTACGGTAGAAAACTGGAGTGTTGTCGGTGTATCTTCGCCTTCTGGTGAAATCGAGGATAAGCTCAAAAAGATTTGCCGACAGATTTTAGAAATATTTAATAAGCCTAGTGATTAAAAATTTGTAATTACCAGGACTTACGGGAATGACAAATAAAAAAAATATCCACTTAAGACTTAACTCTTGTGGGGTGGGCGTCTCGCCCGCCATATCGACTGGGCGGGCAGGATGCCCACCCCACAATCTTGGATAATTGAATTACGAATTATGTATTACAAATTTAGTAATTATTCTGCGAGCATGAATAATACAGAGGAGAAGCTTTGCGATCGCTAAATAACAATGACCACTGTAATATTTGTACATGGCACAGGAATTAGGGAACGAGAATACAACGAAACCTTTGAGATAATTAAGCAAAAAATTCACGCCCAACGTCCTGATATCAAAGTTGCTCCGTGTCTTTGGGGTGAATTAGGTGCAAAGTTCAATGCTCATCGGGCATCAGTACCCTTGGAAGATGCGACACTGGCTTTATCTGAGGAAGAAGAAGACGCAGATATTATTCTGTGGCGACAATTATACCGCGATCCTCTGTATGAATTGCGGGTGTTGTCTTTGAAACCGATTGAGTCAGGAAATCCCTTTGGGGAAGAACCAGGGGATGTTTTACAATCTCGTGTAGCGAGTCTCACTCCGGCATCTCAACTGGAAGCGAAGTTGCAAGAGGCGGGAATTGCAGAGGTATTTGAGCAAGCACGAGAGGCTATTATCCGCAGCGAACCGTATGAACGGGCATTGCTTACAGTTTCCGAATCTGATTTGAATGAATATTATGCAGCGATCGCTAGGGCAATTGTGGCTCAAGCAATGTTTCTTAGCGAACTGCAAGAAAAATTTCCCCCCATACTCACCGATGCCCAATTGCGCGATGATGTTGTGGAATTGCTGACTCTGGCTTTAGGAGAGGCAGAATTAGGATTGGGTGGCTGGTTATTAAAGCCACTTGTGGAATTAGCACAGCACGGTGGAACAAATTATATCAGAGGAAACCGCTTTGAGTTAACTGATAAAATTTCGCCTATGCCTGGGGATATCTTGGTGTATCAAACGCGGGGTGAAAAAATCAGGGCTTTTATCCAGCAACAAATCGAACAAGCAGAACCGCCAGTGGTTTTAATCGCCCATAGCTTGGGAGGTATCGCTTGTGTAGATTTGCTAGTGGAACAGCAATTACCTCAAGTGGAATTATTAGTAACAGTTGGTTCCCAAGCACCATTTTTATATGAGATTAACGCCCTCTACAGCTTAAAATATGGAGAGTTATTGCCAGAAAATTTCCCGGAATGGTTAAATATCTACGATTTACGGGATTTTCTCAGTTACGTTGGTAAGAAAATTTTCCCGGATAGAGTGCAGGATGTTGTAGTGGATAGTAGACAACCGTTTCCCCGTTCCCACGGTGCTTATTGGACAAATGCCAAAACCTGGGAGGCGATAATTTCGAGGTTGCCATAATGGTTTACTTTTTACGGAATTTAGAAAACCCCTCTCCAAACGTCTCCCATACAAGGCTACGGTGTACACACAAGTCAAATTACCCCCCTCAATCCCCCCTTGTAAAGGGGGGAAGCCGGAAATCCAATTCCCTCCCCTTGTAAAGGGGAGAGTTAGGGTGGGGTAAAAACCAGTTTCGTAAACTACTCCAGACTTGTGTGTACACCGTAGGAGGAACGCTAAAAGCCAGCTTTTTAAGGGGGTTGGGGGATCTCTTGTGCGTAAGTCCACATCACGTGAGAGGCTAGGTCATCATGCAGTTGATGGCTAAACCTGAGCGGACTTTTGGGTTAATTGTGGGTATTGAAAAGTACCACGAATCTACTTGGAATGTGCTGGGTGGGGGACCAGCGGATGACGCGCTGAAATTTGCTGATTGGCTGCATCGGCGCGGCGTACCGAAGGAGAATATTCGGTTATGTTTATCAGCACTGGAAGAAAATCAGCAGTTGATTGGGGAATGTGGGTTAAATGTAGAGTTAGCAACTGAGCAAAATATCTCCGACATTGTGACTAACTTTTTATCGGCAAAATCGGGAGATTTACTCTACATTTTTTGGGCGGGACATGGTTTGATTACCTCAGAACGAGAGCGTCGGTTGCTTTGTGCTGATGCAAATAAACAGAATTGGCAGAACTTAGATTTGAATTCTTTATTAGTTTTGCTCGGTTCCGATAAATTTAAGATTCGCAATCATATTTGTATTATTGATGCCTGTGCCAATTATTTTTTAGAGTCGATGGGAAGACCAACTAACTTAGGTGGCAAAGCTTTTTTGAGTGGTCAGCCAAGGCAAGATAGTCAACAATTTGTGTTACTAGCTACGCGGGAAGGAGAAAAAGCTAAGGTAAATTCTGAAAATAAAACAGGATACTTTTCTCAAGCAGTAAGAGAAGCTTTTGCCGCAGCTAATGGGACTTTTCCGCCGGATATGAGGGAAGTTACCGAGGCAGTTAAGCAGCGATTTAAGGGTTTAGAGAAAAAACAACTGCCGACTTATTTTTATTCCCGTAGTTGGGATGGAGATATTGAAAAATCTCATTTCAACCCCTTTGATATTCCGCATAATATTCCACAGAGTCAAGCGCGTAAGTTTGTTGGCAGGGATGAGCAAATAGAAC
Organism: Nostoc linckia NIES-25; assembly: GCF_002368035.1. Classification (GTDB taxonomy): domain Bacteria; phylum Cyanobacteriota; class Cyanobacteriia; order Cyanobacteriales; family Nostocaceae; genus Nostoc; species Nostoc linckia_B. Next base: position 2,350,434 of record NZ_AP018222.1, on the reverse strand, counting down.
AATTGCGTCAGCTATTGCAAACAAATGATGTTGTGGTAATTAGCGATGCGACCGGACAAGGTGGGGTGGGTAAAACAGAGTTAGCTATTCAATACTCAGAACAATATTTGGAAGATTATTCTGGCGGGTGTTGTTGGTTAAATCCCCAAGGTGTGGATTTGGGAACCCAGTTAGTAGAGTTTGGAGTTGTGAATTGTCCTAACTTTAATCCACCGGATGGATTAAGCCTAGCAGGTCAAGTTGCTTATTGCTGGAAGAACTGGCAAGCAGGCAAAGTTTTATTAATATTTGATGATGTCAAAGACTGGAAGCTAATTCAACCTTACCTACCACCTAAAGGCTCTCGGTTTAAGGTGTTGATTACCACTCGTCTAAATTCAGGGTTAACATATCCATCACTGCCGTTAGGTGGATTGTCACCAGATGGAGCCTTAGAATTATTAGCAAAGCTATTGGGGGATGAATATGTTCAACAGGAGACGGAGACAGCAAAAGGAATTTGCAAATTAATGGGCTATATACCCATTGGACTTTACCAAATAGCGGCGTATAGTCGTAACCGAGGGGGAGTGTTATGTTAGCAGACATCCTCGCACGGCTACAAAAGCAAGCATCGGCAGGTGAGTCTGGTGTAGCAGCAGCTTTTGAGTTGAATTGGCAATGCTTGGAATCAGAAACACAAAAATTGGCTTGTTTGCTGAGTTTATTTGCTTTGGCTCCTATTCCTTGGTCTTTGGTAGAATCAGCAGCAAGTTATAACGACTTGGAATTTGACCTCAAAGCTAACCGCACTATTTTAGTTGAGCGTTATTTGCTGCAAGAATTGGCAGATGATACCTACCAAGTTCACGAACGCATTCAGGAATTATTACGGCAGAAGTTAGAAGAGTTAGCAGAAGCGGATGAACTCAAGCGCGGCTTTTGTCAAGCAATGGTAGCCGTAGCAAAAGATATTCCTCAGACACCCACATTAATAGAAATTGCTCAGGTAACTCTTGCCATCCCTCACCTTGGGGAAACTGCCACAGTTTACCAAGCTTGGTTAAGCGATGATGATTTAATCTTGCCTTTTTTAGGCTCGGCTAGATTTTACGAAGGACAAGGAGCCTACGTCCAAGCTTTACCTTGGTATGAAAAATGTTTATCATCTGCCAAAAAACGTTTTGATGATGAACACCCGGATGTGGCAACTAGCCTGAACAATTTGGCATTCCTCTACAATTCACAGGGAAGGTACAGCGATGCCGAACCTTTGTACATCGAAGCTTTGGCGATGACAAAACGCCTGCTGGGGGATGAACACCCGGATGTGGCAAATAGCCTGAACAATTTGGCAGCACTCTACAATTCACAGAGAAGGTACAGCGATGCCGAACCTTTGTTAATCAAAGCTTTGGCGATGAAAAAACGCCTGCTGGGGGATGAACACCCCTCAGTGGCAAATAGCCTGAACAATTTGGCACTCCTTTACGATTCACAGGGAAGGTACAGCGATGCCGAACCTTTGTACATCGAAGCTTTGGCGATGACAAAACGCCTGCTGGGGGATGAACACCCGGATGTAGCAACTAGCCTGAACAATTTGGCAGCACTCTACAATTCACAGGGAAGGTACAGCGATGCCGAACCTTTGTTAATCGAAGCTTTGGTGATGAGAAAACGCCTGCTAGGGGATGAACACCCGGATGTGGCAACTAGCCTGAACAATTTGGCAGTACTCTACGATTCACAGGGAAGGTACAGCGATGCCGAACCTTTGTTAATCGAAGCTTTGTCCATGAGAAAACGCCTGCTGGGGGCAAATCATCCCAATACAATAACCTGCCGTGAAAATCTAGAATACTTGCGGCAGAATCGTCAGCCTTGGTTCAGGAGAATGGTTGCTATTGTCTCCCGTTGGTTTCAGTAATTTAGGGAATCTGCATCGGCTGCATTACCCGCCTGGGATTCAAATCCTAGTCTAATAAGTACGCAAGATAATTAATTCCACAATATCATTGCAAATCCAGTGAAGCAAAATAATGCGATCGCAACACCTAAAACTACTTCTCTAAGATATGCTTGGCGAAGGGAGCGATCGCGATCGCTGTTAATATTTTTGTTTATCTAGTTAATGAGGCTCTGAACTCCATTAATGAACCTCGGAACTCCATTAACGAGCCTTTGATACTCATTAATGAACCTCTGAACTCCATTAATAAGCCTCTGAACTCCATTAACGAGTCTTTGAACTCCATTAAAGAGTCTTTGAACTCCATTAATGAGTCTTTTAGCTCCATTAAAGAGCCTTTGAACTCCATTAATGAGCCTTTTATCTCCATTAAAGAGCCTTTGAACTCCATTAACGAGTCTGTTTTTGATTATCAGATCCCCGACTTCTTCAAGAAGTCGGGGATCTAAAATTTAGCTTAAGTACGTAACCTAGCATCCAGGTTTTTGGTGCGTTAGCCTACGGCATAACACACGCTACGAAACTAAAAAATTGCAACTTCAGCATGATTGTCGAGCATTGCAGGATCGATCGCAATACCTAACCCTTGAGCGACACTAAGACCATAAGAGACATCTGCTCTAAAAAAGTGGCAAAGTTGACGCATTTGGACATCTTGCTTTGCTTGGCTGAGGCTACCAACGATATTTTTGACAAGACGCTCTTGCTGTTCGGGAGTCATTAACCGATAGAGGTCGCCTGCTTGAGTATAATCGTCGTTTCCTTCACGATGATTGTAGCGATCGACGGTGGTATCTCCCAAATGACTGGGTGGTTCTGCATAAGCTGGATTTTCTTTGGGCGTACCCTCAGCACTATTGGGTTCATAGTTAGGAACGCTACCGCCGTTATTCCCCGATGCCATAAAGCCATCTCGCTGGTAATGCATCACTGGACATTTGGGCTGGTTGACTGGTAGTTGCTGATAGTTTCCACCCAAGCGATACCGTTGAGCATCTGGGTAAGAAAAGATCCGAGCTTGGAGCATTTTGTCTGGGGAGAAACTAACCCCAGGAACCACCGCGCTAGGACTAAAAGCGGCTTGCTCAACTTCGGCGAAATAATTCTCTGGGTTACGATTTAGCTCTAATATCCCGACTTCAATTAAAGGATATTCTGAGTGCTTCCAAACTTTTGTTAAGTCAAAGGGATTATCTCGATGTTTTGCGGCTTGCTCGTCAGTCATCACTTGAATACACATCCGCCATTTGGGATAATCTCCTTGAGCGATCGCTTCAAATAAATCGCGAGTTGCATGATCGGGATCTTCACCCTTAATCTTACCTGATTCTTCCTCTGTCAAGGTTTGATGCCCTTGCAAGGTCTTAAAGTGAAATTTACACCAAACGCGATCGCCTTGAGCATTAATCAAGCTAAAAGTATGGCTACCAAAGCCGTCCATGTGTCGATAGGTTTTAGGAATTCCCCTATCTGAAAACAAAATCGTTACTTGGTGGAGTGATTCCGGACTCAGCGACCAGAAATCCCATTTGGCGTTGTGGTCTTTACAATTCGTTTGGGGATTCCGTTTTTGGGTATGGATGAAATCAGGAAACTTCAGTGGGTCGCGGATGAAGAAAATCGGAGTATTGTTACCTGTAATATCCCAGTTGCCTTCTTCTGTATAAAATTTGATGGCAAAACCTCTAGGATCGCGTTCCGCATCTGCTGAACCTTTTTCTCCCCCAACCGTCGAAAAACGCAGCAGGACTTCTGTTTTCTTGCCAATCTCAGAAAAAAGTTTGGCTTTGCTGTAGCCTGTGATATCGTTAGTTACCGTAAAAGTACCGAAAGCTGCCGCACCTTTGGCATGGACAACTCTTTCAGGAATACGTTCTCTGTTGAAATGAGCCAGCTTTTCTAACAGGTGAAAATCCTGTATCAATACAGGGCCACGTGCGCCCGCAGTTAGTGAGTTCTGGTTATCCGCAACAGGAATACCGTCAGCAGTTGTCAAGTTTTGGGGTTCAGTCATGGGTCAAGAACTTCTCCATTAGGTTAGTGAAATTGTCAGTCAACATATTTTAGTCAGTAGATAAACGGATGCCTACTGATAGAAACCAATAATTCATAGTCATTTCGAGTTCATATATAAAGCATACTCGAAATGACTATGATTTGGTGAAAATTTTTTGTATTTTTACAGCATTTTTCAGGAAAATGAGGTGCACAGGTAGGGGCGCACAGATGTACATTGGTGTCAACTTAAGCTCAAACGCTTATCCCACAGGCATTTTACCCCACCCCCAAGCCCTCCCCTTAGCAAGGGGAGGGGAGGTTTTGCGCCAGCAAAGCCGGGGTGGGGTAACGCGGATCTTGATGGTAAGTGAGTAGAACTCGCTCATAACGTTTTCACTAGGGTTTCACGTTAAGTTGACACCAATGCACAGCTGTAAAGCCCCTACGATAACCTGTACCTCACGCCTGCTGGAATCTGCTGTATTATTTGTAGAGGCGGACAGGTATTCACCCTCTACTATGAATCTATCGCAGCAATTTTGTGAAATGCTATGTAAATACGATTAATATTGCGATTTTTGGTTAATTTAATGTTTTATAACGCAATAACCATCTCTATCTTCTCCTAATGCCAATTCAAATGTTTGAGAATCAACGAACAAACATCCGTCGCTTCAATTATGTCGCTATCAACTAGGTGAGTTTGATGGGTGATAAATAGGGGCCCTTCATTTGTAGAAGTAGTAATGTGACCGTGAGAACCACGCACTAAGGAAGCATCCAGAGGAATCACATCCATGAGGTAGCGAAAACCGAGTTGTTTCTTAAGTAGCTTGAGAGCGATTTTTCCTTGAGGAAATTTAATTTGCGGATCGAGGAAAAGTTCTACAGGATCGTAACCGGGTTTGCGGTGGATATCCACGGTTCGGGCAAAATCCGGGGCTTTGTTATCGTCAAGCCAATAATAATAAGTAAACCAGGTATGAGGCTCGGCGATCGCCACTAACTCTCCAGATCTGGGATGATCGAGATGGTACGCTTGTTTACCTTGTTCGTCTAATACTTGGGCTACGCCTTCAGTGGCTTCTAAAAGCGATCGTACTTTTGGAATGTAGGCTGGATCGTTTACATATACATGAGCAATTTGGTGATCCGCCACAGCAAAAGCAATACTAGCACCAAAATCGAGCAGTTCTCGCCCCAATTCTTCCCTAACCGCAATTAAATTATTTTCGCGTAAAACGCGGTTCAAATGTACTGCTTTATCAACAGGAGTAATGCCATACTCAGAAAGAATAATTACTTGAGTATTTCGTGCTTGATAATATTCAATTAACTCCTGACAAACACCATCAATTTCTTGTAAATCTGTCTGGATATGTTTTTCATCGTGACCAAATTTTTGCAGACAATAATCTAAATGTGGCAGATAAACGAGTGATAATGTAGGGCTATAGCGTTCCTCAATCCATTTTGCAGAATTGGCAATCCATTGGCTAGAATTAACTGAAGTTTTTGGCCCCCAAAAATCAAATAAAGGGAATTGACCCAAATCAGATTGAATTGGCGATCGCACATCACTAGGATGAGTATAAATATCAGGTAATTTTCTGCCATCCGCAGGATACATTGGGCGCGGTGTAATCGCATAATCTACCGAAGAATACATATTGTACCACCAAAAAAGGTTGGCACAAGTGAAATTTGGATCGATTGATTTAGCAATTTCCCAAATTTTAGGAGCCTGTACTAATTTATTAGATTGTCGCCAAAATTTTACTTCACATTCATCTCGAAAATACCAACCATTAGCAACAATTCCATGTTCATTAGGCAATTTTCCGGTTAAATAAGTAGCCTGAACAGAACAAGTTACAGCAGGTAGCACTGTTTTGATTGGAAGCACTTGACCTTTAGCAGCCCAAGCAGATAAAAACGGTGTGTTTTTTCCCAGTAAACTAGGTGTTAACCCTACGACATTTAGAATAACCGTTTTTTTCATAAACTTAATTCCCTCTTAATTTCTTGCGAGTTCTTTTAATACCCATTCATATTCCCGCTGAATAGAAGTCAGCAAATCTATCTTCATTTCTGATGGCAATACATCCCAAGTGTAAGTCTCGATTTCTAAATGCGAACAAGCATTGTTTGTTTGAAGTAGATGCAAAACAGTAGCAATATCTTCTTGCGTAGACTGCAAGATTTGATAATCATGAATAAAAATCGGAACATGAAAATGAGTCCGCCATTCTTCAGCTAGAGATTGTTCTAAATGTGGTAATGCATTTATTAAGTCAGGATAGTGATATAGCGTACCATCGCTACGACGTTCGATTACTTGGTGAAGATAGGTAGATTCTGCAAAAGGACGCAAACGTTCGACTATCAAACTACGTTTCTCAACCTCAGCAGGGATTTTTACTTGAATAGCTGCACTGATTTGAACCTTACCAATTTTAATTCCTGCTGATTCTAAACGCGCAAATACAGATTTTGGTTCCTCATATTCAACTGAAAAATGGCAGGTATCATAACAAACGCGGATATGTTCTAGCAATTTAGCTTCAGCTAAATTTTGTTCGATATTTAGTTTTTCTGATAAATAATTACCGCCAATCGGCAATAACCAATTTTGAAAAAAATCAATTACTTCTGATGTATTCTCAATTAATCCATCGGGTTCTGGTTCTAAATCGATATGTAATAATTTTCCTGTTTCTTCCCAGATACGGATTGTATTTTCAACAACTGATGCTAAGTTTAAACAACTCTGTTTGATAACAGCATCGCAAGTTGTTTGATCTTCGCCCCACCAAGGTTTATAAGATAACGGCAATGTAGAAATACCGCCATCAATTTCTTGGGGTAACAGAGTTGCTAAAATCTGTGTAAGATTTAATGTGTAGTTTACTCGTTCTTGTGTAGACCAATCTGGTGCATAAACTCCATCTTTTACTACTTGTCTGTGAAATCCCCCGTAAGGAAATCCATTCAACGTAAAAACATATAAATCTTGTTGGCTTAACCACTCTTGAAATTGAGCCAAATTATTATTTTCTAAAAGTTCCTTGGCGGCTATATTTGCTAACCTCAAACCAATACCAAAGGGTTTTGTCGGTGATAAACGTGATTTGAGTTCGGGAATATATTTTTGTAGATTTGCAAACACCTCTACCCAAGTTTCGCCAGGATGAATATTGCTGCAATAAGTCAAATGGAAGTTGTTGTTTGTAATTTTCATTTTTTATCTTTATCCTTTTTTTTGCACGCAGAGACGCAGAGTCGCAGAGAGGTTTTTATAATCTAAACGATTGCAAAATATTGTACAAAACTCAATCTTTCTCTCAGCGCCTCTGCGTCTGGAGCGTGGAAATTTTAAGTAACAGCAAAGATTTTTGCTAACTTCATAGAAATTGGTAGCAAAATCAGCACTGCTAAACCGTAATACAAACCCGCAAAACCAGATGCAACAGTTGCGTCTAAAACAATTAAAGACAAGACGCCTATTTTTACAGCATTACGGATATTTTCGGCTAAAGGTTCGCGTGCAGCTTTGACAAAATTAGGCAATATTCGGATAGCTAAGAAAACGGCGAATGGTAATGCGGCGATCGCTGTATACTCTGGTAATATTCCTAATGCTAAAACTGCCGTCAAAACTATTGCAATCAGAACTAGTGCTAATACTCCTGTAATCTTCTTTCCTCCGCGAACTTCCCCCTGACTAATTGCGGTGATAGCGGCAATATAAATCACAGGAATCAGCGTTAAATACCAACGTTGTTCTATGATTGCCGGGACAGCACTTACACCTAATAATAAGTTACTGCCACGGCACAAACCCATATTCAGCGGCCCGAAAAAAGGATGATGTTTGGCAAGGGAATTATACAGCAGTGCTGAAAGAGTAATGAAGATAGCGATCGCACCACTCACCCAGGATACTTGAAAAGCCGCTCCAATACCGATGGCAAACAGTATACTGCCTAATAAAGTAGCATTTTTTAATGATACCCGACCGCTAGGAATTGCTCTATTTGGTCGTTCTTCTGCATCTAAATCAGCATCAAAAACATCATTAAAAACAATACCGCCGCCATATAAGCCTGTTGTTGCTAATAACAACCAAGCTAATGGAATTAAAACTGCAAAATTGGCGTCACCATTAATTAATTGAGCGAAAATAATCCCAGAGCCAGAAGCCGCAAACCCAACCAAAATATCAGCCCAAGCAGTAACAATATTAGCCGGACGCATCAATTCAAAATAGCCGCGCCAACTTTGAAAATTCAAGCTTGCAACATTCACTTATCTGCCTCCTTAATACTATTTTGGATTTGAGATTTGGGACTGTGACAATAACAAAAAACAAATATAAAAACTTCTCTTCTAATGCCCAATGCCCTATTCTCACTTTTTTTCTATTCAATCAGCACTGAAAGTGAATTAATACCAGGTTCTTGTCCTCGCAAGACAGAGTTACCATTAAATAGCTGACGCTGGTCGATGGATTGAGGGTTGAGCCAGTCTGATGCTTGCATCTGACCGGTTTGGCTGTAAGCAGCTAGAGCATTTTCATAACAAACTGCTCGCACGTGTTCTTCAGGAATGCCTCTTTCTAACATCAACTGAGCCGTTTTTGGCACTGCCAATGGATCGCTAATTCCCCAATCAGCACTACTATCAACAATGATGCGATCGCATCCATATTTACGAACAACTTCCACCATTCGAGCGTTACCCATTTTTGTCTGGGGATAAATCGTAAAAGCTGCCCAAAAACCACGTTTTAATACTTCTTCAACGGTTTCTTCGTTATTATGATCGATAACTACTTGTGAAGGATCTAAGCCATATTCAATACACCGTTCCATACTCCGAATTGCACCCGCTTTCTTATTACGATGAGGAGTATGAATTAGTACTAACATATCGAGTTCTTTGGCTAATGCTAATTGTTGACAAAAGTACTTATCTTCTGCTTCTGTCATATCGTCGTAGCCAATTTCGCCAATAGCCACAACTCCTTCTTTACAAGCATAAAGCGGTAGCAGTTCTATCACTTCTGCTGCCAATGCTTCATTATTAGCTTCTTTGGGATTTAAGCCGATTGTACAGTAATGCTGGATGCCAAACTGATTAGCACGAAACCGTTCCCAACCCACAAGACTGCTGAAATAGTCTTTGAATGTGCCAGCGTTGGTTCGGGGTTGTCCCAGCCAAAAAGCTGGTTCAATAACGGCAACAATGCCATATTCCCGCATTACCAGATAATCGTAAGTAGTACGGGAACACATGTGAATGTGAGGATCGATAAACATCATAAGTTTAGGAAATGGGGCATGGGGAAGAGGCACAGGGGCAGGTGTGGGAGATGGGGAGATGGGGAGATGGGCAGGTGTGGGAGGATAGGGAAGAAATCTTTCCCCCCTCTCTCCCCACACTCCCCACACTCCCCAGTCCCTTTCAGCGATCGCTGCTAAAACTATTCCAAGTCAGGTTACCCTGTTCTATGGATGACTGTAAATCTGGATAATGGGAGAGTAATACTTGCGCTTCGGGTAAACCTGATTCAGCACAAGCTAATGCTGCTGCTTGTTGTTCGGCTGTATCGCCGTTTATCAAGACTTTTTCTAAATCTGCGATGATTGCACTATCGGCATATTTACCTACAGGTCGCCAAAGTTCTGGGGTAACTGGGCGTTTAGCAGCCCAACGTTCGTGGGCATAGTCTGTCAACATCTTCGCTAATTCTGGGTTAGCACGACGATCTAGACCCCAAATTAGATGCAACGGACTACCGACAAACACAGCTTTCAACACCATCTGATTCCAAGCAGCATTATCTAAATAATTGGCTGGATATGGGTTGCGTAGTGCTATGGCTTGGAATACGTTGCTCATATTGCTGCGAATTCCCTCAGCAGCACGCTGACGGTGTAATTCTGGATGTGGCAATAGGGGTAAACTCTGATATAGTGCAACTAACTCGCCCATATCGGCGCTTGAGAAAAGTTTATCAAGCGATCGCACATAAGCCTCGGCATCATCATGAGGCAAAGCTAAAACCAAGAGTGTGCGACCTGCTTGATGTACGCTCCAATCAGCAGGATTCCAACCGGGAATTGCCTCCTGCGCTGCTTCCAAATCTTGGGGTGTTAGCTGCAAATTCTGTTTACCCAGATAACGCGGTACAGCACTAAAAGCTGTGAAAAACACTCGTTCAGCACCACCGCTAGTAATCTGTGCCTGCTTCTGCTCCAGCCAATCAATACCGGACTGGGAAACAGACTGTAGTAACCACTGATGTAGTAACTTGTTTACTTTACTCACGATCGATTTCAAGAGAAGTTACCCAACTTTTTTTTGGTGACAACTATGTATAATTTCTAGCATTAAATTTGATACTTTGTTTTTCAATCAGTTATATAGTATATTACTTAGCTAATAACTTCATTGAATCTATAAAATAGATATAATTTGGATAAGATACTGTAAAGATCTGATTTTAAATCGATAAAACCCTAAGTTCGCTTCCGAAAAAAAATTAGATTTTTGTGTAATAATGATGATATCAACTGTCAAACTTAGATATAAAGTCTAAGATATATTTAAGTACAGCTATCAAGAAGTTTGTAACCAATTGTCATTTTGAGCTTTATTCAACAATGAATAATACCAGCATCAAGCAATGATTTACTAGCTATATTTATCTAGGAAATCATTGTAAACATTGCAGTGCCAAATTTATTTATATTGTTGAAACGTTCAATAATCTAAATTAAAGTACTGCATATATTTACAATTAATTAATAGTTAATAATATTTGGATATGGTTATTAAACAAAAGACTGCTTTGAATCTCCAACCCATTAATCAATGCGTTCAAGTAACCTTCAAGTATGATGTGCATTTTACTACAGGTTTGTTTGAATTAGAGAATTCTTTATTGGCACAAGTGATTGCCGGAAATGGGGAGATAACTCCAAAACGAGTGTTAGTAGTAGTGGATGGAGGAGTTTTAAATTACCAAAAAGGATTGTTAAAAAAAATAGCACTTTACGCCGAGCGTTATGCAGATGTGCTGACCTTGACTGACGAACCAATAATCGTTCCAGGCGGAGAAGCAGTCAAGAATGATTCTAAATTTATAGAGCAAATTCATCAGCGAATCGATACAGTTGGATTGTGCCGTCATTCCTACGTCATAGCAATTGGAGGTGGAGCCGTATTAGACATGGTGGGATACGCCGCAGCGACGGCTCATCGAGGAATTAGGCTGTTACGGGTGCCGACAACAGTATTAGGACAAAATGATTCGGGTGTCGGAGTCAAGAATGGAATTAATGCCTTTGGCAAGAAAAATTTTCTTGGCACATTTATGCCACCTTATGCAGTATTAAATGACTTTGATTTTATTACTAGCCTTGACGATCGCGATTGGCGATCGGGTATTGCAGAAGCGGTGAAAGTAGCACTAATTAAAGATGCAGATTTCTTTAATTTTATTATGACTTATGCCGATAGATTAGCTAATCGAGATATGGAGATTATGGAAAAGCTAATCTATCGTTGTTCGCAGTTGCACTTAGAACATATTGCTGGTGGTGGCGATCCTTTTGAAATGGGTTCATCGCGTCCTTTAGATTTTGGGCATTGGGCTGCTCATAAGCTAGAACATTTAACTAATTACAGTTTACGTCACGGTGAAGCTGTAGCGATCGGCATTGCTTTGGATACAACCTATTCATTTTTAATAGGGCGACTTTTACAATCCGAGTGGCAAAGAGTTCTAGTTACACTTAAGAAATTAGGCTTTACTTTGTATGTATCGGCACTCACACAGGAATTAGATAGACCAGACCATCCTAATTCTATATTTAGGGGTATTACAGAGTTCCGCGAACATCTAGGAGGAAAATTAACAATCACCCTTCTAGAAGGAATCGGTCAAGGAATAGAAGTGAATCAGGTGGATTTATCTTTCTATAAACATGCTATTTCCTTGCTACGAGATTGGGAAGTATTGCATTAATTATCGAACTACAGCCATCCCAGATAGGTCGCGAACAAAAATTATGATAACGTAGACGCGGAGCGGCTTGCCGCAGGCTACCGCAAAGTACGCTAAGTACGCAAAGAAAGATAACAAAGAAGGTTTTCGCAAACAATTTCGTATGGCTATCAGGACTTACGCAAAATGTGATTGAAAACCTTATTCAAGCGTTGCGGTAATTCATGTAGACGCGGAGCGGCTACTCTGCGAGAACGCTAAGAGCGAACCCGCAGGGTATTACCGCTACTTTCGTTATCTTTTGCGTAAGTCCTGGGTATATAACAATCCCCATTTTTCCGATCGATTCTTTGGAAGTCATAACCTAATTTTTCGGCGTCCAGATGTAGAGACGTTGCATTGCAACGTCTCTTTGATAGCATGGTACGCTGCGCGATAATTATATTCCTTTGGAGAACGTGTAGGGTAGCAACTGGTGTTAAACACCCAACACAATAAAGATATGCTGCATTAGATACGCGATATCTTAATTTCCAGTTATCATGCCTTTGGGATAGTATTCGCATAGTTTTTTCATTAATGAGAAAATATTTATGAGATACAAACTCTTAGGCAAAAGCGGGTTAAGAGTTTCTGAACTCTGCTTAGGAACAATGACTTTCGGTGAAGATTGGGGTTGGGGTGCTTCCAAAGACGAAAGCGCTAGAGTCTTTGATGCTTTTGTGGAAGCAGGAGGCAATTTTATTGACACCGCCAATGGTTATACCGATGGTAGCAGTGAGAAAATTGTTGGTGAATTAATAGCCAAAGACCGGGAACGTTTTGTAGTTGCTACGAAATATTCCTTTCCCCTGCGGATGAACGACAAAAAGGGCGACCCCAATGGTAGCGGGAATCATCGCAAGAATTTAATCCAATCTTTAGAAAGTAGCCTGAAGCGCTTGAATACCGACTACATTGATTTATTCTGGTTGCACGCTTGGGATTTTACCACGCCCATTGAAGAAGTGTTGCGATCGCTTGATGATGTAGTTCGCCAAGGTAAAGTACTTTACATCGGCATTTCTGATGCACCCGCTTGGATTGTTTCCCAAGCAAATACCATCGCTCAATATCAAGGATGGACGCAGTTTGTCGCCTTGCAAATTGAGTATAGTTTAATTCAGCGGACACCAGAACGCGATTTACTACCGATGGCCAAAGCTTTCGATTTAGCGGTAACACCGTGGTCGCCTTTGGGTGGTGGCGTGCTGACAGGGAAGTATAATAAACCTCCTCAAGAAAGTGGGGAATCAGGACGGTTAGCAAATCCCGCCTTAGGAATTATTTCAGAAAAAAGTTTAGCGATCGCGGAAGTTGTGAGTCAAGTTGCAACAGAAATTGGACACACACCATCACAGGTAGCATTAGCTTGGTTACGCGTTCAAAGTGGGGTAATAATTCCGATTGTTGGGGCGCGTAAATTAACTCAGTTTCAAGATAACTTAGCTTCTTTGGATGTGACTCTTTCCCCAGAACATTTACAGCGTTTAAATCAAGCCAGTCAAATTGATTTGGGTTTTCCACATGAATTTTTACACAGCGATATGATTCGCGATCGCCTTTTTGGTGGTACATTTAATGCCATAGACAACCATCGGCTCTAATGCGATCGGTCATTAGTCATTAGTCATTTGTTACTTGTTCTTTATAAAGATTTTATTATTTACTAATGACCAATGACCAATGTATTTACACTAAGCATTGAACAAAAATAAATTCTCAATCAAAATTGTATAAACTTGAAACAATAACACATTCAGGCTTGAATTCAATCTATCGTCAGAGAGTTTCGCTTTGCTAACTAAAATCTGTAAAGTTAACTGTAAAAGGCATTAAGTAAAACCATGAGCGACAACACCCTAGCATCACGTTTGTACCCCACACGCATTGACATTCCTGCTGAAGCACGAGTGCAAATTGTAGTTATTCTCAACAAAACCCTGGCAGCTAGTTTAGATTTGAAAACCCAGGTAAAGCAAGCGCATTGGAATGTTAAAGGCACAGATTTCTACCAGCTACACGAATTATTTGATGAACTCGCTGGTGAATTGGAAGAATATGTTGATATGGTTGCAGAACGCGTCACAGCTTTGGGCGGATATGCTGTAGGAACAGCCCGTGCTGCTGCTAATAATTCCATTCTGCCTGAATATCCATTTGATATTTTGGATGGTAAAGACCATGTAACAGCTTTAGCAGATCGTTTTGCACCTTTCGCTAAACACATCAGAGAAGCGATCGATAAAACCGATGAATTAGGTGATGCTGATACCGCTGACCTTTACACTGAAATTTCCCGCACTATTGACAAGCGTCTGTGGTTCTTAGAAGCTCATCTACAAGTAGCAGAAATTAAGGGAGAAAATGGTAGCGCAGGTGCTACTAAAACTCAAAAGGCAGTAGCTAGCGTCAAGTAAGCACTTTTAAATTAGGGAACAGTAGATCTTAACTAATATGGTGCGTTAGGTTCGAGCCGTAACGCACCATATGATTTATATAGCGAAGTAAAAATTAGGAGCGCAAAGCTTTGCGTACATACAAATTTCTGTACTTCATTTGCTTGGGAACCGCTATATACAGGAGAATTCAGTAAAAATAAAATTATTGTAGTGGACTGTTTCAGCTAATTTGGTGCATTTGGAAAAATCAAAAACGTTGGTTTCTATCAATACCTCAAAATCTATAGCATCATTTTAGCTGAAACAGTCCAGTAGGGTGTGTTAGACGCGTATTTTGAGATTAATTGTCACTAAAAATATAATATGAGCGCCTAACGCACCGTCTTATATAGCGGTGCGTTAGGCTAAAGCCATAACACACCCTACTTAAGATTTACTTTATAAACGATCTCTTACTCTACGAGAAGCTAAGCTCCAAATGCTTTCATTTTTTATACTAATAAAAGAATCCAATATAATTAAAAATCACTTTTAAATTTCATAGTATATTTTTGGTAAGTATCGCACTTTTAAGTGCGTACTTTTCATTTCGTATGTATATAATTTACTATTTAAATAGTTGAAAATTAGGTTGAGGAAATAAAAACTATGAACGATTTTTGTTATCCAACCTTATTAATTCTGAATTCTAAGTTCTGTTAGCGCAGTGGGGCATCGCCCATTCTAAATTCTTACCTAAAAACAATTAACAACAAGGTAAATCTATGTCTAAAAATACGATCGCTCATCTAATTCACGATCGCAATGCACGCGGCCGCGCTCAAATAGGCTGGCTTGATAGTTATCACACATTTTCCTTTGGTAGTTTTTACGATCCCAACCGCATGGGATTTCGTTCTCTGCGAGTAATTAACGACGACCGCATTGCTCCTGGCGCTGGATTTCCTACCCACGGTCACCGGGATATGGAAATTCTCACATACGTCTTAGAAGGCGCCGTGGAACATAAAGATAGCTTGGGTACAGGCTCAGTAATTCGTCCCGGCGATACCCAGATTATGAGTGCTGGTACTGGAATCAGCCACAGCGAATTTAATCCTTCGCCAACTGAACCACTACATTTACTACAAATCTGGATTATTCCTGACGAACAAGGGTTGACACCAAGATACGAACAAAAAGCTTTTCCCATCGAAGAAAAGCGGGGCAAATTACGCTTAATTGCTGCTAAAGATGGCCGTGATGGCGCTGTAACAATTCACCAAGATGTTGACTTATACACATCTGTTTTAGAACAAGGTGATGTTGTTAATTATCAAGTCAAAAGCGATCGCTATGCCTGGTTACAAGTAGCTCAAGGTATAGTTACCTTAAACGGTGAAGAACTCAGAGCGGGTGATGGCGTTCAAATCAACGGCGAAGAACAACTAGAAATTAGCACCAACATCGGCGGCGAAATCTTGCTTTTTGATTTGGCGTAATAGCTTAAGGCAGAATTCTGAATTCTGAATTCTGAATTCAGGAGTAAAACACGGTTTATATCTTGTTAACGTGAGTTCGACGAACCTCTCCCTGTCTTAAACTAAAGTTCAAGCCTGTCCCTCTCCGAATCGGAGAGGGACGGTTTTGCGTAGTAAAACCAGGGAGAAGTTTTTTGATTGAGCTTAGAATATAAGAGATTAGGCGCTTCTTAATGCAACGATGGGGTCGAGTTTAGCAGCGCGACGTGCGGGAACGACGCCAAAGAATAAACCAATACCGCCGGAAACGCCCACAGCGGTAGCGATCGCCACCGTAGAAATCCCAGCATCTAATGGTGTTAAAGCTGACACCAAAAGAATACCACTGACACCAACGGCAGTCCCAACTAAACCGCCAGCGGCGGAAACTATTACTGCTTCAATGATGAACTGTAGTAAAATATCTTGCTCTGTTGCCCCGATCGCTTTTCTCAATCCAATTTCTTGGGTGCGTTCGGTGACGGAGACTAGCATAATATTCATGATGCCAATGCCGCCCACAAACAACGATATAGCTGCGATCGCTGCTAACATAATTGTCAATGCACCCGTAATTTGACCGACAGTTTGCAAAGCATCTTTTTGGGTGCGAATCGTAAAGTCATCTTCACCATTAATTTTGTGTCGTAGCCGCAGCAAATTCGTAATTTGAAACTCTGCTGCATCGACACTATCACCATCACGAGCAGCAGCGACGAGGTAATCCAAGGCGATACCGTAGGGAGAATTCTTTCCTACAAGCCGATTTGCAGAGGTTGTAATCGGTATTATGGCAGCTTCATCATAATCTGCTCCCACACTAGAACCTTTGGCTACTAATGTGCCAATTACTTGAAAGCTGGTATTGCCAATTCGCAATTGCTGACCGGTGGCATTACTATTACCAAATAGTTTTTCCGCTAAGTCTGCACCTAATACAACAACTTGATTGCTTCGCTTGATGTCTACTTCGCTGAAAAACCTGCCTTTATCAGTTTCAAAATCTCGCACCGATAAAAAGCTGGGAGTTGTACCAATAATATTAACGTCAGTATTTCGATTGCGATAAGTAATTACTTGTCTTCTATTTAACTCAGGTGCAACTCCTATAACTGATGGCACCTGAGAGGCGATCGCATCGGCATCTTGCAACACTAAATTTTTCGGCACTTCAAAGGAAATGCGTTGAGTCTCTCGATTTCCTGGGATTACAAATAACACATTTGGCCCTAATGATTCGAGTTGTTTTTGAACGAATTTTTGCCCACCTTCGCCAATCCCAATCATGGCAATTACTGAAGCATTACCAATAACTATACCCAGCATCGTCAGGGCACTACGCAGCTTATTTGATAACAGGGTTTTCCCCGCCATTTGTACGCTTTCTAAAAAATTCATGTCAATTTTGGATTATAAAGTTGACTGTTATAGCAAGGGACTGGGGACTGGGGACTGGGGATTGGGTGAAAAGTCTTTGCTTGAAAAGTGACGCTATCCACAGTCGAAGATCGCTGCGCTAACAGATGCCTCTGTCTTGCCGCAAAGTGTCTACGGCACAAGCCGCCGAGTCGTGACTTTTCGCTTTGTGTCTAAGTTTTATCATCTGTTGATGTCCTAATAGTCTTGTCTATTGCTATAACTGTTAACGGTTAACTGTTGACTGTTGAATGAGGAGTTTGTCTCCCAGTCCCCAGTCACAGATTATTAATTCTCCTGTTCTTTGGCTTTCTCAATTTTGTAATCCTTTGGTGGGTTAACAAAAATGCGATCGCCTTGTTTAACTCCTCCTAAAACCTGCGTTTGGTCTTTGATTTGTGCGCCAACAGTGACTTCGCGGAATTGAGGTTTATTGTTTTCATCTGGTACAAGTACGCCAGTTCTACCTTTTTCGGTAACGATGGAAACTGTTGGTAATACTAAGGCATTATTAACGCGATCGCCTAAAAAAGTCAGATCCACATTTAAGCCAGAACGCAGTTTATCTATGCCAGTATCCAAAGCAACGCGTACCTGGAAGGATGTCACGCCTTGTTCCACCACTGCTTCGGGAGCAATCAAGCGCACGTGTCCTTTAAAAACTTGGTCTGGATAAGCATCGGCGACAATTTCCACTTGCTGTCCTGGTTTGATTCTGCCAATATCGGCTTCGGGAACTTGAGCTAATATTTCTAAACCCCGCGCTACGGCGACAATGGAACTAGAAGTTGCTGAAGCACTGGTAGAAGCAGAAGTTGTGGGTGTGACAAAAGCACCAACGTTCGCATACTTTTGGGTGACAATTCCCGAAAAGGGAGCGCGAATAATTGTATCTTCTAACTGCACTTGCACGCCTTTCAACTGAGCTTCAGCGGATGCGACGGCTGCTTGGCGTTGAGCAATTTCCTCAGGACGGGTGCCATCTTCCAACAGTACTAATGCTGCGCGTGCTTCATTGACTGCTGCTTGACGTTGGGCGATTTCTTCACTACGAGAACCGCTTTGCACTAACGACAATCGTTTTTTCGCTTCTTCTAAGTTGGCTCTGGCGCTTTTGTCATCGCTGATGGCTTGATCGAGTAATTGTTTTTTCTCTGCGCCTTCTTTATATAGATATTGATAACGCTTTACTTGTTCGGCAGTGTAATTCACTCTTGCTTGAGCTGCATCTACTTGGGCTTGAGCTTGGGCAATTTCTTGGGGACGATTACCTGCACGAGCTTGGGTTAACTGGGCTTGGGCTTGGGCTAATCGCGCCCTTGCTTGGGCAATTTCTTGAGGACGACTACCAGCCACGCCTTCGGCTAACTGTGCTTGACTTTGCGCTAAGTTAGCAAGATACTGGCTTTTTTGTGCGTCAATGCTGGCACTATCCATGCGGGCGAGAATTTGCCCTTTTTGAACGCGATCGCCTTGTTCGACGTACAATTGCGACAGCACACCAGGATTCTTGGGACTAATATTTACACTTTGAACTGGTACGACTTTACCACTAGCCGTAATCCGTAACGTGACATTTTGTGTCGATACTGGCACAGTTAGGCGATCGATGTCTTCTTGGTTTGTGCCTTGATTTATCAGAGTAAAGTTTGCAACCGTACCCACAACCAAAGCGCCCCCCGCCATCAGCCCAATTAGCCAGCGTAATGGATACTTAACTTTGCCAATAACTGGAATTTCTATGTTCGTAGCCATACAATACAAGCCTGTGATGATTGCCGTGTGGGAGTAGCCTTTAGTTAGAGGACAAGTGCAGAATCAGGAGTTGTTAAAGGTTTGCGATCGAATCTTGAGAAATTTACTAACAACTAGACCCATAATAAGCTTCATAGTTGCTTAATGTTACTTCATACTAGGCATTGGTATGTCTGTATGCCTTCACCTGAATGGATGACTTTCGCCACTAATATCAAAGGGGAAAGGTTAAAGGGGAAAGGGAAAATAATACCAAACCTTTTCCCCTTTCCCCTTCCCCCTTTTGCCGACTTCTGCAAGAAGTAGAGACGTAGCACTGCTACGTCTCTACAATTAATTTTCTTTTTCTTTATCTAAACCCACAAAACGCGGTTAAACACATCCAACTCGCACCGCCCTAGTAGCAGCCTCCGTGCGGTTGGTTGCTCCTAACTTATTTAGTACCTGACTGACATGATGTCTAATGGTAGAAGGACTCAATTTCATTCGTTGAGCGATCGCTTCATTACTCAATCCTAAAGCTAGGAGTGTTAACACCTCTGTCTGTCGCCTGCTCAGTTCATATACAGGAGGGGATGATGGTTGAATCGGTTGTAGCAACGCCTGAATCACCTCTGCTGCCAAAATAGATCTACCAATGGCAGCACAACGTATGGCATCCGCTAACTCATCAATCGAGACACCCTTGAGCAAGTAGCCGATGGCTCCCGCTTGCATTGCTTTCTGTACCAACCCCTTGTCTAGAAAACTGGTCAAAATTAAAACCTGAATTTGTGGGTATTTTTTGCGGATAACTTTTGTTACCTCCGCCCCATTCATCCCCATCATCATCAAATCCATCAGCACTACATCTGGTTGCAAGTTTTCGCAAAGACGTACTGCTTCATCTCCATTACCCGCTTCCCCAACTAATTCAATGTCATCAAAGGCTAGCAAGAGAAATTTAATACCTCCCCGCAAGATTTGATGATCGTCAACAGTTATTACCCGAATTGGTTTGACCAATTTATGTGTTTCCATGTTTAAATCCGGGTTTTTAATAGTATTTTTTTAAAACATTGATATTCTTTTCTATTATTCCATCATTAAATTTTTAGATAAAATTCTTAATCTTTAATTTTTATTTGTTGCCAACGAATAATATAAAAATTCACAATTATGAATCATAATGTGTATTTTCCAAATAAGTCAAGTTAAATAAATATAACTATATTGCGATCGGGCCAGTTAGGACAATTCTTCTGTAAAAGTAAGGGAATAGGGAATAGGAAACGGAGAACAAAAGCGGAACAACAAGCTTAGGGATTACCAAGAAATAAATTATCCACTCTTGTGGGGTGGGCGTCTCGCCCGCCCGTTCATAGGGGCGGACAAGATGTCCACCCCACAAGAAAAGTTGTATATTTTTTTATTTGTCAGTCCCTTATATCAATTTAAGTGAACTATATTGCGAAAAGTAAATGTGTCTAAAAACCTTACTCTTGAGCAATAAAAAAGCAAAAATGTCGATTGTATCTAGTTAAGTTTATTTGTGCCCAGCTTAATGCCTGATTCCCAATTCTCAATTTCCTATTCTTGATTCGCTATTTTCAAGATAGGGGTTGAGCAACTTAGGGAAATCTCAGTCCCTTTTCCTAAATAGCTTGACAAATGGAAATTAGCGCCAATGGACTCAGCTCGTTCTTTCATAATTGCTATTCCTAAATGACCAGATGGTATCGGTATCTGTCTGAGGTCAAAACCACAGCCATTATCGCTGATACGCAAGATTATCTTTTGTGAATCGTACTGAAGGCTGACTGACACTTGCGTAGCTTGGGCATGTTTAATAATATTATTCAGTGCTTCTTGAGTAATCCTGTAGAAAACAAGCTTTAGCTCACTAGATAAAGGTAAATCGCCTTCTATCGTTGTTGTTACCTGTAAACTTGGCCGTCCAGAAATTGCTTTAGTTAACTGCTGTATTAATTCACCTAATGGTTTCTCTGCCAAACCATCAGGACGTAACTCGATTAGTAAATTTCGCATCTCTGCTAATGCCCCTTGTGTGAGTTGGGCGAGTTCCTCTAATCCTTGTTGGGCTATATCTGGGTTGCGTTTCCAAACTCTAGGTAAAGCTTCGGCAATGGTCGCTACAGTGAACAATGTCTGCGAGACTGAATCGTGTAAGTCGCGGGCGAGGCGATTTCGCTCGACTTCCACAGCAATTTTTCGTAGCCGTTTGCTTTCTTGCAATTGTTCTTGTAGTTTCACCGCTTGTATTAAATCTTTGGATAAGCGTAGACTCATAATTACTATGAAGGACAGAAATCCAAACTCAGCCAGGTATATAAATTGGATCTTTCCCAAATCTACTAGGCGATCGTGTTGAACAGTTGCTATTAAAATTGCCAAACTTATTCCGAGAGTGAGTGCTGCTTGCTTTTCGCCGCGCTGATATTGAAGGTAACAGGCAAAAAAAACGAAAATAGTATTACCGATTAAAGCTAATAATTGGAAACTGAATAAGGGATTGAGTGTACCTTGTGGGTGAGGAATCGATTCGCCCCAAGGCAAAGAAATACTTGATAGGTTGCTGATATGAGAGTAGAGAATCCCTGCCGGAGAAATTTGGTTGATTAACAGGCTGATGAAGTACAAGCTATTGAGTACTAAAATTAAAGGCATTGTTCTGAAATTTGCATAGAGAGATACAAACCAAGTAGTACTAATGCCGTAAATATATCCGAAAGAAGTTAGCAGTTTTCTGGCATTTATGTAATCGTCTACATTCATGGCTTTATATTCAGCCATAAGAGCCAAAATAGAAGCAACAACGGCCAAGCAGCTTAACCCAAAGCAGAAGTTTAGTGCAGGTTTTAATCGCCCAGAGGCAATTAGCAAGTGTAAAAAACCAATATATAGGCTAATGCCAGCAACTATACCTAGAACGGTTAGAATCAAAGTCATTACTTGTTTTGTTAAAGATTTATATCTAGTACAAAATAAGTAATATCACTTAAATAGAAACGTTTCGCTTTTTCTATATAGATTCTCTATTCTTAAATTAGCTAAATGCATCGGGTTGCACCTTTGTTGCATCGACTTGCACCTTTGTTGCATCGACTTGCACCTTTATTGCATCGACTTGCACCTTTGTTGCATCGACTTGCACCTTTGTTGCATCGGGTTGCACCTTTGTTGCATCGGGTTGCACCTTTGTTGCATCGACTTGCACCTTTGTTGTATTACAGCAGCTTTCATTAGACATCTCCAGAAATTAATTCTGCGTTAACCGAAAACCCTGTAGAGACGTAGCAATGCTACGTCTCTACATTCTGCTGTAAATCTTTTACCTTACTGATAGCTTTAGAGTGCCAATGGGTACATTAAATACATAACTGATAACAGTATGCTAATATGGCTACTCAAAATACAACACGCCGTTTGCGCCCTCAATTAATTAGTGAAGATGTAAGTTCATGGTACGGTTTACAAACCGTCAGTACCTATGAAACTAACCGTACTGATGCCTCTGGTGCTAAATTACAGCAAGCTTATCAAGCTATGTTAGCCCAGCAACAAGCCGAAACTGAAAAACAAGCTTTATACCGTGCTGCGGCTGATGCTGCACGATTAGCAGAATGGGAATTTCACAATGCGGTATTAGCAATGAAAGAAGTTGTGCGCGGACAATATGGATTAGATAGCGATCAAGCTCAAGCAGTAGGATTGAAGAAAAAATCGGACTACAAGCGTTCTAACCGCAAAAAGTCAGTTACATCATGAGCTAAGGGACTTCCAGTTTAATAAAACATCCCATTGTAGGGGCGCACAGCTGTGCGCCCCTACAAACGTACAAATAATTTGGGATAATTTATTTTTTGGAAGTCTCTAGGTAAAATTAACGCATTTTAAGTGAGCGATCGCATTTGATATTACTTCTGCGATCGCTTTCTTGCATAGATAAGAACCCTGCAAAACTCTATATCATTTGTCATCCGTCAGCAAAATTTTAACACTGCCAATAACTATAAGTAACAGTTATATAGGACAAAGATCCTAGTCAAAACTTGGATCTTTGTTCGATGCGGTGATTGAGGCGATCGCTATATAATCCATTTCGCCACAGCAAAATTTACGTAATTACCTAACCTGACAATGAATAAAATATGGTTTGGCAATACTTTATTGTTTAGTTCAGTTTTAGCAAGTACCTTACTTGCAAGCCCTAACGTTGCTAGGAGTAACGACTTCACCGTACCCGAAACTCTAGCAAATACATCACCTTGCCGCCTTAACGTCACTGGTTCTTATCTAACAACAATCTTCAACGCAAATAACAGCGTCTCCTCTCGTGGAGTTATTACACTGACCGCAGATGGTAACTTTTTTGTCACTGACTCCAATCAAGGTGGTGTAACCAACGTCTTCAATCCCTTTACTAGTGGACAAGGCGCTTGGAAGTGTAATGGCAAAACTAAGGTGAGTGCTAGGTCTATTACCTTTGCTTTTCCTGGAAGTGCAGGAGCCGGTAGCATTGGCCGCGCCGACTACCAAGCCACCTTTAATCCCCAAACGCAGACAGTACAAGGGACTATCACACTGCGCCTTTTCAACCTCAATGCTAATCCGTTGTTAAATAATGTCTCGCCTGTAGGAACATTCAATTTCTCAGGGCAACGAATCAAACCTAATTAATTGTTGAATGAAGAAAGGCAGAGAAAGTAGAAAGTTCAGGGATAAATTATTTCCTTTGCCAAAACAGTATTGAGCCATTTAGATATAGCATTCTCGTTTGGATGCAATACGGTGTAGGGGCTTTACAGCTGTAAAGCCTCTACAAAGGAATATTTTTTTCTTTGGTAGTCGCTTAAAAAACACTCAAGCGATGTCTACGACAAGGCTTACGCCTACGCCACTCTCACGTTTCATATAAGTATCAGTTATATAAGACAAAGATCCTAGTCAAAACTTGGATCTTTGTACGATGCGGTCGTTGAGGCGATCGCTATATAATCCATTTCGCTACAGCAAATTTAGGTAATTACCTAACTAAAAAACGATCGCTCAACTGATGAAGCGATGAATCTTGTGCCTTTTTTCGCCAGTTGCACTTTAGTTGCATTGACTTGGAAAGTTAACTTAACTAGAGAGAAAACCATGAATAAATTCTTCTCGACTCTAACCTTAACAACAGCTACAACTTTAGCTATTGCATTCACTGGAGCAACAATCGCTAATCACCTTGTTTTAGGACAGACATCTATTGACTTAGCCAAGTTACGTAGCGATGCTGTATCTGCACACAACACTTATCGAGCCAAGCATAAAAGTCCTAACGTCACCATCGATAATACTCTCAACGACAGCGCCCAAGCTTGGGCACAAACCATAGCAGCTAAAGGTGACTTAGAACACAGTACCAATCGCAACAATGTCGGAGAGAACATATACTGGGGTGGAGACTCAGCAAGCTTAGGTAGCACAGCAGTTGAGGAGTGGTACAGTGAAATTAAAGACTACGACTACAACAACCCTGTATTTTCTGGCTCAACCGGACATTTTACTCAAGTAGTCTGGAAAGGCAGTACCAAAGTAGGCTGCGGTGCTGCACCTGGCCCTGCAACAATTGAGGGTACTAAGTACGATGGCGTCTATGTAGTTTGTCAGTATGCTCCCGCAGGTAATGTGAAAGGACAGTTTGCTGATAATGTACTAAAACCGTAGTAGTTGACTACCAACCGCTAGGTTAAGCGTAAAAGGCGATCGCTACATCATCGATTTTGCCAGAGCAAAAGTTTAACGCTGGCAACAAATATAAGTATCAATTATATAAGACAAAGATCCAAGTCAAAACTTGGATCTTTGTTCTATGCGATCGTTGGGGCGTAGAGGCGCTGCTTCGGCTTGTCGTAATACTGTTTCACTTTCAACTTGATACAAATACCTTGGTAGGGGCGCACAGCTGTGCGCCCCTACGGAAAATCCAAATGTATCAAAATTTTCGTGAAATGGTATTAAGACATCGCTCTATAATCCACTTCACCAGAGCAAAATTGTCACAACTGCCTAGCCTGTGCAAGGAAAACACACAGGTGCAAAAGCTTTTATATCAAGGCAATAAATTAAAACTAATTAACCGTAATGACTGCCAAAATCCACTTTATCTCCGGCTTACCTCGTTCCGGTTCCACCTTACTCGGAGCCTTACTCCGGCAAAATCCGCGATTTCATGCCAGTATGACCAGCCCCGTCGGTAGTTTGGTAAACCGAATGCTCGAAGCGATGAGCGAAGACAACGAATATTCTGTCTTTATCACCCCTGAGCAAAAACGGGCGTTAACCTTAACGATATTTTCCACATTCTACCAGCCGCAAGCCGATAAAGAAGTCATCTTCGACACTAACCGCTTGTGGTGTAGCAAATTGTCGTTAATTCAGGAGTTATTTCCTGGCTCCAAGGTGATTTGCTGCGTGCGGAATGTGGCTTGGATTATGGATAGCATCGAACGGCTGATTAGAAAAAACGCCTTTGATGTGTCGCGGATGTTTAACAATTCTGGCGAACGTTCCACAGTTTACACCCGCACGGAAGCTTTAAGTGGTGGGGGAAGGTTAGTCGGGTTTGCTTATAACGCTCTCAAAGAAGCATTTTATAGCGAACACAGTGCTTGTTTACTGTTGGTGGACTATGACTTATTAACCCAAGCACCAGATAAAACCTTATCACTAATTTATCAATTCATACAAGAAGAACCCTTTGAGCATGATTTCGATCGTGTGGAATATGAAGCTGAGGAATTTGATTCGCGGCTGAATACCAAAGGCTTACATCGAGTGCGTGCCAAAGTTGAGTTTAAACCGCGATCAACAATTTTACCACCGGATTTATTTACTCAATATGATGGGTTGTCTTTTTGGCACAATCCCAGCAATAGTCGAGCGAATGTGATTGTCGCCCAGCCAATACCAGCAGCGAATTCATCAAGCTGAGAATTTTCCCTTTTTACTGTAGTAGTTCATCGCGAAAGGTCAGATCCCCGACTTCTTTAAGAAGTCGGGGATCTCGCAGCCCAACAAAGACTTGCAGATGTTGGGTTTGGTTGCGTCAACCCAACTTACCATTTTCTTCTCATTTACCTAACACCAAAAGAAAAAAATCAAATGGCAAATTTCATCGTCAACCAAACTACCGATAACGGAACTGGCTTAACCGCCGGCACCCTCAGTTATGCAATTCTCCAAGCCAATCAACTAGCAGGGGATGACACCATTACCCTCAATAATAATGTGCGTGTCACTGGGGTAGTAAAAACCCTGGTGAACAGCAACATCAGCATTGTGGGCAACAACCACAGTATTAGCGGCGATGCTAATAACAACGGCATCAACGACAACGGCGATGTGCGCCCCTTGTTCATTTTGTCGGGAACTGTTGGCATTTCTGACCTGACTATCAGCAACGGACGGGCTAAAGGGGGAGATGGTGGCGGTGGCGGTGCCGGACTAGGGGGCGGCTTATTTATCGCTGATGGCAATGTCTCTTTAACCAATGTTGCCTTTAGTAATAATGCAGCCCAAGGCGGTAGTGGCGGTAGCGGCCTCCGCGGCGGCGGTGGGATATTTGGCAATGCTAAAAGCTACGGCGGCGGCGGACTGTTTGCCGATAGCACTGGCGACAATGGTGGTTATGGAGGCAACGGCAATTATGGTGGTAGCAGCAATGGTGGCTTCGGCGGTGGCGGCAACGGTAACCCCTTCGTCAACGCCAGCAGGTCTGGCGGTTTCGGCGGCGGCGGCGGCACCGCCGGAGCTGGCGGCTTCGGCGGCGGCGGTGGCGACAGCATCAGTGGCGGCTACGTCGGCGGCTACGGCGGCGGCGGCGGCGGCGCCGGCGACTACGGCTACGGCCCCGGCAGAGGCGGCAGCGGCGGCAACTTCGGCGGCAGCGGTGGCGGTACTGATTACAACGGCGGCGGCGGTGCTGGACTGGGGGGTGGCATCTTCGTCCGCAGTGGCTCTTTAACCCTCAACAACACTAGCTTTACCAACAACACGGCTACAGGCGGCACGGGGGCTAACTCCGGTCAAGGCTTGGGTGGGGCAATCTTCATCATGCAGTCCACTACCAACGCCAACGGCAACAACCAAGGAATGCCTATCGTTCTGCCTACCGTCAATTCTGTAGGTAATCTTACCTTCAGTGGCAACAGTGCGGCAAACGATGCAGGAACACCCACCAATAACGATAATGTTTACGGCACGATTAACGTCACTGCAACCAACAGTCCACCGATCGCAGTTAATGATGCCCTCAGCACAAATGAAGATACAATTTTTAACGGTAATGTGCTAATTGCCAATCCTACCACAGCCGACAGTGACCCGAACAACGATACTTTAACGGTGACACAGGTAAATGGCAATGCTGCAAGTGTCGGCAACCAGATTACCCTAGCTTCTGGTGCTTTGCTCACTCTCAACAGCAGTGGCAGTTTTGTCTACAACCCCAACGGTAAATTTGAATCTCTTAATAATGGGCAGACAGCTACTGATAGCTTTACCTACACAATTTCTGACGGCAAAGGTGGCACTGATACAGCCACTGTCACCGTTAACATCGCGGGTGTGACAGATGTTCCAATCACGATTAGCGCTGAAAGCCTTACCAATGTTACAGGTTATCGTATTGAAAATAATGCGATCGCTGAAGGTGGCTCGATGCTTAGTCTGGTTGGCGGCAGTAATACCGAAGTCGGTACTGCTACCTTCACCTTTAACGGCCCCTCTGGTCTGTATAACTTGATTATCGGCACTTTCGATGAGAACGATGGTCAATCTACATTTAACCTGACCCAAGAGGGCAATGCCGTTGGCTCTATCCTGCTCAACCAAGATTTTAACGGTAATCTTCCTAGTCAGAACACGAAGGTAGAACGGATCTTAGGCAGCAATCTAACCGTCAGCAATGGCAATAGTTTTACGATTACCGGCATTGAGAATCAGTCCGAAGCCGCCCGCTTGGACTTCATTCGATTTGTCCCGGTCGGTTTAGTCGGCGCCCCTGTTGGTGTGAACGACAGTGCTGCCACTGCCTTTAATACTGCCGTCAGCATTCCAGTCAGTACTTTACTGGCTAACGATACCGATGTCGATAGCACCGGACTTAGCATCACTGCTGTTAGCGGTGTTGCCAACGGTGATGCCATCCTTAATAACAATGGCACAGCCAGCAACACCGCAGATGATTTCGTTCTCTTTACCCCAATTACTGGATTCAGTGGTAATGCCAGCTTTAATTACACTGTCACTGATGGTAGCCTCACGGGTACTGCTACCGTTACTGTGGCTGTCGGTGGCAACATTGTCGGCGGTAATGGTAACGACTCCATCAACGGCGGTGCGGGTAATGACACCATCAACGGTGGTAATGGTAACGACTCCATCAGCGGCGGCGCGGGTAACGACTCCATCGACGGCGGCACTGGTAACGATACCATCACTGGCGGCACTGGTAACGATATCATCAACGGCGGCAATGGTAACGATATCTTGTATGGAGATGGCTTCATTAATGGCGGCACTGGTAACGATATCCTCTCCGGTGGTAATGGCAACGATGTCCTTTATGGTGGTTTTGGCAGTGATATCCTCACAGGTGGCAACGGTAACGATACATTTGCTTTTGCTGCTGGCGATGGCACTGATACTATTACTGATTTCAAGAAGAGTAATGATTTGATCGGGCTGTATAATGGCTTGAGCTTTGGGCAATTAAGTTTCTCTGGTAGCAATATCAAAGTGACTTCCACTAATGAAATTTTGGCAACGCTGACTGGTATTAATACTACAACGCTGACTACTGCTGATTTTGTCACGCTTTAATCATCCCTATTCATGCAATGCCTCTAAGTTGTATGAATCTGCAACTTTAGTGCATCGACCTGCAACTTAGATGTATTGGCTTGCACCTTTGTTACATTGACCTGCAACTTTAGTGCATCGACTTGTAACTTAATTGCATCAACTCGCACCTTTAATGCATTTATTTACAACTTTGATGCATCGACCTGCAACAAGCAAGTTTGTAGCAAGGACTTTAGTCATTATTTTCTAAGCACTAAAGTGCTTACTACAAACCCTTTAAACATCTGAATTTGTAAGGTGCGTTATGAAAATACAACACCATTTTGATCTTATTTATCACAGTGCATTAGCCAGAAACATAACGCGCCTTATAAATAACTGCTTATCTACGACTTAAAACAAAGGAAAAAATCAAATGGCAAATTTCATCGTCAACCAAGCCACCGATGACGGCACTGGCTTAACCGCAGGCACCTTCAGTTATGCAATCCTCCAAGCGAACCAACTAGCAGGGGATGACACCATTACCCTCAATAATGATGTGCGTGTCACTGGGGTAGTAAAAACGCTAGTGAACAGCAACATCAGCATTGTGGGCAACAACCACAGTATTAGCGGCGATGCTAATAACAACGGCATCAACGACAACGGCGATGTGCGCCCTTTGTTCATTTTGTCGGGAACTGTTGGCATTTCTGACCTAACCATTACCAACGGACGGGCTAAAGGCGGAGATAGTGGACAAGGCGGCGGCGGTGCAGGACTAGGCGGCGGCTTATTTATCTATGATGGCAACGTTTCCTTAACCAATGTCGCTTTTAGCAATAACGCAGCACAAGGCGGCAGTGGCGGTATCAGTGGTGGCGGCAAAGGCGGCGGCGGGATGTTCGGCAATGCTGGCAGCTACGGCGGCGGCGGACTGTTTGCCGATAGCACTGATAACAATGGCGGCTATGGCGGTAATGGCAACTACGACGGCGGTACTGGTACTTTTGGTGGCGGCGGTAGCAACGGCGGCTTCAACGGCGGCAACGGCGGCTTCGGCGGCGGCGGCGGCAACGGCAGCTTCTACGGTGGCAACGGCGGCTTCGGTGGCGGCGGCGGCTTCGGCTTCAGCAGCGGCAACGGCAGAGGCGGCTACGGTGGCGGCGGCGGCGGTTTTGTCTACAGCGGCGGCGGCTTCGGCGGTGGCAACGGCAGCTTCGGTGGCCCCGGCAGTTTCAATAGCAGTGGTGGTGGTGCTGGACTGGGGGGTGGTATCTTTGTCCGCAGTGGTTCTTTAACCCTCAACAACACCAGCTTTACTAACAACACGGCTACAGGTGGTACAGGGGCTGGCTCAGGTCAAGGCTTAGGTGGGGGGATTTTCATCATGCAGTCCACTACCAACACCAACGGTAACAACCAGGCAATGCCTACCGTTCTTGGCACTGTCAGTTTTACGGGTTCCTCTACCTTCAGTGGCAACAGTGCGGCTAACGATGCAGGAACACCAACAAATAACAATGATGTTTATGGCACGGAAAAACCTGCTACTAACCAAGCCCCCGTTGCTGTTAATGACAGTGTTTCCACATTCTTTGGTACTACCGTCAACATTTCAGTGAGTACCCTACTAGCCAATGATAGCGACATTGATAGCACCTCTCTGAGCATCACTGGTGTCAGTGGTGCTACCAACGGTACTGCCGTCCTGAATAATAACGGCACAGCCAACAACAGTGCAGATGATTTTGTTTCCTTTACGCCAAATCTGTTGTTCTCTGGGAATGCCAGCTTTAATTACACCCTCAGCGATGGTAGCCTCACTGACACTGCTACGGTGACTGTGGCTGTTGGTCTTAACAATAATGGCACTAACCAAGCGGATAACCTGATTGGCAGCATTGGTAACGACATCATCAACGGCGGCAATGGCAACGATACCATCTACGGCGGCGCGGGTAACGATAGCCTCGACGGTGGTAATGGCAACGACATCTTGTATGGCGATGGGCTGATGGATGGCGGCGCGGGTAACGATACCCTCAACGGTGGTAATGGCAACGATACCCTCTACGGTGGCGGTGGTAGCGATTACCTCTCTGGTGGTAATGGCAACGATCTGCTTTATGGTGGTGCTGGCAGCGATATCCTCACAGGTGGCAACGGTAACGATATCTTTGCTTTTGCGGCTCTTGAAGGTACTGATACCATTACCGACTTCTCTAAGGGTAGTGATTTGATTGGATTGTATGGTGGTTTAAGCTTTGGGCAATTAAGTTTCTCTGCTAACAATATCAAAGTCACTTCCACTAATGAAATTTTGGCGACGCTGACTGGTATAAATACTACGACGCTGACTGCCGCTAATTTCGTCACCCTTTAATCATCTTGATTCATGCAAGCCGACCTTAGTTGCATCGACTTGCACCTTTGTTGCATTGGCTTGCACCTTAGTTGCATCGACTTGCACCTTTGTTGCATTGGCTTGCACCTTTGTTGCATCGGGTTGCACCTTTGTTGCATCGGGTTGCACCTTTGTTGCATCGACTTGCACCTTTGTTGCATCGACTTGCACCTTTGTTGCATTAAAGAATTATTGTTGAAATTGGCTCAATAACCAAGCACCAACTTGACTTTGAGACATTTGACGAGTTCGCCGTAATGCTTCGTTTAATAAAGAAATAGCTAATCCTGGCAACACCTGAGATTCTGTAATTCGCCGGCTACCTTGGTTTTCAATGGCAAAAGCCATAATTTCCACGTTTTGGACATTTAAAATCCAGTATTCTTTGACTCCTAAATCTTCGTATAGTAACCGTTTGTTACCGAGGTCGTCAGCAAGGGAAGTATTGGCAACTTCAATTACTAAATCTGGTGGTGGATAAATGTCTAAGCTAACAATAGAAGTTCCATAGGGAATAATATTAGCATTTTCACCAATGTAGTAAGACACATCAGGTTGAGCTTCATTAAAGCCTGTTTTACGGTATGTACAATTATCCTTACCATTTAGAGCGATGCCTTTGATAGTGGCAAACAAGTTAACAGCAAATAAAATAATTGTATGGTCGCTGGCGTGGTCATTTCCGATTGCGTAGATTTCAATCCTCATGTGTCCATTGTGGTAGTAGCCCTTGGCTTTTTCGTAAGCAGGATTTTCTATTAGTTCAATATATTCATCCCAAGTGGCTTTTATCCAAGTGTCAGTTACTAATGGCGTCTGCAATTCACTCATAATATTTTCCCAGTCCCTGCTTCTAACATAATCAATTGCGGGAAAATTCCACACTCCTTACAGACAAGGGTTAACCCTTGTCTCTAGTCCCTATTTCCAGCTAGAGGCGATCGCACTCAATATTATATTGTGAAAAACTTTTTAAATTCTGGTGTGTCTAAAAGCCATCACCAGAATTTTTTGATTTGGCACCCAATCACCAATCCCCAGCGCTGCACTGAGCTTGTCGTTCGCGGAGCGTCTCGAAGAGAAGTGTCCCCAGTTCCCTTGACTTCACTTTTTCAAAACTATTTGGAAGGAATTCAAATATCCCGTAATAGTTTTAGCTAATGTCTTTTGCTGCTTTTTCGTCGTTATTGCCATTACTTGATATAATCTGCCTTCGGCAATATACATTCTACTTTTAGTGATTTTTCCTCCAGAATTGATATACTCAATTTCTTTGCCGGGATGATTATTTGAACTCCGAATATTTCGTTGACTAATCAAATTACTTTGCGTAGTTTTCAGAGCCATATCCCGTGCATCGTTGAGTACAGCTTGGGGATCGGACATTTCTCCATAGCTGTAAGGAAAATCATTGTAAGTAACTATATACGCTACTTGCTGTTTTGGTGGTTGAGCGACAAATATTTCTAAGTTAATTTCCCCCATGTAAGTTTTTTGGAATTGGGTTTCTCTGTTGGGTCTTCCCGGCATCAAAATACTAAAGCGCCCATCTGGGGCAGTGAATAATTTCCATTTTGGTTGTACGGGTTGAGAAACGGTTGATTTGGCCTTTGGTTTAACAGTTGGTTTGGGAGTTGTTTTGACAACTGGTGCAGGTGATTTGGGTTGACGCGCTTCCACCAAAACAGATCCGCCACAGATAAATGTGGCGGCGATGAATGGCAACAGACGTTTAATTGTCATATTTTTTGCCTTCGAGATGCTAATCTCACTGATGATGCCAGCTGTTATAACCTAGCAGCACATAAAGCAGCACCTATTAGACCAACTTGTGGGTTGAGAATAATATACACGGGTATTTCTTCCAGTAGGGAACGCATCCTACCTTTTTGGGTGAAATTCAATAAGAAATCACTGTTTTGGATTAATGGCAAGATTTTAGGCGCAATTCCCCCAGCGATGTACAAGCCACCGTAAGGTAGGAGTTTAAGGGCGAGATTCCCAGCTTCTGCGCCGTAAGCGTCTATGAATAATTGCAGGGTTTGTTCGGAAAGGCGATCGCGTTTTTGGAGTGCAGCTGTACCAATCGCTGCACCAGGATCGACGCTTTTCTCTTCTTTACCGGCTTCTTGTTCCCAAGTTCTGACGACTTGGGCGATGTCTGGTGATTCAGCGGCAAATTTGCGATCGCGCAAAAATTGGTAAATTGCCACAACTCCCATTCCGGAAACCACCCGTTCTACAGAAATGCGCTGGATATCATGTTTACCCAGCAGGTATTTCAACAATTGAAACTCGATTTCGTTACGGGGGGCAAAATCAGCGTGTCCGCCTTCTGAGGGAAAAACTTGATAGTAATTTCCGGTTTTAATTAAAAATCCTTGCCCTAAGCCAGTACCAGCACCAATAATGGCAATGGGGGCTTGTGGTTGAGGTTTCCCAGGCTGTAACACGTGCAAGTCTTGTTGTTGTAAACCTGAGATGCCATAGCCGACGGCGGCGAAGTCGTTAATCAAAGAAATATGTGGGATACCCAACTCTTGTTGTAGGCGTTCGGTATCGAGGAACCAGACTAAATTCGTCAATTTAGCAGTATTTTTGACAATGGGGCCAGCGATCGCAAAACAAGCTTTCTCTGGTACTGATGTGTTAGCTTTAGCCAAAAACTGCTGCACTATCGGTACTAAATCTGGAAAATCTGCACTGTGGTAACTTTCCTGGTAAATAGGCTGTAAGGTTTGCGAATCGGATGTTTCAACCAATCGCAGAATAGTTTTCGTACCGCCGATATCTCCCGCAAGTAGCAAAGTCATAGAATTTATTGACGAATTTATACTTTTTTTTGGAGGATATACCTAACATAGCGAAAGCCATGATTTTAAATACCTATCTGACGATTTAGGCAAATCGAATCACTTCTTCTATGTGAGTTAAATGGGAAGTATCTCCCTTTAGTTCTAATAACCATTCTGGTTCCTGACGTACCACTTTTACCAAAGAACATAAAGAAGCTTTAACTTCCGTTTTGGCAATTTCCCCCACTAAACCCATTGCTGCGCCCAATACAGATGCACCATGCGCTACTAGCAAGATATTTTCTGGGGAGAATTCATTGGCTAAACATCTGGCGGTTTGTCCAGAACGTTCGCGTACTTTTTCGTGAGTTTCAGGATAATTGACGGCGATACGCGGAGTGTAGCCAATGTCAATTCTGGGAAATAATTCTGCTAAGGCTGGAGTTGAGAGTCTTTTGGGTTCTTCTGTCATCCAAGCTGGATTTAGCCATTCACTCAAACCTGTTTCGAGTTTGATAGGCAAATGCATCACTTCTGCAACCGCGTTTGCTGTTTGTACGGTTCGCAAGAAGGGCGAAGCAAAAATATGAGCTATCTTTTCTCCTTTTAAACGCTTTGCTAACTGCTGAGCTTGGATCGTACCATCATCAGACAAAGGTGGATCGTAGCGTCGTTCGGCGGTGAGAAACCAATCAGGATTTACGAAGTCGAGGCGGTTAGCGTGTCTTGCGATCCAAACTATTTGACTCATGGGTTTAAATATTCTCGCGAATAGAATTCGCCGCTAAACAAATATAGATATCTGCAAGCAAGGCTGCAAATATTAATATATGACAAAAATCGTAATAATTTTTAATAATATAATTTATTTGGAAAAATTATCTGTGGCAGAATTCCGAATTCAGGAGTCAGAAGTAAAACAGTTTGAACGCTGGGTTTGAGACATAGTTTATCTATTTCACGTTTCTTGAACTGTATGCATTTACCTTGATGCATAACTGCGAAGATATTAGCAGAGCAATTTATAGGAGGCCAAACAATTTTGGATTGTGGATTTTAGATTTTTGATTAACTGTAAAAAATTGAGATTTTAGCTGTGTGCTGAGGTTGAGGAACGTAGCAAGCCGGAGGGTAAACCAACATCCGATTCTCTTTAACTTTACTTCCAAACTTCAAATCTTCAAGTTTCTACTTACAGTAGTCTCGTTCAATCCGAAATTGTCTAACTCTTTTTTCTAAGTTATTTATGGAGCTAAGAGGCTATTTATAGAGTAAAAAGAAAAATGTTGTAGGGTATGTTAGGCGTGTATTTTGAGATTATTTTTCATAAAAAATGATTATATCGGCACCTAACGCACCATCTTGGATGTCGGTGCGTTACGGCTTGAGCCTAACGCACCCTACTTAAGATTTACTAAGTTATTCCTAGAGGTAAGAGCAAGTTTGAGCATTTAAGCCTTATCAATTCTGAATTCTCTGAGCGTAGCGCGGTGCAGCCCATTCTGAATTCTGAATTCTTCATTATGCATAAATTCTCTGAAATTGCTTGAGAGAAATTGTAGAGGTCTGCATGATGAGGCTAACAAAAGGCATAAATCGCTATGGATGAAGAGCTTCGAGAATTGATCGGACAAGCTTCAGAGTTGTCTTTAGATAGTCCGCAACGAGCCAAGGCTATTTCTTTGCTCGTAGTTAAAATACAACAGCTACCAGGATTTTATCAATCTTGTCACCAAGATTACTTTGATGCCTTAGATCAAATTTGGGATTGGCTTGGGAGAAATATTCAAGATTTTGAAGAACATCCACCATCGCTAGCTGTCAGTTTGGTACGTTGGATTAACGGAAATTTACATTGGAGAATAAAAGATATTAGAAATAAGCGAAATCAAGGTATTAGTCTTGATACACAACTCAATGGAGACAATATGAGTATTAGCTTTAAGGAAGTAATATCTGAAACGGGGTTTGAACCTCCACGCTTAGAGGGACTCGAAAGCTACATTGAAAAAATTCAACAGCAGAATATCAGGTTTATAGCTCAAAGGCTGAAAGAATATATTGATGAAGATCCGGATTTTGTCTTGCGAAAAGCACATTTAAGAAACAATCCTGAATGTAATTTTCAAGTTATTATTCAGCGACTTTATTTAAAAGATAAACCAGAAACAAAGCGAGCGATCGCTCAAGATTTTGGAGTTTCCGAGCAAACCCTCTACGCACACTACAGAAGAAATTGGTCAAACATTCAATCGCATCTACAACAAGTTGCTTTAAATTCTGGATTGGAGCAGGATTACTTAGTATGAATGAGGCAAAAATGCATAAATCTACAGTTCCTTTATCAAGAAAAGCACATCAGTTGGCTAAGAAATTTGCGGTTCAACAACTGACACCTGAAAAAGGAAAGCAAGTTTACCTCAATATTTTAAGTGTCTATGCTGTACATCGCTATTTAAAATACCTTGGAATCCATACAAATTTAGAGCAAAGTGATTGCTGGCAATTATCTAATCATATTATATCTGATATTGCTGATTTAGTTTTACCAGACATCAATCAAAGATTAGTGTGCTGTCCAATTTTACCAGGACAAACACACTTTGAGTTATCGTTGGAAGTGACAGAAAATTTGCTTGGTTATATTGGCGTACAGTTTAACGATCTCCTCAGGGAAGTTGAACTTATGGGTTTTTTACCTGTAAATCAAGTTAGCGAACAAGAAATAGTAAATATAGCGATTGATGAACTGCGATCGCTAGATATTTTCATTGAACATATTTATGCTGTTAAAGCTGCACAGTATATAGAAGATATAACACAGCAACCAGGTTTATTGAATAAGTTAAAAAATACCAATATTGCTGAGATATTTCAGGAAACTCTCAAAGATATTTCCTCAGAAACTGTGCCATTTTATGCAACCCGTAGTCTTTCTATAAGTACCCTAGTTACAGCCATTAACTTAGGCTCAAAAAATATTCTACTGATTGCTGAAATTATACCTAAAGACCAGCAACGTCAACGTGTTTCCTTGCGTTTAGAAGCAATTGACACCGAAGAATTGCCTTCATTACAACTCTCAATCATTGATGAATCTGAACATATCTTTCCTTACAAAATAGACTTAGAAAGCCCTACTTATATTCAACTCCAACCCTTCATTGCACGTCTCGGAGAAGCTTTCCAAGTCAAAATAGTGAGTGAAGGAATTAGCATCATAGAAAACTTTGTTATTTATTGAAAATCATATTTTCTATGCAATTTGCTGTCCTTAGAGTTTATTTAGAGGCTAGAAATAAAGGTATTATAGGTCAGTTACCTTTGTTTGTAAAATTCATAGTTATAACAGGTTCTCGATGTAGCTACTAGACCTAGATCGTAGAGTTCAGTTAAGGTGTATAGCTTTCCTTAAAGCCTTTTTAGCCAGGTTTCTAAAGCGATATCAACTAAAAGCTCTAGAGAGTTAGTTTCACTGAGAATAAGTTTTTCGTAATTTTGATAGCAGATGCGCGATCGCTAGCCAAGATATCACAAAATTGGCCATTGACATGATACTGTCGCTTCAGAGGAGTTAATCCTAGTAGTTGGTTTAAATTAGCCCAGACAAAATCTTCTAAATCAGCTTCAGTTGCAAATTCCCAACTATTACCAGTCTTTCTTAAATTCACAAAATCCATTATCTCGCTCTAACTTCAGTAAATGACTATTTTTAGTATTCCCAAAGCCAGATATATTTTATGCAACTACTTATAACTTGAGCCATCCAAATAATTGCCCTAGAGTTAATTGAAGACCGCTGACTAAATCGAGAACTGGTAATATTTGTTGTTCTTCTTGTAAAAGTTCCGGCTGCTGATTGGGTGGAAAAACTAAAACACAACGCTCACCTGGATCGATTAACCAACCTAATTTGCTACCATGCTTTAAACAGTGCAAAATATTTCCTGTTACTTTAGTTTGGCTTTGCTCTGGTGAAAGAATTTCAATTGTCCAATCTGGATGCGTTTTAAAAACATTTGCCACATCTCCACCTTCGTCTAAAGGAATTCGTTCCCAAGCAAATACAGCTACATCTGGTACAATTGAACGTCCACCAAAAGTACACCGCAATTCGGGAAATGCAAGGGCAATTTTTTGAGGCTTGACTAGAGAATTGATATTACTGACTAGTTCGCCCTGAAGAATACTATGTTTTCCCTGTGGCATTGGTTTTTGAATAATTTGTCCGTTGATGTATTCACTCGCTGGTTTTGTTTCTGGCAGTTTTAAAAAATCTTCTAAAGTTATGAGTTTAGTTGGTGATTTTACCATATACTTATACCTCTAAAGTTTGAATTTAATAAACTATCCCAAATAAGCTTTTTTCACTCGATCGTCACTAATTAATTCTGATGCTGCACCTGTTAAAGTGATAGAGCCAGCTTCTAAAACATAACCTCTATCTGCAATTTGTAATGCAAGATTAGCGTTTTGTTCAACTAACAAAATAGTCACACCTGTAGCCCGCAGATTTTCAATAATTGAGAAAATTTCCCGAACGATCGCAGGTGCTAAACCTAAGCTAGGTTCGTCTAAAAGTAATAGCTTTGGTCTACTCATTAAAGCACGAGCGATCGCTAACATTTGTTGCTCGCCACCGCTTAAGGTTCCTGCTAGCTGATTGCGTCTTTGTGACAAACGTGGAAATAGCTCAAATTGACGCCCAATATCTTCTTTAATCTCTGCTTGATTTGAGCGAATATAAGCACCCAAAAATAAATTATCAAATACTGTTTGCCGCGCTAACACTCTCCGCCCTTCTGGACAATGAGCAATCCCAAGTTGCACAACTTCATGGGCTTGGCGGCGGGTAATGTTTCGCCCATCATAAATAATTGCGCCACTTTTAGGATTAACTATTTTCGATATAGCCCTGAGTGTAGTAGTTTTTCCAGCACCATTAGCACCAATTAAAGTAACTACCTCACCTTTTTTTATAATTAAATTAATTTTCTTCAAAGCTTGAATACCGCCATAACTTACATCAAGTTCTTGAATTTCTAAAATTGTATAATTTGGTATATTCTCGGCATTCATCGGCAGTTTAGATCCATAAATATTTTGATTTAAAACCTAACATACATCAATCATAGGTTTCCTCAAACAGTACGTAGAGGCATCCCGTCGTAGATATTGCATTAAGTAAAAAACCAACGCTAGAATACTCCAATATTTGTGGTATACCTTTAATTACTAATAAGTATATTAACTGTCCTGTGGCAAAAGCAGCAGATATTGGTAGCAAGCGATTAATTAATTTAGCTCCCGATGCATGGGTACAATGGGTAACACAGTGTCCCGAAGTCGTGGCAAAAGAAATTCTTGGTTCGGAGTTTCAATGGGTTAGCCGAGAAACTGATGTTTTGGTGAAAGCATACAGCCCTACTCATGGAGATTTTCTAGTACTAAATGAACTACAGTTGCGTTACACAGCACACATGCCTCTACGCATGAGAGCCTATGCTGCTTTAGCACAAGAACGCTACCAATTACCAACTTACCCAGTACTCGTTAACATCTTACCGCCCCCATCCAGCTTAACTATTGTCAGTAGTTAAGAGCAGGAATTTTTGGGATTACGTGCCATTCAAGATTATCGCGTGATTAATTTGTGGGAAGTCGATGCTGAAATAGTTTTTAGGCAACCACTACCGTCATTGTTACCGTTTGTACCCATCCTGCGAGGAGGGGGAGAAGCATCGGTAGTGCAACGCGCATTACAAATATTGCGAACAGATGCACAGTTAGATCAATTAGAATCTTTGCTGGCGTTTTTTGCTAGCTTTGTGTTAGACACACCTTTAGTACAACAAATCATGAGGTGGGATATGGCAGTATTGCGAGAATCGCCTTGGTATCAAGAAATTGAGCAAAGAGGTATTCAACAAGGTGCGCGACAGCAGTTAATCAGAGTATTACGACGACGTTTTGGCGAAATTCCTCAAGAACTAGAAGCAAGGCTTGAAGGCGAAAGTGTAGAGCAATTAGAAACTTTAATGGATAGTGCGATCGCTGTAAATTCTTTAGAAGAATTTATCACAACTTTGTCTGCTTAAATTTCACAGTTACTAATTTATTCATTTCCCAAATAAGCTTCAATTACAGCCGGGTCGTTTCTAACTATAGCTGGTTCGCCCAAAGCAATCAATTGTCCAAAATCTAAAACAGCAATGCGATCGCACAAACCCATTACTAATGGTACGTGATGTTCAATCAACACAATTGTTAAATTAAACTGTTCTCGCAGACTGCGGATAAACTCACTCAGTTGCTGCTTTTCATTAGGGTTCATTCCCGCAGCAGGTTCATCGAGAAGTAAAATTTGCGGTTCTAGGGCTAAAGCGCGGGCAATTTCTAAGCGGCGTTGGTCACCATAGGCGAAGTTTTTCGCTTTTTCTTCGGCGCGATCGCTCAAGCCCACCATCTCTAATAATTGTAAAGCTTTTCGCCTGGTTTTTTTCTCTTCCCGACGCGCTTGCGGTAACCCCAAAACTCCTGTTAATACATTACTTTTATTATCCAAATGTCGGGCAATTACTACATTTTCTAACGCTGATAATTCACCAAATAAGCGAATATTTTGAAAAGTTCGAGCGATACCTAAACCTGCAATTTGATGCGGGCGCATTTGGGAAATATTAGCACCGTGATAGCGTAATTCTCCACTAGAAAGAGGAATAAAAGCTGTAATTAAATTAAACAGTGTTGTTTTCCCAGCACCGTTAGGGCCAATCAATCCAAAAATCTCATGTTGATTGACTGTAAAAGATACATTATTCACCGCTACTAAACCCCCAAAGCGGCGAGTCAGTGATTTGGCTTCTAAAATAATGTTGTTTGTCATTGCGCTGCGGCTTTAATAAAATCGGCTGCTTTTTCACCAATCATAATTGTCGGTGCATTAGTATTTCCCGTAGTAATTGTTGGCATAATTGATGCATCTACTACACGCAATCCGGCAACACCATACACTTTTAGTTCCGGATTTACTACCGAATCACGGTCAGTTCCCATTTTACAAGTGCCAACTGGATGGTACACACTATCGCAAGTTTCCCGGATATAAGCTAGAAGTCCTTCATCAGTTTTATTATCAATACCAGGTGCTGCTTCTTCTTTTCGTAATTCGTCAAATATACTTGATTGGAATATTTGCCGACAAATTTTGATTCCTGTGAGGAGCTTTTGCCAATCAGATTCACATTGCAAATAGTTCATCCGAATTATCGGTGGGTCTTTGGGTGAACCAGAACGCAGGCTAAGATTACCACGGCTTTCGGGATTAGTTATACAAGCTGTACCAGTGAATCCCGACACAGAACGCGCATAAGCAGGATGTGTCCAAAAAACAGGGCCACAGAAAAACTGTAAATCTGGCGGAGCATCTAAACGACCTTCACTATGCACAAAGGATCCAACTTCGGCAATATTAGAGGTTGGGGCGGGTTGAATATCCTGGGTTGCTTCGTGTGCAACGCTCACTAAGAGGTGATCGTGGAGATTCTCACCGACACCAGGTAAATCAACAACCACGGGAATGTCCAATGTCTTGAGATATTCTGCCTTACCAATCCCAGAAAGCATCAACAGCTTGGGCGAATCGATGGCGCCAGCGCTTAAAATCACTTCCTGTTCTACCCAAACTTGGTGTATCGTTCCCTGATGGATGTATTCTACCCCTACGGTTTGCGTTCCCTCAAACAATAACCTGGTAACTAATGCACCAGTGGTAACGGTTAAGTTGGGACGCTGCAAAATTGGTAGTAGAAAGGCCGTTGCTGTACTATGGCGCTTGCCATCTTTAATTGTTAACTGATAAAATCCGGCTCCGTGCTGTTGTGCGCCATTGAAATCTGGATTGTATCCATAACCCAATTCAACAGCAGCTTCCACAAATTTTTGTGAGACGATGCTCTTCGCTAGGGGATCTGTGACGCTCAAAAATCCATCAATTCCGTGAAATTCACACGCTCCTCGCTGTTGATTTTCAGATTTTTTGAAATACGGCAACACATCTTCATAACTCCAACCAACATTGCCTAACTTTTCCCAGCGATCGTAATCATACCGACTGCCTCGAATATAAATCATGGCATTGATCGCACTGCTGCCACCCAAAACTTTCCCACGCGGACAATAGATTTTACGATTATAAATATAGGGTTCTTCTTCTGTAGAATATGCCCAGTCCGCCTCTGTACCCCAAAGTTTTGTCCAGCCTAGAGGAATTTCGTGTTCTGGTAAATTCGGCGGATTTCCGGCTTCCAGCAACAACACAGTTGTTTCGGCATTTTCCGTCAACCGATTAGCAACAACACAACCAGCCGAACCAGCACCAATTACAACATAATTATATTTAGTCTTCATATGATTAACTTGTTTGTTTTGATGTGTTAAAAAATAACTTTAGGAATTGCTTTTTACATTTTTTCAAAATATCTGGAGTCACAAATCCCTGGGGGAAAAATATAGTCCCTAAGACAATTAAACAACCGTAAATAATTAATCTTCCATCGCGTAAAAATTGAGCTAACCAAATAGGCAATCCCCCTATATCAGCTATTCTTCGCAAAATAATTTCTAATAAAACTTTCAATACGATCGCACCTACCACCGAACCTAAAAAAGTTCTTGAACCGCCAATTAACACAATGGTTAAATAGGTAATACTGGCATCAAAAGTACCTTGTCTAGCATTCCAAGTATTGAGAAAATGAGCGGTAATTACACCTACAATACCGGCAAGAATGGCTCCCAGGGTAAATGCTAAAACTTTGTAGTAAGTGGGATTGATTCCCATTGCACTGGCGGCTAATTCATCTTCACGAATGGCGATGAATGCCCTACCCGTGCGAATACGTTCTAAACGGTAAAATAATACCATACTAATTAATAGTAATGGCAGAGCAATCCATAAATATTCAAGTTGGCTTTGGAATGGTTGAGGAATACCAAAAATCCCTACAGCACCGCCTGTAATATCTAAATTTAACGATACAACTCGCAATACTTCTACAAAAGCAATAGTGGCGATCGCTAAATAAATCCCTCGCAATCTTAAGGCGGGAATTCCCACTGCTACAGCTAATATCCCAGAAACTAAACCAGCAATTAGCATTTCTAATAAAAGAAATGGAATCGGAAACAAATTATTACTAGATGGGAAAACTTTTGTAGATAAAATCGCTGCAATATATCCACCTAAAGCATAAAATCCAGGGCTAGCCAAGGACAACTGTCCAGCCATTAGTGGTAAATAAAGCGATAATCCTAATAGAGCCTCCAATACCATGTAGACTATTGGTGATTCATAAGTCGAAAAAAATTCAGCCATTGTAAAAGATTTAAATTAAAGAGTCAATAGTCAGAAGTAAAACGGTTTAAATGCCCATAAAATTGAAAAAAATTTTGTGGTATACAATTAGTGGTAGTTCTGAATTTCCCACTAACTAATTAATTCTGAATTCTGAATTCTGTATTCTTATTCAAGCTGTTAATATTTGTTCTGCTGTCAGCGTCAGTTCAGGAAAAGTTCGCGACACAATTCGTTCGGAATCTCTAAACTGTGTGCGTTGGTATTTACCCTCAGCGTCTAATAGAAAAACAAAGACAGTTGGAACTTTTGGATTTCCCAAATACTCCCTTGAACCAATTGCCAAATAATCTATAATCCAATATTCTGTAATACCTAAGCGTTGATATTCATCGAATTTATCAACGTAGTCATCTTCCCAATTAGTCGATGTTACCTCGATAGCTAACTGGATCGGTTCTTCAAGCGCAGAATAAGTAGAACGATTTGAACGCCATACATCTTTATCTATTACACTAACATCAGGCTTACGCCCTTGCTCTATTCCATTTGCAGTTATAGTTCTAAAAACTGCTGTATTTTTTACTACGTAATTTAAACCTAAACGTTTAATTTCATCTTTGAAAGAGTCAGCAGTAAAATCAGCGACATCATCATGATTTCTAGTTGCACGCACTTCTACAATCTCCCCATCCACCAGTTCATATAAACCCTCCTCTGAACACTGTTCCAAAAAATCATCAAAAGTTAATCTTTGTTTAGCGTATGTTTTCATAGTGCTACGTCTGTTTAAACTTTCTGAATAAATCGACGGCCTAGCAAACCTTGGGGTCTAACTAACAACATGATAAATAATATTCCGTAGGCCACAGCGTCTTTATAACCGGAATATTCCGCTGGGACGAAAGCTTCAACTAACCCAATGAGTAATCCTCCTAAAAC
Organism: Nostoc linckia NIES-25; assembly: GCF_002368035.1. Taxonomy (GTDB): domain Bacteria; phylum Cyanobacteriota; class Cyanobacteriia; order Cyanobacteriales; family Nostocaceae; genus Nostoc; species Nostoc linckia_B. The sequence continues at coordinate 2,306,030 of NZ_AP018222.1, read as the reverse complement.
TGCGCCGGGAATACTGCCTAAACCACCTAAGACAATTACTGCTAAACCCCTCAAACCAAAGGCAATACCAAAATAAGGCCCGGCGATACTAACACTAGAAGCGACTAAAGTACCTGCTAATCCTGCTAAGAAACTGCTGATAAAGAATGTTAAGACGATAAAGCGATCGCTATTTATTCCTAACAAACTCGCAGTCGTTGGATCTTCTGCGATCGCCTGCATTGCTTTACCATATTTTGTGCGATTGATAAAATAGCTGAGAATTGCCACAATCGCTACTGATACACCAAAAATTACTATCTGAACGGTGCGAATGGGAATTTGCTTGTCTTCAGTCCCAAAGTTAATAGAAGGTGGTAAATTCCCATAAGTATTTGCTGGATAAGTGTAACTTTCCGCGCCTACTAAATACTGAATTAAGTTCACAATTACCACTGCTACTCCCAAACTAGAAACAACAGTTAGCAAAGGATCGGAACCTTGACGCCGCAGAGGTTGAAAAGCAACTCTTTCCATCACTACCCCAACCAATCCCGCCAAGCTACTTCCTAAAATCAAAGCTATAGGAAATGGTAATTTTATGGGCAAAGCTGCATTCGCTAATAAGCCATTAAATCCAAAGTTACCACCCATGAGTGCATAGGTGAAATATGCGCCCAAGGTGAAAATTGCCCCATGAGCTAAATTAATAATGCCCAAAATAGAATAAACCAAGGTATATCCCAAGGCAAAAATCGCATAGACGCTGCCAATGGATAAGCCGTTTAATAATTGCTGCAAAAATAAGCTGATATTCATGTAGCAACTATTTCAAAAAATTAAATTTACCTTGACTTCCATCTTTTTCCATTTTGATTTGGGCTACATAGAAATCTTTTTGCACAACCTCACCCACTGGAGTAAATCCAATTTCACCCAGCGGTGTATTGTATTTTCCAGCAAGTATTTCTTTATTTAATTGCGTCCGTAATTCTGGTAGTTGTAATTTATTAACTTTGCTTTTATTATCTAAAGCTTTTAGTGCTTCGACATAAACTTGCACGGCTGCAAAAGCTTGGGCGCTAAATTGGGGTGGTTCTTTCTTATATTCTTCTGTATAGGCTTTGCGAAATCCCGCATTAATTTCCCCTGGATGTTCTGGACTATAGGCTTGAGCAATCAATACGCCATCACAAAGTGCCTTACAAACTGGCAATATATTCGATGTATTTAGACCATTCCCACCAACAATTAAACCTTTATAACCTAGTTCGCGTAATTGTCTTATCAAATTACCGCCATCAGCAGCCAAACCAGAAATAATAACCAAATCTGGCTTAAGGTTAATTGCATTGGTAGCTTGGCTTTGAAAATCTGTATCGCTAGTTTGGAATTTCTGAACTGTTACTAATTCCAGTCCTTGATCCTTAACAGTTTGTTGAAAAATTTCCGTTTCTGACTTGCTAAATGCATCATTTTGAGCATAGAAAACAGCGACTTTTTTAATTTGGGGATTTTGCTTGAGTGCAGCTTTCACTGAATTAGGAGCCACAACAGAAACTGGCGCAGAAACACGAGCTACATAATCACCAATTTCCGGAATATTTTTCGCAGTATTCGATGGGCCAATAATTGGTACTTTCGCCCGTTCGGCAACTGGGTCAGCACTAAAGGCTTGCTGTGATAAAGTTGGCCCTACAATGCCAATAACTTTATCTTTATTAATTAAACTTTGAACAGCGTTAATTGCCCCTGCTTCATCACCGCTAGTATCTTGAAACACTAATTTAATTGGAGTGCCGTTGATACCACCTTTAGCATTAAAATACTTTTCGGCAATTTTAACTCCAGCCACTTGTTCTTGGCCCAATAATGCCACATTGCTAGTTTGAGCAACAGCAATACCGATGGGAATAGTACCTGATAATGTACCTGTATTTGCTGCGGTGTTAGTTGCAGTGTTATTTGTATTACTATTTGAACTATTATTTGGAGAATTTGTCACAGTTGTACTGTCGCCACCGCAGCCTGTCAGTAGCAAAGCGCAACTTGATAATAATGCTGTTATCCCAAAGAAAGTTTTTTTCATCGTTAAATAATTATCTAGTTATCAGATAGGTTCAGAAAACTTAAAAGTAAAGGTTAGAATCTACGAAAAATATAAGGCAGATTTTAACTTTTGCAAGAATTATATTAAATCATTTTTGCCAGAATTCAGAAGTTATAATTCAAGAGCTACAATTCAAGAATCAGGACAATACTAGATGAATAAATACACAAATCATACTAGACTAGCTAGAAATTGTGACTTTCAAGTTTTGGGTATTGAATTCTTGCTCATTTTTATTTGACCATACAAAGACAAATATTCAAAGTGTTTGCGAATACAAGTTATTGTAGTAGCCCATGATTTTATCATTCCCAGGTTCAACCTGGGAATGCGGAAAGAAGTTAGTTTTTCAGTTCATTTGGGTATCAGGGGTTAAGTTCATCCCGCCCCGAAAAGGAGATGGGATTTCACGCTGACTGTTGACGGTTAACAGTCAACAGTCAACACTTAACAACCTTTTTATCAAAACTATCAAATCTTTTTTTCATTACTGGTTAATTCTTTTGGCTCGTAGTGACGACAACCGTTACATGGCCCGTCGGGATTCACGGCACAGCGAATGTAGCCAGATCGGGCATTAAACTTGCAGCTGATGTCGCCAATCAGGTAACCCACCCCTTCTAAATAATAGCGATCGCCTTCAGGCGATGTGAAATTTTGTCCTTGCCGCATCCTGGGAAAATTCATGGCTGCTTGCCTCATCCGCAAACGCGCTCGCGATCGCGTTTTGCGGATCGCCCACAGGGAAAACAGGGACGGTAAAAAACCAACGGCAATCACTAAAAGTGTCTTTAACACCTTCTTTTTACCCCTTTTGAGCACCGATCGATCGTCCCTGATGTTGCACCTGGTTTTACACAAGTGCAAATCTGAGGGCGGACGTGCCTTTTACTACCATATTTGGCAGCAATTAGCAACTCTCTGTGGTATTAGGTTATAAAACAGCATCTCTTCCTTCTACCACTTCAATCAGCATAACTGTTACAACCTCAGAGGTGGATTACCTTTAAATGGCGATCGCTTTAAGATTTGTTGACTAATGTTTTTTGAAGAATCGTTTTATATCAGCCTCAGCCTTGTTTTTTCTGTGTCGCTGGGACGCTAATCTTTTTTTGGTTTGCTGACGCAGTTGCTGTGCTAATAGTGCAGCTTCCCTTTCTGCTCGGAATAAATCAACTCTTCTTGTTGTCAAGATAAAAGACTGGTCTGATTTTTTTCTTACCCAAGGCACGCTAACTGCCAAATACTGACAAATATTTTTATATTGGTTCGGCTTGATGAGTGGGTAATGTTTTTGAGTATTGAGTGTGTTAGCGATCGCTTTCAACTCCAGTATCGCTGCTTCTAGCTCCCCTGCCATCCGGTTGATGCGTTCAACTTGCGCGACTAAGCGTTCGCGATCGCTGATGATTTTTTCCTCTTGCGGTTGTAGTGGCACTATGGCAGTAGCCACAGGTGTCGGCTGCAACAGTGAAATTTTAGCTGGAATAGGCTTTTTGTAGCTGTCTTGGATTTTTTTCATACTACCTCAAACAAGGCTAGCTGACTTGTAAGGCATTTTAGCAGTAAAATAGTATATTTGTACTATAAAATTTTGTATATTGAGGTTTAGGAGCTTGTATACCAGGCAACAAGGAGTAAGCTTAAAAATCTTTAGGTTGAAAATCATAGAACTTACGCACTCTACGAATTAATCATGGTGTGCGTTTCTATGCATAGGTCGTTTCAGGCTTTTATTAATCATTTTTTTGATGGTAAATAGATCCTGGGTGTAGGGGCTTTAGCACTGTTCATACGTGTCAACTTAACGTGAAACCCTGGTGAAAACGTGATGAGCGAGTTCTACTCACTTACCATCCAGATCTGCGTTACCCCACCCCGGTTTAGCTGGCGCAAAACCTCCCCTCCCCTTGCTAAGGGGAGGGGTTGGGGGTGGGGTAAAATGCTTGTGGTATAAGCGTTTGAGCTTAATTTGACACCAATGAGCAATGCTAAAGCCCCTACGACAGATATGGTTTTTCAAACATCTATATTTGGTATTTTCTGTCAATACGTAAGTCATAAATCAATCAAAAAACCTCCCCCTGGTTTTACTACGCAAAATAGCCCCTCTCCGAGTCGGAGAGGGACAGACTTGAACTAAAGTTCAAAGCGGGGAGAGGTAGATTGGAAGATTGCGTCGGGTTAATGGCGCTTAGAGTATAGAGGCGTAGGAGTTTTGCTCGCCTACACCCTTACATCACATTTCTAATTCCAAACCCTTGATTTTTCGTATTAAGTAGCTCAACCTAAAAAAAAGTAAGACGTAGATGTAAATAAATGTAGGGTGTGTTATGCCGTAGGCTAACGCACCTCGATAGACTGAGGTGCGTTGCGCTTTGCGACAACGCACCTACTATTGTTTTATGTTTAATTAAGTTGACCTACTTAACAATTTTAAGTTAATTAACCATTGGCAGTTCGGTAATCAGCATCTAACCAACAGCGTGGTAAATCTTCACCAGAAGGAAAAATGAGATTTTGTTTTTTAAAAGAATCAGGTTCCTGTTCTTCCTGACCTTCTTGGTCTTTTGCGCCAACAACATCACTATTAGGGTCGAGTAATTCTTCAATTTTCAAAATTTTTACCAATTTACCGGTATCTTTCAGTTGTAAAAGCATATAACTAGCCTCAAGAAGTTTGCATGAAAATTGACAGCGAGCCTCAATCCAAACTCGCCAAAGTTACAGAATTTATTCCCGATTCTGAATTCTGATTTTTGAATTCTGTTTTTCTAAAATAGGATTTTAGTTTTAGCGATTAAAGTTCGCGTTGATATTTTTCCAAAATATCTACTAAAGTTACCTGAGATTGTAGTGGCAGTAAATCTATCAAAGGCAGTTCGCGTTTGCCGCCTCCAATTTTTACTGGAATGGATTCCAACACTTGTGTCACTTGGTCTTCACTAACAGAGTTGGAAGTAATTAAAGGATATAGTTTTTCAGCAACAACTGTATGGAGTTTGGCATTAGATAAATAAAGATGCCATTTAGCAACGTCTATATAGACATTTTCGCCAATTTCGGCTGCTAGGGCTTCTAGTAATTCTGTGGTGTTAGTCTTAGCCATAAAAATAACCCTATATTGAGAAAGAGCGCAAAATTTCAGGCTTATTTACATTATTGCTCAATTAACTAGGCTGATTCTACTGCCACAGGTTACAATCGCCCTAGCATCAGCAGTCCATCTTCAGGTGGATTTGGGTGGAGTTTCGGTGTAGTTGGCGATCGCAGCAATATAAATCAGATGTACCAACAATATTACTAGCCAACTAACAGTCAACCAAGGCAGCCACTCCCAACTAGCGCCTTTCAACTTGTGGAAGAACCACAATCCAGAATTAATAGTAGCAGCGATCGCCACATGCACGGCAAAATTCATCCGGTCATCGATTTTGCGATACTCTGGGTCATTGCGATCGGGTTTGCGAGGCCAACGAGGAGGCATAAATATTTGTTACAGATCTAAATACACCCTACTCATTCTAAGGGTTTTGGGAGTGCGATCGCTATTAAAGGGAGATGGGGAGATGGGGAGATGGGGAGATGGGGAGATGGGGAGATGGGGAGATGGGGAGATGGGGAGATGGGGAGATGGGGAGATGGGGAGATGGGGAAAAGGAATAAATTTAATCTTTACCCTTTTCCCCTTACCCTTTTCCCCTTACCCTTTTCCCCTTACCCTTTTCCCTTACCCTTTTCCCCTTACCCTTTTCCCCTTACCCTTTTCCCCTTACCCCATGCCCCATGCCCAATCAATGATTCATCAACCTTGTGGATGACCTTTGAACGTTTTGAAGTTACAAATCATTCATCTGTTTGATAGAGGGACTAAATATATCCACTTGTGAATATGGGGGATAACCATTAGAGGTGGACAAAAATGGCTAAGGCTAACCCAGTCGAAATCCAAAAACACTTGAAAGGTGTTGACTATCCTGCTAAAAAGCAAGATTTAATTCAACACGCTAAAAAACAAGGAGCAGGTAAGGAGATTATCTCTTTGTTAGAGAAAGTGCCAGAAGACAAAGATTTTGAAAGCCCAACGGCTCTTAATAAAGCTTTAGGCGAGATAGTGTAGCTTATTGCCCTGGCGGGAAATAATCTCCTGATTTCCCGCCACTTTTACTGATTAACCGAATTGATTCAATTTGAATTGATTTTTCTAAGCCTTTAGCCATATCGTATAAAGTTAAAGCCGCAACAGAAACGGCAGTTAAAGCTTCCATCTCTACGCCAGTCTCAGCTTTGGTTTTGACTGTGGCTTGAATTTCATAACCAGGTAGTTGGGGATCGGGTATGACCTCGATCGCAATTTTCTGCAATGGTAACGGATGACACAAGGGAATTAAAGCCGCTGTTTGCTTAGCTCCCATAATCCCAGCCAGCCTTACAGTTCCCAACACATCGCCTTTTGGAACGTTTCCAGCTTGAATTGCAGCAAAAGTCGTCGCCAACATCCGCACCTTGGCAGCGGCTACTGCTTGGCGCACGGTGGGTGCTTTTTCAGACACATCCACCATGTGTGCTTGTCCTCGGTCGTCTAGATGGGTTAAGTTGCCAAAATTGGATGGAAAATTATCTTGCGTCATTTAGTGAGAACGTGTTAATATAGTTTCTTGTCAAGGGCGTGTAGCTCAGTGGACTAGAGCACGTGGCTACGGACCACGGTGTCGGGGGTTCGAATCCCTCCTCGCCCGTTTTTTAAAGTTAGGAGTCAGCAATTACAACTCTTAACTACTAACTTTTAAGTTATTCATAGCGTAGGGATCTGGGGCACGCCCCAATGCAAAACGCAATGAGCTAACTAGGCTTTTGCTGGACTTAGTGAAGAAAATCGCAAGCGCGACACAAGCGAACCCAGCACCATAGGCAAACATATTGCGATAGCCGATTTGTTCGGCAATGGAACCCAAAACAGGAGCAGCGATCGCAATTCCCAGGTCAAACCCAGTGACGCAGATAGCAAAAATTCGCCCGCGTTCTTGTGGTAGCGATCGGTCTGCCATCATAGTCACAATCATCGATATAACTGTACCACCACCAGCGCCTTCAAAAATCGCCGCTAGTAAGAAACTAATTACACTGTGAGCCTGCCATAGCAGTATCGAAGCTAAAGTATAAGAAATTATACCAAAACTGATAAATAAACCACGCCCCAAGCGATCGCTGGCCTTACCAGCAAAGATTCTAATACTAAAACTAGATATTGCCGCAACTGTAAAAAATAACCCGCCATTAAAGTCTATCTGAGTTGATTTGATAAACAGAGAAACAAAGGTGTGTACAGCACCAGCAGACAAACCAACCAGCAACATAATTAAAGTCGGAACTCTCACCCGTGGGCTAATGAGAATTTGCCAAAATTTTTGATGGTTGTCGTGAGTTTGTTCCTGTGTCTGTATATGAAGATTGGTAACTTGTACGATTGCCAAGAGAGTGACAAAACCCAACTCAGCAGCAACCAAAAACAACACTCCATAACCAGTTGTGGCTTCTAAAAATCCTCCCAAGGCAGGGCCAATTGCTAAACCAATGGGAGTTGCTAGGGTCATGTAACTAATAATTTCACCACGTTTATCAGGTGGAGCTAAATCTGCAACTAAGGCACTGTAGCCAGTGGTAAAAGCGGCAATGCTAACACCGTGAAAAATCCGCACCAAGATTAACAGCCCAATAGATTGGGTTGCCAAGTAACCAAAAGGTGCGATCGCAGCTACTATCGTACCAATCAACAACACAAATTTTCGACCGCGTTCATCAGCTAACCGTCCCAGCATGGGGCGAGTTAGCAATAAGCCGATTGCGAAACTCCCCGTTACAATCCCTATTTGTTGCTTAGTTGCGCCCACGTACTCAAGATAAAGCGGTAGAGTTGGTAAGAGCGAAGCCACACTCGACCAGAATAATAAACCTGCCGTAAATAAAATCAGCAGGTTGTACCGCAGTTCGGTATCAAACGTATTAAATATTTTCAAGGTAGATGCAATTTAATTAGTTTTTTGTCATTAGTCATTAGTCATTTGTCTTTTGTCATTTGTTTAGAGTCAACCAATATTTACGCTTAACTATTTACTAATGACTAATGACTAATGACCAATGACCAATGACCAATGACCAATGACAAATCATTACTATTGTTACCTTAGTTAACCTTTTTTGCTACCACCTCTCGCACGCGATAGATAGGCCGTCCTTGGGATTCATGATATGTACGCATGAGTAATTCTGCTAAAAGGCCGAAGCAAAACAACTGTACTCCAGTTACAAGCAATAGAACTGCCAAAATCAGCAAAGGGCGATTGCCAATCATTTCACCTAAAGCTAATTTAATGAAAGTCAAATAAATTCCGATTATCGTCCCCGAAACCATTGAAATCAAGCCCAACAGCCCAAAAACATGCATCGGCCGGGTAAGGAATTTTTTCATAAACAAAATGGTTAACAAATCCATCAACACCCGGAATGTCCGCCAAATCCCATACTTACTGCGGCCAAAGCGGCGGGCGTGATGGCGCACCGGCATTTCAGTAATTCTAGCTCCTTCGATGTAAGCCAAAGCAGGTAAAAACCGATGTAATTCACCGTAGAGGTTCATATCTCCCAATAGTTCTGCACGATAGGCTTTGAGCGAACAACCATAATCGTGAATATTCACGCTAGTAGTGCGGCGAATTAGCCAATTGGCAATTTTAGAAGGAAGTAAGCGATTTACAGCACCATCTTGGCGTTTTTGTCGCCAACCGCTTACCAAATCGTAACCTTCATCTAGCTTGGCCAATAACATCGGAATATCAGCCGGGTCATTTTGCAAATCAGCATCTAAAGAAACGATCGCTTTACCTAGTGCATAATGAAATCCAGCAGCCATAGCCGCAGTTTGTCCGTAATTACGACGCAAAATCACCGCCTTTAAATCAGGACGTGTTTGCGCTTCTTGCTTGAGATATTCCCCCGAACCATCTATAGAACCATCATCAACACAAATGATTTCATAACTTATCTGACTTGAAGATAATGTAGATGCGATCGCTTCTAATAAAAGTGGTAAACTTTCCACTTCATTATGTATCGGCACCACCACCGAAACATCAGGGACAATAGCCGAAATCGCCCCATTTACCCCCTCATAAACCAACCCACTCCCCATATTCCTCTGCGTCCTCAGCGCCTCTGTGGTTCGTAACTCTTAAAAACTCTACCAGCACCCCGCAGCTGCTGATAGTACGACTGACTAACAGCATCCCCCTGTTCCGAAAGAACATCAATCCCAATCCCATTACGCCCCTGTTCCTTCCCAGAACTATGGATATAATAACCATCCGCCAAATAAAGCCCCACATGGGTTGCTTTTTGGCTAGTCCCGAAAAATACCAGATCCCCAGCTGCTAATTCTGCAATGGTTATTGGTTGAGTAAATCCTTCCTGTTGATAAGCATCTCTCGGTAACCAAATACCCACCGAAGCAAACGCCGCTTGCATTAACCCAGAACAATCATAATTTGGCCCTACCGTACCACCCCAGAGATAATAATTTGATTGTTGCATCGCTTTTTGGGTAAAAGCGATAACCCGTGCTAGCAGTTTTTTAATTTCAGATTCAGAAAATGTTGCAGCCTGATAAAGTACAGTAGCAGGTTGTAATAAACCCAAATCTGAAAAGGATACCCATCCGGGATAGTCATCTTCACGCAAATACACCTCAACCGCCGAATCCTGATGATTTGATGTTATCCATAAATGTCGCCCAGATGCGGCTTGAGTTGCTAGGCGCGTACACCCAGGAGAATCGTATAAATTCAGGTCAGCTAGACACTGATACTCCGCTGATTTGAGATTTGGGGTTTGGGATTTTAGATTAAAGGACATTAATTCAAGAATGATTTTTTTTAATAAAGACGAACAACTCGAAAATCTTGGGTTACGCATTTTAGATGCAACTTGGGCAGCATTTCCCACCTTAGCCCGCAATCAAATTGCCTTGACTTGGGTTGTTTACGATCCCCCTGTGCCGGTAAATACTGGTGGTGCGCTGACTCCCAACGCTTTTTGGAACCACCCAGTTCGGGGTTTTAGTTATCGGGGTGTTGAACGGATTTATCCTGCAAGTGTAGTCAAACTATTTTATCTGGTAGCAGTCAATGAATGGCTGGAAAAAGGCATGAGCCAAACTTCTAAGGAGTTAGAGCGAGCCTTGTCGGATATGATTGTAGACTCTAGTAATGATGCTACCAGCTTGGTTGTGGACATTCTCACTGGCACCACCTCAGGCCCAGAACTACCAGTCGGCCCATTTGAAACCTGGAAATATCAGCGTAATATCGTTAACCGCTATTATCAATCCTTGGGATGGGAAGAAATGGAGACAATTAACGTCTGTCAAAAAACTTGGGGTGACGGACCCTATGGACGGGAGCGGGCGTTTGTGGGAGAGTTGCTGGAAAATCGTAATATGCTGACCACAAATGCGATCGCCAGATTAGTGCATAGTATTATCGGTGGAGTAGCAGTTTCAAGTACGCGATCGCAAGCGATGATGGCTTTGCTCAAACGCGATCTCCAAAATTTGCCCGCTGATGTTGAAGAAGACCAAGTAACAGGTTTTTTGGGCGGTGGACTTCCTAAAGATGCCCAAATTTGGTCAAAGGCCGGCTGGACAAGCCAAGTTCGCCATGATGTCGCCTATATTGAGTTACCAAACCAGCGCCCTTACCTTCTAGTAGTATTTACTGAAGGCAAAGCCCAGGCTAAGAATCGTGAAATTTTACCCTTTGTTTCCAAGCTAGTTGTAGAAGCCATTAGCAGTCTGTAAGAGGGACTGGGGGAGATGGCAATACTGCTCGGTTAACCATTTTTAACTGGGCATTGGGTTTGGGGAAAAGGTTAAAGGGTAAAGGTTAAAGGTTTTTTCTTTCCCCTTTCCCCTTTCCCCTTTTCCCCAAAACCCGACAAGTACTGGGGGAGATGGCTTCGCCTTGGGGAAAGGTAAAAGGCAAAAGGGAAAAGGAATAAATTTAATCTTTCCCCTTTTCCCTTTACCCCTTGCCCTTTCCCCATGCCCCAATCCTTATCTTTTTTTAGTTTTAATCTCTCTATAGATAGATGCAATGTTGTGGGCATCGTCGATGCCACGATGATGTGTGCCTTGCAATTCTATACCTAACTCATTGAGAGCTTGTGCCATACCAAATTTTTTAGACACACTAAGGTATTTGGAAAATTCGTCTTTGATATTTATGTGTTCTGAACTAAAAGGATAAGGAACATTATGATATTTGCAATCTTGAATAAATTGATTTTTGTCATAATTACCCCAAGAACAAAAAACATTATTTGGAAATAAATTAATCCATTCTTGGAAGCGAGAAATTGCCTCTGTAAATGTCGGTGCTTCATCAACATCTTGCTGGCGAATAGTAGTCAATTCTGTACAAAAGTGTGTTAGTTGTGGATGTCTCACAGGTTGGATAAATTGCTGAAACTCTGAATCAAGTTCCCACGTTTCTCGATTCAGCATTACTGCACCGATTTCGATAATTTCCATTTCGTGGCGGGGAACAGTTCCTTTGTCACAGCATGTAGCCTCTAAATCGACTATTAAATAATAGTGGGATATTTTAGCTTTCATAATTCAGATAATATTGAAGAATACAAAATATAGAATTCAGAACCAATTAAAGCTTATATAACAATACAGTTCAGTTAAGACTCGATCCTCCCTAACCCTCCTTTTGAAGGAGGGAACTAAGCCTCCCAATTTATCGGAGGGGGGGGATTTTCCGGAGCTAAATAACGTTAACTAAACCGTATTAGCTGATATAGTACTCATGTAACCTTTTGTAGTAATTATAGTACAAAAATAATACTAGTTATAGGTTTTTTATTTATTTGAAGCACAATTTTGTGTAAGTTAGAACAGATCGCAGCTAACTGTGCTAGCCTATTTTTCTAAGTAGAGAGGCTATTCTAATTCTGAATTCTGCTTTGATGAAAAAGGTTTAACCCAATCGATCTGCATAGCGATATCAAGTGCGATCGCTGCGATTGCAAACCACAATACACTTTCTGTCGCCGATACCAAAAAAGGCCAAATTGTGCTATTGGAATTCCACCCAAGTTCTATTTGGGTTAATCCACGCACCAAGCCGAAAGCCAGCACACCACCGGATTTGAGTTGAGGATTGTTATCAGAACGGATGATATAGCGGTAAGTTACACCAAACAAAAAACCAGTAAAAGTTGCAACACCAGCACTCACCCATAAATGCCAATTAAGATTACTTTGTAAAGTTACAAGTGTTTGAAAATACTTTGCCAATACTAAAGTATTTAAAAGACTAGCGATCGCAAAGCCAAAAAATAAAGAAAAACTTCCAACTATACCAGCCTTGAGAGATTCTAGGCGTTCTGCCATTAATTGAGGATTTGAAATTGTGTTCACTGTATGGGGATTAGCGACTGGGGACTGGGGACTGGGGGAGATGGCAACGCCTTGGGGAAAGGTAAAAGGTAAAAGGGAAAAGGAGGGATCTTTGTTTTTCCCCTTCCCCTTTGCCCTTTGCCCTTTGCCCTTTGCCCAATGCCCAATCCCCAGATTCTACTCCCATGTGGGAATTTTGATAATAAATTCAGTTCCCATACCTGGGTGAGAGTTAACTTCTAATATACCTTTATGTTTTTCTACTACTATTTCATAGGCGATGGACAAGCCAAGTCCAGTACCTTTACCAACACTTTTTGTAGTAAATAACGGTTCAAATAAGCGTTTTTTCAACCGTTCAGGAACACCAATTCCATTGTCAGCAATCTGAATTACAGCAAATTTTTCAGAATCTAATGCTGTTGTAATTTTAATCTGAGGAATTACATTGGTGATTTTCCCTTGTATTATAGCTTCATCTAAAGCATCAACAGCGTTTGCCAGAATATTCATAAATACTTGGTTCATCTGCCCTAAATAGCAGTTCACTTGTGGTAAAACTCCATAATTTTTAATCACTTCAATCTGCGGGCGATCGCTATTAGCTTTGAGACGGTGTTGCAAAATCATGAGTGTGCTATCTAGTCCTTGGTGCAAATCAGCAAAAATTTTGGCATCGCTATCCGAACGAGAGAAGTTGCGGAGTGAATTAGAAAGGTTACGGATTCGTTCGCTTCCTACTTCCAGTGAGTTTAAGATTTTTGTGATATCTTCGAGAATAAAATCTAGATCCAAGTTGTTAATAGCAGTAGTAATTTTAGCTGTTGGCTTTGGATACTCTTGTTTATACAGTGAAAGCAACTCGGTTATTGCTGCAATGTATTCTTGTAAGGGTGGAATATTGCTAGAAATAAAATTGACTGGGTTATTGATTTCATGACCAATACCAGCAACTAACTCTCCGAGTGTTGATAGCTTTTCTTGTTGCACTAGTTGGACTTGGGCTTGTTGCAAAGCCTTGGTGCGATCGCTAACTTGTTGTTCCAAAGATTCATTCAATTGTTTGAGCTGTAAATGCACGCGCACTCTAGCAATAACTTCCTCTTGTGCAAAGGGTTTCGGGATATAGTCTACAGCACCAAGAGAAAATCCCTTGGTTTTGCTGTCGGTATCTGCTAAAGCAGTGGTGAAAATAATCGGAATGTTTTGAGTAACAGGATTGGCTTTGAGGCGACGACAAGTTTCAAAACCATCAATACCAGGCATTTGTACATCTAGTAAAATTAACTCTGGTTGATTGCGTTCGACTTGAGCGATCGCACTTTCTCCATCCACTGCAACACGGAAACGAAACCCCTCACTGTTGAGGGCTTCACATAGAAGAGATAAATTTGTCGGATTATCATCCACAATTAAGATAAATCCAGTATTTGATTTTTTGTTCATAGCAAATTTGAAATTATAATTTAATTTTTATTAATTAATCAATGTATTGTTCAATAAAAGTTGCCAAGCGTTTGAGTTGGAAATTACTAGCAAGTTGGACAATGTGTTGAGTAAAAACGTTTAGTTTTTCATCAGATGTCGAAAGTTGGTCGGCCAATTCCAAAATATTTTGAATATCTCCATCCTGCACGAGTTCAAGCAACTCTTGTAAAATCTGTTGGTTTGGAGAAATGGTATCAATCGATTGCTCCAAAGCAGCTGGTTTATTTTTTTGATTTGCGTCTGCCTTTTCATCAAAAATCCATTTAAGCTGCAAAATTTTTCTGAGCATTTCTAATAGCATTTCAGCTTCCACCGGCTTTGGTAGAAATGTATCTGCACCAACATCGATACTCTTGTGTTGGTCGATTGCAAATACACTGGCAGACGAAGCAATGATAGCAATATTTTTAAATTGCTCCGACTGACGCAAACGATTAATTAACTCAAATCCATCGAATATTGGCATCACTAAGTCAGTGATTACCAAGTCTGGGTTGTGGGCTAAAGCCTGTTCCCATGCTTCCTCACCGTGACTAGCTTCAATAACAGTAAACCCAACTGGCTCTAGTAAATTTACAATTACCGATCGGTTTTCCCATTTATCATCTGCAATTAAAATAGTGCGTCTTTCTCCCATATAACCAACAATTGTTCCTTGGTCAACCGCTCTAGAAACCTTTGCCCAGTCTTTAGATTCTGGGAATTTTGCTTCAAACCAGAAAGTGCTACCTTTGCCCAAGGTACTTTGCACCTGAATTTGACCGCCCATTAACAAAACAATTTTTTGGCTAATTGCTAATCCCAAACCTGTACCTTCAGATTGTCGTTTTTGATTTCCTACTTGCTCAAAAGGTTGAAAGATTTTTTCAGCTTGTTCGGGTTTTATACCTGCACCAGTATCTATTACCTCAAAGCGAATTTTGTAGTTAGTTTTTCCATTAGCATCTAATTCTCGATCGCTAACTTGAACTTTGAAACTGACACTGCCTTCGTTAGTAAATTTAATCGCATTACTAAGCAAGTTAATCAGTACTTGTCGTAAGCGTTTTTCATCACCGTGAATCCCTGTTGGCAAATCGGGATCGAGTTCGACTTCAAAGGCAATGACCTTTTGTTCTGCACGGATGCGGCAAATTTCAGTCACGCTATCAATAAAGGCAGGCAAATAAAAATCAACAGGATGTAATTCGAGTTTGCGAGCCTCGATTTTGGAAAGATCGAGAACATCATTAATCAGAGTTAAAAGATGAGAACCGCATTGATAAATGACACCGAGTCCTTTACGTCCTTTTTCACTCAAAGATTCTGTGCGTTGGAGGATTTGTGTATAACCCAAGATGCCATTGAGGGGTGTACGTAGTTCGTGACTCATATTCGCCAGAAATTCACTTTTGGCGTGGCTGGAATCTTGAGCGACTTCTTCGGCTTTGCGTAGTTCTTGCTCGATGCGCTTGCGCTCTACAATTTCAGTGGAAAGCGCTCGATTGATAACCTCTAACTGGGCTGTACTGGGTAGCGTCAAGGCTTGAGGCATTAGAGAAATTAATGCAAATGCCGTGTATATCGAAATAATCGCAGTTAGAGCTTTTAGACAACCTGAAATCCAATAATCTGGATGCCAAAGCGTCCAAATATCCATTAAGTGTCCAGTACCGCAAGCAGTGATAAAAGCACCAAATAAGACAAAAACTCCATTGAAAGGCACGTCTTGGCGCTTGGAAATAAAGTAAATTAATAGGAAGGGAATAGAATAATAGGCAAGAGCAATAGTGCCATCACCAATAATGTGGAGCCAAACTAATCCAGTTTTCCAGAGATAACAATGTCCGTGGGGAATAAAACCGTCGGAGTTGAAAGCGTAGCTAAGAAATGTCGGCATTGATACTAGGGGTTGCTAAATTTGAAATATATGCGCCTAACCCTAATATTCCCAAGTCAGCGAATATAACAGCGCGATCGCTATTTTTTTACACCTGTTTTCATAATTACTTAAATTACTAAGTAATAATATTGAAATGGTGGTAGAGAAAGCGATCGCCCACAAAACGTTAGAACATCATTGATAAAAAAATCTCAGCCTGCCCAATCCCTGTATGATAAACATTAGAGACCTTTTGTAATGATTTGAAAAGCGGGACTATGGAAATTTTGACACTAGGCTGGGTATCACTGCTAGTCGTGTTCACTTGGTCAATTGCAATGGTAGTCTGGGGACGTAACGGACTGTAACGGCATGGTAGAAAGTCCATTCCTGAGTATTTTGGCTTTAATTGCCGTAGTGCTGCTCGTAGCAGTGACAGGTGGCATTGGTTATTTGACCCTTGCAGATTGGCGCGATCGCCGTCGTCGAGATGAAGAAAAACGCACCCCTAGCAGCACTACTCCCAAGCGGCGATAATCCACCCTTAGTTGAACAATCTTTTTGTAGGGACATGATAATACCATGTCCCTACATTATTTTATTTGGTCGCGTTTAGCGAATTTATCCAACCGCCCTACCCTGCGGGAACGCTAAGAGCGAACGAGTACTCTTCGAGAAGCGTTTTGCCCAACAGCAGCGACGCAACTGCGTCGATCGCGTTAGCGACACAGGTGCGCTAAGAATGCCAATAATCTGAGAGAGTACTGGCGTGGCAAGACTAAATTGATCCAAAAATTGTAGGTTGGGTTGAGGCTCTGCGAAACCCAACACCGGGATCAATGTTGGGTTTCACTCCGTTCAACCCAACCTACTCCCAATGCGCTATTTTAAGCTTGTCACGCTACCAGGACTTACGCAATATGTGACTGAAAACCTTATTCAAGCGTAGCGGTAATTCATGAATTACCGCTACTTTCGTTATTTTTTGCGTAAGTCCTGGCTACTACGTATATTTCAAAAATCAAATATGAGTCCTATAAAAACTTTTTACGTTAATCACTGCATAACTCGCCGAAAGCATTTTACAGATTATTAAATTAAAAACTGCTCTTGCTGAAACCAAACAAGAGCAGTTTTAACACCAAAGCCCAAAATTAAAAATTTACGCATCCTCAAGTTCCAATTGAGCCACCGTAACGGCGTTAAAAGCGAAAGCCAAAACTAAAGGCATCGGAGACTGGAACCAGTAGGTAAATAGAACAGCAAAGATTGTGCCAATTACTGCTGAACTAGACCATAATCGTTCTTCAAAAGTTAATCCTTTTTCCGCTTTAATCAATCTCAGAACGTGAACAGGAATTGGTTCTGGCATTACACAACCCGGAGGAAAAGCCCAGTAGTTATTACGCCGCTCGACAAATAAATCTGTCCAGCCATTTTCTTGGCACCATGCCTCAATCCATTGAAGTGAGTAATGATTAATCATCGCAGTTGAGAGTTGCTGTTTGTGGAATTTGTCTAGTTGCTGAAGATAACTTTTCGGAGATTCCTAAAATTTAACTAATTCGGTATAAATTTAACTCTATCTCTGGTATTTTTAAGCTTTGTTAAGCAGTTGAGATAAATCACTATTAAGCTCAAACGTTGCTTGACTTAATTAAAAGCCTAGCAGCCAATAGAATCTGTTTACTTCAAATGACAATAAACTTTACGTCAAAAATCATAAGTTAAGAATTGTAAATTAGGCGGTAAGTCTTAGTGCTTAAAAAACTATGCAGTAGGGAATAGGAAAGAACCTTTAGGGCTTTACTTCGCTTTACAAAAATCAAAGGATGAGCCGTAATATATCTGAAAAACCAAATTTTGAAATCAAGAATTGTAAATGAATCAAAGGGGGTAGATCTAGCTATTGGTAGATATTGCTTGAAATCATTTCTTGATAGTTAAAAAAAAGAAAGTTACTTGTATCAGCCTTTGCTAATAATTTTGCTGGTATGATGTGGCGTAGACATAAACCGTCCTAGACATCGCCCTCTCCATATACACCCAAGCGATCGCTGCTTTCTACCTAAAGTCGCATAAACAATTTTGCTCGCAGTGAGTAGCGATGCCTGTTTTTAGGTTACAAAATATTAAGCAGGGAAATTTATAGATTCCCCAAATTTAGCAGCAGGATTGCTGGTCTAAATAACTTAGGCTGTCAACAGTCAAAACGCGGTAAGGTTACAATGCAGCAATTATACACCAAATTGGCTCTCGATATGTTTTGGCGGCGGGGATTGGCGTTACTTGTGGGGATTATTATCTGGTGCGTGGCTCATCCTGCACTGGCGGTAGACTGGACTCATCCACTGTCATTTAGTAATGCAGAGTTGTCAAGACGTGATTTTTCTGGTCAAAGTTTGCAAGCTGCGGAGTTTTCTAACGCCAATATGGAATTGGCTAATTTTACAAACGCTGACTTGCGTGGAGCAGTATTGAGTGCTTCAGTGATGACACAAGCAAATCTCCACGCAGCCGATTTAACGAATGCAATGGTCGATCAGGTAAACTTGACTAAGGCCGATTTGAGCGATGCAGTTCTGAAAGAAGCCCTTTTGCTCCGCGCCATCTTTAATGATGTGAATATAGACGGTGCAGATTTTACAGATGCAATTTTGGATAAAGCACAAATCAAAGAACTGTGTGCAAAAGCTGGTGGTGTGAATTCCAAAACAGGCGTGCAAACTCGTGATTCTCTGGGATGTTAATGAAACGTGTAGGTGTAATTGGTGGCGGACAATTGGCCTGGATGATGGCAGATGCAGCACGCAAGCTAGGAGTAGAATTAGTAGTACAAACTCCTAGCCAAAGCGATCCGGCAGTTTCCATCGCTCAGGAAATTGTTTTCGCCCCGGTGGATGACGCGAGTGCTACAGAAATATTAGCGAAAAAGTGCGATGTCATCACCTTTGAAAATGAATTTGTTAACTTAGATGCTTTATCTGTTTTAGAAAAGCAAGGGGTTGGTTTCCGTCCGAGATTAGAAGCATTAACTCCTCTTTTAGATAAATATCATCAGCGTTCCTATTTAAAGGATTTAGGCTTACCAGTTCCGCAATTTTTCGCCATCGAAGAGAGAGAAAATCTCAAATCTAAAATAGAATATCTAGGTTTTCCTGTAGTTCTCAAATCCCGACGCCACGGTTATGATGGTCAGGGTACTTTCATAATTAAAGACTTCGCGGCTTTAGAAGAAAAGTTAAGTTATGAAACCATAACAAAAACTGCCAATCAATCGCTTTTTTTGTTAGAGGAATTTGTACCTTTTGAAAGAGAACTAGCAGTCATAGCAGCTCGTTCTTTAAATGGAGAAATTGTCACCTATCCAGTGGTAGAAACTCAACAAGAACAACAAGTTTGTCGGAGAGTGATTGCGCCAGCGGAGATTTCGCCAAATCAAATAGCAGAAATAAAGGCGATCGCACATACTCTCTTAAATAGCCTACAAGTAGTAGGAGTCTTTGGGATTGAGCTATTTCTGACTGCTGATGGTAAAGTGCTGGTAAATGAAATTGCTCCCCGTACCCATAATTCTGGGCATTTTTCCCTCGACGCCTGTGAAACCTCTCAGTTTGAACAACAGCTAAGGGCAGTTTGTGGTTTACCCTTGGGAAATTCTGGCTTGCACTGTGCTGGTGCTGTGATGGTGAATTTGTTGGGGTATGAAAATTCTGACAGCGATTACCAAAGCCAACGTCAACAAATAGCAGAGATTCCTCAAGCGCACGTCCACTGGTATGGGAAAACTCAATCGCGTCCTGGGCGGAAGTTGGGACATGTCACAGTTTTGCTGGATAATCAAAGTCGAGAGCAGGCGCTCGCAGTTGCCCAGACTATAGAATCTATCTGGTATCCCAAGTAAATTTTTGAGAAACTTTCGATGTTGAACACACAACATCTTTTTGAAAGTTATAATGAGTTAGTTGCACTACGACGTTGGTGACTGCCATCAAGTTTTTTGATCTATGCCTTTAAAGAAAAGGGAGTCAAGCGTTCTCGTGGCAGTAGACCGGGCATGTACCCGGAAACTTTAAACGAGGAATTTAGGTTCCCACCTGGATAAAACCAGGTCATAAACTTAGGTAAAACGGCGTCGCGGTGAACTCAAAATTATTAGCTCCCAAAATCAGTTAGAATTTGGGAGCTTTAATTATTTAAATTAGTAAAACTTATATTAGAAATCAGAAATTTAAAACTAGAAATCAAAAAATTTGAAACCACGCAAATTAAAGCTTTTGACTATATTTTATTCATCAAAAAAATCACTTATAGCGGTTTTACTTTCGATGCAATAGTCATTAGGCAAGCGAAACTGTGGTTTTTACTTCAACAGGACTTACGCAATATGTGACTGAAAACCTTATTCAAGCGTTGCGGTAATTCATGTAGACGCGGAGCGGCTTCCCGCAGGGTATTACCGCTACTTTCGTTATCTTTTGCGTAAGTCCTGTTCAATTTTGGAATATCTGCGAATAAAAACAAAATCTGTATAACATGATTCTAATTTAGGTGACATTCAGCGGTAAGATCGCACAATTGAATGAAATTGTGGTTAAAGCTACAAAAAATTGTCACAACAAATAACTAGTACCGTGTTTCCAGCCTCGGTCTTCCGACTAGACAGTGGCTTAACGTTTATTCATCAAGAAATTCCCACTACCCCTGTAGTTGTGGCG
The DNA here is from genome assembly GCF_002368035.1 of Nostoc linckia NIES-25. Lineage (GTDB taxonomy): Bacteria > Cyanobacteriota > Cyanobacteriia > Cyanobacteriales > Nostocaceae > Nostoc > Nostoc linckia_B. The sequence continues at coordinate 2,285,415 of NZ_AP018222.1, read as the reverse complement.
GATGTTTGGGTGCGTGCTGGAACAAGCCTAGAGCCAGAACCTTGGTTTGGTATGGCGCACTTTTTAGAACACATGATTTTTAAAGGTACAGCAACCCTACCCCCTGGAATGTTCGACCACAACGTTGAAAACCGGGGAGGCGTCAGTAATGCAGCAACAAGCTATGATTACGCTCATTATTCACTTACCACGGCTGCGCCTTATTTGCAAGATACCCTGCCGTACTTGGGAGAATTACTGCTGAATGCGGCAATTCCAGAAGATGAATTTAGCCGCGAACGTGATGTAGTCCTAGAGGAAATCCGTTCGTGCAATGACGATTCTGACTGGATAGGATTCCAAGCTTTGATTAGTAGCATTTATGGGCGTCACCCTTACGGACGCTCTGTACTGGGTACTGAGCAAGAACTGATGCAGCAGTCACCAGAAGCAATGCGCTGCTTTCACCGCGCCCACTACCAACCGGAAAATATGACGGTGGTAATTGCAGGGGGCATAGCTCAACAGCCAGCTTGGGAATTAATAAATCGTTCATTTACAGATTTTGCCGAACCTTCTCATTGTCCGCAGTTTGAAAAAATCCCAGAGCCAATAATAACAGAAATTTGTCGTCAAGAACTATATTTACCACGCATAGAGCAAGCGCGATTGTTAATGGCGTGGCTTGTACCGGGAGTAGAAGAAATCCACACTGCCTATGGCTTAGATTTGTTGTCGGTGTTATTAGCAGAAGGGCGCACTTCCCGTTTAGTACGCGATTTGCGAGAAGATTTGCAATTGGTACAGGGAATTTGTAGTAATTTTTCTTTGCAACGGGAATCGAGTTTATTTACAATTACTGCCTGGTTGGAACCAGAAAATTTAGAAAAAGTAGAATCCTTGATTTGCGATTGTTTAGATAAATTACAGACTCAGGAAATTAGTCAACAGGAACTCGCGCGATCGCGCAGGCTATTATGTAACGATTATGCCTTTTCCACTGAAACACCAAATCAACTCACAGGGCTTTACGGATACTACAATACAATAGCCCAAGCCGAATTAGCTGTGGCTTATCCTCAGGAGATTCAGTCTTTTGATGCCCAACAACTGCAAAAATTAGCGAAACAGTATCTCTCGCCGCACAATTATGCCGTTACTGTGCTTAAACCGTGTTAGGTATGGGGTATGGTGCATGGAAGAGGATAAGGGGAAAGGGAAAGGGGTAAGGGGAAAAGGGAAAAGATTAAATTTATTCCTTTTCCCTTTTCCCTTTAACCTTTTTCCTGCCCTATTTGCCCAATGCCCCATGCCCAATGCCCAATGACTAATGACAAAGGACAAATAACAAATGACAACCTTGCTGCAAAAGTCGCCTATTCATCGCACTGTATTAAACAATGGCATTGTCGTGCTAGTGGCAGAAAATCCGGCTGCGGACATTATTGCGGCGCGAATTTTTGTACGTGCCGGTAGTTGTAACGAAAACCAAGAGCAAGCAGGGTTGGCACATTTGCTATCAGCAGTGATGACAAAGGGATGCGATGGACTTTCTAGCTTGGAAATTGCTGAAAAAGTTGAGTCTGTGGGGGCTAGTTTGAGTGCAGATGCGACCTCTGATTATTTTTTGCTATCTTTCAAGACGGTAACATCCGATTTTGTCGAAATTTTAACATTGGCAGGACAGATTTTGCGATCGCCTACTTTTCCTGAAGTTCAAGTGGAACTAGAACGGCGTCTAGCATTACAAGATATTCGTTCGCAAAAAGAGCAACCCTTTACTGTGGCCTTTGAACAATTGCGGCAGGTAATGTACCAAAATCATCCCTATGCCATGTCGGTATTAGGAGATGAAACAACCATGAGCCGCTTAACTCGCGCGGACTTAGTGCAGTATCATCAAACTTATTTCCGTCCCGATAATCTGGTAATTAGTATTGCTGGTCGAGTTACACCCACAGACGCAGTAGCATTGGTGAGAGATATTTTTGGGGATTGGCAAGTTCCAGCACCAGCAGTGCCAACACTCAATTTACCTAAAATTAGGATAGAACCACAGGTAAGGCTGAAGCCACAACACACGCAACAATCAATTGTGATGCTTGGTTATATGGGCACATCAGTGAGTTCTCCTGACTATGCGCCATTGAAGTTGCTGTGTACCTACTTGGGAAATGGGCTTTCTAGCCGTTTGTTTGTCGAATTGCGGGAAAAACGAGGTTTAGCTTACGAGGTGTCTGCTTTTTACTCAACTAGGCTATACCCAGCATCGTTTGTAGTTTATATGGGTACAGCACCAGAAAATACCACCATAGCCTTAGAAGGATTGCGTACAGAAGTAGATTTATTATCTACCACCGAAATATCCCCAAGCGCCCTGCAAGCTTCTAAAAACAAGATTCTGGGGCAGTACGCTTTGGGTAAACAAACGAACGGGCAAATTGCTCAGATATACGGTTGGTATGAGATTTTGGGGTTAGGAATTGATTTTGACATCAAGTTCCAAGAATTGATTGCGGCCGTGGATGCCCAAGATGCCATTGCTGCCGCTTCCCAGTATTTAAAAGAACCTTATGTGTCTTTACTTGGCCAAGAAGCAGCAATCAATGGGGCGATCGCATAAGCTAGATGATGTGCATTAGGCGTGGCCTGTTAGAGACATCGCTTTGTGCAACAGCTGTTTTTTACACCAACCGGCTGTACCATTAGCATCAGAATATTCTGGGAGTAAATTCCATGCAACGCAGCCTGACAGCAAGTATTTTGAGTTACTTAAAATTACTAGATCCAACTGTAAATCGCTGTAGAATGGAAAAACGGCAAAAGGGTTGGCGGACAAGGAGATCTAAGTCTTTATCAGCAACTCAAATACTCCTGTTATCCACTACACCTCTGTTCATTGCTTCCCCTGTAGTATCAATTGCAGCACCACAAAAAATAGCCCAAGTAAACCCCGCAGATAGTATCAGCCGTCCTACCCTGAAAGTTGGTAGCCAAGGCGAACGCGTATCTGAACTTCAAGCAGCTTTGAGACTTTTGGGTTTTTACTCTGGCGAAGTAGATGGTATATATAGTGAAAATACAGCTAGTGCTGTTTCTCGATTTAAACAAGCAGCTGGCTTAAATTCAGATGGCATCGTTGATGCCACCACATGGCAAAGACTGTTTCCTAGAGAATCGGTAGCAGGATCGACACCTCCAGCATCTGGGCAAAGATTTAACTCAGCGACAAATTTTCCGGTTCCAACCCAGGCTAACAGCCCCACCAACGTTGCAAATCCTAACCCACCAAGACAGGCTGTTACCCAAGTTCCCACCAAACCCAATCCACCGAAGAAAGCTGCAACACAAGCTGCTACCAGCCCCAAACCACCAAAGAAAGCTGCAACACAAACTACTACAAGCACCAAACCACCAAAAAAAGCTGCAACACCAGCTGCTACCAGTCCCGAACCAAGGCCTGCTAACCCCAGACAAGCTCAAAAAACGTCGAATCGTACTACATCGACTACTAGAACCCAGTCAACTACACGTAGTGGGCAAACAACCCGAACTCAGTCAAATACAAGTACTAAGCGAACTCCTGGTATTCAATACACCTCAGAAGGATTACCAATTTTGCGTGTAGGGTTACGTGGTTCTGAAGTTGTCAGATTACAACAACAACTCAAAAAGCTTGGTTACTTAAAAGGCGATGTAGATGGAGACTTTGGGGCGACAACCGAAGCTGCTGTCAAAGCTGTACAAAAGCGCTATGGTTTAGAACCTGACGGCGTAGCTGGTGGGGCTACCTGGGAAATTCTTTTGCGCCGTTAGGGAACTCAAAATCATAATTATTCAACTCTTTAAATGAGGGGATGAGGGAGTAAATTCTTCCTTGTCCTTTTTGTTTTGGAATGAAATTGTGGAATGAGGCTGTATGCGATCGCATTGTCGCTGGGTAGTTGACTAGGTACATCGTGGAATACGATAAAGATACTGGGACAAAAAGTATTTCTCGATGCCAGCAGGAGGCTATTCTAATTCTGAGGCCTTGGCAGAGCATCTGCGACTTGCTCCTGAATTCTGTTAGCGCAGCGGGGCGTAGCCCATTCTGAATTCTGACTCCTAACTTAGGGTTAATTCTTCTAATAAAGCTTATGCGACACTTTTTATTAACTTGGCTCGGTACTGCGGTGGCGTTATTTATTACTGCTAATATTGTTCCGGGATTCTTTATCAAGAGCTTTGTAGCTGCCTTGGTTGCTGCTATTGTTATTGGTCTAGTTAATGCATTTATTAGACCGATTTTACAGATTTTAACTTTTCCAATTACCTTGCTCACTTTTGGTTTATTTACATTAGTAATTAATGCCTTAACCCTTTGGTTAGCAAGTGCCCTAACTCCGGGTTCTGGATTTGAGATTCAGGGTTTTTTACCTGCTTTATTTGGTTCAATCGTGCTAGCAATTGTTTCTAGCATTATTAACTATATTTTGAGAGTCGTTGAATAGAAAAGTCAATTACAGTAAGCAGCTTGGGCAACAGCTAGGGTTAAAGCTCCTGATTGCCCTTTTAACTGGAAAATTCTTTTGGTAACTAACAATTTTACTCGCAATTTTTCTGAGCTAATAGAGAGACAATCAGCGAATAAAAAGTTGAGTTGAGTAGCTGCAATAATAGCCGCTGCCTCTGCTACGCTGGGCGTACCTACTTGTTGGTTGGTAATTGTGCTGGGGTTGGGAACTGAGACACAGTGAAGAACCTCAGCAGAAAAAGCCTTTAGGGGCAAATTGTGTAGGTTGCAAAATTCTACTAAGCCAACTTCCGAGGCTTTAGTATCGATAGTAGCAATACCCGCGATCGCACTTTGGCAAAGTTGATTTTCTTCAAATACTTTCTCAATTGCCAAATCAATTAATTGCCATGAAGTTCCCCGTTTACAACCAATTCCTACCCATAAAATCTGCTGCACCTAGTAAATTTCCTAATTAAGTTTTTGTTTTTTACTCCAATAACCAACCAAACAAATCTCCCACCGTCAGCTTCAACTCACTTGCAAAATCTGGTACGGGAAGTAAATCTTTTAGCTCATCCAACATCACTGGCTGTTGATTGCGTATATAGACGAATACCGTTTGTTCTTCTGGATCGATCAGCCAACCCATTTGTGTTTCATAATTCAGACAATGTAAAATATTTTTTGTAACTTTAGTTTGTCTTTGATCGGGTGATAGAATCTCGATAGTCCAATCGGGAGCGGCTTGGAAAACGTTGGCAACTTGGCCATTTTCATCGCGGGGAATTCTCTCCCAACTAAATACAGCCACATCTTGGACAATCGATCTGCCGCCAAATGTACACCGTAGTTCTGGAAAAGCACGAGCAATTCGCTTGGGCTTGACGCTTAAGTTGATAATGCTAACCATTTCACCTTGAATTATACTGTGCTTTCCCTGTGGCATAGGTTTTTGAATAACTTGACCATCGATGTATTCACTAGCAGGCTTGGTTTCTGGTAGTACCAAAAACTCTGCCAAAGTTATGTTTTTTGATGGTGTCCGTACCATTTGCCAGCCTCCAACAAAATACTCTTTTACAAGTCTACTAATTCTAAATTAAATAACTGCTCTTCGGGTTCAGCAGTTAGCAATCGATACAAGATGCCAAGACTGCAACTGCTTCACCAAGACGCAAAGGACACAAACAAAAAATAACTTCAGTTGAACTCTTATTTATCGCCCATATTCCGCACTTCAATAGAGAGATAATTTAGATTTATCAAAGACCAATTATTTTTCGCGGATAGTCTGTTCGTGAAAAATCCCAAAAAAGTAGAGACAATGATTATGCTATGGCAATTTGGATTCAGAAACATAATTTCAAAATTTATATTCTCCATCTCCCCACCTCCTTACAATTAAAATCACATTTTAGAACGCAGATTAGTATTAATGCTAAACTGATTAGTCCCGACACTGGCAATAGTAAAGTCAAAACAAGCGGAGGTTTTGATATGGCTCAAGCTTTACCCAAACTATTGACTTTTGAAGAATTTATTGCATGGCTGCCAGAAAACACTGGAAGGCGTTACGAATTACACGATGGGATAATTGTAGAAATGTCTCAGCCGAGTGGAAAGCATGAAAAAGTTACGGGATTTTTAGCAGGAGAAATTACCGTTGAATATAAGCGATTGAAATTGCCATACTTTATTCCCAAAACAGCTTTAGTCAAACCACCGAGAAAATCATCGGGTTACTTGCCAGATATCGTATTAATCAACGATGCTAATTTGCAAAATGAGGAATTGTGGGAAAAAGAATCTACCGTGACTCAAAGTGAATCCATTCCTTTGGTCATTGAAGTTGTAAGTACAAACTGGGAAGATGATTATTACACCAAATTAGGGAATTATGAAGCCATGAAAATTCCTGAATATTGGATCGTTGATTATGCGGCTCTAGGAGCCAGAAAGTTTATTGGTAACCCCAAACAACCAACCATTTCTATTTATCATTTAGTTGATGAAGAATATCAAGTTGCTCAATTTAGAAATTTTGAACGTATTATATCCCCTACTTTTCCAGATTTAAACCTGACTGCTAATCAAATTTTCAATGGTGCATTGACTGTCAACAGTTAACAATGAACAGTTAACAGCCACCATTGATATTTTTTGTAACTCAAATCAGATTGGTATATTACATCCTTTCTAATACCTGAATTCCCAACAAAGATAATCCTAACTTCAGGGTTCTAGCGGTCAAATCACACAAAATCAAGCGGGATGTTCGCTGTGGTTCCTCGGCATCCAGTACCCTAACACCTCGATCGCGGTCATAAAACTGATTGAATTTTTTACTCAGTTCATACAAATATTCGCATAAACGATGAGGCAATAAATCTTGCTCTACAGTATTAATAACTTCATCGAGTTGAAGTAAATATTTTGCCAACGCTAATTCGGTTTCATGCTCTAAGACTACAGCATGATTTCCTAACTCCTTAAAGTTAATTTCACCCTTGCGGCTAATCCCTTGAATCCGAGCATAAGCATATAACATATAGGGCGCAGTATTACCTTTAAGATCCAGCATTTTGTCGTAACTGAAAACATAGTTACTGGTGCGGTTTTGGCTTAAATCTGCATACTTAACTGCACTAATTCCAACTACCTTGGCAACTTCCTTAATAAATTCTTCAGTTTCTTCGCGTTCTTCTTCTTGTAATCTAGCTTTGAGGTCTGTATAGGAACGAGCGATCGCTTCATCTAACAAATCCCGCAACCGTACAGTATCGCCAGAACGAGTTTTGAATTTCTTTCCATCTTCTCCTAACACTAACCCAAAGGGCACATGCACTAATTCCACATCATCGGGAATCCATCCGGCTTTACGTGCTACCTGGAAAAACTGGGCAAAATGGTTTGCTTGTCCGGCGTCTGTTACATAAATGATCCGTTTCGCTTCATCCTGCTGAATCCGGTAGCGGAGGGATGCTAAATCTGTAGTGGCGTAGTTATAACCGCCATCTGATTTCTGCACAATTAAAGGTAGAGGTTCGCCTTCTCTATTTGTAAAGCCTTCCAGAAAAACACATTTTGCCCCCTGATTTTCTACTAGTAGTCCAGATTTTTCTAAATCTTCTACAACTCCTGGGAGTAAGGGATTGTAGAAAGACTCGCCGCGTTCAATTAACTTGATATCCAACAAATCATAAATTACTTGAAACTCTTGCCGTGATTGTTCGCAAAGTAATTTCCAAGCATGGAGTGTATCTTGGGCACCTGCTTGTAATCTGACAACTTCTTGGCGTGCTGTTTCTTGAAAAGCTTCATCAGCATCAAACCGCTGTTTGGCTTGGCGGTAAAAAGTGACTAAATCGCCAATATCTAAAGCATTCGCAGTAGTTAGGGCTTCGGGGTACACTTCCCGCAGATAAGCAATTAACATACCAAATTGCGTACCCCAATCACCGATATGATTTAACCGCAGGACATCATGTCCTTGAAATTCCAGAACGCGAGCGATCGCATCACCGATAATTGTAGAACGCAAGTGTCCGACGTGCATATCTTTAGCAATATTCGGACTAGAAAAATCCACAATTTCCCGCTGGGGTGTCTTCGCCGTGGGAATTCCTAGCCTGGGATCTGTCTGAATAGCGTTCAGTTGTGCTTCCAGGTATGGTATTTTCAGTTTCAAATTAATAAATCCCGGCCCTGCAATTTCTGGTGGTTCGCAGATTTGGGATACATCTAATTTCTCAACTATGGCAGATGCGATTAATCTTGGTTGCTTTCCTAACTTTTTACTCAAGGATAAAGCCACATTTGCCTGATAATCGCCAAATTTAGGATTACTAGCAGCAACCAAAATTGGATCTATTCCAACGAAGTCAGCGCCAAAAGCCGCCACTAAAGCCTGCTCAAAGTGAATTTTTAGTTTTTCTTGTGTAGGGTTCATATATAAATTCTATCTGCGAGGGGTGTGATGTAGCTCTGGAAAAGCTTGATTATTTTAACCTTAAAATATATTCATCAAGTCCAAGCAAAGACCGTCATTTTTAAGCACAACCCCTAATACTTATCGGTTAAGGGGAAAAGGGGAAAGGGAAAGAAAAACCTTTAACCCTTACCCTTTACCCTTTTCCCCAAACGCGATTCCGAGTTAAAAATGCACAAAGTGACAAGTTTTGGCACAACCCCATAAATTGTCCCCCGTCCTTGGCACAGCTTCTAGATTCTGTAAGACTCTGTTCGATTGCGTGAAAAAACTTTCTCTGAGCTTGAAAAGACTGATTCTCTACTCCCTAGCTACGCAAAGTAAGTTAAAAAATCAAAGCAAATTACTTCAAATCAATGAAAGTGTCGCGTGTAGTCAGCGCTTCAGTGTTTCAAACAAAGGCTAAACTTCTGACTCCACACTTATTTACTCAGATTTCGTCGATTGATGGACTGCTACGTTTCTCAACGTAAGTACGGAGATAAACTTTGTTTGTATAGCCGCGAACTCCATTGGTCATGGCTGAACTTGATGCGTATGATGCTGCTACTCTACCTATGTACTTCGTTTCAATGAAAATCCCTAGAGATTTAGGTTTTAACCCTTGACTCTATAATTTCTACATCTAGTTTTCATAAAACATATAAACTTATCATCAAATTTTTATCATATATAAGTTTAAACCCTTAGTGCTAATAACACTGTATTAGCGAATCAATAATAGTATTTTTCAGTAAAAATACTTCAGATGAAGACCTATTTGAATATAGGAACAAAGCGCAAAAACAAGATTGACTTTCGAGAATCCTAGCTGTTAGAAGTAAGAGACAACATAAGAGAGATAGCTGCTCAAAAGGGCATTATCTAAATTCTTTTCCCTACTTAATGACTCTGTTATGAAACGTACTTTATTCACTGCTTTCATTGCTGCTACAGCTACATTAACTGGATTAGTATCTAAAGTAGAAACTGCATCTGCTTCTGGTTTTACTTGGAATGATTCTTGGAGTCAGCCAACAGTAATTAATAAGTCTCAAACTGGTTTTAATGACGCTCCTTTCCAACAATTTGTTCAAGCAGAAGGCATTGAAATTCCAAACAGCGGTCAGTTTAAGTTAGACCCCACTAAATTAAACTTAAAATACGACCATAATGTTTCTGTTTACTTTATCAATGAGGGTGCTGGTTATAGAAACCAGTTAGCCTTCGATGCCGCAGGAACTACTAATAAGTCTGGACTAGTTTTTAACGATATTTCTTGTGAAGGAGACGGATGCGTTGGTGGTTGGGGTGGTAATGCACTCAAACTCGGTGATGGGGTAAATCTTGGTAAGTTTACCGCAGGTACTCAACTAGATTTCTGGTTAAGAGCTGATGGTCTCAACCGTGGTAGCTCTGCTAACATCTTTGGTACAGACACTGCCTCTAATGCTGACGGACTACAGCACACAGTTGCTTATGCCTACAACAACTACATCATTCTGGCATTCGAGGATTTATACGGTGGTTTACACGGTTCTGGGATAGATTCTGCAACTGGTAAGTGGAACGAAGGCTCTGACCGTGACTTTAATGATGTTATCGTTGTTCTTGACGTTGGTGAGGCCAATGTTAAAGGCTTAATCGGTGCTACTGTTCCAGAACCATCTGTTACTTTGTCAATGTTTGCGGTGGGAGCAGTTAGTATGTTTGGATTGCGTCGTCGCCGTAAAGCTGGCATTATCTAACTAAACTTTGGAACGTTGTTAATTTTAGGTGCTTTTACTTTTCTTGGACAATAACGACCGATCGCTAGCATTTTCACCCGTATATTTCTACGGGTGAATTTATTTGTATAGTAGTGTTTATCTTCACTCTAGCAATTTATGGGGAATGGGGAATGGGGATTGGGGACTGGGGACTGGGGACTGGTGACTGGGAAAACCAAGATATTTTCATTGTTCCTTGTGGGTGCAACTCATGAAGTCTCTTGCAAAGGTGTTGCTGAATTTGAATATGAAATTCAAAAATCAACTCTTCTCAACTCTTACTCTCTGTGACTCTGCGCCTCTGCGTGAGCTAAATTCATATTTTCAATCAGCAACGCCCTTGCAAAAGTACTTTTTGTACTCTTGTGGGAAAAGGTTAAAGGGGAAAGGGAAAATACCAAACCTTTCCCCCTTTCACCTTCCCCTTTTCCCGACTTCTGCAAGAAGTTTTACATACCACGATCGCGTTCTAAATCCTCAATTACTTTTTGCAAATACCATTCGTCTGACATTCCAGGATAATAATCCTGCTTTTGCTCAATTAATCGTTCGGCGATTTCCCAATATCCCCCCACCATTCGCAAAAGTCGCTGACGTAGCAGGTTATAATTTTGCTTTTTAAACTGCGGACTAAATTTTTGGATTTTTTCTAGGCTGCTTAAGACTTGTTGATAATTTACCCAGTCTTCTTGTTCGCAAAAAATACTCGCGGCGCGTTGATAATTCTCCACAGCATTTTGCATTTCTTCGATGCAAGAATAGGCAATGCCGCGATTGTAATAAGCTTGAGCATCATTAGGATTGATTTGCAGGGCTTGGCTGTAATCTTGAATTGCACCGAGATAGTTTCCCATTGCTCGGTAGACATCACCTCTGGCAACATAGACTAAGGCATCTTCTGGTTGCATTTGGATTGCTCGATCGAGATCTGCGATCGCTCCTGTACGATCTCCTAAGACAGAACGTGCTTTGCCTCGGTTGCGATAGACAATGGCATCCTGAAAATTTAGTCGCAATGCTTGATTAAAATCTGCGATCGCTTCTCGATAATTGCCCATTTTACAGCGGACAACGCCACGACAGCAGTAAGCTTGGGCATCTTGCGGATCGGCTTTCAATACCCAGTTTAAATCTGCTAATGCCTCTTGGGTATCTCCTTTTTCAGCCTTTTCTAATAACTGCGTGAAATATTCTTTTGTAGATAAAATCGGCGCATTTGCAGAATGCGATGGTTGTACAGCAGGTACTTCTTGGGGTTGTAGCTGTTTAATTTGTTCCAGGCACAGGCGACAATTCTCTTTGTCTTGCTGCTCTAGATATAACGTAGCAGCTTTTTTAAAGTTAGCGATCGCATCTTGAATATAACCCTGTTTGCGCCGCACCATCCCCCGCAGTTGATAAGCAGCAGCGTAATTGAGATTGAAACGAATGGCGCGTTCAACGTCTTCCAACGCCCCTGGCAAGTTTTTTAGCGCCAGCCTTGCTAATGCACGACAATAATATGCTTCTACACTCTCAGGATTGAGCTTCAGAGCCTCAGTATAATCTGAAGCAGCTTTGAGGAATGCTCCTGAGTCATAGTATGCTAAACCCCGTTGTAAATAAGCTTCGATAAAATAAGGTGTTAATTGTAAAGCATGGTTAAATTCTTCAATTGCTCCAGCGTAGTCTTTTTGCTTAGCTTTTTCTAATCCCCTATTGTAAAATTCTTCATTCATGGCATTTATTTACTTGATTGAGTTAGTTAAATTCGAGCAGGCTTGCTTAGTAGCCTAACCTATGGAGTTACTCTTAATATTTTAAGTATTCAGCTTGGCTTTGCTTGATTTCGTAATTTTCGCTGAATCTACTTAATTACAGCAACATTTAGGATTCATGAATCAGAATTGAGGACTAAAACAGGTTTAATAGCTGATTTTGAGACGAATCTTTGTGTATTTCACAAAATTGAAATCTGCTGTATCTCTTTTAATGCATTTTTTCCTAAAATCTACCTACAGATGATTTCTAATTAGAAGCTATTGCAACTAAGCTGACAAGGTAACGCTTAAGTTTTATATACTTCTGCATATGGTAGATATCTATATTATTGAACTATTTATAATTGGTCTACTTTTACTAACGGTTACCTTAGGGTCGGGTTGGATTTCTCGATTACCTCTTTCGTTTGCGATTATCTATCTAATTGTTGGTATTTTTTTAGGGCCTTATGGCTTTGGACTGATTCAGCTACGTCGAGATGAAGTGTTCAATGCTGAATTACTAGAAAAAATCACAGAATTAGTAGTAATTATTTCCGTGTTTAGCTGCGGTTTAAGAATTGTTCGTCCTTTAAGGCTAGAAGTTTGGGGAATTACAGCCAGACTCATTGGATTTTTAATGCCAATTTCAATTTTTGCTCTAGCTGCTGTCGGTAAATTCTTTTTAGGTATGAATTGGGGAGAAGCGATTTTATTAGGAGCAATTCTCGCCCCAACCGATCCAGTATTAGCTTCGGAAGTTCAATTGACTGATGTCAAAGATAAAGATGAATTACGCTTTGGTTTAACTTCTGAAGGTGGATTAAATGATGCTTTAGCTTTTCCGTTTGTTTATTTTGGGATTTATGCTCTTAAAGAAGATAACTGGGGTAGCTGGTTTAAACAGTGGGTTCTAGTTGATTTAATTTGGGCGATCGCTGCTGGCATTGTCATGGGATTTGTTGTAGCTAAAGTAATAGTTTGGTTAGATCAAAAAATTCAAAAACGCCGTCAGGTTGATGAGTTAATGGAAGATTTTGTGGCGATCGCTACAATTTTGTTAACTTATTCTTTGACAGAAATTGTTAATGGTTATGGATTTTTAGCAGTATTTGTTGCTGGGTTAGTGGTTCAACGCAGTTACAGAAATCCTGAGAAACCACTAGAACAATTAGAATTTATCGAGCGAATGGAAAAGCTCTTAGAAATCGGGACAATTTTAATATTGGGGTCGATATTATTAGTCAAGCCCATGTTAAATTATGCGGCTCAATCTTTGTTAGTAATATTTTTGTTGTTTTTAATTATCCGACCTTTAGGAGTCTGGATTAGTACAATAGGAAAACGTCCTATATATTCTCACCGCCGCACCTTAAACCCTGGAACGCGTTTGTTATTTGGTTGGTTTGGGATTCGCGGTGTTGGCTCTTTATATTATCTTGCCTATGCCTTTGGTAAAGGCTTAGAAGGCGAAGTTGCCGAACAAATTTCCTGGATAACTTACACTACTATTGTAGCTTCTGTAATTCTACATGGAATTAGTGCAACTCCTTTAATGCAGTGGTATGAAAAGAGGATTGCCAAGTACGCCAAGCCTACTCCTCCTGATACAATTGATGAGTTTGAGTAACGATAAATAAAGGATTGATAATTAAATATCTCAAAATCCCGATATCTCCAAGATACCGGGATTTTAATTTTTAATGTTACTACAATTTTTACTTACCTGTCACCTTTTCAACTATCTCTCCAGCTTTATCAAGTAAATTCGGCTCAGAATTTCCTTCAGCCTTTAAATTTCTTTCGTAAGCTTTCTCTAGAGTTCCAAGATTTTGAGAATCTTTTACTGCTTGTTCGTAAGCCTCTTGTCGTGCTTCTTCTTGAACGCCAACACCTGGATCGTATTCGTTAGCGCGGTTAATTTTTTCTTCTGGATTTGGTTTATACTCTGGAGGTATGAGCTTCAATTCTTCAAGAGTAGTTGCATAACTAGCTTGCTGAATGAAAATGAATGAAGCTGACAAGCTGATGAAAATCATCAAGCTAACAATCAAAAAGCTTGAACGTAGAGCTTTCTTTAAAGTTAATAAAATATTTTGCATGGAACAAACTCCCTTATCTTCTGATTTTCTACTTTGAGCCACTTTTATGTATAGCTTTTCGCAATTGTATGGGGTACAGAAATTTTTAGGGTAGCACAGCTGTGCTACCCTACCTTGTACTTCACGAAAGCGAGAAAAACTATATTAATTGATTCCATTTCTGAGGCTCAAAGGTATCCTAATGGTTTAAGTACAGTTCTTCCTTCTATCGCAAGGTATATTAATTTTTAGTTATGACCAATTGTGATGAATCTTAATTCCTCGGCTTTGCATTGTGTATTCAAATAAATCTGTTGTTAATGCTTCTTCTACAGGAAAAACGCCTGGTTTATGGAGTTTCCCTTCTAGCAATAATTGGGCAATACTACCAGTGCCACAACCAGAAGCAACTGCTGTATTTTCATGCACTAAATTTGAACAATAAACGGCTGTTTTCCCATTTTTTTGTCCTGTGACTTCTGAACGAACTGCGACGCCAATACCACTAAAAGTATCGGTAAAATCTGTCATTGAATGACTGACATGAGAGAGAAATTCAATTGCATAATGACGCTGCATTAACCACTTAGGAAAGATATGCGCCGCAATCCAAGTCAAGTGATTGTAAAAATCAGGTACAGAACCAAATTTAGTAATTACAGTTTTCACTGATGGGAAGGCTTTGGGCAGTGTAAAGGTTTCTGGCATATCAAACCAGTAAACTCCACTGTTTTTATAGGGAGATGGAAAGTTAACTATTTCTCTTTCACTATAAGGCTTGACTATCTCCCATTTGCCATTTATCCAAGCTTCAAAAGGATGTTGTAATCCCAGAAAAGTTGTTCGCATAACTGTAATCCCAGCACCACCAGAACCAGAAACTAAATAACTTAAATGGATCTTTTCTGGTCGCTCGAATTGTTCAACGCCCTGACGTACCATGCTGTTAGAAATCCCAGGGAAAATACCACTATTAACAATTGCTGTCACCCCAGCAGCAGCAGCTTGTTGATAATAATTGAGAGCCTTACTAGTATAAGATCGGTGGTCGCTGACATCTATATAGTTAACGCCTTGAGCAATACAAGTTTCGAGAACATTAGTATCTCTATAATGAAATGGCCCGGCACAGTGAATGACTAAATTAGAGTTGGCGATCGCTTCTCTTAATTTATCAATTTCTGCTAAGTCTAATACTAAAAACTCTACTTGCCCGCCTGAAGATAAGCTAACGCTTTTTCCAATTTCGGCAGAACGTCCAGTTATTGTAATATGTGCCTGCGTGTAGTTAGCTAGATCGTGAGCAACACTGCTACCAATGCGCCCTCGTCCGCCAAGAATTAAAACTCTATGTGTCATTACTCCAGCATTAGCAACGCCAACTTTATTTCATCAATTTTTTGCCACCTTTGTCATCAGTTATAAGTGTGATTTATAGCATTTAAGAAATTCTTCCTACAGATATGTTGTAGGGGCGCACAGCTGTGCGCCCTTACTATACGTTTCTACATTTGTGCTTCAATTTGCCTGACTACTGTTAGCGCCGAATAACTTACCCCAGCGGTACCTTCGCCGGGATGGGTGGAGTCACCAACTAACCACAGATGTTCGATTGGTGTACGATTGGCAAAACCAAAGGGGCCAAAAGTGGGGATTCTTTGACCGATACCGCCAACTATACCGCGATCGCGGGCTGTATAATGTGCAAAGCTGCGCGGCGTTGCGGCTTCTACGTGAATAATCGTTTCTGGTTTGAGATAAAAGTATTCGGCAAGACGGGCGATCGCTTGTTGGGTATACTTTTGTTTTAACCCTGGATAATCTTGAGTATTCCACCACGGTGCAGGATCGACGAATGATGAAGCGATAATCGTCGCTTTCCCTTCTGGGGCGCGACCATCTCCAGGATGACTAACGGAAACAAATAAGGAATTATTTTCGCCAATGGGGCCATTGGCATCATACATAAATTGTAGGTGGGGCGGACATTCCAAGGGAATCGCGCTGGCGTCTACACCCAAATAAACCACAAACGCGCCGGATGCTTGGGGCAGTTTTTCCACTCTGTTTTGATAACCAGATGGGGCTTTTTCTCCTAACAACTGCACCAAGTTTTGTACCGTGACGTTGCTAACTACATGGTCGGCTGGTTCTGTCCAGACTTCGCCGGTTTTTTGATTTCTAATAACTACAGCAGTGGCTTTGCCGTTTTCTACTTTGATTTGTTCGACGGTGTGACGCATCAATAATTTGCCGCCATCTCGTTCTAAGGATTGTACCAGGCGATCGCTTAATACTTGCATACTCCCTTGGAGATGAAACAATCCTTGGGGCAGTTGCGATACACTCAAAGCGGTGGCGGCGTAAAGTAATGCTGTTTCCTCTGCATTCACTTGGGAATACAACTTCAGCTGCAAATCTAAAAATGTTCTCAATCGTCGGTCATTTCCAACTCCACATAACCTTAAAGCATCCCCCACGGTGAATAAAGTGAAGGGTACAGTAATTAATGTACTCGGACGTACCGCTTGGGTTAGCTGCCACAAATCCCATAAATTACGCGGTGGTAGCACCGGGTCGCGTCCTTGAAATTCCCAACTGGCATTAAATAAAGTTGCCATCAATTGCCAAAACGGTTCGCTACCAGGAAACTGCCTTTGTCGTTCCTCCCGCCATTTCTCTGGGTCGCGCCAAACGTTAATCGGCGTACTTTCTCCAGGTAAATACACCGCACAAGCAGGATCGCAAGGTGTCGCTGCTGGTAAATCTATTTCTAATTCTGAGAAAATCCGGTGGTGAATTCCTCCCGGTTCCAAACCTGCAACTTGCGTTGCACCGACATCAAAGGTAAATCCTTGGCGTTTAAATGTAGATGCACAGCCTCCCGGTGCGATCGCTTGATCTAAAATTAAGACGCTGTACCCTCTACGAGCTAATAATGCCCCAGCAGTCAGTCCACCGATTCCCGCACCAATGACGACGACACGAGATTTAGTTTTATCTACAGAAATCTTGGACATTGATACTTATTCTTTATAATTCTTAACATTTATACTCATAATTTTACAGCGTTTTTCATTTATTTGAACTCGAATCTTAAGAAGGCAGGGGGCAGGGGGCAGGGGGCAGGAGGTTAAGAAGGGGATGGGTGACTCCTCCTCCATTGTTAATGCTAGGACTTACGCATTGACAATAAATACCAAATGTGAGTAAACGGACATACAGTAGATTGCAACTTGGTGAGGTACAGATCGTCGTAAGGGCACAACAATGTTGTGCCCCTACCCGTGTACTTTATTTACCTGAAAAGCGCTGTAATTAAATATAAAATCCAAACCAGCGAAACCTTTTACTGTTGAGAGTTTTACCTCCTGCCCTCTGCCTCCTGCCTCCTGCCTCGTAGATAAGATATAAGGAGTAATATAGCTCCTCCCACACAACTCACAATGACCTCAACTCTAGACAAATTTCCTCGTCTAAATGCTCCAAACCTGCATAAATTACCTAATGGTTTGACAATCATAGCCGAGCAGATGCCGGTTGATGCCGTGAACCTCAGCTTATGGATAAAAGTTGGCTCATCTGTGGAATCTGATGCCATTAACGGCATGGCTCACTTTTTAGAGCATATGATTTTTAAAGGAACGGAACGACTGGCTAGTGGTGAGTTTGAACGTCGAATTGAAGAAAGGGGTGCTGTGACCAATGCTGCTACTAGCCAAGACTATACTCATTACTATATAACTACTGCGCCTAAGGATTTTGCCGAGCTTGCGCCATTACAAATAGATGTAGTAACTAATGCCAGTATTCCTGATGATGCCTTTGAACGGGAACGATTAGTAGTTTTGGAAGAAATTAGGCGTTCAGAAGATAATCCCCGCCGCCGCACTTATCGGCGGGCGATGGAGACAGCGTTTGATAGGCTACCTTATCGGCGTCCGGTGTTGGGGCCAGAAGAAGTAATTGCCGGCCTCAAATCCCAGCAAATGCGGGATTTTCATACTACTTGGTATCAGCCCCAGTCAATTACTGCTGTGGCTGTGGGTAATTTGCCTATAGAAGAATTAATTGCAACTATTAGCGAAGCATTTACACAAGTTCTTAAAATTCCTGATTCCCCATTCCCCATTCCCTACTCTCCACTCCCCACCGAAGCACCATTTACAGAAATAGTCCGTCAGGAATTTGTTGATGAAACTCTGCAACAAGCTAGATTAGTAATGCTGTGGCGGGTTCCAGGAATGGTTGAACTCGAACAAACTTATGGGCTGGATGTTTTAGCAGCAATTTTGGGACATGGACGAACATCAAGACTAGTGCAAGATTTAAAAGAAGAACGGAAATTAGTTTCTTCAATTTCAGCAAGCAACATTAGCCATGAATTTCAAGGTACATTTTATATTTCAGCTAAATGTGAAGTGGAAAATTTAACTGAAGTAGAAAATGCGATCGCCGAACACATCCGTAGTTTACACGCAGAGTTGGTGAAAGAATCAGAAATTGCCCGCGTGCGGCGACGAGTTGCCAACAGATTTATATTTGGTAACGAAACACCAAGCGATCGCGCTGGGTTGTATGGCTATTATCAATCTTTGGTGGGAGATTTGGAACCTGCATTTAACTACCCAGCTAAAATTCAGAATCAAGATGCTATTGACTTAATGCAAGCAGCCAAAGACTATCTTTCTGGTGATGCTTATGGTGTAGTTATTATGAAGCCGTGAGTATGGATGGATTAGCTCGTCAGGACTTACGCAAAATATAACGAAAGTAGCGGTAATTCATGAATTACCGCTACGCAATAATAAGGTTTTCAGTCACATATTGCGTAAGTCCCGATCGTTTTAAATTTTGGACATTGTTGATTTCATGTATGAAAACGATTGTGTATGAGACGTTGCAATGCAACGTCTCTACATCTGGATTAATACTGAATTTAACTAACTGTAATTACCGTTCCTAAACTCTCATTCGCCAGCCTATCCACTGCACACACGGCATAAGTTCCCGCTTGTTGGACGGTGGCAAAGGTTGTGCCAGCAGACAAAATTCGCTGAATTGTCCAAGTATCATCGTCAATTTGGCGATAAAGTGCCCAGGAACGAATCGGTTGATTATCTCCAGGCTGCCAACTGAGTTTGCGGTTGTTGACTTGTAGTCCGGTGGGTGGAGGAAGCGGTGTTGTATCCTGCCAAGGCATAGTAGGAGGTAGGGCAGGTTTGTTATAAAGCAGACTTTGGAAGCGATCGGCTATGCCCTGACTATTTTCTCTTAAAACAGCGAGATTAAAAAAGATATTCCCCAATGATAAGTTTGCAGCTTGACTGCGACTAATTTTCACTTGCTTTTCAATCTCATCGCCTTCTCGGCTTTTATTGCTTGGTTCTGTGAGATTGTTACCCGCGTAAACATGTCTTTGCTTTGTGTTGATGTCTGTCCACCACTTTAACAATGCAGAATAACTTTGTTGTGGTTGGTCTGTGCGCCAGTAAAGTTGAGGCGCAATATAATCAATCCAACCTTGTTCTAGCCATTTCTTAGAGTCGGCGTAAAGCACGTTGTAAGCATCTAAGCCAGTAATACCGGGGGGTTGTCCGGGGCGATAAATTCCAAAGGGACTAATACCAAATTTCACGTGGGGTTTAGTTGCTTTAATTCCCTCGGAAAGACGCAATACCATTTTGTTAACATTGTCCCGCCGCCAGTCGCCGAGGCTAAGTGTACCACCAGCTGCTTTGTAAGCAGCGTAGGTTTTATCATCGGGGAAAGATTGCCCGTCAACAGGATAGGGGTAGAAATAATCATCTAAGTGAACGCCATCGATATCGTAGCGTTTCACTACATCGAGAATGACATTGTAAGCTCTGTCTTGAACTATTTTCAGCCCTGGGTCCATCCAGCGTTGAGTTTTCCACAAATAAACGCTTTCTGGATTGGTAACTGCTATGTGGGGATAGACGGTTTTAGCTGGGTTGGTGGAAGTGCTGGCGCGGTAAGGGTTGAACCAGGCATGAAGTTCGATATTGCGTTTGTGACATTCTGCGATCGCAAACGCTAAAGGATCGTAAAATGGTTCGGGTGCTTTTCCCTGGGTTCCCGTAATCCAATTACTCCAAGGCTCTAATCGCGATTCATACAAAGCATCTCCCTCTGGTCTGACTTGGAAGATCAGGGCGTTGAAGTTCAGCTGTTGTAATTTAACTGTAATTTCGGTGAATTCAGCTTTCTGTTGCTCAACAGAAAGTCCCGGTTTGGAAGGCCAATCACCATTCCACACAGATACTACCCACGCCCCACGAAATTCTCTGGTATGATTTAGCTTCACGCTACCGGGAGGTATCGGTGTTGGGGTTGGTGTTGGTGTTGGCGTTGGTATTGGCGTTGGTGTTGGTATTGGCGTTGGAGTTGGGGTTGGTGTTGGCGTTGGCGTTGGCGTTGGTGTTGGTGGCACCACGAGGTAACTAGAGGCAATCTTTTCTGCTGCACCTAAATACACCAAAGCTTGATAAATAATCGCAGCCACATCTGCACGGGTAGCTGCGAGATTGGGATTAAGTAATTTCAGATTTGGAAAATTAACTATTAATCCTGCACTAGTGGCAATAGCTATTTGATTTTTGCCATAGTCAGGAATTTGAGCAGCATCTTGATATATTTGTCCGAGTTTTGAGAGGAGATCGGGTTTTACCTTCGTGGCAATTTCTAAGCCTGATACTAAAGAAACTAAAACTTCTGTTCTAGTAATTCTGTTAGCAGAACGGAAGGTTTTATCAGGAAATCCGCTAATAAATGCTTTTTCGTAAGCTGTTTGAATGGCTGCTGCTGCCCAAAAACTATTGGGTACATCAATAAAAGGTACATACTGCCGCTTCTTGGTAACACTTGGAAATGCCTTAGCGATGATGGCGGCATATTCAGCGCGGGTGAGAGAGTTATCGGGGCGATAAGTGCCGTTAGGCAACCCGCTAACAATTTCACGTTGGGCTAAAGCTGTGATAAATAAGCGTGCCCAATGGTTTTGAATATCTGAGAACGGAGTAGAGATAGATACCATTGTTGAGATTGCAGCTAGCCTGGATTTTGATTACCTTTGTTAATTTAGCAATACCAGAGCGATCGCTGCTGCAATGTCTTGTAAACTTTTTTGGGCATTGGGTATGGGGGATGGGGGAAAGGGGAAGGGGGAAAGGGGAAAGATCTCTGTTTTCCCTTTAACCTTTACCCTTTTCCCTTAGCGAAGCTATGTTCTCATCCCCCTTGTCACCCTTGTCCCCAGCCACTAAGTAGGATTTGCTGCTGAGTCAGTAGAATTCAAGGCAGAACGCAGATTCAACGACAGCATTACGCGGGAAACGCCGGTGAACAGAACGCTGACGCCTACTAGTGTTCCAAGCAGCCAAGGGGCATTGAACGGCCACTGAAACCAAATCATTCCACCTAAGACTAGTGTAATAATGCCGTTGGCTAGTACCCATGTCCAGTTTTGTTGCGGACGTAATTGGAAGGCTAGAATTGACTCGAATGTGCCTTCAGTCAACAAAAAAGTACCAAGCAACAGGGTTAGTGTGAGAATGCCTGTATAAGGATAAGCCAACAACATAATGCCGGTTGCAATATACAGTCCGCTTAATAAAAGTTTCCAAACAAAACCTCCGCGATCGCGGGTTTGAGCGGCATAAACTAGTTTTGTAAATCCAGCAAAAGCTAAAATCGCTGCAAACCAAGTTTCGGCAAATATAGTTGTGAATGTAGGCAATGCGATGCCAATAATCCCCGAAACAATTAGCAGAATACCAATTATCAGCGACCCATTAAGTTCCTTTTTAATATCTCTAGAAACGTCGGCTGTCATAAAAATCTTTTCCCTATGCTTAAATTAAACTCTACAATTACGTTAGGGAATTTCTCAATCAAAGTGTAGAATCTTGAGGTAGACTCGTGGGTATTAAATTTCAACAGTAACTACCCCTCAAAAGTTTTCTGCAAGATTGCTCAGGCGTTCATAAACAACGATCAGACGATCGCCTTCTAATTCCACAGAAGTATTGGGATAATTTTGAATAGCTCCCAGTAGTGTAACTTCACCATTTTGCTTGATAGATTCACTTAAAGCGGTTCGCAGTGCTTGTTGGTTTAATTCTCCTGCGGGGGGATGAACTACCTCACCAATTTGGTTAACTAAAACCGGCCCTGCCCAACTAGAGAGTAAGTTATTTAAAAAAGTGCGATCGGCTTTGATGCCAGCTTTGAGTGCTTTACGAGCTAATGCGGGTTCTTGTTGAGCCGCCTGTAAATAAGCTGTCAATGTTGGAGTAGTCTTACCAGTTTCTGCAAATTGATTTAATTCTTGAACAGATATAGGCCCTTGAAAATTGCCATATTTTAAAATAACTTGCTCGGCAGCATCAGCATTGTTACTTGAAAATAGAACAATAGCGCCTACGCCTAAAGCTACTGTTTGAGAAAGTAACTTAGTGAGTTTTTTAGTGTTTGAATGATTGAAAATTTGAAAAATCTGCATTATTTTGTCGAAGTTTTTTTGTGTAAAGGGTGTCTGGGCAAAAAATACCCGACGCATTATTTTACAAATTTGTTGCTACAGCATAGATGATTATGGGCGTACACCTGTACGCCCCTACAGCCAATTTATGTGTTGCAAAAATTTTGAGAGATAGTGTTATCTTTGGCCCTTTTCGTTAGGCGAAGCTGCCTGGGGTAGTATCGATTTTTCCTCGTCTAAAGTTGGTGCAGGTATACCCAAATGCTTCCTTGCAGCTTCTTCAGCTAGCTGTCGGTCTTGTTGGGTCTCGAACTGACTTTCATCTAACAAATGAGGGTTTTTTGCTGCTTCATCTCGGCTTGGGCGATAGCCGTTTTTCCACCTATACTTCCAGTCCATAGTTTGATAAGCAGATATACTGCAATTTGATTTCCTAGTTCTACATCGTAGGCGGTTCATGGAAGATGACACTCTTGCTATAGGTTGAAGAGGCTTATTCAAAGGGTATAAGTTTAACGTTATTTGAATAATTTTGTTCAGAAATTTTGCATGGAGTCACATCAGTTCGCTAAGAGTCTAAAATTTTCTTAGCTGAAAAGTGAGAAATTTCAGTAGAAATATTTCCCCAGGTAAAGATGAACAGCTTAACCGGAGACAAGAAAGACGCTGTAGCTGATTTGTTCGCCGGAGGTGGCGAAATGGGAGCATTAATGCGATCGCACAAGTGGTCAGCTAGTTTGCTCGGCCAGGCAGAAAACTGGCCCCAAAGTTTAAAAACTTCGATTCGGATTATTTTAGGTTCTCGTTATCCAATGTTCGTATGGTGGGGACAAGAATTACTCAACTTCTACAACGATGCTTATATTCCGGTGTTGGGGAAGCGTCACCCTAAAGCTCTGGGGGAATCAGCGCGTGATATTTGGTCAGAGCTTTGGCATTCGGTAGGGCCGTTTGCAGAGGATGTATTGAATCAAGGTAATCCGTCATGGAATGAAGAGTTCCTAGAAATTATGGAACGCAATGGTTATCCAGAGGAAACCTACTTCACCTTTTCTTACAGTCCGATTAGCAACGATGATGGCGGAGTAGGGGGTATATTTTGTGCCTGTACTGAAGACACCAGGCGAGTCTTAGACGATCGCCGACTGCGGACGCTACGTGAATTAGGCGCAGAAACGGCAAAAGCCAAGACAGTAGAAGAAGCTTGCAATATTTCCACCAGTGTATTAGCAAACAACTTGAAAGACATCCCCTTTAGTCTAATTTATTTACTAGAGAGCAATGGACAACTTGCCCAACTTGCCAGTACAACAAATTTAACTGCCGGAACCCTTGCCAGTCCCAGTTTAATAGAGCTTACCTCCACCTCGAAATCGGTTGATTGTTGGTCATTAAAAGAAGTTTTAGCCACTGGTGAAAGCCAAGTCATTAAAGATTTAGTGGAGCGATTTGGCCCGCTTCCTGGTGGTGAATGGTCTGAATCACCCAATAGTGCGATCGCCCTGCCGCTGACTGGCGCAGGACAAGAAATCTTAGGATTTCTGATTGTGGGGATTAGTCCTTTTCGACCATTCGATGATGATTACAAAGGTTTCTTTGAACTGGTTGCAGGGCAAGTAACAACTGCGATCGCTAATGCCCGCGCCTATCAACAAGAACGCAAACGGGCTGAAGCTTTAGCAGAATTAGACCGAGCAAAGACCGCTTTTTTTAGCAACGTCAGCCACGAATTCCGCACACCTCTAACATTAATGCTCAATCCACTGGAGCAAGTAATTACCGAAACACAAGATTTACTCAACCCCCAACAGCGCGAATATCTAAATATCGTCCAGCGCAATAGTTTACGCTTGCTGAAACTGGTAAATACTTTACTCGACTTCTCCCACATTGAAGCAGATAGAATCCAGGCAGTTTATCAGCCGACTGATTTAGCCCAATTTACAGCCGAGTTAGCCTCAGTGTTCCGTTCGGCAATTGAAACAGCCCGAATGCAATTAATAGTAGATTGCCCACCCCTGAGCGAACTTGTGTATATAGACGGGGAAATGTGGGAGAAGATAGTTCTTAACTTAATCTCGAATGCGTTTAAGTTCACTTTTGAGGGTGAGATTGCCGTTTCATTACATCAAGTAGATAACTTAGTAGAGCTAAAAGTAACGGATACAGGCACAGGCATTACTGACGAAGAATTACCGCAAATTTTCGATCGCTTTCACCGTATACGAGGTGTAAAAGCCAGAAGCTATGAAGGTTCAGGCATTGGACTAGCTTTGGTGCAAGAACTTGTTTGCTTACATGGCGGCACAGTAAAAGTTGAGAGTGTTGTAGGCAAAGGAACAACTTTCACTGTCACCATTCCCACTGGTTTATCGCACTTGCCCAGCGAACAAATTAGTAGCCAACGCACGCTCACATCAACATTAGTAGGTGCAGCACTTTATGTCCAGGAGGTAGAACAGTGGATAGTAGAAGGAGGGGAAAGGGAAAAGGGAAAAGGGAAAAAGAATTCCTCTCACCCTTCCCCTTTACCCCTTGCCCTTTCCCCCTCTCATATCCTCCTTGTCGATGACAACGCCGATATGCGCGACTACCTCAAGCGTCTACTCTCCGAAAAATGGCAGGTAACGGCTGTGGCAAATGGAAGAGATGCCCTAAATGCGATCGCACGACAAATACCAGATTTGGTACTGACTGATGTGATGATGCCAGAGGTGGATGGTTTTCAATTGTTGAGTGCGTTACGTGCAAATCCATTAACCAAAGCACTACCCATTATTTTGCTATCGGCACGTGCTGGAGAAGACGCTGCGATTGAAGGTTTGCAAGCGGGGGCTGATGACTATTTAATTAAGCCTTTTTCGGCGCGGGAACTGATAACGCGTGTAGATTCTCATTTAGAAATAGCCCGTCTGCGGCAAGAGTTGTCTTTTAATACCTTCAAAGATGAATTTATCGCCACAGTTACTCACGAACTTTATGCCCCGTTAGTTGCTATCCTTGGCTGGACTCGCTTACTACGTGCAAAAGCACTAGACGAAGTTACTGTTTTACGTGCTTTAGAAACAATTGAGCGTAATGCAAAGAATCAGGCAAAGCTAATTGAAGATTTGCTGGATATCTCAACTATTATCTCCGGCAAAATCTCCTTGACTTCTCAGCCAGTCAACCTCACCTCTATCATGGAGTCAGAGATTCAGACTAGTTTTGGCGATACTCAGGCTAAGAAAATTAACCTAGAATCCCATCTGGCTGCAATCGATATTTGGGTTTCGGGCGATTCAAATCGTTTGCGGCAAGTTTTTTCCACTTTACTGAAAAATGCCATAAAATTTACGCCAAAAGGCGGAAATATTAAAGTTCGGCTTGATGCTGTTGACTCTTGGGCTAATATCACAGTCAGCAATACAGGTATTGGCATGAGCGCCGAATTTCTGCCCCGTGTATTCGATCGCTTTTCCCAAGAAGAAGTACCCAGCAGACACTCGCCAGGCGGTTTAGGGTTGGGGCTGGCGATCGCTCATCAACTTGTCGAGCTACACAAAGGTACAATTGAAGCTGCAAGTGCAGGATTTGGGCGAGGCGCAACGTTTACTGTCAAGCTGCCATTATATTTAGGGACTTCCAAGAAATAAATTATCCACTCTTGTGGGGTGGGCGTCTCGCCCGCCCGTAAAGAGGGGCGGACAAGATGTCATTGGTGTCAACTTAACGTGAAACCCTGATAGAAAGGTGATGAGCGAGTTCTACTCATTTACCATCAAGATCCCCGTTACCCCACCCCGGCTTTGCTGGCGCAAAACCTCCCCTCCCCTTGCTAAGGGGAGGGGTTGGGGGTGGGGTAAAATGCCTGTGGGATAAGCGTTTGAGCTTAAGTTGACACCAATGACAAGATGTCCACCCCACAAGAAAAGTTGTATCTTTTTTTATTTGGAAGTCCCTTAACGTGATGGCGGAAGTTGCTACAGGCTACGTAAAACACGCAAACGTCAAGGCAAAAAGTCTTACAGGGAAGGCTAAAAGGCTTACAGGCTGCGCGAAACACTCAAATGTCAAGGCGGAAAGTCTTACAGGGAAGGCAAAAAGCCTTACAGGCTGCGCGAAACACGCAAACGTCAAGGCGGAAAGTCTTACAGGGAAGGCGGCAAGTCTTACAGGGAAGGCGGAAGCTGCTACAGGCTGCTTGAGAGCCATTACCAGAACGCCAATTCAGTAATGCTGGAAGAACCTCTCCCCTAACCCCCCTCCTGGTAGGCTTAGAATTGCAGGCATTATTAACACTCCACTCCAAAAAATACTACAAATTAATGATGACTAGACTATAGGTCTAGGATAATAATTCAAATTGTCTTGATACCAAATAGCCGAGACTATAAGCGTTATGCAACGACCTCAAGGAGAAATAATCACAATAGAAAATATTGTTATCACTGAGGAGTTGGATCGCCGCAATTCTCGTGCTGCAAATTTACTAAAAGAAAACCAGGCATTGCAAGCTTTAGCACGGCATTTGGTAAATCAGCCCCAAACAATGCTTCAGAGTTTAGTTGACATAGCACTAGAATTATGCAGTGCGGGAACGGTCGGAGTGAGTCTGCTAGAAGTAACAGCAAATGGGGAAGAAATCTTTCGCTGGAATGTCTTGGCAGGAGCGTTAGCAAAGTACGTAGGCGGTACTACACCCCGTAATTTTAGCCCTTGTGGTGTCTGTCTAGAGCGGGGTACTCCGCAACTTTATTCTTATCCAGAACGCTATTTTACTTATTTACAGGCAGCAAACACTCCCATCGTTGAAGGGTTAGTGTTACCGCTAATTGCAGATAACCATGCTCTGGGTACTATCTGGATTATGTTGCACTGCGAACAGCGGCATTTTGATAGTGAAGATGTGCGGGTAATGACGAGTTTGGCAGACTTGGCGGCTGCGGCATTACTACTGAATCAGCGACAAACCCAGGAATTGCTAGCGAAGAATGCCCAACTAGAGGTGGAAGCTGCGGAATGTCAACGAGCCAAAAAGTTGGCGCAGGAATCAGAAGCATACTTTTGGGCGATGATAGAGAATCTACCAGGCGGGGCTGCATTTGTTGTTGACCGCAATCTGCGCTATCTAATTGCCGGAGGCGAAGCACTTCATACCGCCGGATTCAAAAGCGAAGATTTAGTTGGCAAAAGTATTTTCGAGGCGCTGCCGCCAGAATTAGCGGCAAATCATGAGGTAAATTACCGCATAGCGCTGACTGGTGAGCCGTTCGAGCACGAACACAATGCCCATAATCGCAGTTATATTTCACGGGGAACGCCACTCCGGGCTGAAGATGGGGAAATCTATGCTGTGCTGGTGGTCTCTTACGATATTACCGCTCGCAAACGCGCCGAAGACGATCGCAAACAGGTTGAGTTTGCGTTGCGTGAGAGTGAAGCGTTTCGTCGCCTCGCGGTTGAAAGCGGGCGGATGGGAACCTGGCGGTGGGACTGCCGTAGCCGCCAGTGCTGGGGTGATGCCGGGTTCCTCAGCTTGTGGGGGGTTCCCCCGTCAAACGAGAAACTTCCCGTCTCGGTCTTCACCAGTCGCCTGTCTCCAGAAGGTGCCGCAGCCCTGGAAGCCGTTATGACAAAGGACATTGCACCCGGTGAAGAATTTGATGGGCAATTGGAGGTCGTCGCGGGTGCAAACGCAGGGCGCTGGATTCGGTGGCGCGGGCAAGCGGAGCGCGAGACACCCTGGATTATCAATGGGGTCAGCTTTGATGTCACGGAACAAAAACGTGCCGAAGTAGCCCTGCGCGAATCCCAAGCCCGCTTGCAGTCGATCGCCAACCTCGTTCCCGATCTGCTGTGGGATAGCGAACCGAGCGGCTCGACCAACTGGTATAACCAGCGCTGGATGGAATACACGGGGCAAACCTTCGAGCAGGCGATCGGGTGGGGTTGGATAGATGCGATTCACCCGGACGATCGACAAGGGTCAGCGCGGCGTTACCGGGAAGCCGTCGAACAGGGGATACCGCTCTTACAAGAACACCGCATTCGTCGCCATGATGGAGCCTATCGCTGGTTTGTCGTCAAGGCTTCGCCGCTCAAGGATGAGAGTGGCAAGACGATCAAGATGTACGGCGCGGCAACCGATATTCACGAGCAACGGGTCGCTCTGGAAGCATTACGCGAGTCTGAAGCCAAATATCGATCGCTATTTAATGCGATGGACGAGGGCTATATGCTGTCCGAGGTGATTTTCGACGAGAATGACAAGCCGATCGACATTCTTTACCTCGAAGCGAATCCGGCAGCGATACGCCTTGCTGGGCGGGATTTCTCCGGGCAACGGATGCGCGAGATTGACCCGAATTACGAAGAATATTGGTATGAAATCTACGGGCGCATTGCGCTCGCTGGTGAAGCGGTGCGCGCCGAGCGATACGCCGAACCGCATGGGCGGTGGTTTGATTTTTACGCCTTTAAAGTCGGCGAATGGGAGAACCGCCGAGTCGCCACCGTTTTTCAAGACATCACCGATCGCAAACGGGCAGAAGTTGCCTTGCGTGAAAGCGAGGAACGGCTACGTGACGTACTCAACTCAATGGCCGAGGGCTTCGCTCTTCTCGGAGGCGACTTTACGATCCTCGATGTCAACGAAGAAACGCTGCGGCTCGATGGACGCTCACGCGACGAGCTGATCGGTCGCACACATTGGGATGCGTTCCCTGGCACCGAGGACTCGTCGGTTGCCGAGATCTTCAGGCGCGTGGTGCGAGAACGTACATCTGCCTCGCTGGAACACGCTTATCACTGGCCCGATGGTCGATCCTTGTGGCTCGATATGCGGGCTTATCCCACGCAAAACGACGGCGTGGCGATCTTCTGGCGCGACATTACTGACCGCAAGCAGACCGAAGCCGCCTTAAGCGAATCAGAAGCCAAATATCGATCGCTGTTCAACTCGCTGGATGAGGCTTTTGCCGTCGTCGAAGTTATGACTGGCGAAAACGGCGAGTGGAACGACTTTCTTTTTTTAGAAGTCAACCCTGCGTTTGTGAAGCAGACGGGTATGGAGTATCCAGTGGGGCGCAAAGCCACAGAACTGCTGGGGACACCTAATCCAAGGTGGGCAGAAATTTATGGGCAGGTTGCCGAAACGGGTGAACCGATTCGGTTTGAAGAAGGTGAAGCCACTCTAGGGCGCGTTTTTGACCTGTATGTTTTCCGTTTGGGTGGAGAGGGTAGCCGCCGCGTGGCAGTTTTGTTTACCGACATCACCGATCGCAAACACGCAGAAGCCCAATTGCGCCGCGCGGCTGAGAAAGATGCGTTCCGAGTGAAGTTGGCGGATGCGTTGCGATCGCTCTCCGATGCGGTTGAAATTCAGGCAACCGTGACGCGCACCACCATGAACTTCTTTGGAGCGGACAGATGTTACTACTGCGAAATTATTGACGGCAGCGCCATCATTCGGCGGGATGCCTCACAAGTAGATTTGCCTTCAGTGGTGGGGGCGTACCCTCTAGAAAACTCCCCCATTTTCAAAACCATGATCGATGCCGGTCAGCCGTTTATCGTTGAGGATGCACATACGACGAACTTGCTGGATGAGAACTTGAGACAGACCTGTTTGCAGTTGCAGATTATTTCCTTTATCAACGTGCCGGCGATCAAGCAGGGAGAACCTGTCGGGATTCTCTGTGTTACCCAGACCACACCGAGGAGCTGGACAGAGTTTGAGATGGATCTGGCGGAAGAAATTGCCGATCGTACCTGGGCAACCATTGAACGCGTCCGCGCCGAAGCAGCGTTGCGCGAATCGGAAGCCAAATATCGATCGCTGTTTGAGTCGATCAACGATGGCTTCGCGCTGCTCGAAGTGCTGTATGACGATGACGATAGGCCCGTCGATTGTCGCTTCCTGGAAGTCAGCCCCTCATTTGAGGTTCAAACCGGATTGCCCCAGGCTCAGGGCAAAACCCTGAGAGAACTCATTCCGTCTGTTGAGTCAGTTTGGTTTGAGGACTACCACCAGGCACTTGTCACCAACACACTGGTTCACTTTGAGAGGCGGCAGCACTATCTCAAGACCTGGTTTGAAGTCGATGTGTTGCCCTCCGGTAATCCACAAGAGCGACAAGTGGCGATCGTTTTCCGTAACATCAACGAGCGCAAACAGGCTGAAGCCGAACGACTGCAACTGATTCGAGAACAAGCCGCCCGCGAACAAGAACGCCAACGCGCCGAATCCCTGGCAGAACTCGATCGCGCTAAAACCCTCTTCTTCAGCAACGTTTCTCACGAATTCCGCACGCCGCTAACGTTGATACTGGCTCCCCTTTCTGATGCCCTGAGCGATTCTGTCAATCTCCTACCTCCAGCACAACAAGAACGGCTAGAACTCGCCCACCGCAACAGCTTGCGTTTGCTGAAACTGGTTAATACCCTGCTCGACTTCTCCCGCATCGAAGCCGGACGCATGGAAGCAGTTTATCAACTAACCGACTTAGCACTGTACACCACCCAGTTAGCCAGTGTATTTCGTTCCGCCATTGAACGGGCTGGGCTACAGTTAATTGTCGATTGCCCACCTTTAGCTGAGTCAGTCTATGTAGACCGAGAAATGTGGGAGAAAATTGTCCTGAATCTGCTCTCCAACGCCTTTAAGTTTACCCTAGAAGGTGAAATCAAAGTCAGGCTGCATCTTGCTGATGACCGTTATGTAAAACTACACATAGAAGATACAGGCACCGGGATTGAGCCAGAAGAACTGCCCCATTTATTTAAGCGATTTTACCAAGTCAAGAAAACCACAGCTAGGACTCATGAAGGTTCGGGAATTGGTCTAGCTTTAGTGCATGAGTTGATCGAAATGCATGGTGGAACCATAGAAGTAAACAGCACGCCAAGGGTAGGCAGCTGCTTTACCGTCACCATTCCCTTAGGCACAGCACACCTGAGTAGCGAACGTATCCAAGCCACACGCACGCTGGAATCAACTGCATTAAGCGCAGTGCCTTATGTTCAGGAAGCAGAACGGTGGATAACAGAAGAAGGGGAAAGGGAAAAGGGAAAAGGGGAAAAGGATTTCTCTTCCCCTTCCCCTTTACCCCTTACCCTTTCCCCCTCCCATATTCTCATTGTCGATGACAACGCCGATATGCGCGATTACCTAACGCGGATATTAAGCGATCGCGTTGAAGTCCAAGCCGTTGCTGATGGGGCGGCGGCGCTGGCGGCGGTGAATGAGCGATCGCCAGATTTGGTTTTAAGTGATGTGATGATGCCAGGATTAGACGGCTTTGAGTTATTGAAAGCTTTGCGTACCGATCCGCGAACAAAAGAAGTACCCATAATTCTGCTTTCTGCCCGTGCGGGAGAAGAATCCGTAATTGAAGGGCTTCTTGCTGGGGCTGACGATTACCTAATCAAACCCTTCTCTGCTACCGAACTTGTCACCCGTGTTAATGCCTATCTACAATTGGCACACCTGCGTTCAGAAACTCTCCACCAAGAAAGAACAATTAACCGCCGCAAAGATGAAGTATTGTCTGTAGTTTCTCACGAACTGAATACGCCGTTAGTTGCCATCCTCGGTTGGACGCGGTTACTGCAAAGCAATCCGCCCAGTCCCGCTATGCTCTCCAAAGCCTTAGAGACAATTGAGCGCAATGCTACTTTGCAAGCGAAACTCGTTGAAGATTTACTCGACATCTCGCGGATCGCTGCGGGGAAAATTTGCCTAAATCTTGAGCCAGTCCAACTGCAAGGAGTCATTGAATCGGCGATCGCTACAGTGCAACAATCTTTGCAAACCAAAAATATTCATCTAGACTGTCAGCTTGCTGTTTCACCATTAATAGTACAAGGCGACTCCGAACGTTTGCAGCAAATCATCTTAAATTTACTGACCAATGCCGTTAAATTTACTCCCAATGGCGGAAAAATTACTGTTAGTTTGCAAACCCACCCTCGCCAAGCCGAAATCACAGTCACAGATACAGGCTGCGGCATAGATGGCGAATTTCTACCACACATCTTTGAGACATTTCGTCAAGCCCAAAGTACAAAAAAAGGACTAGGGTTAGGGCTGGCGATCGCCCGTAGTTTGGTGGAACTCCACAGCGGTACAATCGCGGCTCACAGTCCTGGTATCGCGCAGGGTACAACGTTTACTGTTAAGTTACCGTTGATATAGCTAGTCCCTAGATCCCCGACTTCTTCAAGGATACAGCTGGCTAATCAGGGGTGACACCGCTGATTGAACGATTTTTCGTCATTCCACCCGATGTAGAGACGTAGCAATGCTACGTCTCTACAAACCAATTTGTGGCTCAACGAGGGGTCTGACCCTCTATTCGCCAGCTGCATCCTTCAAGAAGTCAGGGATCTGAAATACCATATCAAACCTTTTGAGTTTGAAATAATTCTAGAAGATTGCCAGCATAACGAGCGTGCATATTGAGGAGCTTCATCTCCCACGGCAAAAATTGGCGAGGTTGGCGAAAATGAGTAGACAATACACCAAGCAAACTACCACTGCTACTGGTTAACGGTGTAGATTGGACAGCACGATATCCCACAGCCGATGCGATCGCTCGGTAAGAATTGAACATGGGATTGGTCTCAACATCTTCAACGATGATGGACTCTCCAGCACGCACAGCACTCATGCAGGGTGAATTATCAGTAATGTTAACTGTTCTAAAGTAAGGGAATGAGCTTGGTTCAAAGCCTTTTTGGACTGCGAGTTCGAGCGTGCACGACCGCCGCTCAAACAGATGAATGTAGCCCATATCTGTGCGGTGCATCGCTATTGCTCTATCAAGTAAATCGGACAACGCATCTTGGAGCATGGGGGGTATTTGCAGCTTTGTGTTCAGTGGTGTGGTGCGATTGCTCGGTATTTGAGATAAAGAACAACCCTCACATACCAAACGCACTAATAATGGAGCGATTTCTTCACACGGTAAAACTCGGTCTACGCAACCAGTTGCAATCGCCGCCTCTGGCATTCCAAAGGCGACAGAACTCGCTTCATCCTGAGCCAGAACAATACCACCCCTATTCGACACTTCCTGCACCCCCTCTGCGCCACCTTTGCCTGTGCCAGTCAGCAGCACTACTACGGCGCGGTTTGCATAACTTTTAGCAACTGACTCAAAAAAAGCATTTACACCATGATGCCAGCCGTGTATGGCTGCTTGCGGAGCTAGAGAGATTGTACCGTTAGCATGAACTACAAAGTAATGTCCTGGCGGACATACATACACCACACCCGCCATCAGTTGTTCTTTGCTATGGGCCCAGCGTACTGTTAGATGGGTTCGTAACTGTAATACTTGTGCTAAAACGTTACTATCGGAGGGACTTAAATGTTGTAAGCATAAGATGGGAGCAGGAAAGCCGCTAGGCAAACCTGAGAGAACTTTGCGAATTGCTGTCACTCCTCCAGCAGAAGCAGCGATCGCTACAATACCAAAGTTTGATGTCTCATGGTGTCGGACGTTAGACATTTCTAAGTAAAATGTAATAATTCTTACTTGGCTATAAGCTGCATAAAAATTAGATTTTATTAAAGTCAATCAGCATAGCAATAAGGTCTCAGAAGCAGGCAAACACATATTATCTATCAATAATGGCGAAATGTTTAAACTCGGTTCGCCAGCTGTGCCACCATTGCAATTAACTCTGTTGGCTGTGCTAATTTATGCAAATGCGATTGAAAACCAGCTGCGATCGCTTTTTTTCTGTCTTCTGCAAGATAAGCTGTTAAAGCAGCAGTAGGAATTTGCCATCCTTTTTCTGCTTCCAATGCTTTGACTTTGCGAATTAAAGCATAACCATCTTCATCTGGCATTCTGATATCACTGATTATTACATCAGGCCGCGATCGCTCTAATTCTTGCAAAGCTTCTGCCACTGTTGCAACGGTTGTCACTACAATCCCATATTGCATGAGTATCGCTGCAATCAACTCGCGGGTATCAGCTTCATCATCTACCAACAGTATACGTAAACCATCCAGCTTGTTGGGACTTTCTATAGTTGCGCTCAAGCTGGGCATTCGATCGAGTACTGCTAATCGCTTGTACTTGGTAATATCATACAAGCATATCTGTAACGCACCATTAGCTCCCGAAGTTTCTCGCCCAGCTTTTACCAGTAGTATTGCATCAAAAGCTGAGCGATCGCGTGGATAAATGGAAACTTCTAATTCTTGCACAGACTTTTCATTCAACGACTCCTTCAGTTTGCTCAGAAATAATTGATGCTCTTGTTGAGCTACAAAATTAATTAATGATTTCCCAATCAGCAAACTAGGAAATACATTTAATAAAGCAGCCGCGGCATAATTAATTTCTAAAATTATTCCTTCTGCATTTATCACCAAATAAGGATTAGGAGCTAATTTGAACAAATCATGATAAACCTGACGTTCTGATATTAAGGTTTCATTTTGTTGTAGTAATTGTTGTTCTACAGTTTTGATTAATTCTAGATTAGCCTGAATTTCTTCTTTAATATATTCCAGATTTCGTATGGAAGTGTTGAGAGATTTCAATGCTGAGATAGCCTGTTGCTCCTCTATAGCCGATTGAGTTAGGTATTTCTCCAGTGCTTCTATCTGCTGTTGAATTCTTTCAAAAATAAAGCTTAACTCTTTTTGTTCCATAACTATTTTACCTCTTCTATTACATGCATATTACTTAATAAAAGCTACTTTATGTTTCATGAAAAAAATTATAAAATAATCGCTTTTCTATGCATAATAATGTCCATAAATAAAACTCAAACTTTTACTATTCTAGTAACTATATGATATTAGAGATTGATATTGCTGTCTTTATTTGTTTGGGTTGTACGCTTGTAATTGCTTTGATGAATACCAGGACTTATGCAACTGGCACAATGTGATCGCTATTGGTAGTATATAAGTATTAACTAAAAGTTTAATGCTTTATTAAAAGCGACGGTAAACTCCATCCCGCAAGTGGCGTGGCAAGCCTGAATTGATACAAAAATTGTAGGTTGGTTTGAGACAATGCGTTACCCAACACCCGGATCGATGTTGAGTTACCCTACGGGAAGCCGCCCTATGGGCGTCTACGTTCCTCAACCCAACCTACTCCTTGATTAATTTAGCAATACGAGAGCGATCGCCATTGCAATGTCATACAAAATTTTATAGTCATACCAGACCCAGTGTTTCCCATGTAGGATATGTGTATTAGCCACTATCTTATGCAGCTTATGGTTAACATCGGTCAACTTACTTTAAAAGAATTTTTAAGCCTTCCAGAAGGAGATGTATACTATGAGTTTGTTGATGGTCAAGCAGTCCCTAAAGTGTCTCCAAAATATTTCCATTCAACTTTACAGATAGCTTTAGGATTACTTATTCGTGCATGGTGCAAAGGCAAAGGTAGAGTTCTTCCTGAATGGGCAATTCTCTTAAAACGTCAAGGTAAAGATTGGGCACCTCTACCAGACTTAACCTATATATCTTATGAACGTTTACCCAAAAGTTGGAGACGTAATGAAGCTTGTCCTGCGATTCCAGAATTGGTAATTGAAATTATCTCTCCAGACCAGACGATAAAGGAATTTGCAGAGAAAGCAAAGGATTATTTAACTGCGGGTGTATCCAGAGTGTGGGTGATAAATCCAGAAGTAATAAGTATTAGAGTTTTTCTCCCCGACGGGTCAGATCGAGTTTATACGGATAACACACCCATTGTAGATACTCTATTTCCAGGTTTAGAATTAACGACAAGGCAGGTATTTGAAGAGGCAGAATTACTTTAAATTTTAGGGTGCAATGCCCGCGGTTTTTGCTAGCCCACACAATTATAAATTATCAAATAGCAATATTGGAGTCAGTCGTCAGAATACAGGAAAGATATTTTGTATGACTGGCGTCTGAATAATCGGCGTTTTTGCACCCCCACCAAATTTCAACAAAGGTGGTGCAACAATTGAGTGGCAGGTCTGAATCACCGACTGATAGAGCAGCGTTAGCGAGTCTGCGAGGGTCTTGATTCTGACAAATGATTCTTCTTCAAATCTAAAGAAATAAACTGTAAAATCCGACCACAGATAGAATCAAGCGATCGGCAGATTATGGTCAAGCATCATTCTAAATCAATATTTCTATAGATATAACTAAAAGAGATCCATCTTAATATAATTCAACCTGTAGACTCACGAAATTAAATTTAAAAATGTTAATAATGAAAGATGATTTTTACATATGTAAACTCAACCTGGTTGTAATCAAAAATCCAATTCCAGAAAATCAAACAAAAAAAAGTACGGCCAATGACAACTTCTACAGACCGCGAACAACAGATTCAAAAGTTGGATGAATTAATCAAAAATATTGATTATGGTATGTTTACCACAGTCGATGACGATGGAAGCTTGCACAGTTATCCTATGTCAAGAAGCGGCGAGATTAATTCTGATGCTACACTTTGGTTTTTTACCTACGCGGATTCTCATAAGGTGACTGAGGTTGAACATTATCCGCAGGTCAATGTCACTTTTGTGTCCCCAGAACAACAACGGTTCGTTTCTATTTCAGGTAGCTCGCAAGTTGTAAAAGACCGCAACAAGATGCGAGAACTATGGAAACCAGAACTTCAAACTTGGTTTCCTAAAGGGCTGGATGAACCGAATATTGCTTTGCTCAAGGTGAATATTACCCAAGTCAATTATTGGGATAGTATATCTAGTTTTAAACCTCAAAAACTCAGTTTTTCGACACCATCACGTCTTTAAGAGTGACTCATTAATTTGTATCTCTTCTAAGACATGATTTTTGATTTATTACTTAGTGGTGCGATAAGACTAAAATAGTGCATTAGAAATTTTTCAATTATTGAGATTTCAGCAATATCAATAGATTTTTATATTGCATTAATTTAGGCTTGTCACGCCACTACACTTGAATATTTACGCTCCTTAATTAATTCCGAAATAGTATTATTTATTCGTCAGCCAAAGGGTTTAAGACCGCTCTCTTACAAAGTTCTGATGCTCGCAAACCTCCGCTCAGACTTTGTGCTACGTATAGACATAGTGGCAGTTTCAGCCGACGTAACAGTCCGTTTATAAAACAATACAGTTCAGTTAAGATCCCCCCGCCTGCGGCGACCCCCTTAAAAAGGGGGTGAAAGAAAGTTTGTGAGCAAGCCTTTTTAAGGGGGTTGGGGGAATCTTAAAACACTAACTGAACCGTATCGGCTTATAAAAATATCTTAAATTTTGAATTTTGAATTGTTAATTATGCCTTATCAACAAATTGAAGATTTACCAGATTCAGTAAAAGATAACTTACCCAAGCACGCCCAAGAAATTTTTCGGGCTGCTTTTAACAGCGCTCTACAACAATAGACCTCTTGCAAAAGTGCTTTTTGCACTCTTGGGGAAAAGGGTAAAGGCTAAAGGGGAAAGGGACAATACAAAACCTTTTCCCCTTCCCCTTTCCCCTTTTCCCGACTTATGCAAGAAGTCTAATATGGTGAGGAAGAAAGTGCTTTTCGTGTTGCTTGGAGTGCTGTGAAACGCGATTATGAAAAAGGCGATGATGAACATTGGCACAAAAAGCCGGAATAGGTCAACCCATTCGGGGATTCAAAATTCAAAATTATCAAACCCCAGGTACGCCAATTGCTCTACTTGGGAAGACTACTGCTATTGACTACGTGCTCAACTCGCACTCGCCTAAATAGTATTCTCCATTGGCTAATCTACATCTGGTTCAATACCAAGCGATCGCAACTGCGCGATCAATTTTTCAGCGCGTTGTTTTTCCTGTTCAGCGCGTTGGCTTTGTTGTTCAGCGCGTTGGCTTTGTTGTTCTGTAGGAGTCAATATCCAGCAGCCTGTCCAATCATACCAGCGTAACCAAGGCTGTTCTACATCTTGATAGCGTCCTTGCCATACACCCAAGCCTAATTGCAATTCTGGTATCCAGAAGCGTGACTCTGAAAGTGTGACTTCAGCATAACGCGCTCCATTTAACTTAAACACTCTGAACTGATATTTATAGCGATCGAATACTACATAATAAGGAACACGAAGAATCTGCTCATAAACTTCCCATTTTCCTGGTGGTTGCTCAATATCCCGTAATGTCTGCCCTAAGTCTTCTTTTTCAGTGCTTGGTGACAACAACTCAACCACAATAAAAGGATCGACTCCCTCTTGCCAAACGACATAGCTTAAGCGTAAATCCCGCTGTTCGTAGAGGCGGGAAACACCCAAAACAGCAAACCAATCTGGTCGCTTATGCCATAGTGGATGGCGCGGGTCATAATAAAGATTCAAATCGCTAGCAACAAATATCTCGTCACTGGGATAATTTTGCGGACGAAAGGTTTCGTCCAACAAACGAGGTTGCAACAGATGAAACTGATCGGGCAAACCAGGCTCCTGAGGATCTTCACTAGGAAGATCGTACATGGTTGGCAACACATCTTTTGGCGATCGCGGTGGGTCAGTTTGATACATCCTAAAGCATTCCCGATCGTAAGACTTTCAAACTTTATTACTATTCAATAGCAGTAACTAGGTCGCACACCAGTATAGCAGTCCTAAATGATAAAGTGAAATGTTGCCCAAGCTGTTACCAGTCAAAACAATTCGCAATTCCGAATTGCGAATTGTTCGCTAAACAGTCACCACTGAAATTTTTCAAAGCTCAAATACGATCGTTATGTATTTATAAACTAGTCATTACCTGGGCTAATTCATTAGATAAATCAATTCCACAATCTTGGCACTTTGTAAATAAAACACCTGCTAGAAAATAATAATCGCCAGAATAAAATGCCATTTTGTTTTTACGTAATTCTTCTATGTGTTTTTTCACCTTAGGTTCAGAACTATAATAGCCGAATTGCAAAGGTAAAATCATAAAGTTTTCTACGCAATAACCATGTTCTTTTGCTACGTCCAGCGTACTTGTTGGATTGGAATAACTAGAGACTAAAACCAAGACATTTTCATAACCTAACATCAAAAGGTCGTTAGTAATTTTAGCTCCATCTATGCCTCCAAATAAAAGTGGCATATATATATCATTATCTGGCGCTGGAAGATATGGCGGATTAGCTATAAGATAACCTGCATCATGTTGAGAAGATTCAAACAAAGATGAATTATGGATTATATATTTATCATTGAGGTTGTATTCATCAATAGTTAAATTTGCCGTTTTCCATGCAGAAGTGTTTAATTCAAATCCCTGAATTACGCCGTCAAACTTGTTTCTCAACAAAGAATTAATTACAGGGCTGCCATCTCCAGAACCAAACTCAACAATGGATTCGTAATCTTGACAATTTCTCATAACAAGATTTTCTAAGCAGTTGGAGTAGAAATTAGATTCTTCCGGACAAAAAAAGATGTCTTTCATTTGACTTTCACTCAACAATAAGGTATGATTTATTCAATGAAAAGTTATTTGCCGCCTGAAACAAAAGCAAGAAAAAATTCTTCCTTGAGCAACAAAGTATCTGTCAAGGAAATTAGTTCGCAGGCGAATTGGCAATAAAATGGCTGATAATGCCAAATTAAAATCTTAAAAAGACTCTGCTATTTTTAAGAAAATAAAATTCAGGAGTCAGCAGTCATAATTTTGCAACTAGATTCTGTGTGACCGAAGGATATAACTTGCTTATTCGCAGGAGTATAAATGGGTTAAACTTCCCTGGGAATTAATTCTGGATTCTGAACAGTTTTGGGAATTTTTACATAACTAAAGCATTTGTTCTGCTTGGCGTATCGATCGCACAACAGCACCAGCGGCGCGATCGCTTATGAGCTTTTGCTGGTCGTAACCAAGCACTAGTTCCCATGCATTATTAGGATATTGTTCTGCCAAAGGCAAAGCTACATCATCTAACATCCAACGACCGTGGCGTTCGTCTTCTCTGATGTGTAATTCCCAATAACCCACTGCTACTTCTGAGAGTCCCAGTCGTTGCGCTGTCACAAGATAATTTTTGTAAACCGCAGGGCCAGCCACTTCAAAAAAGGTCAACCCACCGCTATAACGCAGAAAATAGCGTTTGCGCTCGGTCATCAGAAAATTATGATTGGTAGAAGCCAGTACTTCCCAAGGCACTAAATTGAAATATGCCTCTGGTTCAGTCTTCATGCCAAACTCAGCTAACATTTGGGCAAAAAATGTCGAGTGCTTGCGAGATAAGCGACCATTGCCGTATTCTTCTAGTAGTACCCGCACCAGCGTACACTGCACTTCATTGGCAGCACCGCCCAGAACGCGAGAAAGATTACTAGCTTCAACCAAACCCTCAAAAGAGCCGATCGCTAGCAAGTGACGGTAGCCACTTTCGGTTAATTCCTCACGGATATAGCGACTATTTGGCGATAATGGTGGATTTAAATCAGCAGATGCACGCTCAATTAAAGCTTGTTTGGCATCCAATTGTTGCAGTGCAGCCAAATCGAATTGTGCGAGTTCCCACTTTTGCCAAGCAGTTTCAATTTGGTCGCGACATGAGTACAAATAAAGCGATCGCTCATTTGTGTAATTATGCAAATCATCGTACCAAAACAGATTTAGCCGATTAATTCGATAAAGTATCCTTTGCAGGAAAAGGTGAGCTTGCTCATCAAAGCGATCGTTTTCATAGGCAGCGCTAATTGCCATAGAAAGCGCCTGTTGAAACTCATTCGCTTTTGCAGGTTTTGTATCCAGTCGAGCATCCAAATTTTCCATTCTCAGCAGCTCTATAAATAGCTGCTCGGCACGGTCGTACTTGGTAACTGTTGTTTCTTCTGTCTGCGTACTATTTTCCCCAACCTCAAGCTTAGGGAACATAACTATATTGCTTTGCATGGAATCTTCTGTAGCCTTAGGAAAGTGAGAAATCAGTTTCACCTCTAATACTTAAGTTCCCACACGAGTAATGTTCTCTACCTCTTTCCCTGGTTATAAAGAAAGATTAAGTCTGGAAAGGGATTGTCCAAACGGGGCATTAAGCATTGGGGAGCTAGCGCCGCGAGCGGGTTTCCCGACTTGTTCTATGAATGTAAAATCCCCACGCCTTGAGGGTGGGGAGTGTCAAAGATTGCATATATTTCTCTACCTGATTCAACATCTAGATAGTTGCACTTAAGAGCAAATTCAATCCATATTTGTGCTTCTGTTTCCTGGAACTTCCTCTACAGCCTCCGCCCCCTCTGCCCCATGCCCGATAACCACTCCCCCTGATTCCATCGCTTTACTTGGCGGAATTTCTTCTAGAGGAATCAGCGCTTCAATTACTGACTTCACAATCGGGGCGGCGACGGTAGAACCGTAGGCGTTTTCTCCTTTTGGTTCATCCACTAATGCGAACACTACATAGCGAGGAGATTCCACTGGTAAAATAGCTACAAAGCTAGTGATTCTCGCACCCTTGATGTAACCGCCATTTGGGCTAGCTTTTTGAGCAGTCCCAGTTTTGCCAGCGATCCGATAACCGGGAATTCGCGCTACCTTCCCAGTGCCTTCAGATACAACAGTTTCCATCATTTCCACTACCTTTTGTGCTGTGGCAGCTGAGAAAATTTGGCGTGACATAGTGCGATCGGGCGAATCATGCATCTGTCCTTTGGTATCAATTAGACCCCGAACTACATGGGGTGTAACTAATTTACCGCCATTAGCTAAAGCGCCGTGCATTTGTACCAGCTGTATCGGTGTCATTGAAAAGCCTTGCCCAAAGGAAGTAGTAGCTGGTTCAATTGGCGAAGCAATAAATTCTTCTTGACTTTTGAGCCGGCCGCCAACTTCAAAAGGTAAATCTGTATCAACTTTTTGTCCTAACCCCAAACGTTCCAGCCAGTTGTAGTATATTGCAGGCTTTAATCGCTGGATAATTTGCACCATACCAATGTTGCTAGAATTTTGTAGGATTTGAGCGATGCTAATCCGCCCGTAACCATTTTTCATCGCATTTTTAATGGTGTAATTAGCTACGTGAATAGAACCGGAGTCATTAAATATATCATCTGGTTTAATCACACCATTTTCCAGAGCGATCGCCACGTTTAAAGGCTTGAAGGTCGAACCCGGTTCGTAAAGATCTGCCACCGTCCAGTTTTTAAACAGTGAAATATTAGCTTTGGCGTATTCATTAGGGTTATAAGTAGGCTGAGAAACTAAGGCAAGTAAAGAACCATCCAACGCGTCCATCACAATTACCGCCCCACGTTTAGCCTTAAACTCATCCATCTTTTGTTTAAGAGCACTGCGGGCAATTCGTTGCAAACGGGTATCAATAGTCAGTTGCAGCCGTAAATCATCAAAATGTAAAAAACCTTCAGGGGCATAATTTGGCATCAAGGCGCCAGTACCTGTTCGACTGAGGCGCACCGTTTGGACAGAACGTTCTAGCAACTTTTCTTGAGAGTATTCCACACCCGCTTGACCGCGACGGTCAACATTCACATAGCCCACCACATCAGCAGCCAAATCCTCTGAAGGGTAAAATCGCGAGTATTTTTGAATCAGTTCTAAACCATTCAAGCGCAAAGACGTGATGCGATCGACAATTTCTTCTGGTATCGCTGGGGAAAGTACAATTCCACTTTTTTTGCTTTCAAAAGTCTTCACCAATTCAGGAGCATCTTTGGCCAATATTGGGGAAAGTTGCTCTGCTATCTCTTCATTGGATTTATCAAATAATTTAGGATGAGCGTACAAAGTATACACAGGGCGGTCAATCGCCAACAAATTATTATTGCGATCTACCACCGGACGACGGGGCATAAAAGGCCGCAAATTTATCATTTGCTGGTTTCGTGCTTGCTG
Source organism: Nostoc linckia NIES-25 (assembly GCF_002368035.1). Lineage (GTDB taxonomy): Bacteria > Cyanobacteriota > Cyanobacteriia > Cyanobacteriales > Nostocaceae > Nostoc > Nostoc linckia_B. The sequence continues at coordinate 2,242,067 of NZ_AP018222.1, read as the reverse complement.
TGTTAACTTTGTCCCCTGAATAATTTGCAGGTTATACAAGTTAATACTCAATCCCAACCCCGCTGCTATTAACACGCCCCACACAACAAACAGCCGGGACTTGCTGTTTGATGTTTGCTCTTGGATATTAGAGGCAAATTTTCCTAAAAAACCTGGTTTAGAGCGCCTCTGCCCCCTTGTGAATCCTGGAGTGCGAAATTTTGCAAATCTTGTTTTACCCGGTGACTTTTGCATTGGGTTTGTCCTTAGTCATTAGTCATTAGTCATTGGGCAAACAGGGCATGGGAAAAGGGAAAGGGGTATGGTTCGACAAGCTCACCAACCGGGGAAAAGGGGAAAGATTAAATTTATTCCTTTTCCCTTCCCTTTTCCCTTTAACCTTTTCCCCTGCCTCCCCTGCCCCTCATCTCCCCATCTCCCCATCTCCTCATACCCCATGCCCTTAATATCCCAGCGGTGAAAGTGTTTGTTGTTGGGTTTGGGGATTTGGTTTTGTGTTAGGCGATGCTGGTTCAGATTTAGAAGATGCTGGAGGTAAGAAAATCATTCCTTCAGGAGTTGGCGATACCAGCCCTGTTCTTGACTGTTCTGCTTCCTGTGCCATTTTGTTTGTCAGCGTCGCGTTAGTTGTCGTCAAGAGCCGCTCATGACGTTGGAGATTTTGCAGTCTGCGATATGACTGGCTCCAAAGTTCTTGAGAATACACCGTCCAGCCATAAACCGCAAGTGTCGCGGCTACTAACAAAAATGCCAAAACTGACGAATAACGATGAAAAGTGTATAAACGCAGCAACCACAATGGTGTTGCTCCAGAACCAGGCATGATGGGAAGACCAAGAAAACCTTCCTCTGGACTCTTGCTAGCTTGATTAGACTGGCCGTCCAGATTTGGTAGTTGTTGTCTGCCCAACTCTTTGGGTAATTTGGGCATAACTGCCTCATTTGTAGAAGAAATCACTAATTTTTTTGAGGAACGCTTTCTTCTAGCACGGGATACTGGTGCAGCTTGGGTAGTAGGTATAGAATCACTCTGCACTGCTGACTCCAAACGCGCAGAACGCCGTCGCCGGCCCAAAGAAAGAATTGAATCTCGCCAAAATCCAGTACTTTTTGTAGAAACAGTTGATTTACGACCAACAACCATAAATTTTTTTAGATGAAAAATATTGTACTTTCAATTGATTGTCTGTTTTTGCTGAGGTTAAAATACCCTTCTATGCAATAAACACACATAACACACTACACCCTTTTAACTAGCTAGCTATATCAATGTTTGCAATCAGCGATTATGAGCTGGATAACTTGCTGTTTACATATATTGCACCTAAAGTATGGCAACGGAGGGCACTAAGGTGCAATACTCTGTGAAAAAAATAAAAAACATGCCAGAATTCACGCAAAAGTAGCGAGCAAGTTACACCGCTCACAAGTTCAGAAAATCATAATATATAAGTATTTTTTGATACTAGTATTTAGTTGAGACTTGCCAGTTGCAGATTTGGAGGGAATTTTCAACCTCTGTTGTTCCCTGCTACATTTACTAAGTCATACTCCAATACATTTGTGATTTTCACGACTGGCTCGTAAATACTTAAAGATAAAATTTTTTGCTATCATAGCTTAATTGACAAAAAAATTTAATGCTTTGGATTTTCCTCCTGAGTTCAGAAAAACCAATCGAATGGCTGTATGATAGCTAATTTAAAAAACAATACCCCAAAGGGTTGTTTTTTTTAAGTATGTAATCTTACAGCATTTAAAAAAAAGCAATAAATACGGTATCGTATTCAACAGGCAAAAAATTTTTCTAGCCACAATTGGTGAAAGAGGAGTTATGAAAACAAAAATCTTTGGTTTGGCTCTAATGTTAAGTCTGGCTGCAATGCTTGGAGCCTGTGAAGGTGGCGGTGAAGGTGGTGGTGGTACTACTAGTACTCCAGCTGCTACAGGCGAACCAACAGACGCGCCTGCTACTCCTGCAACTACTCCTGCAACTACTCCCGCAGCTACCCCCGCAGCTACCCCGACTGCTAGTCCTAAATAAGGCACTCTGAAATTGAGTTGAACAAAAATGTTGAGCGCAGTCCCTACCTATAACGCAGTTTAGGTAGGGTAAGCAAAATTCTGAGTCGCGGTCAAATACAGTTGGTACGGTAAAAGGTAAACTACCTGGAGACGCGACCAACGACACATTAGTAATTATTAGTTTTGTTGCTATTATTACTAATTTTTTTACTGGGGTTCCTGTAGGCAAAAGTTCCAACGGTTCGACGCGAACGCCGTCTAAAACCCGGTAGCGTTAATTCTAGTTGTGATTAGGATTGGCAAATCAATCCCCAACTATACATTTATGTATAGTTGGCGGTGCGTTCAAGTTGAGATTTAAGGAAGCCTTATCTCCGACTTCTCGCAAAATTCCAAATTCCCAAGTTCTGTACCCTTTTCCTAACGGAGAGGCTTCCCTTAGTTTGCCTCACCGTAGGAGTATGGGATGGTACAGTCATTTAAGAAGCCTGAAACTCAGGCTTCTTAAATATTGCCAAATGCCAAACTTATTAACCAATTTCAGCATTTTTTAATGTCAGCATATTTTTGTAGAGCAGTATAAGAGCTTGCTCAAGCACCAGTTGACTATGTAGTAAATAAAGGACACTGGTCTGGAATAGCTTAGAAAGGGGAAAATAATTCATAATGTATTAAAAAATAAGACCTGGTGATATCTGTTGATATTGCCAGATTTTTATTGGTATGGGGTGTAAGCAAAACAGATTTTCATGCTGCGTTGTAAATGCAGTTGGGGAGATGGTGAAAGTTAAAGTAAAAAATTTAGTAAAATTACTGTATTTAGCTGTAATTAGTACAACGATTGTATTGTTCAGTAGCTATTGGCGATCGCCCGTAATAGCATTACCACCACCAGAGGATATACCAGAAGAGATATTACGGACACAGATTATCATAGAAGGGCGATCGCCTATCGATGGCAGATTCTTGACTGCTGCCGAATATGCCCAGTTAGAAGTACAGCTGCAACAAGCACCACCACCAAAACTAGACCCCAAAATTCGCGACCAGATTTTTTTACTTCGCATACGAAAAACCTTACTCCAGTTTTTCCCATTTTTAAATATTTAGTCAAAACCCTTCGGGTAGGGAAAAGGGGAAAGGTTAAAGGGAAAAGGAAGGATTTTCCCTTTACCCTTGCCCTTTTCCCCTTGCCCCTTACCCTTTTCCCTTATCCCCAATCCCCCATCCAAAAACCAGATAATTCATTCTGAGGTAGGATAACGATGGCGACAAATTTGCAAATAAATGTAAAGAATATATATAGATATTAAAAAAGTACGTTTAGTCAATCACGTTATTACACGTAGGTAGCTTCATGCCCATGACCACGATCGCTCCTGAACAGGTTAACCGTATCGTTTGGAATCAACATCACGATCCCTTTGAAATACTAGGTTCCCATCCCATAGAACAAGATGGCAAAACTGCCTGGGCTGTGCGAGCCTACCTACCGAATGCAAGTGCAGCATGGGTAGTTCTTCCCGAACAACGCAAAGAATACCCAATGGAAGCAGTGCATCATCCCAACTTTTTTGAATGCACGATTGAGACCGCAGAACTAGCAAACTACCAGCTACGAATTAAAGAAGGAGAACACGAGCGTGTCACCTATGACCCTTACGCTTTCCGTTCTCCCAACTTGACAGATTTTGACTTGCATTTGTTTGGTGAAGGCAACCATCATCGAATTTACGAGAAACTGGGAGCGCACCCCACCGAAATAGGTGGCGTTAAAGGCGTTTATTTTGCCGTTTGGGCACCCAACGCCCGCAATGTTTCAGTTTTGGGAGATTTTAACTACTGGGATGGACGCAAACACCAAATGCGTAAAGGCCCCACCGGAGTTTGGGAATTGTTCATTCCGGAAATCGGAGTGGGTCAGCATTACAAATATGAAATCAAAAATTTTGAAGGCCACATTTACGAAAAATCCGATCCCTACGGTTTCCAGCAGGAACCCCGCCCAAAAACCGCGTCCATTGTCACTGATTTAGATGCTTACAAGTGGAATGACCAAGGCTGGATGGAAAAACGGCGTCATACCGACCCCCTCACGGGGCCAGTTTCTGTCTATGAAGTGCATTTAGGTTCTTGGTTACACGCTTCTAGTGCAGAACCGCCTAAACTGCCCAATGGTGAAACCGAGCCTGTAGTTACCGTTTCGGAACTCAAACCAGGCGCACGCTTCCTAACTTATCGGGAATTAGCAGACAGACTCATTCCCTACGTCAAAGAATTGGGATACACCCACCTTGAATTGCTACCCATTGCCGAGCATCCCTTTGATGGTTCTTGGGGTTATCAAGTAACTGGATACTATGCCCCTACTTCCCGTTTTGGTACGCCTGAAGATTTCATGTATTTTGTTGACAAATGTCATGAAAACGAAATCGGCGTAATTGTAGATTGGGTTCCCGGTCACTTTCCTAAAGATGGTCATGGTTTAGCATTCTTTGATGGTAGCCACTTATACGAACATGCCGATCCCCGCAAAGGCGAACATAAAGAATGGGGAACTTTGGTATTCAACTACAGTCGCCATGAAGTCAGTAATTTTTTAATGGCAAATGCCCTATTTTGGTTTGATAAATACCACATTGATGGGATTCGTGTCGATGCTGTGGCTTCCATGCTCTACAATGACTATTGCCGCGAACCTGGAGAATGGCTGCCCAACCAGTACGGCGGCAGAGAAAACCTAGAAGCAGCAGATTTTATCCGCCAAGTAAATCACACTATCTTCAGCTATTTTCCTGGGGTTCTCTCAATTGCTGAAGAATCTACTTCTTGGCCGATGGTATCTTGGCCCACCTACACAGGCGGACTGGGCTTTAACTTGAAGTGGAATATGGGCTGGATGCACGATATGTTGGACTACTTCAACATGGACCCTTGGTTCCGCCAGTTCCACCAAAACAATATCACCTTTAGTATGTGGTATAACCACAGTGAAAACTTCATGCTGGCCTTGTCCCACGATGAAGTGGTGCATGGGAAGAGTAATATCATCGGCAAAATGCCGGGGGATAGATGGCAGAAGTTCGCGAATGTGCGTTGTTTGTTTACTTACATGTTCGCTCACCCAGGCAAGAAAACCATGTTTATGAGCATGGAGTTTGGACAGTGGAGTGAGTGGAATGTTTGGGCTGATTTAGAGTGGCACTTATTCCAGTATGAGCCGCACCAACAGTTAAAAACATTTTTCCAGGAATTAAACCATCTTTACCGCAGCGAACCTACTTTGTACACCCAGGATTTTGCTGAGGCGGGGTTTGAGTGGATTGACTGTAGCGATAATCGCCATAGTGTGGTTTCCTTTATCCGCCGCGATAAGGATACGGAAGATTTTGCGATCGTGGTTTGCAACTTCACGCCGCAACCCCATTCTCACTACCGTATCGGTGTCCCGGAAAAGGGATTTTATACCGAGTTGTTCAATAGCGATGCTCGTCAGTATGGCGGTAGTAATATGGGCAACTTAGGCGGTAAATGGACTGATGATTGGTCTTTGCACAGTCGTCCTTATTCCTTGGATTTGTGTTTACCACCTTTGGGTGTGTTGATTCTAAAGTTGGATAAAGAGAAGACAGCTGAGGCATTGAAATAATAATTTAGGGTGGGTATCGCCCACCCTAAATTTTGTTTACTGGCGTGTTAGTGAGCCGGCGATAGTAACTGGAGAACTAGAACGTTCCCATTTATAATCTATAAAATCATCTCCGATTAACTTTATTGCGATCGTGCCATTACTAATACAAGACCCGGATGTAATATTTTCAAATAGTTGCAGAGTTCCTGATTTTACACTTTGTAGAATTAAGTCACCGGAACAATAATAAGGATATCCATATTTAATATCACCAACCTTTGACCCAACACTACCATTTTTTAATTGAATTTCTAACCGAAAATCCTGAGATGAATTATCTTGGGTGTTTTTTTGTGTCAGATTACCGAGCCATTTACCAACATATTTGCCTGTGAGTGTACCTGCTGTAGCTATAGAAAAAGCAGGCTTTTCTGCTGGTGAAGATGTAACTATAGATGTTGATAAAGATGATTCTGGAGTAGCGGTAGAATTCCCATTACTTGCTGTTGAATTACGTTCTAAGTGAAAGGTTTTAGTTGTATTGGGTGTAGTTAATAAATTTACTGAGTAATTAGCTGTTTGATAACCGTCTTTACTTAAAATTATTTTGACAGTTTTTCTTTTGGGAATACTAATTTCTAAATAACCATTGTTATCTGTTTGGTCTGAAGTGGGTGGGCCATCAGAAATAATTTGGACTTGTACTCGTGGGATAGGTTTTGATTCCTGTTTCTCTTCAACGTAGAAGTTGAAATTTTCATATTCAACAGATGCCGATTCTGTTGGGTTGGATGATAAAGGAATAAGGTTACGATTAATTAAAAACTCAAGACCTGCGTATCCGCCAGTAACTACAACCAGTGCTAATAAAAGAACTTTTACTAAAAGCGGTACGTTTTTTAAATTTTGTAACATAGCAGTAATTACAACAGTATACTACTGTAATAATTGCATAAATGGCCGAGAAAATACATAAGTAGCTGCTAAACTTAGGGACTTCCAAAAAATAAAACATCCCATCGAAGATAATGATAATCATTGTACAAGGGGAGAAAGCGGCAGGCATCGCCTGCCGCTTTCTCCCCTCCCTTTTGTAGTAAATTCAGTAATGATGATTGAATTTTTGGGTGCAACTTGGGTGTCTATAGCATTAACTTCTTCACTGAAACAACTATTGAGACAAACAGCATCTCAGTTAAAAGGTGCTGCAAAACGTAAATTTATAGCGTCAACAGTGCAGGGTTTGGGTCTAGGAGGGCAAAGATTAGCAGAATCAGAATTAGGATGGAATCGAGGTACTATTCGTAAAGGAATCAAAGAATTAACTAGTGGCATTACTTGCGTTGATAATATGAGCGCGAAAGGACGCTATAAAGCAGAATTACACTTACCAAATCTTTTACAAGATATAAAAAATTTAGTAGATTCTCAAAGCCAAACTGACCCTAGTTTCAAAAGTAAAAGGCTATATACTCGCCTTTCTGCTGCCGAAGTCAGAAAACAATTAATAGAAAAGTATGGTTATGATGACGAAGATTTACCCATCGCAGAAACAATTCGGCTTAAATTGAATGAGTTGGGTTATAACTTGAGGCGAGTAGCGAAAGTTCAACCTCAAAAAAAATTCCGGAAACCGACGCAATCTTTGAGCAACTAGATATAGTAAACCAAAACGCAATTGAAGATAAAAGTATTTTACGTCTGAGTATGGATGGGAAAGCTCGCGTCAAAATTGGTTCATTTGACCGAGGAGGTAAAAGCCGGGCTACGGTTAAAGCTGATGACCATGATTATCATCCGAAAACCACCGTGACTCCTTATGGGATATTTCTTCCAGAGCTCGATCAACTGTTTTTATATTTTACCGAGTCGAAAGTTACAAGCGATTTTATAGTTGATGTTTTAGAGGATTTTTGGTCTTGTGAGAAACATCGTTTTTCTCAAGTTAAAACATTAGTTCTCAATCAAGATAATGGGCCAGATAATAGTTCTCGGCGTACCCAGTTTATGAAACGTATAGTTGAATTTGCTCACAAATATGAACTTAATATACGTTTAGCTTATTATCCACCATATCACAGTAAATATAATCCTATTGAGAGAACTTGGGCTGTATTAGAAAACCATTGGAACGGAAGTATTCTGGATGAAGTAGAAACAGCTTTAAAGTATGCCACTAGTATGAAATGGAAAGGAAAATATCCAGTGGTTAAGTTAGTACATCAAACCTATGAAACTGGAGTAAAGCTTACAAAAAAAGCCATGTCTCAAATTGAGAAACAAATTAACCGATTAAGCAATTCCAATAATAAGGATTTTCCGAATCTAGGTAATTGGTTTATTGATATCTGTTATGGAGTCACCTAAATTATTTAGTAAAAAAACCCATAGATACAGAAAATCAGAAAATATTTAATAAAAATCATACCACTCATCGACGCTGAGTGCAGATTTATCATGCACACTCTTTGGGGGATATTGGGTTGCCGTCGGCAACCCAATATCCCCCTATAAAATGATTATCATTATTAAACAAATCTGGCTTATTGATTTTTTTGGGATAATTTATTCTTTGGAAGTCCCTTAAAGCATGATAGGTAACGAGCATATCCATTGCAGCAATAATTACTTCTCTTAAGAGAATTTCACAAGCGATCGCCATTCTACAAATACTCAATGTCTCAGTTAGATGTAGTAGCCTTGTCACGCCACTACATTATACGAAATTTATATAACAATAAATGAGGATTTGATTTATCATCGTAGTCACCAATGTATCCTGCGATTTTTATACCATTTATCTTCAGGATTATTAAAAATATAGAGACGTTGCAATGCAACGTCTCTACAAATTGGAAAATCTCAGTTACTACTCAGAACTGCTGCGGCGATCTTATTCCACCACTGTAGCGGAGGCTCCCTCGGCGGCTGGAGGTATACTCGGTAACTCCAGACAGTATCCAGCACCATACACTGTCTTGATGTAGCGGGGATGGCGAGGATCTGGTTCTAGTTTGGTTCGTAAGTGACGAATATGGACGCGAATGGTTTCAATGTCGTCATCGGGATCGTAGCCCCAAACTTCTCTGAGGATTTCGCTGGGGGAAACTGTTTGACCGTGGCGTTGCAGCAAGCAGTGAAGTAGCTCAAATTCCAAGTGAGTCAATTTCACTGTTTCGTTGAACCATATCGCCTCAAATCTTTCGGGAACGAGGGTAAGTGAGCCATAGTTGAGGATTTCGCTGTGTTTGGCTGCTTGGGGAATGCGGTCTGTACGCCGCAAAAGTGCCCGCACCCGCGCTAACATTTCTTCAACTTCAAAGGGCTTGGTGAGGTAGTCATCTGCGCCAGCGTTAAAGCCTTCCACCTTGTCCTGAGTTTGGCTCAACGCTGTCAACATTAACACGGGAATCTCGGCGGTGCGATCGTCCCGGCGCAGGCGTTGGCAAACTGTAAATCCATCTACTCTGGGCAGCATCAGATCGAGCATGATCAAGTCTGGTTGTAGCTGGAGGGCCAGCGCTTGACCTTTGATGCCGTCTTCAGCTTGACTAACATCGTAGCCAGCCATTTCCAAGTTGACGGCAACTAGTTCTGAAATCGCTGGGTCATCGTCTATGACAAGAATCCTCGGCATTATTAAAAAATTATTACTACTTATTAAGGATAAATAAGAACCTTTGATAGATACAAAGATTTTTGAATCGTTTCTAAAAAAGATTTTAAATCTTACATAAATATTAAGATTAAATGACGGTGAAATCAAGACTTAAATACTACGAAATCCTATAGTCTATGATGTGTTATACTCCCTCCTACAATCCGTCTTGGTTTTTACAAAACGGTGCGATCGCGACTGTACACGCTGCTTTGTGGGGAAGACGTTATTGGGAAACTACAATTAGCGAGCCAGAACCGTCTTATCACGAACAAATCTTTATTGGCGGCCAAGGTGTGCCAATTTTTGGCTTGGTTGCCATCCCGGAAAATGCTCATAGTACGATTATCGGCACTTATGGGATTACAGGAGAGTTAGAAACACAATGGTATTTGAGGGCGCTGGGACGTAAGGCTTTCGCTCAAGGGTATGCTGTGGTGTTATTTGATTGGCGTGCCCACGGCAAAACAGCCGAATTATCGCCGACTCTAACCTCTGATGGTCTTTATGAGGGCGAAGATTATGTTCGCATTGCTGCGGCTGCTAAGGCAATGGGATGTCCGGGAAAATTTTGGTTTACAGGGTTTTCTTTGGGAGGACAATTGGCGCTGTGGGGGGTAAAAGTCGCTGGGGAAGTGATTAAGGAAAATGGAGATTTAGGGTTAGAAGATAGTGATATTGGCGGTGGTATGACGATCTGTCCGAGTTTGGATTCAGAGCGATCGCTATCTTATCTAGTTACAAAACGTTTCGGTAGATATATAGAAGCGGGAATTGCACGGGATTTAAAAAAATTGGCATGGCGACTACACGATTTACATCCGGGAAGCTTCGATCCTGAGGCAATTGAACGGGCGAATAGTATTTGGGGATTTGACAATGAATTGGTAATTAATCGGCTAGGTTTTTCTTCTGTTGAGGCATATTACCAAGCTAGTAGTGCTTTAAAAATATTGCCGCAAATCTCAAAACCAACTTTGATTATTTATGCTGCCAATGACCCACTTTTTGACCCAGCTATCATACCAGAATTGCAAGTTGCTTGCGATGAAAATCCGGCAATAGATTTGTTACTCACTCAATACGGCGGTCATGTTGGTTATTTTAGTAGTAAAGAGTGCCAACGACAATTTAATGACCCTGATATTTGGTGGGCATGGAATCGGATTTTAGAATGGTTGGAGCAAAAGCGAATAGAGTAGTAGGCGAGGCAATATCATAGCAGCGATAATACTTAACTGATGTAGTCTTATTACTGAAAATAGAGTGACTACATTCAGTTTTTCAACAACTCACTGTATAAGATTAAGAGAGCGATCGGTGAATGCTGGTGTGTTCATTTTTAAAGTTCAAGATTTACACAAAAATTGCCAAAAAGCTCAATAATAACACTATCACCACAATATAGCTGGTATACCAGCAATGACAGAAGCAATACCTGTCCAGAGAGTAAAACGCTCAATATCTAGTTCATCCAGAGCAACGCTCATTTGCTTAATTGCTGATAGTAGCGCTGTCAGTAGCACCAAAAAAAATGCAAGGTATCCCAAAGTTTCGATCATTCATCCTCACTATCTCTAAAAAAACAATTAGTTCTAATAGCTTTTTAACAAGCTTTGGCAATATTTTTTTGTTCCAGATTTAACAGTTTTTGAGAAAAATTATTTACCAGCGAACATATATCTAGTTCAGACAGCCAAATCATGGTTTCATAACCAACCCGACCCATTTCTGGCTCAGGCCCCATAGGCATCTGCACCAAATATTCCCAGTTACCTGACCTAAATCGGTAGTTGTTGATGACGCCTTCCCCACCCATAAAACTTACCCTCTGTCCATTGCAAAACTTAGGCTCTACCAAAAAAGTTGCAGACATTATTCGTCGTTCCTTGAAGTAATAGTGTAATAGCTAATGTTGTAGCTAAAATAAAATTTGCTATTCTCTGTCGAGGGTTTTAACGTATTCTCTTTCAGAGGATTTAACGTTGAATTAAGTACTGTACACCTAGAGTAATAAAATAAGTAAGTAAATTTATAGCAATCAATCAAGATTTGAGTTATTAAAAGGAATTCCAGCGATTGTAACTGAGTATTAAGTAGTTCTGTTTACAGCGAGACTTAACATTTGATAACTCTTCTGGTAGATCCTAGTAAAAATAAGCGTAATTGTATATACAGAAAGGGCGATCGCTTATACAAATGGTGCAAAATATTGCATTTTAGATTTATTTTTTTAAGTAAAATTTCTTTGACTATTACTTGTGGCTATAAATTGAAAAATGATTTTCTTTTACCTAACTTTCTGTAGACTCACGTTTGTAAAGATATATCGTAAAGTAGATTGAAATTTTTGCCAGAATATAAACAAATATTATATATTTTTTGACAAATTTCGTAAAACTTGATGCAAAGATTTAAGTTAGTAAGGGCGTGATATTTCGAGTGGGTTACTTGTAACCCTGCAAACGGCTCGTTGGCAAGAAGCTGTAAACCTACGAAGCGATCGCGTTGTTCCAGCGCATTAGTATACTAGTGTTGACAATTGTCTTAATTAAACAAACTACTAGAGTACAACTTCCTTGACTGCTCCTACTCATTTTTGGCTACCTGCACCAACAGATTTAACTTTGTTATCGGATGAAATTCATGTCTGGCGGATAAACCTTGACCAACCAGAACCACAGTTACAAAATTTGAGAGAGACGCTTTCTAGTGACGAAATTACTCGCGCTGAACGATTTCATTTCCCGCAACATCGGCAGCGTTTCATTGCTGGTCGTGGTAGCCTGCGAAGTATATTAGGCCGTTACTTGGGTATTAAGCCATCAGAAGTTGAGTTTAATTATCAACAGCGTGGCAAACCATTATTAGCAGAGAGATTTGCTGACAGTGGGCTGGAGTTTAATTTGTCTCACTCCCAAGAATTAGGGTTGTGTGCGGTGAATTGTCAGCGTGAAATTGGTGTCGATGTAGAATATATTCGTCGGATTTCAGATTTGGAGGCTCTTGCCAAACGGTTCTTTTTAGCGAGAGAATATGAAATGTTGCGATCGCTCCCTTCAAACCAACAGCAAGAAACATTTTTCCGTTACTGGACTTGCAAAGAAGCTTATTTAAAAGCAACCGGAGACGGACTCTCCCAATTAGAGGAAGTTGAAGTTTTCCTTACTCCCACACAACCAGCCAAGTTACAGATATCTGAAAACTGGAGTCTTTTTGAATTAGTACCTGCTAATAATTATGTTGGTGCTGTTGCTGTAGCAGATTTTGGCTGGAATTTAAAATGTTGGCAATATTGATCTTAAACATCTGGTGAAAATCAATGTAGAGACGTAGCAATGCTACGTCTCTACAACGTTTTCGGGTAACGCAGAATTAATTTATGGAGATTTCTATTGACCATTAATTATTCTCTCCTTTGCCCCTGAAGCCTATTTCTCTTCCTGCATACTTCTAACAATTTTCGTGACCAGTTTTCTAGGTACAAATCTGACGGATTTTGCTAGTAATTTATTGATGAAACCAGGAATGACAATGGTTTTGCCTCTCATTAAAGCGCGATAACCGATTTCGGCTACTGTTTGAGCATCCATCATTCTCTTACCCTTGAGCATCTTAGAGTCTGCCATTCCGGTTCTTTGATGAAAGGCTGATTCTGTGGAACCTGGGCAAAGAACTGTGACAGTGACGCCTGTGCCTTCTAATTCATTGGCGATCGCTTCTGAAAACGATAAGATATAAGCCTTAGTCGCAAAATAAACCGCCATCAAAGGGCCTGGTTGAAAAGCAGCAGCCGAAGCGACGTTTAATATTTTGCCTTCACCTTGCTTAACCATATCCTTGAGAAATAGCTTAGTTAAATGGGTGAGACACACCAAATTTACCTGTAGCATTTCCAATTCAGCAGTTAGGCTTGTTTCATGAAATAAACCATAAGTACCAAATCCAGCATTATTTACCAATACATCAACCTGAATATCGGCTTGTTGCAACTCCGTGAAAATCTCTTCTGGAGAGGTTGATATGGATAAATCTTTGACAAGAGGTTTGGCAAAATTTCCGAATTTTGACTGAAATTTCTCAGCAACTTCTCTTAGCTTTAGCTCATTTTTATCTACTAAGACAAGATTGTAATCATCAGCAGCAAAAAGATACGCTAATTCGTAGCCAATTCCACTTGCTGCCCCAGTAATAAGAGCAGTTTTTTTGCTCTGTTTTTGGTGTGTTGTGTTCATGTAAGAATATTGGTGAATTGAACTGAATTAAACTGCTTTCCATTGACAGTGTTTCTTGTTCTACAATTAAGTATGCTTAATATCTCAAATTACGAAAAACGTCTTGAGCCAAAAAAATCTGTAATTTACTTTTTAATTACGAATGAAGCGTTGATATATCAGGAAAAAGCAGGATATATCCCTCTAGAGAAGCATATTTTGCTTACTCACAAATGTAGGTAAATTCAAAATTTGATGATTTACAATAACCATTGTAGACTGTTTTTTGTCAAGAAGGTAATTTTAAAATTTACGTTTCTAAAATAGAAGTCATGATTCATAACTAGCGAAAACTCTACCCACCAAAAAATAGAGTTTTAAAATGTAAAATTTGATACTTTTTGTTTTACTTTAAAAGTAGAAATTGCTTTGTTATCAAAAAATTATAAATTTTGAATTTTGGATTGAATATTCAAAATCAAAAATCTAAAATTCCGTATGCTGAATTACCATATAAATCCACAATGTAGAGACGTTGCATTGCAACGTCTCTACAAATATTTTGATATCATGTACAATCGTTTTCATACATGAAATCAGCAACGCCTAAAATTCTGTTGTCTCTCTAAGCGAGATTCAAGAATCCGCTTTGAATCAAATAGGCAGTATAGGTCATAAACAATTGAGAGTCAATTGTCGGGCAAGCAATAGAACTTCCCGCTAGTGCATGAAGTGTATCCTGGCAACTAATATGTGGTCTTCTAGCTTGCAGGTATAAATCGGGAATAGTCAATTGTTCGTCAGACCAGCGTTCCAGTAAAAAGGGTCGTAGAGTGTATAAAGGATTGTCTACAGAAGACACATTATTAATTAACTCTGACTGCCATTTTTCGTAGGGAATCATCTCAACTGAATAACCAAAAGAACGTATCCAGTCAACTAAAACTTTCAACGGCGCAGGTTGGGGATGTTGTAAATGGAAAGCCTTACCTATGGATTCTTTCTGACGTGATAGATAGACAATGGCTTTACTCACATAGTCTACAGGAGACATATCCATCATATATTCTACATCAGGGAAACTTCCCATTTGTAGACAGCCCTTAGCCATCAAATTGATAAAATCGTGAGTGTTACAAATCCCTGTTTTACTATCTCCAGAAATCAGAGGTGGACGATAGATAGTTACAGGAAGTCCTCTGTCGCGGGCGATTTTCACTAACTTTTCAGCTACCCATTTTGTTTGGGAGTAGCCAAGATAAATACCTTCCCAATGATTGAATTCATCCTGTTCTTTGACAACCTTACCAGCATAAACAGGCGATTCAAAAACAGCAACGCTGGAAACGTAATGTACGGGCTTGACTTTAATTTGACAAGCTAATCTTAAAACTTCTTGAGTTCCCAGAACATTAGCAGCCTTCAATGCCGAGTAGGGATAAACATAATTCAGCAAAGCACCGCTATGATAAATACTATCAATTTTGGCAGCTAAGATTTGAAATTGTTCTAATCCAAGACCTAACAAAGGCAAAGATAAATCGCCAACTACAGGAATAATTCGAGAATTATATTCTTCCTGCCAAATTGCATATTGTTGGAGATTATTTTGCAGTTTAGTCTTGCCTGCTTCAGCATTATCAGCACGGACTAAACAATAGATATCCGCCTTGGTTTCCTGTAGTAATTCCCGGATGACAAAAGCTCCTAAAAAGCCGGTTCCTCCAGTTAAAAAGATGTTCTTGGGTTCACCTATAGGTAAATTAGCAGCAGCGCCAGGATTAATAGTAGGATCGAGAACAGCCTCAGCACCTAAATCTAAAACCGAGGGGGTAGTATTAACATTAGAAGATGCTGATTTTGTATCTTGAATCGCTGAATCTTCTTGTACTTCTTCAGCTAAACGCTGCGAAAGTGATGCAATATTTGGGTAATGCCATAACAGCAGCGGAGATGGTTGAAATCCTAGTAGTTTTTCTAATTTACCTACTAGAATCATTGCTTGGGCGGAATCCAAACCATAGTTTTCTAAATGTTCTTCGATGTCGATTTCAGAAGTTTCTACGCCTAGCAGTTCAGCTAAGTTCGATACCAAAAAACTCTGAATATCTGCTGCGGTAAAAGACTGTTTTAAAGTCATTTTTAAATCTCCACTAATGTAGAAGTAACTGGTTGATATTGACTGTAATAATTAGAAAGTTGTAGCCCTTGCATTTTCAAACTTTGAATGCGATATAAAAAGGCTGCGCCAGTCATAATTTGGTCAGCAACATCAACTACTCGGCGATTATTTGGGTCAGACAGGTAAGAACCTTTTACCCAGTCATTAAAGCTACCCATTGCCGGCCCGCACCAAATTTGATAATCGACTTCTCGACCTTTTTCACCAGAATTAGACCAGCGAGAAGATAATCCTAAATACCAGCGGAAAATCAACGCCATTTTCAGCTTAGGATTATTGACAGCTTTACCCAGTTTTTCCGGGTTTCTTTGGGACAAATAAGCTGCCGTTCCTTCCCAAACTTCAGCAATAGTTTTGCGAAAAACTTGTTTTTCTAATTTCTCTCTTTCTGCTACAGGAATATCTTCAATTGAGTCATAAGCGCGATAGAGTTCAAATAATTTTTGCGCCCGCATGGGGAACATTGTACCCCGTTTGAGGACTTGTAATTTGACTCCCATTTCAAACATATCTGCGGCTGGTGCCATCATCATATCAGCCATTTCTGCTTGAGCAAGTAATTTTTTGGTATGCTCGCAAGCGCCAGATTCAATGCATGATTGATTTATGGAACCAGTTACTATGTAAGCAGCACCTATCATGAAACCGGCTAATGCTGATTCTGGGGTACCAATTCCACCTGCTACCCCTACTCTAATGGGTATTTGGTAATGATATTGGGCTTGAATTTCATCGCGCAAAGCAACAATAGAAGGTAGCAAACAAACCAAGGGACGGTTATCTGTATGACCGCCAGAATCTGCTTCGACGGTAATATCATCAGCCATCGGAACTTTAGCGGCGAGAGTTGCTTGCAAGTCTGTAATTAACCCTTGTTCCAGAAGTTCTTTGAGAATTCTGGGTGGTGCCGGTTGCATAAATTTTGTAGCAACTTCTCGGCGAGAAATTTTGGCAATGACTTTATTTCTGATTTCAATTTGATTGGCGTCATTTAATCCCAAACCAGCTACGCGATAGTAAACAATGTTGGGAGTTAAATCTAGAAATGCAGATGCTTCTACGGTTTTTACCTGATATTTGAGATATAAATCTACAGCACGGCGTTCAATTGCAGGTTCGCTGGGGCTGTGAATTAAATTAAATGCGTAAGGGCCTTGAGGTAAGGCTTGTTGAATTTTTTTAATCGCTGCTTCCAAACGGTCTGGACTTAAACCACCTGCGCCAAAAGAACTCAAAATTTGGGCTTTTCCGAGTGCAATTACCATTTCTTCTGAAGCAATTCCGCCAGCCATTGCACCGGTAGCGTAGGCATATTTGACGCCATGAAAGGAGAGGAAGTTGGGATCTCCTAATTGTTGAATTCTGACTGGTGGAACAAATGTTAACAGGTCTACTTGTGCTGTTGTGCCATTTTCAGTAGGGGATAAATACCCCTCGTTGGTGACACCGATTTTTCCGGCAACTTTCACGACGTAGCAAGGTTTATCTAATACCATCAATTTGTTTTTGATGGTTTGTTGGTCGAAAGATATAGATTCTAATGAACCTTTCCAAATTTGGTTTTGAGTGGGGAACCAGGGGGAGAAGTTCAGGCCGTTATCGTGTTTACTTAGTACCGTATCTACGGTTGTCACAGCAGTTGTCCCTCGAATTATTAGCGTTGGAGTTGGGTTTTTGTAGAAGTTTGAATTTGTGTCACGCAGAGGCGCAGAGGCGCGGAGAGTTTGGGAGATGGGGTTTTTGAGGTGGATGCAATTAGTGTGGTGCTGCGGTTCACTAATTGCTTTCTGCTTTCTTTATTTGGATTCTTCGTCGAGTAAGTTTTGGGCGCAGGCTAATTGGAGTTGAATGATTTCACTCATTTGCTTGCTAAATTCTTGTCTGGCTTGTAGGAAGGCTGTGTGTGCTTTAGTTATCTTTGAATTGTTAGCGTTGAGTTTTTGATACTGAGACTTATTTAAATCTGACATTTGGATGATTCTACGAAGTTTCCGAGTGGTGGTTGGTGGGGAAAATTTAGGTTGAGTGGTTGTTTGTTCAATTGCGGTTGACTCAGAAGATTTTACTTCTTCTTTAAATTCAAAACCGTTATTAATGATATTTTTCGCTGCAACTTTTTCAGGGTGGAGAGGGGAGGGTGGAATGCGATCTGTATTAGTTGTTTGGGAGGAGATTGGGCTGGGAGTTTCTAATGAGAAGTTTGGTAAAATTTGAGGCTGGATTTTGGGGCGATCGCCTTTACATTTCTCAACTAAATTCCCAAATATTTGGCGGTTATCTTCTGTCAAAATGCTATCAGTAATTGATTGTCCGCCTAAGGTTACAGTTCTCAGAGTTGCCTTACTTTTATTGGTAGTTTGGGCAACACTATACAGTGGCGATAAATCAACATCTACCTGGTGGCTAACCAGTTTTGCCAGTGCTTTGACAAAAGCAGTATGGTCATCCATACCTCTACGATTTAGGGATACTGTAATGTGTTCTTTACCTTGGAGAATTTTATCAATCCAGCGAGAACAGACATTACCTGCACCAGCTTCAATGAATATTTTGGCACCATCAGCGTAGAGGTGATTAACTAACCTGGGGAAGTCTAATTGTTGAGAAAGACCCGTGGCAATACTACGAGCAATTTCGCCACTCTCAAGTTTTATTGGTTGGTATTCAGCAGCAGAATAAAATACAACGCCAGGAATATTTTGTGATGGTAAAGTGTTTAATTTCACCAATTCACCATATTCGGAACGCATCGCTTCGCTATGAATCACATGGTCGAAGGGAGCCGGGAAAGCATTACAGCCCAAGGTTTTTATGACTCGCTGACAGGCTTCTGGTTCGCCAGCAATTA
This sequence comes from Nostoc linckia NIES-25, assembly GCF_002368035.1. GTDB lineage: Bacteria > Cyanobacteriota > Cyanobacteriia > Cyanobacteriales > Nostocaceae > Nostoc > Nostoc linckia_B. The sequence goes on along the minus strand of NZ_AP018222.1, from coordinate 2,223,509 downwards.
ATACTTCTTCCGGTGTATTAATCTGAGTTAAGTAAACGCGCTGTTCATTTTTTAGACATTCCCCCACTTGCTCTGGGCTAGCCATTAAAACATAGTTACCCCAAAGATTATTGTCGAAAGCTGAGGAAATTTTTGGTAGTCCCCAATACTCACGCACAGCATTTTTCGGCCCGGATAATCTATCGCCAAATAAAGCTGATGAGTTGAAGCTACTACTACCTTCATAAAAATTGCTCCAAACTCCCTGAGCGACCATCATGCTTGTTTCGCCCAAGCTATACCCAAAAACATATTTGGGTTTAACTTGAAAATCATCACGAATAATGGTAGTGAGTAATCTGGTACAAAACATTTCCGCTTCAAACATTGCTAGAGAATCATCTAGCAATTTCTTTTCTAAAGTTTCTAGTTCCCTAGTAGTGAATTTTTTCAAACTTCTGGGAAAAACTAGCGGTTCCACATCAGCAGCACGTTTGTAAATACTTTTAACCATTAAGTCGTTGTAGACTCTTGGGAATAAGCGAAATAGCGTGCGACCAATGCCAAGATAAGAATTGACTGCTGCCGGATAAATATAAGCAATTTCACCTTGTTTACCCAGTGGTTTAGGAGTGAAATAACTACCAACAGGAGTTTGCCAATCTCCTCCACGTTCAAAAGCGTTATTGATACCTTTACGCGCAGATTCGATTTCTTTGAGTAATTCTTTTTGGTTGCGTCCTGTAATTGATAGGACATATTTTGCAGCCGATTGTTTTTGAAAGTTTTCAAAATATTCGTTAGCAGTTGCTTTTAAAGAAGCAGAATTTTCGATGGCTTTTTGGAAATTATCCAAAGCTGCAAATAAACTTGAGCTATCATCAGCCGGGATGGGGAAAAGGCAAAAAGGTTTTTCCTCTAAATATCGGCTGGTGCGTTCTTCTTGGCTACCTTCTTCCGATAAGATGACGTGAGCAAAACTGCCATCACAGCCAATACTATTAAGTGCCGAAACTCTTGATTTAGCGTTTTTACCTAAAAACCAAGGTCTTGATTCTGTAGCCACATAGAAAGGACTACCTTCCCATACTTGCGGCGTTTTCACACCAGACCAGTTGGGAGTACCGGGTATGTACCTGTGATACAAGCAAAGAGCGTTTTTAATTAGGCTGGCAATTCCCGAAGCAACGTAGGTGTGACCGATATTTGCTTTGACGCTACCAATTGCACAGTGCAACCCATCTCCTACTGGCGGATAAGCTTGCAGTAAACCTGTGATTTCGGCTGCATCTTCCTGGGGAATACCACTACCGCAAACTTCCAGGTAGTTGACCTCTGTGGGTTGGATACCTGCAATCTCGAAAGCTTGTTTGCAGACTTGGTTGATGGTTTTGCCATCAACAACGGTGGAATGGGCTTGTCCGATGCTAACGGCGTCAATAACTGCATAGATGCGTTCCGCATTTTCTAGGGCGGTGTCATGACGTTTTAAAACAACTGCACCCGCACCTTCGCCTACCGTCCAGCCGTCTGCGTTTTGGTCGTAACTCAAGGTATTGATACCCGTATTCACCTTAGCCATTTGGCTTCGCAGTAAGACGTTTTCGACACCGCCAGCCAAGTCAACGGCACCAACAACTACAGCCTCAACTTCTCCAGCAGCCAGTAGCATTTGTGCTACTTCTAAAGCTTTGAGGGCAGAATTTTCGCCCGCTGTCATCGTAAATGCTGGCCCGGTGAAATTCCACAAAGCAGAAATACGACTTGCCATGATGTTGGCGATGTGGCTGACATATTCGCCGATTTCTACTGGGTGATGAAGGCTATCTTTGACGATGGTTTCTAGTTGAGTTAGCTGTTCGTTAGGTAAAGAGATTTCTTCGGCGAGTAAGCCTTCTTTAACTTGCCAAGGTAAATTCCATCTTTGCTGTAGTTGATGTACAGATAATTCTGTTTCGGCGGCAATGATAACTGCGACGTTGCTACCTTCTGGGATTTTCGCATCTTTGAGGGCGCGATCGCTCACTTTCAGAAGTAGCAATTGTTGTGGATTTAATTTATCTACTTCATTCGGTGGAATTTTACACGCTAATGTATCGATTTCAAAATCTTGAATGTATGCCCCGACTGGTGCTTTACCTTCTGGCAAACCGTACTCTTTGAGTAAATTTTCTTGGTTTTCTATACCCTGCCATCTTTGCGGGGGTAACGAAACAAAATGCTGAGTGCCATCATAAATCGAACGTTCAAAAGCATCTAAGCCGTTACATTTGCCGAAAAAGGCATCCATACCGACAATTGCAAGTTTTACAGGTGAAACGGGTTCGCTTGAATTGTCTAATTCTGTTGTCGTTCCTTGTTCTAAAATCAGATGAGAATTAGTACCGCCAAAACCAAAAGCACTGATAGCAGCCCGTTTTATTGAAGCGTTATTATTAGGCCATGCAGTGGCAGTTTTAACAATTTTGTCGGCGGGAATTTTACTATTTTCACTAGCTATCGGTTCAGTAACATTCAAAGTCGGTGGAATGACACCGTTAGACATACTCAAGATTACTTTGGTCAAGCCAACCATACCAGCCGCGGTTAATAAATGACCTGTATTTGCTTTAGCAGAACCTATTAATGGTGCGGCTTGATGTTGACCAAAGAATGTTTCGATAGAATTGAATTCTGTTGTGTCTCCTAATAATGTGCCGGTAGCATGGCACTCTAAATAATCGATACTTTGAGGATTAATTTTTGCTTCATTATAAGCTCTCTCAAAAGCAAGGATTTGTCCTTTAGGATTGGGGCTGAGTAAATGCTTTCCTTTACCATCATTGGAGAGTCCATTACCGCAGATGGTAGCAAGAATTTTATCGCCGTCTCTAACAGCATCAGAATATCTCTTGAGCATCACTATGCCAACACCATCGGCGGGAATTAGCCCTCTGGATGATTTATCTAAGGGACGGCTAAGACCGTTTTCTGGAAATCCTTGAACGCCAGAAAATAACATCCGCACAAATAGGGAATCTGCACTACTGATGGCTCCGGCTAACATTACGTCGGCTTTGTGCGATCGCAAATAATGAGAAGCCAGTTTAATGGCATAAAATGATGACGAACAAGCAGCATCGAGACATAAGTTAATGCGGGATAATGATAAGGCTTGAGCGATTATTGCTGCTGGTAAGCCGGAAATCATTGCATTATATAATGATGCTTGATTGGCAGTTGGTAGAGTGGGTAAATCTAAATCTGGAAGTTGTAAAAGTTCTTTTAGGGCAGGTGTAATGGTTTTTTGGTAGATGGGAGAAAATAGTTGATTGGAAAGTTTTGTTGGGAATGAAAGGTTTCCCAAAATTACACCGCATTTGGAGAGAACGGTTTGATTGCCCCAATAACTGCTTTGGAGAATTGCTTGTTTGGCGGCGTACAATGACCATTTGAAGGTGTTATCTAAACTTTGAAGTAATTCTGGTGGTAGATTGTAGCCGGATGGGTCAAATTCAAAGTTGCGGATGTATCCACCTTTCAGGGAATATGTTTTATCTGGTGTACCTTTTAGTGGATGGTGGAAGATTTCTGGGTCTACTCCAAATTCTTGGATGGTTGCTGATGAGGTAGACTCTTTTTTATTGATGATATTTTGCCAGAATTCTTCGGGGTTTTTGGCGTCGGGGAATAGACATGACAATGCGATAATGGCGATTTTTTCCATTATTTTTATCCTCAAGGTTTGGGTATTAGGGATGAGCAAAAGGCAGGATTTACGCTGTTCCCCAAACTTGAAAATTCACGCAGAGGCGCAGAGGCGCGGAGGAGGAGAGGAGAGTTAGCTTCTGAGGAGTTTCATTGACCAGATGATTGCTCTGGCTCCGAGGAGGCGTGAGTAGATTTGACCTTGGTGGTTGTGGATGATGATATCGGCGGTGGCGCTACTGGGGGTTTTGGATTTGACTTCGCAGGAGACGTAGAAGGGTTCGTTTTGTGGTGTGGCTGCAAATTGTTCGTATTTTGCGACTTGTCCGGGTAAACAACCTTCTTGATGGAAGTGTTGTGTCCAAACCCAGAGTGCGTGCATACTTAGGTCAGTTGTATATGGATTGACCCATTGGACTGGAAATTGTCCTTGTTGTTTCTGTGAAATTCCTTCCCAGAGACATTGTGTAGTGATTTTTTCTAGGGTGATATTTAGAACTTTTTGAATTTCTTGAAAAGCTTTGCCATGAAATAATGTAGCTTCTCCATTTTGATAAAAAGATTTACCAGTGAGAGTAATGGTATTATCTTCTTCTAGGTTAGCTGCATCGTAAATTGGGGCTGTGGGTATTTCTAGTAATAGTTGGATTTGGGCGCTGAAATGATAAAATGTTTTGCCAGCGGGATTTTTACTCGATATTTTGGTGTTGAATGTAATTTGTTGTCCATTGGTTTTAGAAATTTCTTCAACGTCTACAATATATTCATTTGCTAGAGTCTCATTAAAAGTAATTCCTTTCAAAATTTTGAAGTCTTGAGCAGCAAAAAATCTGTATCCTGGATAAAGTTGTTCGCAATAATCAATCATCCATGAGAGAGCGCATGTAGCAGGTAATACTGGAGAGCCAGCTATCACATGATCCAGTAAAAATGGATTTTCTTCTAATGTCATCCGGCGGCGCAAACGATAGCTACGGAGTTCGGAATCTAACTCTCTAGCTAAGGGTACTAGGGGGCTGCCAATGACAACTTGTGTATTATCTTGATAGGCGAGATGCAATTCGTTGACTAACATTTTTGTCCCAGCTTCTACGGGAATCACTTCAACTCCTCGTTCAGCAAAAGCTTTTTTGAGTTCTGGTGACACCATGCCGCTGTCCCAAGCTCCCCAGTTAATTGCTACTACATGACATGAGGGATATTGTTGTTTGAAAATATGGGCTGATTTATTGAGGATTTCATTGGCGATCGCATAATCGGATTGACCAATGTTTCCGTAAAATCCTGTTACTGAAGAAAACAAAACTAAATGCTGAAGTTGATTAGGATTAATACAGCCCAAGAGGTTTTCTAATCCTTTCACTTTGGCAGTATAAACTTTTTCAAAATCCTCTTCTGTTTTCTTTTCAATTAATTTATCGGCTAAATTTCCAGCCCCATGTATAATGCCTGTAATTGACCCCAAACGTTGTACAGCATTAGCCAATTTTTCTTGTAAAGCCTGTGTATCTGTAACATCAACGCTAATATATTCGGCTTTAGCTCCTGCTTTTTCAATTGCTGCGAGGGTCTTTTTAATTTCGCGGCTGGAGGCAATTTTGTTATATATTTTTTGCACATTCATGGGTGTGGGTTTTTCTCCTTGGGCAAGAAGATTTTCCATGATGCGTTTTTTCAATGCTGATTCTTCACAACCTTGGGCAAAATCTGGCTCGGTTTCTAATAATTCAGAGCGACCGAGGAGAATAAATTTACAGGGTTGTTGCTGGGCTAATTTGATAGTACACTCAGCCGTAATCCCTTTTGCACCGCCGCTAACGACAAAAACAGATGATGGACTAAGCTGGGCTGTTTTGCTCATAAATCCTCGTAAAAAACTACATAAAAATCAACTCTTCTCAACTTTTACTCTCTGCGACTCTGCGCCTCTGCGTGAACTAAATTCATACTTATAATCAGCAACGCCTTTAAGATAAGTATTTCTTGACCTCACGCAGAGACGCGGAGGCGCAGAGAGAAGAGATGGAGGGATTAGACTACTTTTGGATTGGCGATTAGGGTGACTCTTCCTTGTGAGCCGTAGGCAACTTCGCCGATATAAAGGTTGGGGTCGTGGAGTTCGGCGATGATGTGGTTTGCTGACTGTTGGGCGTCAATTTTGGGGCTGAGGTCGATCGCCCGTGTAAAGACTTTTGGCCATTCCCATCTCAGGGTTTTGGTTAGTCCAAATAAACCAGCTGCGATCGCTCCGAATTTGACTTGGTAATCTAAACCGAAGGCACCATCGAGATGAGCGACTGTGCAAAAACAACTACGTCCATGTTGTGCGGCTTCGGTGAGAGCAGGTTTGAGGTGTTTCGCCATCAAGAATACGTGCTTGACGATCGCCTTTTCTTGTTCGATGTAGGGAATTGTCCCGGTGTTATTGACTGCGAAAATAGGATGTAGATGGATGAAAGCCCCAACCTTACCGCAGTGAGTGGCGATCGCTTGTAGTTGTTGTTGCAGATGTTCTTCGCTCAAGTTTGCCAAGGTGACGCGGGTTACTCCTGCGGGTAAGGGCGATTGTTGGGGAATCAAGGATTGCGGGAAACTGATAACTACTACTTTTGAGCCTTCGACGATTAAGGATTCAGTTAATTTGGCAGTAGTGAGGGAACCATCATCGGTGATTAAGGTGATGTATCCCTCTGGTAACGTGAAATCCAAGCGATCGGGTTTTGGTAGTGTTCTGAGTTTGGCGGGATACCGGGCGATACTAGACTCTAATTCCGGTGGCTGCTGGACAAACTCAGACTCATACTTTTTTTTTTCACCTCCAGCTAGCTGCTGTAGGTAATCAACTATTTGACCGATGGTGCGGAGTTCTCCCAAATCCTCGATATTCGGTTTGGGTAAGTTGGGGTACATTTCCTGCATCGCCCCTAAGATTTCTACCCTTTTAATGGAGTCAATCCCCAAGTCGGCTTCCATGTCCATTTCTAGTTCCAGCATTTCCACCGGGTAGCCGGTTTTATCGCTGGTGATGGCTAGGAGGGTTTGAGCTAAGTCGGGAAATTCATTAGTTGTTGCTGCGGGTTCTGCTTCTGGTTGTGGAGTGAATGCAACAACTACACTGACTTCAGGTGTAACTTCTGCTGGAGTTTCTACTACTTGTTGTATTTCTGGCGCTGGAGTTTCTACTGGTTGTTGTACTTCGTGAATTACAACTTCTACAGAAACGCTTTTAGAAGCAAAGGATTGCAGATATTCTACAACTTGACCGATGGTGCGTTTTTCTGCCAGTTCTTCTAAGTTGGGCTTGGGTAGGTTAGGATACATTTCCTGTAACGCTCCCAAGATTTCCACCCGTTTGATGGAATCAATTCCCAAGTCTGCTTCCATGTCCATATCCATTTCCAGCATTTCTACCGGGTAGCCGGTCTTGTCGCTGGTGATGGCTAGGAGGTTTTTATCCAAGTCAACAATATCAATGGTTGCATTGGGGACTGGGGGTTGGGGACTGGGGACTGGGGATTGGGGACTGGGAATTACAGGGGTTTCGACTACAGGCTGTACTATTTGAGGAATTACTGGAATTTCAACTACAGGCTGTACTAGTTGGGGAAGTACTGGAGTTTCGACTACAGGCTGTACTAGTTGGGGAATTACCGGGGTTTCGACTACAGGTACTACCTTGGGAGCAGGGAGAGGTGGTTGGGTATGTGTTGAGCCGTTGCCGTTTTTCGCTACTGGCTCAGTTACAGGTGAGGGTAAAGCTTCTACTATCTTTGTAGTGGAAGGTACTGGTGCCTCTTCGGTAACGGTTGTTTGTGTGGTGAAGGGGATAAAATGATGTCCTGCACCGTTGCTGAGTTTCTCTGTCAGTTCTGTCGCTCCATCTTCTGAGATGATTAGAGAATACTCTTGCTGTATGAGTTGGAAAAAGTTTTTTGTATATTCCAGCTGCTCTTGGAGATATTGCTCGTGAATGCGTAGGGTTTCACCTTGTTGGGAGTGAAACTGCATCATGCTGCGTTCCAAGCTTTCCATGACAACTTGTTTCAGCTTGGTGGTTTCTGCTGTAGATTTACTTTCACTCAACAGCGCATTTTGTTGCTGCATCAATTGGAAGAACGCTTTGGCGTATTCCATTTGATGGTTGAGGTAAGCTCCGTGAGCTTGTAAATTCTCAGATTGGTTTTGCTGGAACTGTGTCAGGAGGTATTCTAAACTTTCTAAAAGTTGTTGGTAATTTGTAAGTTTTTCGGGTGTTGGTTGCATCTTAGATTCCTGGGCTGGTTGACTTAAAAGGGTCACAGGACTCATTTGCTGCTCTGGTTGGGTAGCGATATGAGAAGTCACACCGTTCATTGATGGGGTAGCGATAGGGGGTGTTTTTTTATGTCCGTTAGTCTCTGTAACGGGCAGAGTTCGAGCCACATCTAGGCTGGTAAATAAAGGAGCCGCAGTTTCAGAGGGGATGGGCTGATTTGGTTTCGCTGAATTTTCAGATGAAACCGCAGGTAATGTAACTTTGTGTCCGTTTTGCAAGGCTTGGGCGAAGGCGTTTTTGGTTTTTTCGGATCTGTAGTTGATGCCGTTTAAACGTACATTTATAGCCTTCTTCTGTTCGATCGCAGGTATGGTTTGGGGAACTTGGTAGGGGTCGAGGTTGCTCAAAGCCATACCGATTACCCGCAACTGTACAACTGCTTCCCGCAAGGAACGATCGCTATTTTTCTGAGTACTAGGGTTCAAAGATACGGTAAGATGCGGGCGATCGCCGAGAATTTCTTTTACCAAGTTGGTCAAAATTCTCCTGGGCCCGAATTCCACGAAGCAAGTACCGCCGGCTGCATAGATGCTTTCAATTTCCTGCTTAAACAGCACGGAATTAGAAAGGTGCGTTTCGAGGATTTTTTGAATGGTTTGTGGTTCTTTGGGATACTGTTTGCCGGTGACGTTGCTGTAAACAGGAATTTTGGGATTCTCGAATTTGACAGACTTAGTAGCGATCGCAAAGGATTTCTGAGCAAAGGCAATCAACGGTGTGTGGAATGCTGCCGATACGGGCAACAATACAGCCGTATATCCTTTGTCTTGTAAAGCCTGACGGACTTTAGCGATTTCTGCGGTGGGCCCGGCTAAGACATATTGATTTGGCGAATTTTGATTGGCGATCGCAACTTGCGGAAAATGTTTCAGCACTGCTTCGACTTTGCTGATGTCTTCTTTGACAGCCAGCATACTACCTGCATCGTGGTCTGGGTCTTCCGGTGCCGCCATTGCTTGACCCCTAGCTTTCACCAAAAATAGGTAATCTTCGGTAGTCAAAACTCCCGCAGCCCACAATGCTGTGATTTCTCCGAAGCTGTGTCCCGCAACAAAATCGGATCTGAATCCAGCTTGTTGCAGTATGGTATACATCCCTGCACTCAACACCCCGATGGCTGGTTGAGCGTATTCTGTGCGTTGTAGGGCAGCAATTTGGGCATTTTTCTCTGCCTCTTCAAACACAGGATGGGGAAAAACGATTTCCGATAGCGGCTGCAAGTTATCTTTGAGCAACAAGCTATCCATATAGCCATGTAGACGCTGCATCATCGGGAAATTCATCACCAATTCCCGTCCCATTTCTAAGTATTGGGAACCTTGACCTGAGAACAAGGCGACAACTTTTCCACCCAATTCCATACCAGAGGCGCGGTAATAAATCCCTTGGGGATGTTCCCAAGATGTTGCTGACCCTTTGTTTTTCAGCCAGTCAATGCTAACTTGCAGTAGTTTGCAAGTTTCTTCGAGGTTCTGTGCCACAAATCCAAATCTGGCAGCAGAGGAAGGAATTTCTAGAGATTTGCACTCATTGACTAATTTTGCATAATGTGTTTTTGCTTCTGGCGAACGCAATTTAGCTAAAAGGTCTTCGGATTTAGCCAGCAATTGAGACGGAGTAGCAGCAAACACCAACACTTCATTAGCGCCACTGTGTAAGCGGTAGGCGTGGTTTTGGTCGGTTTGATATTCTTCTAAAACAACGTGATAGTTAGTGCCGCCAAAGCCGAAAGAACTTACACCCGCGCGTCTTGGCGCTTCGCCTTCAGCACGAATCCAAGGTCTGGTTTCGGTATTCAAATAAAAGGCGGAATTTTTAATATTAAGTTTGGGGTTCGGCTCGGTAATATTAATTGTCGGCGGTAATACTTTGTGATGTAGCGCCAAAGCCGTTTTAATCAAACTCGCCGCACCCGCAGCTGCTTTGGTGTGTCCGATTTGGGATTTCACGCTACCCAAAGCGATATGCTGCTTTTTCGAGTCATGCACAGCAAAGAAATCCTGTAAAGAACCGAATTCTGTCGGGTCTCCAGCCATTGTACCGGTGCCGTGTGCTTCCATCAAACCAACGGTAGCGGGAGAAAATCCTGCATCTTCATAAGCGCGTTCTAAGGCTTTGACTTGGCCTTCCTTGCGGGGAGCATAAATACTCTTGTAGCGTCCATCGCTGGAGGTACCAATACCTTTGATGACTGCATAGATTTTATCGTTGTCGCGTTCTGCATCTTCCAGACGTTTAAGGACAATCATGCAGATACCTTCACCGAGCATCATCCCGTCGGATTTAGCATCGAAAGGTTTGACATTTTCACCGGGAGAAACGGCTGGTGTTTTGCTGAAGGAGATGTAAGCCATGATGGTGTTGTCGGTGTCAACGCCACCAGTCAGCATCATGTCAGAACGATATTCAACTAGTTCGCTAATTGCCATTTTTAAAGCACCGAAGGAACTAGCACAAGCGGCGTCAACTACACAGTTCATCCCGCCAAAGTTGAGACGATTCGCAATTCTACCCGCGACTACGTTAGCCAGCATTCCAGGGAAGGCGTTTTCGTCCCATTTCACATAGGCACTTTTGATTTTTTCGACGATTTTTTGTGTATCTTCGTCAGATAAACCGCTACTTTTTAGAGCTTTTTCCCAAATCGGATATTCCAACCTAGCAGAAAGTGGCATTCCTAACTGCTTGGCCATGGCTACGCCTAAAATTACCCCAACCATTTCGCGGTTGAATTCGCGTTGGTCGCCATAGCCAGCATCTTCCATCGCTTCTTTTGCAACTACTAAACTTAATAGTTGCGATACATCTGTAACTTCTAAAATGCTTGGTGGAATGCCGAATTCCATCGGGTTAAAATCTACCTCTGGAATAAATCCACCTCTTTTGCAATAAGTTTTATCTTCAGGCGTTCTGGGATTTGGATCGTAATAATCTTCGACGCTCCAGTGGGTGGAAGGAACATCAGTAATACAATCAATTTTATTTACTATATTTTGCCAATATTCCCGTAAATTTCTGGCTTGAGGTAATAGAGAAGCCATGCCAACAATGGCGATAGGATTGTGTTGTAATTGTCTGTTAAGTTTGTTGATTGACACTGGTTTTCCTGAACTCATCTTTTTTTCCTCTATAGACCTAATCACAGCCTTTTCGCAATTATTAATCAGGCTCTCTAACTCTGCTAAGGCAGTATCAATTGAATGAGCAGACATAGGGCATAGTGAGTACTGTGGATTTCGTAGATACAGTAATTTCTGTTGCCTACTAATTAATGAAAATCTCTTGTCTTGTTAGCAATTAGCCATATTATCTGCGCTAAATGCTTTTCTCCCAATCAACACCACACGACATACTGCCCTAATAAAGCCTTAGGTTTACAGGCAATTTTGGCTCACAGCATCGTGTAAAAATGTTATGCAAGGCTTGATTTTTGAAAGTGTGGCGATCGCTCAACTAATTTGGTATTTTAGACTTGCGATAGTTAGCTCTCGCCGCCTCCGCGAGTGTCTTTTAGATTCGCAATTTAAAATTTTTGCCACCCGCAATAAGTCGGTTAAAATCCAAAATCCGTATTGAAAAGTTCATAGCGCCGATAGCCAGCGCACCGACTTGTCGCAAAATCCAAAATCCCATTATTGATGGTTAATATTTTGAACAATCGTATCCTGCTGAACAGTAGAAATTGAAGAGCAGCTAAGAGAACAGAAACGTTTTTTTTGACCGCAATAGTTTGATTATCAAGCTTAACCGCAGCAACGTAGCTGGTATTAATGACAACGTTCTGTTTCTTGATAAATGTCATAGCCAGTTTCAACGTCCAGGATAATACATTTTATGGGATTCAACCTAGAAAAGTTGACAAGTTCGTTACAGAAAACATCACCTTTAATCGGAATTTATGCAATGTGAAAAAGTAATTAAACCTTGATAAGGTGATGAACAAGCAATTAGATTTAGTTATTTCTACCTTCAAAATCTTAATTAAATAACTAATTTACCTCACACCTTTTAAGCATTGAATTAATAAAAACAATAACACACTTTATATAAACTAAATGATTACTTTAAACTTTTTTTATAAACAACTAGCTTATTGTTGCTATCTATTTTGAGCGAAATCCAAGGCTTTAGTATAACTTCATACTTTAAAAAACTCTCAATTCTACAATTATCTGACTTTTGAATGGAAATTGGTTCTGAAAATAACAGTATCAATTTATTGGGCATTAAGTAATAATTACATAGATACATCTAGACATAAGATAGCTATAAGTATTTTTTTCAGGGAAATATCATAATTCAACTAATGTTTTTGATGATTTACTAATATAAATATAAACAAAAATGAAAATGGTTATCTATAAAGCAATTGTTAATTTTGAATATGTTGCATAGTAAACATAATCAAATAGCTTGGCGTTGGCGTAGCCCGTCGTAGACATCGCTAATTATGTTAGTCAAAATAAGGATAATGTCTTACGTTACACAACATTACCAAGAAAATTTTGTTAATATTTGTATGGAGTAACCACTATTTAATAATGCTGAAAGGCTTGGATGAAAAAGTTTTTGTAGTGGATACAGGCGATAATTACGACTTAATGTGAAAAAGATTTTGATGAGGAAATCAGGATTTATGCCAAGTCAAACGGTTGACAAATTAAAATTTTGTAGTCATACTCAAGAACAAGGTTATTCAATTTTTTGATTTGATTTTTCGGCGCTTCATTATTCTTGATAGTTAAGTTTTCTGGCTAGCGCTATTGTATTTTACGCTACTGGATTCGAGGACAAGTAACGATATAACTAAAGAAGCTTTCAAGTAACACTACCATAAGAATTCAGAACTCAGAATTCAGAATTCAGAATGAACTCTTAGCCGCAGTTTTCGTCATTGATGCAGTTCACCGCAAGCATCAGAAGTTCGAGACTCAAAAAAATTAAAGAATCAGGAAAACATTTGATTTATCAATATACCAACCATACTAAACTCCTTCTAAATTTTGAATTCTGACTCCTGAGTTCTGAATTCTGAGTTCTGAATTATTATCCCTTATCGATTAAATATAGCCATTTCAGCTATCCCCTAGTAAGAATTGGAATGAAAATATGGCAGTAAATAAAGAAAGCCGATTATTCACAAAACCTGTTGTGCGATCGCGAGTAATTTTAGCAGCTTCTATCGCCTTAGCAACGGGATTAGTTACTTTATATAGTTTCGCAACATTTTGGCCGAAAACCAAAGTTGAAACACAACCAGCGAATCCTGTAAAACCCACCACCCCGACAAAAGTTGCTGTCACAGCCTTAGGGCGTTTGCAGCCAGACGGTGACGTTACTTCTTTGAATGCTCCTAATGCTAATAATGGCGTGCGAGTTGAAAAACTGTTAGTCAAAGAAGGAGAGGCAATTAGGGCTGGGCAAGTATTGGCGTATCTAGAAACTTATGGTCGTGCAAAAACAGCATTGCAACAGGCTAAAGACCAACTGCAAGTTAGCAAAGCTAAACTAGCGCAGGTGAAATCTGGGGCGAAAACCGGAGACATTGATGCTCAAAAAGCAGCGATCGCGCGTTTAGAGTCACAATATAAAGGAGACATTGCTACCCAAGACGCGACAATTGCCCGCGTCCAAGCTGAGGTAGATAACGCTCAAGCCGAAAACAATCGCTATCAGCAATTATATAAACAAGGTGCGATCGCAGCTTCCGTAGCAGACAGCAAAGCATTGCAACTCAAAACTACACAACAGCAACTCACAGAAGCCCAAGCCAGCAAAACACGTACCGAAAACACATACCAAGAACAACTCAAACAAGCACAAGCGCAACTCAAGAGTATTAGCGAAGTGCGTAGCGTAGATGTTCAAGTCGCACAAACTGAAGTCAACAGTGCAACAACTTCTGTTCAACAAGCAAAAGCAGACTTGGATTTAAGTTACATAAAATCTCCCATTAATGGCAAAATATTGAAAATTCACGCCAAAACCGGAGAAGTAATCAGCACCACCACAGGATTTGCTGAGATAGGTAAAACATCCCAAATGAATGTAATTGCAGAGGTGTATCAAACCGACGTTCAAAAAGTGCGTGTCGGACAAAAAGCCAACATCACCAGCACTGCATTTCCTGGAACATTAAAAGGAACCGTCAAAGAAATTGGCTGGCAAGTTGACAAACAAAGCATCTTCAGCCTCAACCCAGGTTCAGACACAGACCGCAGAATAGTTGAGGTAAAAATTTCCATCGATAACCCCGCAGACAGCGAAAGAATTGCGCGGTTAACCAACTTACAAGTAGATGTTGCCATACAAATTTAGTTTAGGGCATGGGGAGAGAATTTCTCTTGTACAGACGCGATTCATCGCGTCTCTAATGACTAACAACACATAAATCCATGAATTTTAAAATTCCTTTAGCATGGCTACAGCTAGCCCAGCAAAAAGTCCGTTTAGCAGTAGCTGTAGCCGGTATTGCTTTTATTGTGCTGCTAATGTTTGTGCAACTTGGTTTCCAAGATGCACTTTATTCTAGCGCAACCGCAGTGCATCAAAATCTCAAAGGAGATTTATTTTTAGTAAGTTCGCAATATAAATCTTTGACCTCAAATCAAAGCTTTTCGCGGACTCGTTTGTATCAAGCTTTAGGGTTTAACGGCGTACAGTCAGTTAGCCCAATGTATTTGCAATTTGCCAAACTGAAAAATCCGGTAACTGGTGAGAAATATTCAATATATGTTATTGGTTTCGACCCAGGCAATCCAGTAATGAACATCGCAGAAATTGAGCAAAATATAGATAAGCTCAAAATTCCCGATGTCATGCTTTTTGACAGAATGTCTCGCACAGAATTTGGCCCGATAGCGGAAAAATTTGATGCTGGAGATACAGGCCAGACAATTGAAATATTTCCCTTTAATTCATTAATTGGCTATAAAGTCAGGATTGGTGGCTTGTTCAGTTTAGGGCCTTCCTTTGGGGTAGATGGCAACTTAGTTGTCAGCGATTCGACTTTCCTGAGGATAAATCCTAATACTCGTCCGGCAGATATGATAGATGTCGGTTTGATAACCCTCAAACCTGGTACTGATGCACAAACAGTAGTAAAAGATTTGCAGGCAAGCTTGCCAAATGATGTGCAGGTTTTTACACGTCAAGGCTTTATTGATTTTGAGAAAAAATATTGGTCTGTTAGAACGCCTATTGGTTTCATACTTAACCTAATGTTGACAATGGCTTCTGTGGTTGGTGTAGTAATTGTCTATCAAATTCTTTACAGTAATATTGCTACACAATTCGTTGCTTATGCCACATTAAAAGCCATAGGTTATGCCAATAGATATCTGTTGAATGTGGTATTTCAACAAGCTTTAATTCTGGCAATTTTAGGTTATATTCCAGGCTTCCTTACTTCTGTATTGTTATACGATTTTGCAATGGAAGCAACTAAACTGCCAATAATTATGACCGCTAACAATGCAGTATTGGTCTTAACATCAACAGTTTTAATATGCATAACTTCCGGAGGACTCGCCATCAATAAACTCCGTTCCGCAGATCCAGGAGATATTTTTTAAACATCACTTACTCTCTCTGCGTCTTTGCGTGAGACCGAATCAAAATTGTAATCCCAAATTCCAAATCTAAAATCCCAAATTGGTATATCTTTTACTCTATGAACCTCAAAAACAAAACTCTCCTGATTACTGGAATTAATGAATTTGTAGGCTTGCGTGCAGCCGAATTAGCCATAGCTCAGGGGATAAAAGTCCGTGGATTACAAAGTTCTAAAGAACAGAACAAAACAGCAGAAAATTTAGGTATTGAAGTGATTACTGGTAGTATCACAGATCCTACCATTGCCCAAAAAGCTTGTCAGGGAATAGACATCGTTTTACATACAGAGCAAATTACTAAAGAAGCTGGCTCAATTAATGATTTTCGTGATGTCAACGTTAAGGGTGCTGTTAACATCGCCAAGGCTGCAAAGCAAGCAGGGGTTAACACTTTTGTGCATCTCTCTAGTGTAATGGTTTATGGTTTCAACTATTCTGATGGTATAGCAGAAACCGGATTACTTTCTGGCGAAAATAATCCCTATTGCCAAACAAAAATAGAAGCAGAAACAGCACTTTTAGAATTAAATAATCCGCAGGATTTTGGTGTTATTATCATTCGTGCAGGTGATATTTACGGCCCTGGAAGTATTCCTTGGATAGTCAAACCAATTCTGATGATGCGCCAAAAATTATTCGCCTATGCCAACGATGGTAAAGGAGTCATCAATCATGTATATGTAGATAATCTGATTGATGCCATCTTTCTGGCGATAGAAAAACAGACTCACGGAGAAATATTTAATATCACCGACGGACAACAAACTTCTTGGAAAGAGTATTTCATGCGCTTAGCAGCAATGGAAGGTTTACCAGCACCTCTTTCATTACCAAAAGATGAAATGAAATTGTTTTTAAAGCTACGCGCTCAAGGACAAAAATTGTTTCGGAAAAAAGCCGATATTTTACCGGAATCTGTAGATTTTATGACTCGTCCTTATGCGTGTTCCATTGCTAAAGCCCAAAGTTTGTTAAATTATAAACCAACAATTGACCTAGAAGAAGGTATGCAGCGTACACATGAATGGCTGCAAAAAACAGAGATTGAAAATTTGGTGAAATAGGAGACGCGATTCATCGCGTCTGTACAAGAGGCGCGATTGATTCTTTATTTTATTAAAAGTCTTGGTATCAAATTATTCTGACTTCTGAAGTCTAACTTCTGACGTTGCATTTGGCTAACAATTAGCTGTAGTTACGCCTAAAATAATCAACAGATTGTCTGAATACTTGTGTGATAAGGCAATCCTAAATCATTCGTAAAAAATCTGTTGCCTATTGCCTATTGCCTACCTTCACAACTAATTTCACAACTCATTTAGGAACGCTATATGAGTAGCAATCAGCCACGATTGAGTATTGGATTACCTGTATACAATGGCGAAAAATTTCTTCAAGAAGCTTTAGATTCGCTCTTGGCTCAAACCTTTGAAGATTTTGAACTAATTATTTCAGATAATGCATCGACAGATAAAACTGAGGAAATTTGTAGAGCATACGCCAACAAAGACAAACGGATTCGTTACTACCGTAATCAGTATAATATTGGTTGCGCTCGTAACTTCAATCGTGCCTTTGAATTATCTTCGGGTGAGTATTTTAAATGGGCAGCCTATGACGATCTACACGCTCCTGATTTTATCAGTAAATGTGTTGAAGTACTCGATCGCGACCCTAGCATTATTTTGTGCCACACCCAAGTATACTTTATTGACGAACAAGGAAAGTTTGTTCAAAACTACGATATCAAACTCAAGACAGATGCTCTAAAGCCACACCAGCGCTTTCACGAATTACTGGCTAAACATCTATGTTATCAGTGCTATGGCGTAATTCGTGCTAGCGCTCTGAAAAAAATACCGCCAATGGGTGGTTATGGTAATGCAGATGGAATTTTGTTGTCAAGGCTTGGTCTTCTGGGGAAATTTTATGAAATTCCAGAATACTTGTTCTTTGCTAGAAGCCATCCGCAACAATCTATGAGTATGTTTTTTCCCAATTATTTGTTGGTAACAAACAACAACCATGCTTCTTCATTCAGAAGATTACCTGATTTTTATGCGTATACAGTGTGGTTTGATTCAGCAAAAAAAGGAAAAATCCTATTACCACATTGGAGAATATTATGGGAGTATTTGCTATCCATCTGGTGTAGCCCCATAAGTTTGTATGAGCGGTTATGTTGCCATATAAGCCTGCAACAGAAGTTGAAAGGCACAGAATATTTGTTACTGAAAGATTTGCTCAAAGTGTTGCAGAGAATTGTATTAAACTGGCGAAAAACTTCATTTTCATAACAAAATATTACACTTTGAATGAATTGTTAACAGTAAAATCAAAAAGTAAAAAGAGAAGAAGGAAAGACGTTTTTAATATTTCATCTCTTTTTACTTTTAAGTTGTGAATGTTGGCTTAGTGATTTTTTTCATAGTTTTCCAAAGTAACCAATTTTCACTACAAAATTATGCTGAAACTATCTCAATTACCTTACTTTTTGCTTGCTACTTTAATGGGCATTAGCTTTGCAAAAACAGTGAATGCTGAATCAACAGCAAAACTGAGTATTGTAGTCAATGGAGTCCGTCACCAAAAAGGTGAGATTTGCTTCCGAGTTTTTGGAGGCGAAAAAGGATTTCCCATGAGTAGTACTAGTGAAGTTAAAAGTGGCTGCGCCAAGATTACAGGCACTTCTGTAACAAAAGAATTCTCTGGTTTAAAACCTGGGACTTATGCTGTTGCTGTAGTTGACGATCAAAATGGCGATCGCAAACTCAATAAAGACTTTTTTGGTATTCCTACAGAAGGTTTTGGCCTTTCCAAAAATCCAACTGTGTCAATACAAACAGGCACACCAAAGTTTCGTGATGCCAGTTTTGTAGTGAACAAAAATACCACAGTCAACATTGTTATGAAATACTCGTTGGATTCATAAAAGGGACTGAGGAAGATGGGGAGATGGGGAGATGAGGAGATGGGGAGAGAATTTCGCCCCACCACCCCACCACCCCATCTCCCCACACTTCCAATGCCCCATGCCCCATGCCCTATTCTTGGAGAATTTAATGGAAGATTTGGCAATATTTCTGTCTAAGTCTTTGATGGGTTGGCTGGTTATTCAGGTATGTTTAACGCTAATCTTTGTTTGGTATCTACGCTCATCTCGAAAGACTTTATTACCAGATGAAGAGTTGCCTAAAACAGCAGTAATTCTTTGCCTACGGGGAGCAGATCCGTTTTTACATAATTGCTTGCGATCGCTCCTAAATCAAAACTATCCAAATTATGATTTAAAGTTAGTTATTGATAGCCAGGAAGATCCAGCTTGGAAAATTGCCAGCGAAACTATCATAGAACAAGAAGCGACTAATGTTCAAATTAGTCCTTTGAGAATAGTACGCAATAATTGTAGTCTCAAATGTAGTTCTTTAGTGCAGGCTGTTCGTGAGTTAGACGATTCCTATAAAGTAGTTGCTTTAGTAGATGCTGATACTATAGTTCATCGCAATTGGTTGCGAGAATTAGTCAGTCCTTTAGGGGATGCTAATGTTGGTGCCACAACTGGTAACCGTTGGTATGTGCCAACAGGCAGGAATTGGGGGTCTTTAGTACGATATATAGGCAATGTATCGACGGTTGTGCAAATGTTTCTCTTCCAAATTCCTTGGGGCGGAACTTTGGCTATGAAAACAGAAGTGCTTCACCAAACAGAACTTTTAGATAAGTGGGCACAAGCTTTAAGCGAAGATTTCATGATTCACGATGTCCTAAAAATACATGGGCTAAAGGTTAAGTTTGTACCTACCTTACTAACAGTTAATCGTGAAGAAATTGATTTAGTCAGCTTACTAGACTCTCTCAAGCGTTTAATACTTTGTTCTCGACTTTATCACCCGCGTTGGTTGGCTATAGTTAGTGAAGCTGTTTCTAGTATTCTGTTTCCGACTACAGTAATAATGTTAATTTTAGACTCATTATTAGAGGCAAAATGGGAAGCTGCATCTCTATTATTTGTCTGCTATAGCGTCTATATTGTAGGGTTACTTTTGCTGATGCTCGTTTTGGAGTTAGGCATACAGCAAGTGGTTCGCTTAAATGACCAGCCAATAACTAAATTATCAGCCCCTACCATTGTTAAAATGTTGATTGGCATTCCGCTAACACAATGGGTTTATGGGTTAGCAATGCTATCGTCTTTGTGGGCTTCAACAGTCACCTGGCGCAGCCTTAGCTATCGGGTTCGAGGAGCTTGGAATATTCGCCTAGTAGAATATCGCCCCTATCAATGGTTAGATCAGCCTGTTAATAGCAAGATTTCTCTTTGAAGGGAATTCAGAAGTCAGAATTCAGGAGTCAGAATTAGAATAGGCTCTTTGGGTAGCTTTGAGACATATATAGCGTAGTTCAATTTTCTTTAAATCTGCTGTCAATATCAACTAGGGCTATAAAATTATCAGACTAAACATTCCCTAGTGCTGAATTTATATTATCTTATTTTTTAGTAGATTATAGTAACGATAACCCTTGTTACACATTGTTGCATTAAAAGCAAGGGTTGAGAGAAATATATTAAGGGGAATTTTGACTAAGTTTTTCAGGTTTTGATAATTTTTGATTAAGAATCGGAAATATCTTTTCTACAATCTCAAATTGAGACTGTTTATCAATGCGTAAATCCTAAATTGAAATGTATTAGCGGGAATCGCTGAACTAAAATCAGGATGTTCATAGTAAGAAAAAAGCCGTCAGGTTTTAGATTCAGAGTTATCGAATAATCAGGCTTACTATAACTTATTGATTTTTTAAATCTTTAAGTTTGAGTAAAAAAATATTCTGAATTCTGACTTCTGAATTCTGAGTTCTGAATTCTGAGTTCTGCCTCCTGATTTTTGAATTCTTACTGTTCATGAAACATTGCTGCGTAAGTCCTAAGTCCAAAACCAGCATTTTCGTGAAATAATTCCTTTTTGATATGACTAAGCAAAAACTTCGCATTGCCCTATTTACAGGCTTGTACGCTCCTTTCTTAACTGGAGTATCTGTAGCAGTACATCAACGAGTTCGTTGGTTATTGGAACAGGGACATGAGGTTTTTCTAATTCATCCACAAATTAACGATCGCTACCCGAAAAATGTTGGCGATCGCCCCATGCCAGGATTAAGTGAAATCCAATCTTTCCCTAACTTAACTACTTACGCATTCCCCACAAAACCATTAATTTTCTACAAGTCTCTTCCCCAACCATTGCACTATCGGCATTGGAGTGATACCAAGCTGTTAGAGAAGTTTAAGCCAGACATTATAGTGGTTGAAGAAGCACCACAAATGAGAGGTTTATACTCATTTTTCTTGCAAGGTTACGGTCGCTCTGTAGGAACACAATACGCAAGACGAACAGGTACGCCAATAATATCGCTTTTCCATACTGATATTGTTGAGTACATAAAATATTACTTTGGAAGTAAATTCTTCAGTTTAGTTCGTCCCATCATTCCCATTTTGGTGAAACAGTTTAGCAAGTCTTATGACTTGAATTTCTTTCCTTCCCAAGAACAACTCAAGAAATACAAAGGTTTCAAATGCCAACGTGCTGAATATCTTTCTTATCAAGGTATAGATTGCGAAAAATTTCACCCACGAAATATTTGTTACGACCCAATTCCTAACGACCAACGACCAACTTTATTGTTTGTCGGACGCATCACCGCCGAAAAGAATGTCAACCAACTGATTGATATATATCCCCTCATTGCTGCCAAAATCCCTGATGTCCATCTGGTAATTGTTGGTAGCGGCCCCCAGGATCGTGAAATTCGCGAACGTGCCCAAAAGTTTGCATCGGGTATTACTATCTGGGGTGAATCCCACGGTACGGAACTTTTAGGTTGGTTTGCTAGAGCCGATATTTTTGTTAACCCCTCTATTACCGAGAACTTCTGCACCACAAATAACGAAGCTCTAGCCTCTGGAACCCCTCTGATTGCTGTTGTTGCACCTTCAACCTCAGAACAGGTATCTCCAGGTCATAACGGCTTTCTTGCTCAACCTAACAACTCAATAGACTTTGCCCAAAAGGTAATTGCGATTCTAGGAAATCCTGAGTTGAAAGCAGAAATGACTAGAAACGCTCGCCCCTCAATAATCGATTTCGATTGGTCAGCATGTATGGAAAAATTTGAAGACAAACTCTATCAAATTGTTGAAGGATCGAAGAAAGCGGAGGTAAGTACAGGCGCTATAAAACTATAGCGATCGCAAATATATCTTAAGGCGATCGCCAGTACTAAATACTAGCGATCGCAATTTCTTGTGTGCGAAGGCAGTACTTTAAGTACATATCCTGACATTGCTTGATAACTATTAAAATTCAGGTAAAATTTTTATGAATTTACAGTGAAGTTACTGTAATAGGTTTTAAATAGTATGCTAATAGCTATATTATTCTCGTAATATTTGCTTGATAAAGTAATACCTATGATTTATTTACGCAAGTTATCGGTATCTATAGCAGGAGCAGCTTTAATTGCTTTTAGTACAGGACAAATAGCCCAAGCAGAACTATTTGCTGAATCAGAGTCAACAGTTGTGAATCTTGATACTCAAGAAGTATTATTTACTATAAATTTTAATAGGGTTCCAGACTTTTTTTCAGTTGATGAATTTGGTAGGCAAGCCGACTCTTTTCAATACTATATTGAAAGAGATGAAAAATTGCCTGTTGTTGGTGAAGTATCACCTTTCTATCCCAACCTTGAGTCTATTATTCGCGGAGAAGAAATCAACGTTGCAGGTGACGTTCGGATACGTAATGTCTTTTCAGTTGGGCCAGCGGAACCAAATTCAGGAGGTTGGGGCAGTATTCGGGGTTCAGTACCATACACCCTTGATGGTACTCTCCTAAAATTCTCAGCCCCTTTGGAACTGGTTAGTGATTCAGACGGTTTGTTTAGCTATGAATTAGCATTGTTCGAGTTTGGCAGCACTAGTTTCACAATCGAAAATAAGTCTATTGTTACCAGCGTTCCCGAACCTAATTTTGTATTGGGTGGATTAACTTGTGGAGTCTTAAGTTTAGCTTTACGGCTAAAACGCAAACATAAATTACCCCAAAACGTCTAGACTTAATAGCTAACAACTTAGTTTACTTGTAGCCTAATTATTGTTGAAAAAAATTAATTTGGCTTTAAATTGTCACCAATGGTAGCTCTGGGATGTCAGTTTGTGGATGTTATTTGAGCAGAGCAATTTCTGATAACAATGAGAGTTGCCGCTGTAAACTTTTCAGTAAAGCTAAAGTTAGTTCATAGGTTGTAGTGTCTCCCTGTTGGGCAAAGTATTCCAGCGCCTTTCGTAAGTCTGCAATTGCCGCTGGTTCGCGGCCAAGCTGATGGTAAGCTATACCCCGATTTAGATAAGCTTGGGCATTAATTGGGTTAAGTTTGAGCGATTCCGTAAAATCCCTAACAGCACAAGAGCGATCGCCACTTCTGGTACAAGCACAACCCCGATTATAATAAGCTCTGTAATCATTGGGATTGACAGCAATTGCCTTTGAAAAGTCAAGCATAGCTGCTTTTAAATCGAATAACTCAAAACGAGCAATTCCGCGATCGTTATAGATATCCGCTTTGAGTACGTCAGATGTTTGAGGAATATTAGTTAGTGCCAGTTCGTAATCTGATATTGCTTGTAGTCGATCGCCCAACATAGCACGAGCTACGCCTCGATTGTAGTAAACTCTAAAATCATTAGGTTTGAGTGCGATCGCTCCATCGTAATCTGCGATCGCTGCTTGATAATTCCCTTGTCTGTAGTATGCTAGTCCCCGGTGAAGGTGTGCTTCTACATTGTTGGGTGTAAGATTCAGAGCTTGATTGCAATCGGCGATCGCATTTTGATAATCTTTTAGTTTGAGATAAACAAGACAGCGATGGTTATAAGCCGGAGCAAAATCATTTTCGAGCTTAATTGCCTCGGTAAAATTTTCAATAGCTTCTGGGTAACTGCCATACCGCATTTTTTCAATTCCTAACTTGAAAAAATCTCCGGCTGTAATTTCAGTAATGGTAGTGGGTAGCGAGTACCCAGGTGAAGCGATAAAAATACAGACGAGTGCGAAGGCAATACCAAAATTGAGCATGAATCGGTAAAAGCGACTCATAATGATATCTCGCATTGCTAACAGAACTAAACTAGTAGGTAATATCAAGTTCGTGTGAATACTTGTAATTGGGTTTAATGTACGCAGAGTTTCCAATTATAAGTAATTCAGCGAATTTGTAACTGATGTATTAAAACCTGAGATCCTCGTACATCCTGCCTAAAAACGAGGATTTTCATCAATTACACACTTGAGCAAGGGCTTTAAGCTCCTTATCAATTCTAATTTTCTTACTCTTAGCTAGTCACGTCAAAAGACAGTCTGTCAAACTGCGGTCTTTTTAAGGCTAAGGCTACGATGTACACACATCTGTGGAACCAGCCAAAATCGTCGTAGATCCACCATTATCCCCCTTAAAAAGGGGGACTTTGAGAGTTTTTTGCCCCCCAATTTATCCTACCGTGTATACACAAGTCGAATTACCCCCCTTAATCCCCCCTTATAAAGGGGGGGAAAAAGAAATCTAGTTCCCTCACGCCACTTGCTTCAAGTCGGCAGAGCCGCCCAACGCAGTGGCTCCCCTTTATAAGGGGAGGGTTAGGGTGGGGTAAAACCAGGATTTATCAACTACTTGAGACTTGATACACCGTAGCAATTTATCGGGGGGTTGGGGGGATCAAAAGCCTGCGGCACAACTTTAGAAGACTTGTGTGTACACCGTAGAAGCCTAAGGGGGATCTAGAAATCCATCAAATCGCGGGCGCGTTCCCTGCGATATATTAAATTCCGTAAAAACACCGATCCGATCGCCTCTATTCCCCCGGCCGACAGCCTAGAATTGCGATCGCCAAAGCTTTTGATAACACGCTTCAAATCATAATTCTTATTTATAATATGGAAATTATAAGATTTCCCTATACGATTTAGTGTAATTTTTGTCCCGAAATAGTATTTACTATAATTTAATGCTTGCGAAAAAAATTTATGTATTGATAAGTCACTTCAGCGAAGTTAATTCCTGAGATTTAAAGTTAACAAGATTAGCTTGCTTAAGATACTTTAAATTTACTTATCAATCGTATTTAAATATCGCAATTAAGTTTTTTCTATTTGATATATGTGAGGAGTTGTCATGGCACATCTACTGGCCTCCGCTGGTGGAGCAGGCTTTTTGTGGTTAATTTGCGGATTATTACCCGTACAAGCGCTGAGTAATTTAAATATTGCAGACGAAAATTTAGGAAGCGATCGAGATAACGCCAGCTACACTAAAACTGATTATCTGATTGCCGATAAATTAAATACAGAAGATTTTCCTTTAATCAATAAACAAGAGAAATCTGAAGATGTAGGTTTGCAAAATCCTGCTAATTCTTTACCGCAAACCACACCAAACTCGGCAAATTCATCCCCATCATCAGATCGACTCGCACAAGTAACATCTGTATCGCAATTGTCTGACGTACAGCCTACAGATTGGGCTTTCCAAGCACTACAATCCTTAGTAGAACGCTATGGTTGTATTGCGGGCTATCCGAATCTTACCTATCGCGGCAATCGCGCGTTGACTCGCTACGAATTTGCAGCTGGCTTAAATGCTTGTCTAGATAGAGTCAACGAACTCATTGCCACAGCAACGGGCGATTTGGTGACTAAAGAAGATTTAGCCGCCTTGCAAAAATTACAAGAACAATTCGCTGCGGAATTAACAACATTGCGCGGCCGGGTAGATGCTGTAGAAGCACGCACAGCAGAGCTAGAAGCAAATCAGTTTTCCACTACTACTAAACTGAATG
This sequence comes from Nostoc linckia NIES-25, assembly GCF_002368035.1. Classification (GTDB taxonomy): domain Bacteria; phylum Cyanobacteriota; class Cyanobacteriia; order Cyanobacteriales; family Nostocaceae; genus Nostoc; species Nostoc linckia_B. Next base: position 2,198,020 of record NZ_AP018222.1, on the reverse strand, counting down.
GTGAGGCTATTATTGCTGCTGTTGGTGCTACCGGCGGCGCTCCTGATACGGACGATCCTAATATCGTCCTAGTCAATAGAGTGCGGTTAAATCTGACCACTAGTTTTACAGGCAAAGATTTATTAATTACTGGCTTGCAAGCTTACAACTTTTTAGGTGGAGCAGATGGTACTGGTAGCGTGCAAGAAAGTTTGGGATTAGCTTCGCCTTTATTGAGTTCTAGTAGCGCTCGTACTAGTTTTGAACCAGAGTTTCCTGGGCTTAACGTCAATACTTTGTCCGCCGTCGGCGCCAATAGCGTACAGCTTTACAAGTTGCTGTATATTTTTCCCGTCGCTAATAAATTAACCTTATTTGCGGGAACTGCGGCGGAAACATCAGATGCTTTTCCAACAATTACACCTTTTTATGGTGAGGGACAAGAATCAATTTCTCGTTTTGCAAGTTTGAATCCTGTATTACGTGTCTCTGGCGGGACTTCTGGTACTGGTTTAGCATCGGCGGCGGGATTTATTTATAATGTTTCCCCAAGTCTGGATTTCAGAGCTTTATACGGCAGCGTCAATGCTAACCTTCCTCAAAAATCTCCAGATGAGGCAGTACCAGGAATATCCACTACACCTTTAGGAGCGGGTCTTTTCAGCGGTAGTAGTGTTATAGCCGCACAGTTAACCTTCAAGCCCAGTCGCGACCTTGATATTGGTCTGAACTATGCTAACAGCTACCACGAAATCAATATTTTAGGTACGGGATTAATTAGCAGTGACATCGGTGCTTTAGGTGGTGTACCTGCTGACACACCGGTCAAACTCAACTCTGTTGGTGGTACTCTGACATGGCGATTTTCTCCCAAGATAGCCTTATCTGGTTACGGTGCAGCACTATTTGTTGATGATTCTTCTGGAGCTGTTGATGCTTCCACTACCTTTACAAGTTGGATGGTGGGGGTTCACTTCAACGATTTATTCAAATCAGGGAACAATGCCGGCATTATTTTTGGTCAACCGCTTTTCCGTAGCGATGCTAGTGGTGCGGCTGAACTTGGTGCAAATCGAGCTACTCCTTACCATTTAGAAGCGTATTATCGCATTAAACTCAACGACAACATTAGCATTACCCCTGGTGGATTTGTTCTGTTTAACCCAGAGGGTGACAGCACAAACGAGACAACAACGGTAGGTGTACTGCGGACTACTTTTACATTTTAAAGAAGTAGGAACGCGAACAATGGACAGGCGTAGTTTTTACGCTTTGTCCAAAAAACACCGATTTAGGATGTCAAGGCATTAGCGTTCTTCCAAATAAAAAAACATACAATTTTTCTTGTGGGGTGGGCGTCTCGCCCGCCCAAGGCTTGGGGCGGACAAGATGTCCACCCCACAAAATTGGATAATTTATTTCTTGGTAATCCCTTAAATTGTTGATGAAAAATTGCGATCGCTACCGTGTAAAATCGGCATGGTAAAAAATCCCCATGCCAAACCCGTAATCAACCCAAAGGGCGTAACGATGTAATTATTGAAACTCCAAAAACCAAAAACCTCTGCTGCCAATTCCAATGGATAAGCCATCATTAGCACGCTAGCTAACGCTGCACCACTCCAGCCATACTGGCTTAACCAGTAAAAACCTTTACCATTTGTAATCCCATACAACAGACGAGTAATTAACAAACCAGTGACAGTACCGTAGCAACGCATACATACAGCCATAATATATGGGGATGCCAAATCTAAGCCCATAGTCGGTTGCGGACATACACAATCGCCCATAAAGTAAATGATATTGGCAACTATGCCAAGCAAAGACACCCCAGACGCAGCCAAAAAGGGAGCAATTACAGGGCCGACAACCATCCCCGCTAGCATAATGTCAGCGATCGAACTGACCCAATTAAGATTTTTGGCAGATTCTAATTGCCTTGCGGAAACGATTCTTTGCATAAACCTTTTTTCGTCTTTTTTAATATATTTGCATATCTATAGCCATCCTATTTCAGTTTACGATTAACTGTTCGGGACTTACGCAAAAATAGCCAACTTCGCTTAATTTAATCAATTTACCCTAACCGTTGGTTTCGACTTCGCTCAACCAACTTCATAGTCGAGAGTTGAGCGGAGTCGAAACTCGTCAGCGTTGGTATTTTCTTCGCTAAAAATCACCTTAGAAGCTAAATTCGTAACTCACCATTATCGAGGGTTTGATGCCATACTCTCTGCGCTCATATACCCTACCTATCTTTTCAGAAATCAAACCTGATTCCTATAGTTCAGTTCCCAATTACGGAATAAACTTTGAGGTTAAATACATTAGGTTAATCGTTATTTATTATGCACTAGTTGATGAATTTTTTTTTAGCGATCGCTCAAATGCTACCCGAATAAAACCAACAACGTAACACTGATAACATTTCTACATAGGTAGGCGTGTGATAACTACATACGCTTGACGCTGATTTACTACATAATGCTTTAAAAGACAAAATGTCAACACTCATCAGAATGAATTATAAATTCTATCTAGAGAAAGTTTTAAGAAATTATTAAAAACATTATGGTATTGTCGGGTAATAAATTTTTTATTACTCTACAGCGGTACTACTAAAGACAATGACAGGCTCTCCAAATCCAGGGAACGATCGCCAACCAAGGAATCCTCGTTTAAATCTGCTGCTTTTAAAACGTGCCAGTTTGGTTTTAGGAATCATTTTACTTGGAGGAATTGCCGCTGGTGTTTGGTGGACTAGAAATTATGTCTATGAAGATCTAGCACCTTTAGTACAGCAAAATCTTGAGCAATTACTTGGGCGTCCAATCAAATTAGGGAGAGTTGAAAGTTTTTCACTTTCTAGTTTGAGATTTGCTTCCCTATCGATACCAGCAACTCCTACCGATGCAGACGAGTTGACAGCAAAGGCTGTAGATGTGCAGTTTTCGCCTTTACAAGTTATTTTAACTAGAAAACTAGCATTAAATGTCACATTAGTCCAGCCAAATGTCTACATCCAACAGGATCGAGATGGTCGTTGGGTGACGGCTCAAGTCAAGAGTGGAGAAGGCGCAGGCCCCATTCAAACTGAGTTACAAACACTCCAAATTGTTGATGGAAATGTAGAGTTATCACCAGCCTCAGCACCAATTAAACCCAAAGGTTCTGTAGTAATAAATCAATTCGGTGGGGTTGCCAAATTTTTACCAAGAAACCAAGGGGTTGGTTATGAAATAAATGGTCAACTCACTAGAGGCGGGACAGTTAAAATCTCTGGGGAAACACAATTTAAAACCGAACAAACTAACCTGAAAGTTGTAGCGCAAACTTTACAAGCATCTGATGTCAGCCGTTTAATTGAGTTACCAATTGTTTTGCAAGCTGGGCAAATAGATGCTGATTTAGGAGTTACAATTCCATCAAAAGTTTCGGAAATAGCTATCACTGGTACGGCTATTTCTAATCAAGTTACTGCTCAAATTGAAAATCTTCCGCAAAAGTTTGCTAATGCCAATGGCAGATTAATATTTCAAGGTCAAAACATCGCCTTAAATAATTTAACTACAAACTTTGGCAAAGTTCCCATCATCGCAAATGGAGCAGTTAATACTCAAACGGGTTTTAATCTCTCAGCCCAAATCAAACCAGTTAGTGCGAGAAATATCTTAGACACGCTGAAAATAAGTTCGCCGGTGGTGGCTATCGGTGAAGTCCAAGCAAATATTAAGTTGCAGGGGCCACTCCAGCAGCCCGTTCTTAGCGGTGTCGCAAGTAACACCAAGCCAGTTCAAGTTGACCGCGTTCAATTCAAAAGTGTCAACACCGATTTTAAGTTAAGCGTATCTAAAAAGACATCTACGATCGCCGTCTCGAATCTCAAATTAGTCCCCGCAGCAGGTGGTGAAATTACTGGAAGCGGTCAAGCTACACTTAACGATCGCGTAAAATTTAATATATTAGCTGACGGCGTTTCCGGAGATGTACTGGCACGCAGCTATGGCTTGAATCCCCCAATTAATGTTGGCAATGTCTCAGCCAGGGCAGAGATTACTGGTTCGCTGGGCAAACAACCCTTAGCACTTAACGTTTCCAGCCTGCAAATACAGCCACCAGCCGGTGGGCAAATCCTGGGGAATGGTCAAATTCAGCTAGCACCCCAAGGCAACGTTTTATTTAACATTCAAGCCCAAAATTTACCGGGAGATGTCCTCGCCAACACAAACAACACTTCCTCCCCCATCAAATTTGGTGCAATATCGGCAAATGCCAGAGTTAGCGGTACTCTTGGGAATCTGCGGACAGTGGTGCAACTGCAAGCCCCTACTGCCACATATCCTACTACGGGACGAGTTGCGATCGCTCAACAAGGGCAGAATATCCTATTACCAAATGCTGTTTTTAACATCGCAGGCGGTAGAATTATAGCCACGGGTCGAGTTGTCCAACAACGCTGGCAAGCTTTTGTCAACGCCCAAAGCTTGCAATTAAATCGTTTTGGGCAAATACCACCGCAGTTTCAGGGAGTTCTCAGCAATGCGGCGTTGAATTTATCCGGAAGCACTGCTTCTTTTCAACCCTCAACCATTCAAGCTACAGGACGAGCAAACTTGAATGTGGCGGGAGGTACGCTTAACGTCAGGAATATTAACTTGAATGACGGCCGCTGGCAAGCAGTTGCTAACGCTTCCCAAATTCAACTCGGCCGTTTCTCACCACAACTACGGGGACGACTGAATACTAACGTCAAGTTGACGGGTACAACAAACTCCTTCCAGCTTGCAGATATTCGCGCCGCAGGACAAATTCGTGCTTCACAATTAGCGCAGTTAGCGCAACCTTTGAGCGCACAATTTCAGTGGAATGGCAAGCAAATTATAGTTGAACGGGCAACCACACAAGGAGTAATTGCGAGTGGTGCGATCGCTGTACAATTACCCCAAACGGGTACGCCGGAAATTTCTGGCATCAATTTAAACGTCCAAGCCCAGAATTTCAACCTCAAAAATACAGGCGCTTTAGTTCCTGGAGATTTAGCACTAGCAGGGTTATTAGATTTTAATGGACAAATTACAGGCACTCCTAACACTCCTCAGGCTACTGGCAATATCCGGCTGCGGAATTTTAATGTCAGTAATTTGGCATTCGACCCAGTTTTAACTGGAAATGTGAATTTTCAAGGCGGACAAGGAGCAAGCTTGCGACTTGCCGGCACGCAAGACAGGATAGCTTTAAACCTGGGTGCAGATTATCGCCCAACCTCATTTTTAGTCAAGCGCGATGAGGCGGTAACCACAGGGAGAAGCGAGGGAGATAACTTGATTATCAACGCCCAACAGTTTCCCATAGCGTTGGTTGGCGGCTTTTTACCCGATAATAGATTGAAACCCTTAGGGGGGCAATTATCGGGAAATTTAGTTGTTAATCTTAATAATTATGCCGTGAGTGGAGACGTAGCGATCGCCAAGCCACGTGTTGCCAGAGCCTCAGCAGACGAATTTCGCGGTAATATCAGCTATGCCGATGGCGCTGCTAGTTTAACCAACGGTCAATTGCGGTTAGGAAGCGGCAATATAGCCTTAAGTGGCAATTTGCAAACTGGAAATGACCCGAAATTCCAAGTACAAGCTAATGTAAACCAAATTCAAGTCCAGCAACTCTTACAAGCTTTTAATATCTACGACTTTCAAGACCTTGGTAGCGGGTTAGAGTCTCCGACCTTAGCGGGAGCAGAAGCACTCAACACCACACCCGTTAGTTTACCAAATGCAGATTTAAAAACCCAGTTAGAATATTTCTCTAAGATCGAAACATCGGTAGCACAACAACAGCAAGCAGATACCCAACAACCAGCAGCTTTACCGACCCTTGCACAATTAACAGGTGCATTGAATGGGGGAATTGCAGCCAGCGGTTCGTTAAAATCTGGACTGAATGCCGACTTTAATTTTCAAGGTGATAATTGGCAATGGGGTCAATATTCGATTAATCAAGTTATCGCTAGAGGCAATTTTGCAGATGGTGTAGTCACACTTTCACCATTGAGTGTGGGCATAAATCAAGGATTAATCGCTTTTTCTGGACAGTTGGGAACCGAACAACTAGCTGGAAATCTGAATATAGCGAGTTTACCTCTGTCACTTTTACAGCCGTTTATCGAAAAATATCCTATAGATATTACTGGTCAACTCAATGCTACAGCTAATTTGCAAGGTAGTTTAAAAGATCCTACAGTTAATGGCTCGGCATCTTTGGCTAATGCCACTTTAAACCAACAACCCATACAAACAGGACAGCTAAAATTTAATTACGACAATGCCCGCGTAAATTTTGATAGTACCTTGCTATTAACGGGAACACAACCCGTTGCAATTACAGGTAGCATACCTGCTCCTTTACCTTTTGTGGCAGTAAAACCAGATAATAATCAAATTAATGTTAACGCCAAGGTAAATAATGAAGGCTTGGCACTGTTAAATGTATTTACTAATAATCAAGTTAGTTGGGTAAATGGTGAAGGTGAAGTAGATGTCAAAGTTCAAGGTACTTTAAGCCAGCCAATTATTAATGGAACAGCCAGAATTAATAATGCTACTTTTACGGCTCAAGCTTTATCCGATCCTCTAACAAATGTCACAGGAACGCTACTATTTAATGGCGATACGTTAAATGTAGAAAATATTCAAGGTAATTATAATCAAGGGCTAGTGGCTGCATCAGGAATCCTGCCGATTTTGACTCCTGAGCAAGGTGTATCTAATCCTCTAACTGTATCGATAGAAAAACAACTCAATTTTAAAGTTCCGGCATTATATGAAGGCGATGTCAGCGGTAGCGCCGTAATTCGAGGAACAGCACTAAATCCGATAATTGGCGGAGAAATTGAACTGAGTAATGGTCAAGTGATTATCGGAAAATCACCCACTGAAACTTCACAACCAGCAACTCAAAAAAGCCCTACTACTATTACTCTCGATACACCAAATACTAACAATAATACAATTACATCAGAGTCTACTTCTAATACATCAGATACTAACAGTAATACAAATACACAACAGCCTACTTCTACTACTTCCAATACACCAGAGACTACCACTACCCCCCCAACCAGACCCAACTTACCTGTAGAGTTTGCAGATTTACGGTTGATTTTGGGCGACGATGTGCGAGTTACGACTGAGCCTTTACTTAGCTTTGTACCGGGAGGAGCAGCGTTGACTCAACCCATACTCAGCTTTGACGCTGAAGGCGACTTGACCATCAATGGTACCTTAGCCAAGCCCCTCCCTCAAGGACTCATCCGTTTAACAGGAGGACGGCTGAGCTTATTTACAACCGAGTTTACCTTGGCGCGGGGTTACGAACACACTGCGCGATTTACTCCCAGCCAAGGACTTGACCCTACCCTCGATGTGCGATTGGTGGCAATTGTACCTGAAGCATCGGCAACGAGCAATCGAATTTTGGAATCACCTTTGTCTGCGGAAATTAGTGATGCTTCTGTGAATAACTTTGGTACATTACGTACCGTTCGCGTTCAAGCAAGGGCGACAGGGCCAGCCAGTGAATTAGGAGAAAATCTGGAATTAACGAGCGAACCTGGACGGAGTAGAGGAGAAATCGTGGCTTTGCTGGGTGGCTCGATTTTAAATTCTTTGAGTCAACCAGGAGATTTAGGCCAAGGATTGACTAATTTTGCAAGTTCTACTATTTTAGGTAGTCTGCAAGGAACTATAACTGCGATCGGACAGGCTGTTGGTTTTAACGAGTTTCGCATATTTCCTACCCCTACCACCAATCAAGAATCAAGAAGATCTTCAGTTCTTGATTTGTCAGCGGAGGGTGTATTTAATGTGAGTCAGAATTTCTCTGTTTCTTTATCGCGGGCTTTTTCTACCAATGAGTCTTTCCGTTACAATGTCCTTTACCGCCTCAATGATGAAATTCTGGTACGCGGCTCAACTAATTTGGATAATGACAGTCAATTCTTAGTCGAGTATGAAAATAGATTTTAAGAAGAAGAATTCTGAATTCTGAATTCTGAATTCAGAAGTAATTTAGGTAAAGTTTTAGCAAAATCAAGTGTCTAACAAGCAACTAAAACAATGCGAACTCTGTCAAAGAGAGATGGAAAATTTAACCATCCATCATTTAGTTCCACGGCAAAATACCAAACGCAAAAAACAAGACCCCGGCCCAACAATAAATATCTGTTCTGCGTGCCATCGTCAGATTCATGCTTTATTCGACAATAAAGTGCTTGCCAAAGAACTCAACACAATAGACAAGCTGAGCAATGAGCCGCAAATGCAAAAATTTTTAGCTTGGGTAAGAAAGCAAGACCCAGGTAAGCGAGTTTCAGTCCATCGGTAAACAATTAAGTCCGCCCTGTAGAGACGTTGCAGTGCAACGTCTCTATAAGTCAATACAGTTCATTTAGATAGGACTTACGCACTATACAAACAAATTAATCATGGTGTGAATTTACATGCATAGGTTGTTTCAGGCTTTTATTAATGATTATTCGATCGTAAATATCCCCTCGGTGTAAGGGCACAGCACTGCTGTGCCCCTACAACAAATGTGGTTTTTTAATTACTCATATTTGGTATTTATTGTCAATGCGTAAGTCCTAAGGATAACCAACAGCTTGATTTTCTACTTGATGGCAAACGCCAATTTGTGCAAGTTTCACCAATTCAAGATGGGCGAGGAATTGATTGGTTGAGTGTGGTAGTGCTTCCTGAATCTGATTTTATGACACAAATCAATGCCAACACGCGCACAACAATATTACTGATTCTCCAGCATCGTTTGACAGCCAATACAAAGCATCCAGAGATTGAAGTAATTCGGGATTACGCTAACCTACCTCTTGTAGAGTGCTACTCAGGACAACTCAATCAAGTATTTATGAATATTTTAATTAATGCTATTGATGCAATAGAACAAATCAAAGCTGAACGAACTTCTCAAGAAATCCAGCACAATTGCCAAATTACAATTCGTACCTCAGCAATCAATTTAGATTGGGTAGAAATTGCGATCGCCGACAATGGTTCAGGTATGCCAGTTGATGTTCAGCAACGTATTTTTGAACCATTTTTTACAACAAAACCCGTAGGCAAAGGTACGGGTATGGGTCTTTCGATTAGCTATCAAATCATCATCGACAAACATAATGGCAAACTAAACTGTTTCTCTAGCCTTGGAGAAGGAACGAAATTTGTGATTCAGATTCCTGTGACGCAGGAGCTGAATAAAAAAGTTGAGACTGCAATTATAGCAAGGGACTGGTGACTGGGGACTGGGGACTGGGGACTGGGTGAAAAGTCGCTTTGTGTCTAAGTTTTATCATCTGTTAATGTCCTAACCACCTTGGCTGTTGCTATATATGAAAAAGAGGATTTTTAGGGTAGCACAGCTGTGCTACCCTGGCGCGTACCTCATTAAAACCCAATACGGTTGGTCAAATTGATTAACTCGATTTAAGATTCATCAAGAATTTAGTCAATTGAAATCCGCTGAGGGCCAGTAGCTTTGCCATTATTTGCCTCAGTTGTATTGAAAGTGGAACTATTTGAGTGCTTCTGTTGATCTAGCCAGCTTTTAACGGGATCGTCTGCAAGATTTAGTCGAAGCACACCAGAGAATAATCCACCGAGAAACGAGACTGGGTGCTGAGTAAGTTCTCTGAATATAGGTGACAATTCATCAATGAACATAAAAAGTCTCCTGGCTCTGCCGTAAAAAATTGTTACTTTTTAATTAATCGTAACGTGTTAGGGGATTGGGCATTGGGCACGGGGAAAGGGAAAAGGGTAAAGGGGAAGATTAGATTTATTCCTTTTCCCTTTTCCCTTTAACCTTTTCCCCTGCTCCCCTATGAGCTTGGTTCCTGTTCGGGAAACATACACTTATCGGAATCACAACCACTAGGGCCAGCTTCTGACATTTCGCCTAAATCGTAGCGGCTTAGTGCTGCACAGAAATCATCTGTTTTGCGGCGTGCTTTGACTTCTTGGGTTAAGCGATCGCAAGTTGCTTTATCTATCGGTTCAAACGGCAAACGTGGGAAGGATTGCAAATCGTCAAACCGCGCTAAAAGAGCTGCGGAAATATATCCTTCATCATTTTGAATGCTATCGTAAATCCGCTGTCCTAAGCTTTCAACTTCATCAGAGCGCAGTTCTAAAGTTGCTGATGTGTTGTGACTCACATAGTGGCGCTGAACTTGGAGGACAAAATCAAATTGCGCTAAAACCGAAAACTTAGAAACATCAATTTCATCAGCCCCAGGTAAATCAGCCCAAGATACAGCAACGGGAATTTCTACTAACCATTCGCTGACCCGTGGATCGAAAGGATCGTTGAGTAAATTGCCGTGTTCGTCTTTGTCGGATTGTGAAGGAATGACATTGTAACCGTAGTCAATACAAGCTAAAGCTACGGGGTCATTTTTACCAAAGGTGATGCGGCGGATAAATCGTTGTGCTTTTGGGGGGTGCCATCCAGAACTAGCATTAGTTAATAAAGCTTTGGTTCCGCTAGGTTGGACTGTAGTGCAGCGATTTGGGCGTTTGAGATTGTGGCGATCGCAATAATCCCAAACAACTCGATGCACGGTATCTTTCCAAAAACTTAAATATTTCTCCTCTTCCCGCTTAAAAGCTAATCCTTGGGGCGTTGCAGGTCTTCCCGCTTCCCACCAGCGCAGCCAATCAACACCAAAAGCATGAACGAAGAAATCAAATAAACCTGTAAAAGAAACTCCCACAATTGGGTCTAATTCACGGCTGTATTGATAACGTGGTTCTTGAAATTTGTGGTTTAAAAGTGCTGCTACAGATAGCGCTCCGGCGGTGAAAGCCTCCTCTTGTTCTTTATAGTTAAATGGGTCAATTTGATTGAGATGAACCTCAGATAAATTGCAGTGAAAGTTAGAACCAATGATTTCCAATTTTGTTATCCTAAAGGCTTTTTATCCTTTAGTTCTACTGCTTGATAATTTGCAGTAGCTCCGCGTACATTTTGCAAATGTGACTTTAAGAATAAAAGTATTTTTTACATCTGCCCCCGCACTCTTGGAGAGATTATATTCTAGATGCCTATTTTCGGTGTAATCTAGTTTCACTCTCTACGCTGTACGGTGTCAAAGGCTTATTACTTCCTTTGATTACCACGGGATTAGCATCTCAGCTTTCCCCGTTTTTGCGAGGTTTTTAACGTGAGGCAAAATCAATTACCACACGGATTTAGCCCATAACGAGCCAAACGATGTTCTAGCTCGTTAGCATCAAGTTGAGGATGGCGTTCTTCTAGCCATTGCTTTGCTGTTCCTTGGTTGTAAGCATTTAAAAAATCAACTTTTAATGCTTGTGTTGGCAACAAATCTATATTTGCTCTGGCTACAGCTTCACCCGCCCATTGAATCGCACCTTCGCCACTATAATATTGCTTTTGAACAGCACCAATACATTCTTCTAATGTCGGCTTGCGGTGAAAAACTCTGGTATGATTTGCCATTCTCAAAGCATCACGTTCTGGATCGATTCGCCAGTTGCCATCTGCATCTTGTTGCCATAAATTATCTTTGGCATCCGCGAACAAACTATCTTCGCTAGAACCTTGCCTCATGCCAGCTGAGCGCCTAATGTTGCCTGCAACAATTGTTACAGCAGCTTGATCGATTAATAAACAACATTCAACTGAATTTAATTGTCGCCCTTTAGCTTTATTCAGGATGGATGCACAACGCTGATAAAGTCCTGGCAATTTCACAGGATTCGCAACTCCACCAAAGCCGTTGAGAGTTTCTCCTGCTTTGCGGACATCGCTGATATCAACTAATACTTCAACATCCCCTGAAAAACGTTCGTTAGTAGAAAGTTCCAACAGGGTTTGATATGATTCAACCCAACCTTCACGGCTATCTCCAACGTAGATAGTAACCTTGTTACCTTCTATATGTGTTTGTGTATATTCACGACGCTCATTTTTAAAAGTACTACCAATTTCACCTTGTACGGTGACGTTCAAGTGGTTACGGATGGCGGGCAATTGGTTAATATATTGCGGTTCTAAGACGGCTCCAGTACCACAGCCCATCATTGCCAAATCCATCATTAATCCGAAAGCACTCCAGTTTTCTAGGTTGGTGGAAGTGCAATTGTAAGCCCCGGAAAAATTCTTTGGTTTTCTAATCCAGTCAGTACCGCCAACCCATAACCAGCGTCCACTGGGCATGGCTTTGAGGTTGCGCTGCATCCGATCTAATATGGCAACTTCTTCTCTTGTGAGTTTTCCCAACTCGATTAAGCCTTGTAAAGTGCGATCGCATACCTCGTCCCATGTTTCCCTCAACCCTGCCTTTGTACGGCGGCTATAGGTTCTAAAAAATACAGGATTAGCTGCGGGGGCAGTCTCTGGAAACCCTCCGCTCTGGCGTTTTGTTTCGAGCTTCTGAACCATAAATCAAGTCTTGTTGCGTGCGAACAGATTATGACTATACGCCAAGTAGATTCAGGATTAAAGATTGTCAAATTGTCCACTTTACGCTAGCGCTACGCCGTACTAATTGCAACAGAACTTTATGATATATAATATTCACCACTCCTACGTAAACTATTGGTACTAAGTTTTAATTAGCACAGATAAATAATCTCTCTTTATGAGTAGTGTATTCTGAATTATGATTCCTTGTTTACGATGGGATTATTCAGAGGAACGGGAAATCTATCATGCTAGAGTACAATCCATTAGCTTGTTTGCCCTCATCTGAGGAGCTGCCAGACTCTGACGATACCCCTGTGGATAATGAATTACAAGATTTAATTCCAGGTTTACTTAAAGCCATCTTAGCGATCGCTTGGGCAGAACGCATGGATTGGTTTTTTGGCGTAGATATGGGTATTTATTATGACCCAGATTTGCCAGCAATAGTCCCAGATGGATTTTTGAGTTTGGGCGTAGAGCGATTTTATGATGAAAACCTCCGCCCCAGTTATGTGCTTTGGGAAGAAAAGAAATTACCGATATTAGTGTTAGAGGTAGTGTCTCAGACATACCGTGGTGAGTACTCGACCAAAAAAGTAGAGTATGCAAAATTGGGAATTTTGTATTATGTAGTTTATAACCCATTTCGTCGCCGCAAACCACGTTTAGAAGTTTACAAATTAGTGAATAATAATTATGAATTACATGATGGTAATCCAGTTTGGTTGCCAGAAATAGGTTTAGGAATTGGCATCGAACGAGCAACTTATCTAGGCATACCACGGGAGTGGGTGTATTGGTACAATCAACAAGGGCAACGCTTTTTAACACCAGACGAAGATAGAAAACTTGCTCAACAAGAAGCCCAGCAAGCAAAACAAGAAGCCCAGCAAGCAAAACAAGAAGCTCAATTATTACGAGAACGATTGCGATCGCTCGGCATAGATCCTGATTCTCTCAGTTGATACCATTTCACGAAATAGCTGATACAGATACATGGGTAGGGGCGTACAGCTGTCATACGTGTCAACTTAAGCTCAAACTGTGGCCCCACAATCGTTTTACCCCACCCCCAACCCCTCCCCTTGCCAAGGGGAGGGGAGGTTTTGCGTCAGCAAAGCCGGGGTGGGGTAACGCGGATCTTGATGGTAAATGAGTAGAACTCGCTCATCACCTTTCTATCAGGGTTTCACGTTAAGTTGACACCAATGTACAGCTGTACGCCCCTACAGCCGATTTATATCTTGCAAATATTTTTGGAATTGGTATGAATTGCTCTCAAGACTCGTTCACGAGTATCCAAGACTCATTACAGCAGTTTTTATTTACCTAAATCACACTCTTGCCTTCTTCTTTGCACCTCTGTCTTGAAAAGTTCAGATCGCCGGAAGCCGGCGCTCCGACTTTTCGCTGCGCCTCTGCGTGAGACAAAAAACTTTCACTGCTGTAATTACGAATTACGAATTATTCTCTCAAGCATCGTCCTTACCTGTGCTGTTCTGCCAAATCCCCTAACCACCACAGAGTCATCGCTTTCCCTTTTTAAAACATCTTTTTAATTAAATTTATAATGTAATCATATCTCATCAAGCAGAAGTAAAACTATGACTATTGAACAAACAGTTCTACAAACATTCCGAGAATTACCACCAGATAAACAGCAAGAAGTCTTAGATTTTATTCAATTTCTCAAATATAAATTATCAGATCAAAAACCATTTTCTATATCTGAACATCAAACAAGTTTAAGACAAAGTAAAGACATTACTGATTTTTGGTCAGCTTTACAAGACTTTAGACAAAGGGTTGATTTAGAAAGTATTGATGATGACACTTTTGAAAATCTACGAGATAAGTCACCAGGAAGAGAAGTTAACTTATGAGTCTAAATTATTTACTAGATACTAACATTTTGTCCGAGGCTAAAAGACCTCATCCCAACGAGAATGTAATGGAAAAGCTAAGGTTATATAGAAAAGAAACAGCCACAGCTATCTTAGTTATCCATGAAATGTTATATGGTTGTTTCCGTCTTCCTATTTCTAAAAAACGTCAAGATATAGAGGATTATATCAACAACGTAATTTTAGCAGAAATTACTTTATTCGATTACGATCTAAAATCTGCACAATATCATGCTCAAGAAAGAGCTAGATTATCAAAAATTGGTAAAAATCCTGGATTTATTGATGGGCAAATTGCGAGTATTGCAGTTACAAATAATCTGATTTTAGTAACGAATAATGTAGCAGATTTTCAAGATTTTCATGGTATAAATATAGAAAATTGGTTCATTAATTAAGATACCGCATTGTTTATTCAATTTATTAATGCGTAAGTCTTAATGTATTGGCATAATCCCCCAACATTGCGTAAATTACGAATGATTCTGTATTCTCTCAAGCATTGCCCTTACCTGTTCAGCATCGAGTGATTTTAACTTTTGCAAAATCTCTAAAGCTGGTTGCAAATAGGATATCGCTTTAGTGTATTCACCCTGCTGTTCTGCCAGATGTCCTAACCACCACAAAATCATTGCTTTGCCTTGGACATCACCAATGCGTTCTTTTATTTCCAAAGATTGATTGAAAAGTGCGATCGCTTCATCCACTTCCCCTTTATTAGCGTAGATAGCTGCTAAATTGTGCAACGTCGCCGCTTTGCCTTGGACATTACCAATGCGTTCAGTTATTTCCAAAGACTGATTGTAAAGTGCGATCGCTTGCTCGACTTCCCCTTTGTTGGCGTAGATACGTCCCAGAGAGTGCAACGTCGCCGCTTTGCCTTGGACATCACCAATGTGTTCTTTTATTGACAAAGACTGACTATAGAGTACCATCGCTTCATCTACTTTCCCTTGGTTGGCGTAAATATCTGCGAGATTGTGCAACGTCGTCGCTTTGTCTTGGACATTACCAGTGCGTTCACTTATTTCCAAAGACTGATTGTAGAGCGCGATCGCTTCTTCCAAATTCCCTTTGTTGGCGTAGATAAATCCCAGACAGTGTAACGTCGCCGCTTTGCCTTGGGCATTACCAATGCGCTCATTTATTTCCAAAGACTGATTATAGAGTGCGATCGCTTCATCCACTTCCCCTTTGTTGGCGGAGAGAATTCCCAGCTGGTGCAACGTCGTCGCTTTACCTTGAACATCTCCAATGCGTTCATTTATCTCCAAAGACTGATTGTAGAGCGCGATCGCTTGCTCGACTTCCCCTTGGTTGGTGTAGATACGTCCCAGCAAGTCCAACGTCGCTGCTTTGCCTTGAACATTTCCAATGCGTTCATTTATTTCCAAAGACTGATTGTAGAGTGCGATCGCTTCATCCACTTCCCCTTTCTTGGCGTAGATACTTGCCAGTTTGTTCAAAGTTGCCGCTTTACCTTCGATATTAATGCGCTCATCAATTTCCAAAGACTGATTGTAGAGTGCGATCGCTTCATCCACTTCCCCTTTCTTAGCGTAGATACTTGCCAGTTTGTTCAACGTTAGTGCTTTCCAATAGGCATCACCAATACGTTCAAAAACTTCCAAGCACTGATTGTAGAGTGCGATCGCTTCATCCACTTCCCCTTTGTCGGCGTAGATATCTGCCAGATTCTTCAACGTCGCCGCTTTGGTTTGGACATCATCAATGCGTTGAGTTATCTCCAAAGACTGGTTGTAGAGCGCGATCGCTTCATCTACTTCCCCTTTATTGGCGTGGATACGTCCCAGATTGTTCAACGTCGCGGCTTTGCCTTGGACATTTCCAATGCGTTCTGTTATTTCCAAAGACTGATTATAGAGTGCGATCGCTTCATCCACTTCCCCTTTATTGGCGTGGATCATTCCCAGTCGGTGCAACGTTGCCGCTTTGCCTTGGACATAACCAATGCGTTCTTTTATTTCCAAAGACTGATTGAAAAGTGCGATCGCTTCATCCACTTCCCCTTTGTTCTCGTAGAAAATTGCCAGTTCATGCAACGTCGCCGCTTTACCTTGGACATCACCAATGCGTTGAGTTATTTCCAAAGACTGATTGTAGAGTGCGAACGCTTCATCTACTTCCCCTTTGCTGGCTTTTAGTACCCCTAAATCATGATAAATTGATGCTAATTCTTGTTCGTCTTCTGCGGGACAAAGATTTAAAGCTTGTTTGTAATGGTTCAGTGCTTGATCAACCTCACCCATTTGGCGTTCACAATAAGCAATTTCTCTGAGAAAAATATGGTTTTTAGTAATTTCTAAGGTTGATTTGCATAGATGTATTGTTTCCCGAAATCGACTTTGATGCAACAAGTAGTTAACCAATAAACTAGCTATTCTCGCCGCAATTTCTTCATCTTTCCCCAACAACGCCAAGCGATGAATTTCTAAACTTTGTGCTTCCCTAGCAGTTTCTCGCTCTTCCCACCACAGACGATACAAAATTTGTGCAGCTTGTTTATACAACTCTTCACCCTTGGGGTTTTCTGGAAACTCTAGCAACGGTGACAAAATCCGGGGAACACGATACAACCTCTCTGTGTTGTTGGTGAGGGTAACTTCCAACAAACCCAAAATTTCAGCGCGTTGAATATGACTTTCCCAACTTGAGATATCCTCACAAATCGGGTCAATAGCAGCTAGAGGAACAGGTAACTCATACACCAACAACTTCCCCAGCATTTGACGCAAAGCTGGAGTTTGCTGCTTCAGCAATACCTGTGCCAAAATATCCTCACGAAATTCCTTTTCCTTATCTGCCATCTTTTGCAGAATCATCTCAACTCCCCTCATATACCCCTCCTCGCTGGCGGGGAGGGGTGCCGTAGGCGGGGTGGGGTTCTGGGAATTTTGCAAAATCTTATCCAACCATTCCAACAGCCGAGGATTTCCATCTGCTGCTTGTTTGGCACGTTCGGGCAAATCTGGCTGAAATTGCCAACTGCCATTAAACGAATCCAGACGATTATACTTTTTAATTAAATCTGCCCCACCCAAAGCCCCCAGAGGTTCGCGGTACAGACGATGATTCAGTTCCGACAAAGTGAAATTGTAGCGACAGGTAATAATTACCTTGTGGGGAAGTTGGGAATTTTGCATCGCCTTCAGCAACGCCAGCAGTACATCCACAACTTGTGGTTGCAAGACATAAACCCCATTTCGTAATTCCAAATTAGCCTCAAAGTCATCCAGCACAAAGGCAAAGCGCTGTTCTTTGGTATTGAGTCCTTCAGTGAAAAACTTGGTGAGACGCTGCATCAAGGGTAACTTGCCATTGAGAATATCATGCCCCCGTTCCGAGGTACATTGTTCAGCCAGGGTTTTGAGCAGTTTGTCCTCATCCAGTTGCCGAAAGTTCACCAGCCTGTGATAGCCAACCATCCTTTCCAGAAGTCGCGCCGTCACAGTACTCTTACCCACACCCCCCAGTCCGTGAATGAGTACCCCTAATGAAGTGCGAATAGCTTTGAGACAACGTTGCAAAGTCCGCCGTCTCCCAACAAACTCAGAGGGTTTCGCCACCCGCACCAGTTGGGTATCGGGATCTAAAAACTGTTCATAAGCAGGTTCCGGCGCAGAGGGTGGCACATCTCCCAACACATCCACCAACGCACCCGGACATTCTCCCTGGACATATAACCGCAACAAATGCCAGTCATGTACATTCTGTTTAAACAACTGCTGGTAAGTGCTAGCGAGTGCTTCAGCTAATTGATATCCGGCTGCCAATTTCCCGTAGAGGTGCGCGGCGGCGGCTGTAGCTGTCCGATCTTCCACAGGCCGCCCCCAACTTAAAACCGCCCTCGCCCCCTGTGCAATTAGTGCCTCAGCCATAGAAGGGACAGCCCCTTTATCTGGTGCTTGTCCAGTCCGACACCCAGATAAAAACACCAATTTGGGAAAGCGAAACCGGAAGACTTCGGCCAGTTCTGCGGCTGTGGTTTCGTGACGTTCCCCGATTTCCGTCTCAGTAATAAAGTAAGGCGTATTCGCCTCTAAATCTTCTCCACTCCTCGCTTGCGGGGAGGGGTTGGGGGTGGGGTTCTTTTCCACTTCAGGAGTAATTGACGCATGTCCTGTGAGGTGAAACACATCAAAGTCATTAAAATAGCGACTCCACACCTTACCCAACTCGCTAATGCAACCGCTTTCTTCCACCCGCAAATCTACAGCAAAATCTCGCGTATCAGCCAGAATTCTCGCTTCTTCCTGTTCAAACTCTAACTTTGGTTGCACGTCTTCCGGGTCGGTTGCCATAAACAATACTCGCAATTGTCGTGCTTCCACAGAAAACCCTTCGGTTTCTTTTTCAATCCAGCGAAGAGGTAACACCACTGGATTAACCCGCTTGACCAAAAAATCCTCATCATCATGCAGCACTTCCCAAGGGAGATGTGCCAGTTTTTTATCAGTATCAATGGCAATTACCAACCCCTCACCGCGACAGTTAGCAATTCCCCGACTCAACCACCGTCCATCCCCATCCAACCAAAAAAATAACTGCTTCCCGATTCCTGGTAAATTGGGCAGCAGTTTATAATAATCGCGCTCACCCTGCTGGAGGAAATCAGCGATTTCTGCTAATTGCAGGCGACGTGATTCATAGTGCTTTATTTGAGGTAGCCAATACCTGAGTTCAACTGTTTCCTGCGTACTTTCCCGGAGTTGAATGCGGATAGTTTGCACTTTATTTGCTGAGAGATTTGAGGATTTCCGTGATTTCCTCTATGGTAGCTTCTTCGAGAAAAATCCGGCTGCCAGTGTCAGGATCGTAGATAATCACATCGAATTGCTTGCCTGGATGGGATTTTTGCCATTCTTGATACCATTTGCGGATTTGTTCGGCTAAAGCCACAGCACCACCCACAATGCCAACAATGGTTGCTATAGCCGCTAGAGTCCCCTCTTTTGGAGTTTGTACTTCGTAGCTTCCCGATATTCCAGGAATTTCTAGTAAAGCCTCGGCTGCTGCTGGTGCGCCTTCACCTTCAATACCGACTTGAATTTCTGCCATAGCTAACCTGCAAATTTATATAACATAATGTATATTTTGCGTTGAATTGGGGATGATGTTCGCCTAGAAGTGAAGACGCGATGAATCGCGTCTCTACAAATGTTCTGTTTGTGGCCTTCTTTTTTGAATTTGGTATTACTTTGTGTTGTATCAATTGTCTAAAATAAAGCAACAGATTCAATCTGACTTGCAAAAATTACGAATTCCGAATTACGAATTATATTAGTATGTCTCTTGCTCCTTGGCGAGGTGCGATCGCCCACGCCCTGCACCGCAACCGCAGCCTTGTTTACGCCCGTTACCTACAACTAGCAACGATACAAGCAAGCGATCGCCCCGCAAATCGGACTGTAGTCTTTCGCGGCTTTCTCGAAGATACCAACCAGCTAAAATTTATCACCGATAGCCGTAGCGCCAAAGCCGACCAAATACAACAACAACCTTGGGCGGAAGCTTGCTGGTACTTTCCTAATACAAGAGAACAATTCCGTCTCGCTGGCTGTTTAACTCTGGTAGGTAATGATAATTCGCACGAAGATTTACAGCCAGCACGCATTTCTATTTGGCAAGAACTGAGTGATGCGGCACGTTTACAATTTGCTTGGCCTCATCCCGGTAAACCTAGAGTACAAGAATTACAAGCCTTTGAGCCACCAGCACCAGACCCCCTACAACCACTACCTAATTTTTGTTTGCTGCTACTCGATCCAGTGCAGGTAGACCATTTAGAATTGCGGGGCGAACCACAGAATAGAAGGTTCTATCACTGCGATGAAAATCAAGAATGGTTTTGTGAAGAAATTAATCCTTAAACAGTTTCAGCACCCGTGTTTATTAGCAGAAATAGAATGTAAGAGACTTCGCTATTATTCCAGTAAATCATTTGTTGTTGTCTCATCTGGATAACAGCGATCGCTGAAAATATTTTCCAGCATCTACTTGTAGTAGGGTAACACAGCTAGCTGCGCTACCCTACAGTTAATTTATTTCAAACAAAAGTTTTGAATTTAACAGTTAAAAAGTCACCACACTCCGAATTGACTCACCTTTGTGCATCAAATCAAAAGCATCATTAATTTGCTCAATCGGCATTACATGGGTAATCAAATCATCAATATTTATCTTACCTTCCACATACCAATCAACAATTTTTGGCACATCTGTACGCCCTTTAGCACCACCGAATGCCGTACCTTTCCAAACCCTTCCAGTTACTAATTGAAAAGGACGAGTACTAATTTCCTCTCCAGCACCAGCAACACCAATAATTACACTCACGCCCCAACCTTTATGGCAGCATTCTAATGCTTGACGCATTATTTTCACATTACCAATACATTCAAAACTGTAATCAGCACCACCTTTTGTTAAATCAACCAAGTAGGGAACTAAATCACCCTCTACTTCTTGAGGATTAACAAAATGCGTCATGCCAAACTTTTCTGCTAAAGCGCGTTTGCTGGGATTAATATCCACCCCCACAATCATATTTGCACCTACCATCCGCGCACCTTGGATGACATTTAAGCCAATACCACCCAAACCAAAAACCACCACATTTGCCCCAGGTTCTACCTTTGCTGTATTAATGACTGCACCAATACCAGTAGTTACGCCACAGCCAATGTAACAAACCTTATCAAACGGGGCATCTTCCCGAATTTTTGCTAAGGCAATTTCCGGCAGCACCGTATAGTTAGCAAAAGTAGACGTACCCATGTAATGATGAATCATCTGCCCATCAATGCTAAAGCGACTAGTGCCATCAGGCATGACGCCACGTGCTTGGGTTTGGCGAATAGCTTGACAGAGATTAGTTTTGAAACTCAAACAATATTCGCACTGACGGCATTCAGGAGTGTATAAAGGAATCACGCGATCGCCTGGTTTGAGACTGGTGACACCAGCGCCTACCTCAACCACCACACCAGCACCTTCATGTCCTAAAATTGCTGGAAACAAACCTTCGGGATCGATACCAGAAAGGGTATAGGCGTCGGTATGACAAACCCCACTAGCTTTAATCTCGACTAATACTTCCCCAGCTTGCGGCCCAGATAGTTCAACCGTTTCAATAGTCAACGGCTTACCTGCGCTGTAAGCTACTGCTGCTTTAACTTGCAACGTCAGCCCTCCCAGTTTGTCAATCAACTTATTTGAGTTTATATCGGGGATTGGGCATTGGGCATGGGGAAAGGGAAAGGGGTAAGGGGGAAAGGGGAAAGATTAAATTTATTCCTTTTCCCTTTTCCCTTTAACCTTTTCCCCATCTCCCCACTCCAGAGAATATTACTTTGTAAAAATATCATTCTCTAGCTAGATTGGTTAAAGGCGGAAAAAGTTGTTTTGGCAACGATGTAAACTGGATGTCAGCAGCAAACCCCAAGTAATTTGTCCACCTTCAATTAATAAACTTTATCAAAGCGTATGAACCCTGCCCTAACACAAATTGGCGCCCAAATGTCCAACCTGACTGGCGTCCGAGCAATCATGAAGGATATTATCGAAACATTACGAGCCGGTTCAGGGCAGCAGTTTATTAATTTGAGTGCTGGGAACCCGTTGATTTTACCAGAGGTAGAACAGTTGTGGCGGGATTGCACTGCACAGCTTTTAGCTAGTCCAGAATATGGTGAGGTAGTTTGTCGCTACGGCTCAAGCCAAGGCTACGCGCCATTAATTGAAGCGATCGCCAACGATTTTAATAAACGCTACGGGTTAAAATTGAGCGATCGCAACATCTTTATCACCCCCGGTAGCCAAACCCTATATTTCTACGCTGCTAACGTATTTGGCGGCTACACCACCAGTGGCGAGTTAAAACAAATCGTTTTGCCCCTAAGTCCTGACTACACCGGTTACGGCGGTATCTGTTTGGAACCAAAAGCCTTAGTCGCCTACAAACCCACCCTCGATATCGATGCACCAGCACATAGATTTAAATATCGCCCAGACTTCAGTCAACTAACGATTAGTGAAAATACTGGTTGTGTCATCTTCTCTCGCCCCTGTAACCCCACCGGTAACGTTCTCACTGACGACGAAGTGAAAAAGATTGCTGCTTTAGCCTCGCCTTACAATTTACCCGTGCTAATTGACTCGGCTTATGCGCCTCCGTTTCCGTCATTGAACTTTACCGAAATGACCCCAGTGTTTGGCGATAATATTCTCCACTGCATGAGTTTATCCAAAGCAGGATTACCAGGAGAAAGGGTTGGTATTGCCATTGGCGATGAAAAGTGGATTGAAGTGCTAGAGTGTTTCCAGGCAAACGCGAGTCTACATTCTTCACGTTACGGTCAAGCGATCGCAGCCTTAGCAATTAATTCCGGTGCTTTAGTAGAAATTTCTCAAACTGTGATTCGTCCTTTCTACCAAAATAAGTTTACCGTTTTAGAAACCAGCTTAGAACAAGCAATGCCTAAGAATTTACCCTGGTTTCTACATCGCGGTGAAGGAGCAATTTTTGCTTGGTTGTGGTTAGAAAATCTACCCATCACTGATTGGGAATTTTACCAAGAACTCAAACAAGTAGGTGTAATTATTGTCCCTGGAAGTACCTTCTTCCCTGGATTACAGGAAGAGTGGGCGCACAAGCATCAATGCTTCCGTATCAGCCTTACCGGTAGCGATGAAGAAATTGTTACTGCGATGCAACGTTTAGCCAAAGTAGCCGAAGAAGCTTATCAGCGTGCAGCTGTAAGTGTGTGATGAGAGAGTGGGGAGATGGGGAAGAGGCAGGGGAAAAGGTTAAAGGGAAAAGGGAAAAGGAATAAATTTAATCTTTCCCCTTTTCCCCGGTTGGTGAGCTTGTCGAACCATACCCCTTACCCTTTCCCCAAGCCCTGTTTGCCCCATGCCCGATGACGAATGACGAATGACCAATGACGAATGACTAATGACTAATGACTAATGATGACTGGCTAGAAATTGGTAAGATTGTTGCAGCTCAAGGATTGTCTGGGGAGTTACGAGTTTATCCTGACTCGGATTTCCCGGAACGATTTGAAGTGCCGGGAAAACGTTGGTTGTTGCGTCCTGGTGAGACGGAACCACAACCAATAGAATTATTGTCAGGACGTTACATTGAGGGTAAAAATTTATATGTCATCAAGCTAGCTGGCGTGCAAAATCGCAATCAGGCAGAGGAATTGCGCGGTTGTAAGTTGATGGTGCCAGCAAGCGATCGCCCCCAATTAGGCGAAGATGAATATCATGTCCTCGATTTGATTGGCTTGGAAGTCTTCATGCAAGCATCTGGGGAACTCGTCGGTACGGTGGTAGATATCATCCCCGCAGGCAATGATTTATTAGAAGTAAAGTTGCATAAATCTGATGCTGCTGACAAAAAGCAAAAGACTGTTTTGATTCCTTTTGTAGAAGCGATCGCCCCAGTGGTAGACTTGCAAACAGGCCGCATTGAAATTACACCACCAGATGGTTTATTGGAAATTGATAATTAAATCATATGTTACCCAGAAACAAAGGGTTTCCTTACGATATATAAAACTAAATTCCTCGATTTATAGCGTTTCCTAGTCTGTTGAGGTACAAATCTCTGCGTATCTCTGCGCTTTACTTTGCGTCCCTTTGCGTTTCAAAATATTATCTGTACCTCACTTAACTGGGAATCGCTATAGTAGTGATATGCTACCCTAATTAAACCTTTAATTTCCTCAAAAATAGTATTACAGCGATTTTCAGGTAAATGAACCACACTATTTTTATCTCACGTAAAGACGCAAAGGAAGAAAATAAGAAACAAGACTGTGGTCTAAATAGATGAAAACTGCTGTAAATCAACATCCATCAAAAGAAATATCTTATAAATTCTTAAAATATAATTCTTGAAAAGAGAATTTTCGATTTTTAGAATAAATCAAACGAATTTGAAAATTAATATTAAAAAACCAGCAATCTTAAACTAGTCCTGCTAGCTTACTACTAGCAAAAATCCATAGTTATTTAGACTGATTCTAGATGTGAGTAAAGGTATTATGTGCTAACTAACGCTACCTTTAGCAGCTCGCTTCTGGAAATACTTGTCATGGGTAAGATGGCCTTAATACTCCAGATAAGTAAAATTGCATACTTAATGAACTGGTCAAAATCCTTTTGTAATGGAGTGTCGAAATGACATTAGCAGCTACTCCACAAACAAAGCCTTTAACAGACGAAGAATTACGGAAGATTAATGCCTACTGGCGTGCAGCGAACTATCTTTCAGTTGGGCAAATATATTTACTCGACAATCCGCTACTGAGAGAACCGCTAAAAATAGAACACGTCAAACCCAGGCTTTTGGGTCACTGGGGCACAACACCGGGGCTGAACTTCATCTACGTTCACCTGAATCGGGTTATTAATAAATACGATCTCAATACAATTTACATTGCCGGGCCTGGTCATGGCGGCCCCGGACTGGTAGCTAACACTTATCTCGAAGGTACTTACAGCGAGTACTACCACAACATCTCCCAAGATGCTGAGGGAATGCAGAAACTCTTCAAACAATTCTCTTTCCCTGGTGGTATTCCCAGCCACGTTGCACCGGAAACTCCGGGTTCTATCCACGAAGGCGGCGAACTGGGTTATGCCCTCGTCCATGCTTTTGGTGCTGCCTTTGACAATCCAGACTTAATTGTTGCTGCGGTTGTAGGTGACGGCGAAGCCGAAACTGGTGCTTTAGCAACTAGCTGGCACTCCAACAAGTTTCTCAACCCGGCGCGTGATGGTGCGGTACTGCCGATTTTACATCTAAATGGATATAAAATCGCCAATCCAACAGTATTATCACGGATTAGTCAGGAAGAGTTGGAGAGTTTATTTGTAGGCTACGGCTACAAGCCATACTTTGTCCAAGGTCACGATCCCGCAGATGTACACCAACAGATGGCGGCAACTCTAGATACAGTTATTGCCGAAATTCAAAGTATCCAAAGAGAAGCCCGCATACATGGTTTTACGGAACGTCCTCGGTGGCCGATGATTGTTATGCGAACCCCCAAAGGTTGGACGGGGCCAGAGGAAGTGGATGGCAAAAAAACCGAAGATTATTGGCGATCGCATCAGGTTCCCTTTGGTAACATTTCCAAACAGCCAGAACACCTGAAACTCTTAGAAGATTGGATGAAGAGTTACAAACCAGAAGAACTCTTCGACACCAATGGTAAATTGATTGACGAACTAGCAGAATTAGCCCCCAAAGGACAGCGACGTATGGGTGACAATCCCCATGCCAACGGCGGTATCCTGCTGCATGACTTGAAGATGCCCGATTTTTGGGACTATGCCATAGATCTTCCAGAACCAGGTAAAGTAGTAGCTGAAGCGACCAAAGTTGCTGGTAGATTCCTGCGGGATATCGTAAAACTTAACGAAGACAAACGCAATTTCCGTATCTTCGGCCCCGACGAAACGGTATCTAATCGTTTGGATGCTGTATTTGAAGTTACCAACCGGACTTGGGTAGCCCAGATCCTCCCAGAAGACGACCATCTTTCCCCCGACGGTCGGGTGATGGAAATTCTCAGCGAAACTAATTGTCAAGGATGGTTAGAAGGCTACCTCCTTACAGGTCGCCACGGCTTTTTCTCTTGTTATGAAGCCTTTATCCACATCGTTGATTCCATGTTCAACCAACACGCCAAATGGTTGAAAACTACCAGACACATTCTTTGGCGCAGACCAATTGCTTCACTCAATTACTTACTTTCCTCTCACGTTTGGCGACAAGACCACAACGGTTTCTCTCACCAAGACCCCGGTTTTATTGACCATGTGGTTAATAAGAAAGCAGAAATCGTTCGCGTGTATTTGCCCCCGGATGCTAACACTCTGCTATCAGTAACCGACCACTGTTTGAGAAGCCGCAACTATGTCAACGTCATCGTTGCCGGAAAACAACCAGCATTGCAATACCTCGACATCGATTCTGCCGTCAAGCACTGCACCAAAGGTATCGGCATTTGGGATTGGGCAAGCAACGACCAAGGTGGGGAACCAGATGTAGTACTGGCTTGTGCTGGCGATATTCCCACCTTAGAAACCTTGGCGGCTGTAGATATCTTGCGCCAAAACTTCCCCGATCTAAAAGTGCGGGTAATCAACGTAGTCGATTTGATGACACTACAGCCAAAAAGCGAACATCCCCACGGTTTGAGCGAAAAAGACTTTGATACACTTTTCACCGCAGATAAACCGATCATCTTTGCGTTTCATGGCTATCCGTGGCTGATTCATCGCTTAACCTACCGCCAAACCAATCACCAGAATTTGCACGTGCGCGGTTACAAGGAAGAGGGAACCACCACCACACCTTTCGATATGGTTGTTCTCAACGACCTCGATCGCTTCCATTTAGTAATTGATGTCATAGATCGCGTCCCCAAACTCGGATCTAAAGCAGCTTATGTCAAACAGCAAATGCGAGATAAACTGATCGAACACAAGCACTACATTGAGAAGTACGGCGACGATATGCCGCAAATTCGGGACTGGAAGTGGCCGTATTAACGGAAGATAGGGCAGGTTCGCTCAAGAGCCCCACGCCTGTGACGCCCCCTTAAAAAATGAGTAAAAGAGGGTTATGAGCAAGCCTTTTTAAGGACGTTGGGAAGATCTTCAAAATATGAAAACGTTAACCGAACTGTATTAGGAGATAGGAGACAACAAGAGAAGTCTGAGCGCTGAAAGCCGACGTTCAGAATTTCTGAGGGACAAGGGGATAAGGTAAAATTTTTTGCTTTATCTCTTTTTGTCTATGTAATGGTTGTATAAGATAATATGCTTGGGTTAAGGAAATTTATAGCAACAACATTTCAGAGTTTTAAAAAAGATTAGAGATAGAATTAGGAACAGGAATAGGCCCTGGAACTGGTGCAGGTATAGGAGGAGGAGGAGGAGGATAAGGATAAGGCCCTTCAATAGGCTCACGAGTTATTCCTTTACCATCAATAGCATTTTTTACATCCTCAATAATTGTGTATTTTAAGTACTCATCAATATTTGTATGAGTGATATTCTTATAATCGACTCCCAATAAATTTTCAGCATTTATGTTTATCGCTCCAAGAACATAAGCTGCCCCTTGTAAATCGCCACTTAAAACAGAGCCAGTGGCAAACTGCCAGTAATTAATTCCTTGTTTAACATTCTTGGGTAATTTTTCATCATACAAACCGTAAGAGTCAATCTGTATCGTTAGGTCAACCATTTTATTTTTGGGCAATAAATAATCTTCAGCAAGTTCTATTACTGAATCACCTCCCAAGCTATGACCTACTATTATTAATTTACTATCAGGGGAAAAACTATTAATAAAAGCAAAAGCTTCTTGTGTTTGAGAAGGAGTAAAGTTTTTTACAATCAATGGCTGATTCGGATCTGTACCAAATTTTTCTCGTAGCAAAGTCCCAAGCCCTGTTCCGTTATCATTTCCTATATCAAGCTGTTCTTGTGTAAGGTTTTCTCCTTCACCAGATGAACCAAGAAAGCCTTTAAATGAAATGACAAGTGTAGGAGCAGCATCGCTTGTAAAATCAAATCCTTTATCGAAACTTGCTATCTTTTTATTTTCTATAAAGCCAACAAGTTCATCTTTATTGTCAGGTCCATCTCCATTATTATCAAAAAGTATTGCTGTACCTATCGGCAATAGTCCAGCTACATTAAAATATCGCAACGAGTATTTAGCAGAAGATCCTTCCAGCTGAATTGTATCTTCGTTTGGGTTAAAGTCCTTAATTAAGGCGTAATCTTTAAGTCCTTGCGGACCGTCAGGTATGTCTAATATTGATTCGCCATCATCGTAAAATACACGTCCGCTTGCACCACTTTGTGTGCCACCAAGGATAAAATAATCAACACCTGTACCACCAACGAGTGTGTCAATCTCACCTTTTCCTGGAGACAGTGCTTGCGGATTTACTCCGATGAGTGTGTCATTACCTGCACCACCCTCTAAGCGGTCATTGCCGCCACCGCTGATAATAGTATCATTGCCATAGTTTGTTTTAATGAGATCGTTGTTATTGCCCAGCCAGAAAATGTTGTCATTCCCACTCCCAGTGTAAGCATCAAGAACTTCGATACTGCCAAATGTAGTCCCATCACTAAGTATCCCTTGACCTGGAGCAGTCGTATTGAGAGTAAAGGCAGCATTTCTTGACGTACCTGCGTAAAGAGGGGCGATTATAAGAGTATCTTGGCCTGAACCACCATTAATAAAGTCAGCATCTGGATAATATTTCGTGAAACGGTCATCTCCCTCTCCTCCGTTGAAAGTATCGTTAAACTTCCCACTTTGAAAGTCATCCGCTAGTGAAGTTCCTGTGATATTGACCTGCTCAATACCTACATACTCAACTGAATTTTCTGCATCAGCTATATTTCCTGTAGGACTGCTATAAATCTTTCCACTATTTGTTGAAGAAGAAGTGTAGATAAAGCGAAGGCCGGACTTGGCAGTGGAATAATCTACTATCAGCAGATCTGTATCACCGTCACCAAGCACCGTATCTTTCCCAAGACCTGGGTTTATCGTATCGTTGCCGTACCCACCTCTAATATAGTTTTTGCCTGCTCCTCCAAATAGTAAATCATTACCATTTCCGCCATAAAATTCGTCAGTACCCCCACCACCTCTAATTGTGTCATTACCATCCCCTGTAGAAATTTTGTCGTTATAGTTTCCTGTGAGGGTAATAATGTCATTTCCTCTGCCCGTTATCACATCAAAACGTTCAATTCCTTTAATCGTCGTACCAGTCGGTAGCGTGCTTGTACCTGTATTGTCGATCGCCTGATCTCTAGTCTCAATGGTCTCATCTGCCTTTAAAGTAAAGTTTGCTACTAATAAGTCTGTGCCTGTACCACCATCAAGCCTATCTATTCCACGACCACCGTAGAGTGTGTCATTTCCGGCTCCGCCAACTAGAGTGTCATTGTAGCGTCCACTACGCAGTTCATCTCCTAATGAAGTTCCGGTTATGTTGAGTTGATCGATGCCCGCATAGCTGACATAATCGCTGTAAGTACTTCCATTGAAATTGATACCAAATCTTCCGCTACCCGCATCCGAGTTGTGACCTGAAACCCAGTAAATTCCCTGCGTTACACTAGGACTAAAAGAAGCCGTGGAATAGTTCACTATTAAAGTATCCCTTCCGCTACCCGCAAGCACTGAATCTTTTCCAAGGGGTGTAGGGATAAAGATGTCATCATAACGAATGTCAGCTCCAACCGGGGGGAGTTTGTCATCTTTGTCAGTGCCCTGAAAAACTGCCATATCGTACTCTCTTAACATTACAGAAATTTTTACGCTTCAAACTGTTTCAGCACTTCAGGTGACAAGCTCTATAGTAAGCCTTTTGCTCTCCTTACTCAGCCAAGGGATTATGTTGCCGTACATCAAAGTTTGCATCGAAGGCGGGGACAAAAGAATTTGGTTCCTGCTGCCTATTTGTGAGAAAAAGAGAATGTAGCAGTTTTTATTTCAGAAGCTGCTCATAACGGTATATCTCTATAAATTTTTCTAACTAAAGAATATGTAAACAAATAACATCTATCTTGAAGAGTATTTTAGTATGATTTGTTATGATCTGTTAATTTCGTAATATGAATTTACTCTTACGAAGTATATGCAATGGATAGCGAAGTAAGAATTAAGATAGATTCGCCCTGCCTCAAAGACTAATTCATCGACTTCAGAACCTCAAACTCCTCACTTTTAACTCAGCACTCGTCACCCAACAATTTTGGCTTGTCGAGTACTAGTGAAATCCAGAAGCAAAGTATTTGCATAATTTTTTACGTTTGTACTGAAAATTACTTCAACCTACTTAATGCATCGTTCGCTACCGATTTTTCTCGTTAGCGCTAGGATAGCTATGTATTTTTTGGAAGTATAAATATGGCTCAAACTTTTTATGTAAATCCAGTAACAGGTAACGATACCAACGCGGGTAGTCAACAAGCCCCGTTCAAAACTATTACTCAAGCCCTGAAAGTAGCTACAGTTGATACTAAGATTCAACTGGCAAATGGTAATTACAATGCTGCTAGCGGCGAAGTCTTTCCCCTAGCGATCGCATCTGGAGTAACCGTGGTGGGTAATGAAGCCAACAAAGGCAACGGCATCTCGATTGAAGGAAGTGGTAGTTACCTGAGCCGTACTTTTGCTGGTCAAAATGTCACTTTTGTGCTAGCTGACAAAGCCGAACTTCGGGGAGTGACTGTAACAAATCTGGCTAGCCGTGGTAGTGGTGTCTGGGTTGAATCAACTGCGCCTACTGTTGCTAATAGCACCTTCACTCAATGTAAGCGGGAAGGAGTATTTGCTACAGGCGATGCTAACCCAGTTATTCTAGGTAATGTGTTCAGTGAGAATGCAGCCAATGGAGTTGCGATCGCTAAAAATTCCCAAGGTCAAATTCAAGGTAATACTTTCTTCAAAACAGGTTTTGGCATTGCCATTAGTGATACTGCATCACCCATACTTCGAGATAACAAAATTTCTGAAAACCGTTCTGGAATTGTCGTCTCTGGTAGTGCCCGTCCCGTATTGCGGAATAATCTGAGTGAAAATAATACTGATGATGGCCTAACTATAATTGCAAGCGCCCTACCAGATATCGGCAGTACCAATAATCCAGGAGGCAACACTCTACGCAATAACGGTAAATTTGATTTGCAAAATGCCAGTTCCAACAAGCTGGTTTCTGTGGGAAATACAATAGATCCGACTAAAGTCACAGGAAAGGTAGAGTTTGCCGATAGTTCAGTTCCTACACCAACACCCACGCCGACTCCAACTCCAACACCCACGCCAACACCTACACCCACTCCAACTCCCACGCCGACTCCAACTCCAACACCTACACCCACTCCAACTCCCACGCCGACTCCAACACCTACGCCGACACCAACTCCAACACCTACACCCACTCCAACTCCAACTCCGACGCCAACTCCGACGCCAACACCAACTCCGACTCCCACACCTAGTGTTGAATTAACAGATATTACTAATCATTGGGCGGGTGCATTTATTCGGGAATTAGTCAAATTTGGGATAGTTAATGGTTTTCCCGATCGCACATTTAAACCCGATGCTACAATGACGCGGGCGCAATACGCAGCATTAATAGTAAAAGCTTTCAACCCGTCGCCAAATCGCCCAGTTACCAAATTTAAAGATGTACCAGCAGACTTTTGGGCATCTAAGGTAATTCAGCAAGCATATCAAGGTTTATTTCTCTCTGGTTTTCCTGATAATACCTTCGGCCCTAACAAAAATATTCAGCGCGTACAAGTGATTGTCTCTTTGGTGAATGGATTGGGATTATCTGGTAATGCTACAGCGACGAGCAAAACTTTTGATGACCAAGCAAAGATTCCTGATTATGCTAAAGATGAAGTCATCAAAGCTGTTCAAAAAGAGATTATCGTTAATCACCCTAATATTAAACAACTCAATCCTACCCGCGATGCTACGCGTGCTGAGGTAGCTGCGATGGTATATCAAGCTTTGGTAGATGCTGGTCGTGTAGCGGCAATAGACTCAGCTTATATTGTGAGTGCGTAAACTCGTTTGTTTTGCAATACATCATTAGACTTCTTGCAGAAGTCGGGAAAAGGGGAAGGGGAAAGGGGGAAAGGTTTGGATTTTCCCTTTCCCCTTTAACCTTTTCCCATCTCTTGCAAAAAGCACTTTTGCAACACATCAATCTGTTGAAGGGGCGTACAGCTGTACGCCCCTACTTTCTACTCAAATTTGGGCAAATTATTCGGGTCAATACCCTGAGATTGCAAATAAGCAATCAGATGTTCTTTTTGCTGGCGTTCTTGTTCGGCACGTTGGCGTTCTTGTTCGGCGCGTTGGCGTTCTTGTTCGGCACGCTGGCGTTCTTGTTCAATCTGTTCTACAGCCCACGGTAGCAAATTACTATCTCGATCCCACCAACGCAACCAATAACCAGTTCGCGCTTCTTTTGTGCCTTGCCAAGTTCCTAAAAATAAGCCCATGACATCAACCCAATGACGGCCATTTTCGTCGGGTTGCTTTAACTCATAGCGTTGATTTTCCAGTTGATAATATTCTAATAAACCGCCATCTGGGTCAAAAATTATGTAGATGGGAATCTGTAAAATTTGCTCGTAGAAAAACCATTTGCCTGGTGGATAACTCCGCTTTACCGAATATTCTCCACCATCAGTTTCAGATAGAAATTCGATGGCGATCGCCGGAATATCTCCTTCTAAATTCGGTGTATAACTTTTACGATTGCCTACAATTTCATTCACCGACGGCACATAAACCCAGTCTGGTGCTTTGGCGATAAATTGCCCGTTAACGGTGGCACAAAGACCAAAGTTGGAAGCTATCAACATTTGAGGTTGAATGAATCCGCTGATTTCTAAACTTTCACGCAAAGCACCAGCCAAAATTGGCTGACCGGTATTCTCCACTGGTTCATCCTCTAGTTGAAAATCTTTGGGTAAGGCTTCCCAAGAGATTACCAGTTCAGTTGCAGATTTGGCTTGGCTGAGTTGGGTTGCCATAAATACAGCATGAATTTATTTTTGATTTTATCGCTTCCAAAAGGGCTGTGGAGGTGATGCCAGTATCAAAAAAAGACAGACCATTAGCTTGTCTTGGTCAGATCCCCGACTTCTTGAAGAAGTCGGGGATCTTAGCCCTCATAAATTAATGCGATGAACCACTAGGAAATTTTAAGTGCTTTTAATTAAGTCTTAAGGACGTAGCGATCGCCGCATTTGGAGATATATTTTACTACTTAAGATGAATTTCAGTTAAATAAATTTGTATTTAAGATTACAAGTACTGAAATAATAGATTTGCAGGTGATTAATTTTCCCTGCTCCTAAGGAGTAATAATGATTTTAAGTCAAAATCAACGCGTTGTAGGCGTATTTATTCATCGTCGAGATGTAGAACAGGCACTACAGGAATTGAAAGATTCTGGTTTAGCGATGGAGAAAGTCTCTGTAGTTGTACAGAACCCAGACCGCAATTATGACATTGTTAATAGTGAAACTGGTGATACAGCTGACGAAGGTGCAACAGTAGGAGGACTTTCAGGTGGTGCTGTTGGCGGTTTGACTGGTTTATTGGTAGGCCTTGGGACTTTAGCAATACCTGGAGTCGGGCCGATAATGCTGGCTGGGGCAGCGGCAACTGCTTTGGTTACAACTCTTGTCGGGGCAAGTATTGGTGCTGCTACTGGGACTTTTGCTGGTGCATTAGTTGGTTGGGGAATATCAGAGGATCGAGCTAGAACATATAACGACCGAGTAGAGGATGGACATTATTTAATAATTGTCGATTGTACATCTTTAGAAATTGCTCAAGTACAAGCAATTTTACAGCGTTGGGGTATTGAAGAGTTCGGCATTTACGAGCATCTCAACACTGAGTATGAAACTACAAATTATTTGAACGCAACGACTTCTGTTAGCGCCATTCCTAATAAAAGTGGAATTCTGACCAAGTATGCGATTAATTACTTCGATCGCATAGATAATGCTGAAGCGGCAATTAACGATATGCTTGTCGTAGGTTTTCCAGTAAGCCAGATTTCCTTAATTTCCAAAGACTTTCCTCAATTGATTGGCTCGACAGGTGTTATTTTAAGCGATCGCTTTGACGCTGTGAGGCTAGGAATACCAGATGACTGGGCACGTTTTTACAACGAGCACATTGAGCAAGGCAGTTACATACTCATCGTTAGTGGTACAGACAACGATCTCCATGACGTTAGCTTGATTCTGGGCAAGTATGGTGTTCAAGAGTGCCAAATTTACGATCCGATGCTGATTCGTTTTTAAAAGTGGATGTTGCCATTAATATCGGCGAACTTATTTGAGTTTCAGAATATAGTTTATGAAGACAAGTTACAGCAATTCTCAGGTAAGGGATTACCAAGAAATAAATTATCCAATTTTGTGGGGTGGGCGTCTCGCCCGCCCAAGGCTTGGGGCGGACAAGATGTCCACCCCACAAGAAAAATTGTATGTTTTTTTTATTTGGAAGTCCCTAATTAAACCATAGGTTAGGGGCGCACAGCTGTGCGCCCCTACAAATGTACAAATAATTTGGCAGTAGTTTATTTTTTGGAAGTGCTTTACAGCAGAACTTTCCCTAAAATCGGTTCCACAGTTTTAGAAATTTCTGGGACATATACTTGTGAAACGTAGTCAGCAATCATTCTGTCAGTGTTGAATAATGGCGCATTTGTTTTAATCGACGTTTTCATCATCTGCACCCAGCGGTGGGGAATACCTTGAGCATCTTGGTCATAGTATAAAGGAACGATTTCTTCTTCCAAAAGCTGATACAGCGATTGCGAGTCAATACGGTCTTGCAATACTTGGTCGCTAGTATGAGCATCTTCACCAATTGCCCAACCGTTAATTCCTTTGCCATCTTTGCCGGCTTGATAACCTTCGCACCACCAGCCATCGAGAACGCTGCAATTAAGACCGCCGTTAAAGCAGACTTTTTGCCCACTCGTACCAGAAGCTTCCAGGGGACGACGAGGATTATTCAACCAAACATCCACACCTTGCACCAATTTTTGTCCAGTGTAAATGTCGTAATCTTCAATAAAGGCGACTCGGTTAATAATACCGGAATTATGACACCATTCCATTAAGCGCTGAATAATCCGCTTGCCTTCTTCATCTGCTGGGTGGGCTTTACCTGCAAAGATAATTTGTACTGGGCGTTGAGCATTGCCAAAAATCTTTAATGCGCGTTGGGCGTCCCGCAGAATTAGATCCCCACGTTTGTAGGGGCTGAAGCGTCTGGCAAATCCAATGGTTAATACATTGGGGTCGAGTAGCTTTTGGGTTGCTTGAATCAGTTCATAATTTTCGCCACGCAACTCCCGCGATTTCTTCACCTTATAACGTGTGAAAGCAATCAGCCGTTCTTTGAGGATAAGATGTCGCGACCACAGTTCCTCATCGGGAATGTCGTCAACTTTAGCCCACATCTTGGGATCGACGGCGCGAGTTTTCCAGTCTTCTCCGAGATACTGATTATATAAGTCAGCTAACAGGGGTGCAGTCCAAGTGGGTGCATGAACGCCATTAGTAATGTAACCAATTGGTACCGTATCTTCCGATCGCTGCGGGAAGAGAACTGTCCACATCTTACGGGAAACTTGACCGTGCAATTCACTGACGCCATTACAAGCCCGACACATCCGCAATGCTAAAACGGTCATACCAAACGGTTCCCAAGGATCGCCCAGTCGCCTTGCGCCCAATGCTAAAAATTGTTCGCGGGAAAGTCCCAATTGCGGCCAGTAGTTGGCAAAGAAGGAGTCAATTAAATCTGGGGAGAAGACATCGTGACCGGCGGGAACAGGGGTATGGGTAGTAAATACACAGCTGTTCCGCACCTTGGCTTCGATGTCGTAGAAAGATTTGCCCGTGCGTTCAACTTCTAAACGGGCAATTTCCAACGTGCAAAATGCAGCGTGTCCTTCGTTGAGGTGATAGACAGAAGGTTCAATTCCCAAGGCATTCAAAGCACGGACGCCACCAATACCCAAAACAACTTCTTGGGCGATGCGGGTTTCTAAGTTACCGCCATATAGGTGTCCCGTTAGCCAACGGTCAATGGGATCGTTATCATGGCGATCGCTATCCAATAAATATAAAGTCACTCGCCCGACTTGCACTCGCCAAATTTGCACTTTTACAAACCGCTGGCGGACTTGTATTTGGATAGTCAACGCTTCCCCTTGGTCATTTTTAATTAACTCTAGGGGCATTTGCCCAAACGGGTTGTCAATATAATAATCTTCTTGCCAGCCCTGCCGATTCAAGCGTTGCCGAAAATAACCTTGGCGATACAACAAGCCGACACCAACCATCGGTACGCCCAAATCCGATGATGATTTCAGGTGATCCCCAGCTAGAATGCCCAAGCCACCAGAGTAAACGGGTAGGGATTCGTGAATGCCAAACTCTGCACAAAAATAAGCAACGGGGTGTTCTTTAGATACTTGCGGTGCAACTCGGCTTACCCAAGTATCTTGCTGTTTAATATATTGGTCAAACTCACGCGCCAGGGCGGATATCTGCTTGAGATAGGATGGATCTTCTGCTAATTGGGTGAGACGTTCGTAGCTTGCTGACTCTAAAATCGCCACTGGGTTATGGCCGCAGCGTTCCCATTCTTGGGGATCGATGGTTTGGAATAAAGAAATGCGATCGCCACTCCAACTCCACCAATAGTTATAAGCCAAATCTGCTAAACGCTTGAGCGGCAAAGGTAACTTTTCACTCAAACGTCGTGCTGCTTCTGTTGCACTGCTATTAACCATACTAATCTACACCCTCTGTTTTAACTTTTTCTCTAGGGACTGGGGAGTAGGGAGTAGGGAATGGCGACTGGGGAAGAGTTTTCCTAACCCAACGCCCAATGCCCCATGCCCAATGCCCAATTTATTTAATTTCCGCTTCAGGTTTATGACGCCGGAGTCTTCAGTTGTTGAATTCTCCCCTGAAGTTGGAGCTTATAGACATCAAACCTTATCCAAATAAATGGTTTTTATTGTTTTTGTCTTTTAAAGATTATCTCTGCTTTTGGGCAGATTTGGATACTTTTTTATATCAAATTCATTGACATTATTTGAATTTATTTGTTTTGTTGTAAATATTTATCTCTTATTTTTATAAAAATAAAAATATTTATATTTGTTGTATGTAATTGAGTTTTGACTAATAATTGCTTGATGATAGAAGTTTATTGAAAACTACTGTAATAATTCGTAATTTTTGATTAGTAATTTGTAATTATCAATTTATAGCTCTTGAAATAAGAAGGCAATAGGGGAATCCCTATAATTAAAATTAGAAGATAAATAAAAAAATACGCATTAAAAAATCGCAGCAAGCGACCTCGTTTCAAATACAGCGTATTTCAGGTAAATGAAGTACGTGGGTAGGGGCACAATATATTGTGCCCCTACAAAGATCTGTACCTCACAAAGTACCAATCTGCTGTATTTAATTTTTTCCCTAGTTAAAATTTTCTGTAAGATTATTTTTGCTATTACCTATTACCTTTTGGCTGCCCGAAAGCCAAAAAAGGTGATGATTTCATCGATAGCTGATGGTGGTTACAGTCAGCGAATTAATCCTAAAGCGATCGCATGATGACGGATATGATCTTCAATAAAAGTGGAAATGAAATAATAACTGTGGTCGTAGCCTTCTTGGTAACGTAACTGTAGCGGTTGGTTAA
The DNA here is from genome assembly GCF_002368035.1 of Nostoc linckia NIES-25. Lineage (GTDB taxonomy): Bacteria > Cyanobacteriota > Cyanobacteriia > Cyanobacteriales > Nostocaceae > Nostoc > Nostoc linckia_B. The sequence goes on along the minus strand of NZ_AP018222.1, from coordinate 2,160,271 downwards.
CATCCGCACAAGCTTGCTGAAACACTTCTGGCATTAATTGTTCGGCTAAAAATTTATCGGCAGTTCCTTGGTCAATGAGGATCGAACTGTGATATCCTACTTTTTTGACTAATTCGCTAGCATCATAAGCATTCCAGCTTTGGCGATCGCTGCCAAGATAATTACTGAAACTTTTTTGACCCCAAGGACAACGCATAGGTGCAGTAATAGGTGCAAAAGCTGATACTGATTTGTAGAGTTGTGGATTTCTCATTGCACAGACTAACGCCCCATGTCCCCCCATTGAATGACCGAAAATACCTTGTTTATCCGATTGGGCGGGGAACTTTGCGGTAATTAAAGCGGGTAATTCCTGGACGACATAACTATACATTTGGTAATATTGACGCCACGGTTCTTCTGTAGCATCAACATAAAACCCCGCACCACTACCAAAATCCCAGTCATCATCCTCACCTGGAATACCTGTATTACGTGGACTAGTGTCTGGTGCAACCAATATCAAACCGTACTGAGCTGCAAACCGCTGCACCCCACCCGCCTTAACCATAAAATTCTCTTCAGTGCAAGTCAAACCAGAGAGAAAATAAAGAATTGGCACAGGTTGTTGAGTTGCTTGTGGTGGTTGATAAATGGCAAAGCGCATTTCACCGTTACAGGTTGACGACCAATGGCTGTAAAAGCCGAGTTTGCCACCAAAGCTTTTATATTCTGAAATGAGGTTGAGGTTAGGCATTGGCTATCTTCTCTTTCCTCGGTTGCCAGAGAAAGATTATACCATTTCAGATTTGAGATTAGAAACGCCTTCTATATCTGGATTTTGTCAATCTATCTGTGGCGATTCTTTTTCAAGTTAGTACAGGCTCGTCGGCATTTAGATGCGTTTGCCTTGCGTTGTAACCCAATCAGACGTTTAAATTCTCGATTGGACAGTCGCTTTGTTTGTTCGTATGGCGTTGATTGATTAAATTCAGATCGAAACTGTTTCTCCTAGCATAAAATAATTTTCCAATAGGTCTAAAGTATAAACACATAAAATTAGTAGTATTGAATAATACATACAGTTATTATCGATTGTTATTTTTGCATACACGGCTGTTTAGTATAATCACAGTTGGCACACTTATTTCTTCAAAGTAACTTTGAATGGCAATGTTAACAAAAGTGTGTTTCTATGTTAGTGAAAAGTCTTGTTTCAAGCTTATCTCTTGTTTTACCCTGTGTATTAATTGGTTTTGATAATGTACAAAAACTAGCTTTAAAAACAAATGTTCAGGCTGCATTTAACTATGAACAAAAGATTAGTAATAACGCAGACTTAATAAGCGGTACTACAGGGATTTATAACTCGGTTCAAGGCATTCATAATTCTAGAATTGGCGTTGGCAAATTAGCGCAAGCTACTACCAGCAAGACGTACTACGTCTCTGGTGCTGGAAACGATAGCAATAATGGCTTGACAACAAGTACTCCGTTTCGCACGTTGCAACGAGCAGCAGATAAGGTATCAGCACCAGGGGATACAGTATACGTGATGAATGGTACTTATACGCGGACAAATTCCTCTAAAGAAGTTCTTGTGATTTGGGAAAAAAAAGGTACAGTGGCTGCTCCAATTACTTTCAAAGCCTATCCCGGACACAAACCGGTCATTAAATCGCAAAATTCTTACGCCATCAATGTCCTTGGCTCCTCTTACGTGATTATTGAGGGTCTTGAACTAGTAGGAAACAACGGCAATGTGACTTTGCAATATGCACTACAGCAAAAAAATAACTTGAATAATCCGTTGACAAGTGGTGTAGGTATTACAATTTATCCCTCCTCTTCAGGAACAGGAATTAGGCAGCATTCCCACCACATAGTGATTCGCAACAACAAAATTTCTAATTTTGGTAGTGCAGCGATTGGTACAGTCAAAGCTGACTACATAACCATTGAGAACAATGTTGTTTTTAATAATTGCTTGTATAGTCCTTTGGGCCCAAATACAATTACCATGTTGTACAATTGGAATTCTGACAACAATACCAGCGATTATAAAATGATTATTCGGGGAAATATTTCTCACAACAATCAAAGTCTTGTTCCTTACTATTACAGTGGAAAAATTACTGAAGGTAATGGGATTATGATTGATGATTCTCTGAATACTCAAGCTAATTCAACTCACCAACCTTACTGGGGAAAGACATTAATTGCAAATAATATCATCTACAAAAATGGCGGAGCTGGCATTCAAGTATATAGCAGTGCTAATGTAGATGTAATCAACAATACTGCCTATCAAAATGCACAGAAAGCTGAGACTTATAACTGGGGAGAAATTTCAGTAGTTCTGTCCAAACAGGTTAGGGTATTCAACAATATTATGTATGCCAACAAAGATGGGTTAGTCAACAATATATCTAAATCTCAAACAACTATCAGCTATGATAATAACCTTGTGTACAATTCCTCTAAATACACTAGTTCGGGATTAAGCAATATTGTTGGAAAAGACCCACAATTTGTAGATCCAGCTAAAGGTAATTTCTCCCTCAAGTACGGTAGCTTTGCTATTGATACTGGAATTAGTAGTTATAATGGTGCGGCAGCACCAAAGATCGATGGGGTTGGTATTACCCGTCCGCAAGATGGAGACGGCAATGGGATAGCAATTATAGATATTGGTGCACTCGAACGTCAGCCGTAAACCAATCCTAAATGAGTTGTGAAATTATTCGTTGAGGCAGGCACATTTTTTTACCGTATTGGTAGATTGCTAATTTAACTTTCTACCATTTTTTTGTGCCTGGACTATATTTTGGACGTGTCTATTATACAAGGCCAGAATTTCCTGTAGTAATAGTTTGGCTACAAACCAAGGTTCTACTAAATAACGTTTCCAAAGTCTTCTTGGCTCAGTTACTAGGCGGTAAGACCATTCCAAGCCGAGCTTCCCCATCCACCGAGGAGGCGTAGGAACAGCACCGGCTACATAATCTATGCAAGCTCCACTAGTCAAAATTACGTTAGTCTGGATATCCTCCAGATTGTCTAATATCCAGTATTCCTGTCGTGGCATACCCATTCCTACCATCAATATGTGCGGTTGGAAAGCGTTAATTGCTGCCAGAGTAGCAAGATTTTCTTGGCTCATCTTTCGCATATCGATATAGCCGTGGGCTGTTGCAATCTGTAAACCGGCAAACTTTTTCCGCAAAATTCTTGCCCCTTGTTCTGCAATTCCTGGCTTTGAACCTAAGTAGAATACACGCCACTTCTTCTGAGCAGCTTCAGCCATCAAAGGCCATATCCAGTCAGCATAGGTAACCCTTTGCTCTCGTTTCAGGGGAAAGCCAAGGAGTTTTCCAAATAAAACTAGAGGCATACCATCAATATGTACATAGTCTGCCTTCGCGTAAAAGCTTCGCATTCTGAGGTTGTGATGGTAAATATAAAGGCTATGAAGATTGTGATTAGCAATAATCCACTTTTTATTTTGCTCAAGAGACTCTGCAATCAAAGAGTTGAGTTCAGGAATAGAAAGTGCATCTATCTGAACGCCAAAAAATTTATATTGCGATCTGTTCATAAATACTCTGTGTGTATTCCTTAGGGAAGGATTGGGTGTAAGCAAGACAGGTTTTTATACATGCGATCGGATCGCAGTAAGAGGATGTTTGAAAACTTTCTGGTGTTGTATTCGAGACTTGTAGATCCCCCTAAATCCCCCGATAAATTGGGGGACTTTAAGAGACTCTTTGCCCCCCAATTTATCGGGGGGTTGGGGGGATCTAAGACTTTGAAAACACGTACTAGGGGGGATCGAGCTAAATATTTAATACTTCTCAGACATCCTCTAAAGAGTCCCAGAACGGCGAGGAGTCCCCAACCAATAAAGAATATGGTTGGGGACTCCTCTGTGCGACCCATTGATAAGTGTTATCAATCGTTATAACCAGACTTTACAACAACTCCTTTTTTACGGTTTGTGTAAGAATCTCAGCAACATTCTGCGCTCTTGCATTCCAGGAATATCTATCTCGAATTAAGTTATGTGTCGCTTCTACAAGAGGATAATATTTATTCAAATTCAAAGCTGCCTCTAGCACTGTATTAGCCATTTCTTGAGCAGAGTATCCTGAAATCAACAGATGTTCTTGATGATGAAATTCTTCTAAACCTCTCAAACCTTCCGGTGTAGATATCACTAACTTTCTACAGGCAAAATAATCTAATGCTTTATTACGCGCTCCGCCAGCAACAGCCTGCTTTGGAAAAGGTAAAAGGCCTATGTCTGCATATTTTATATGGGTCACAAAATCTTTTCGCTCTGGCAAAAAACCAATGAAAGTCATGTTCGATGGCAGTAATTCCTCAATGTTATTAGAATCACGGCCAATAACAACAAAATGAATTTTTTGTTGATGAAATTCTAAGTATTTAGCTACTTCAATAGTCATTGACACAGACATATCGTTACTCGGAAATTGAAATGTTTTAGGAGCAACAACAACCACTATTTTTGCTGGTCGTAAATCTTGATATGGATCTGTTTCATGATTGGAGTGTTCGGTATCGTGCAATAAATCCTCAGTTACTCCATTACCTACGCTATAAATCTGGTTTGGTTGATGTCGATACCACTGTGAAATAAGTTTAGGAATTGAATCACCAGCTGCAATAATTGGATTACCGGAAAATATAAGTAATCCCTGAGCAATGTATGTTTTAATAAATTGCACAAATTCTTTGAAAGGATTAGCAACGAATGACAAGCGACTCCAATATTCAAAAGCAGAAAAAGTGTGTAGGTCTAATATAAGAGAGTATTTCTTTTGTCTTCTGACTGTTAGTGATATTAAAGCAGCCAATCCAGGCAGTGTTTCTTGGGCATATACAATATCTGGACAAAATTCATCTATGCACTGTTGTAATGCTTTAACATATGAAGTCAAACTTCTGGAATATACAGATATAGCGGGTGCATAATCAACTGTCGAACAATCTAATCCTAGATGGCAAACTTCAAAATATTGTACGAGATATTTTCCCAAGTAGTAAGGTCTTGTAAATGCACCGAATGGTTGTTTAGAATCAAGAGTAGAAACAATTAGCAAGCGTTTAGCCATAAAATATATATCTTTGATGTTTTTAACTTCAGAGTTAAACTTCTTCCCACGGTAATTGAGCTATAGATGGAAAATTATATTCGTTATGAGATTTTGAAAAACTATCAAATGATGGCAGACAGCTATCCACAGTCACTTCTGGCAGAATATCTGTAGCCACATCGTCACTGATGAAAAAAGCATTGAATTTTTTTGTATTGCAGCCAACCAATCTATAACCTAATTTTTTACCTAGATTTACAAATGCTCTTAATGATGCTCCACAATAGTATGCGCCGTTAATAATTTTAGCCCTAAACTTTGGATCGTAAGGGACACTCACAGACTTTTCTGCTCCCCAATAAGTGTTATATTCAAGGACGACTACTCGCGGTTTAATACAATTAATAGATTTCCAGAGCCAATAGTCTATTCCGTCTAAATCAAGCGATAATAAATCAATTTCGCCATTAAATCCATGATTCAATATTAATTCATTGATATTCTCAGATGTTACCCATGCATGAACTAACTGAGGTGGGTTGTTACTCGTAGTTTTTAAGAAGCTATATATTTTCTTACCAATTTTTAGTTGTTCTATATCTCCATCAACTAATATTCCTTCCCAGCCATGATTGATGATAAGATTAGCTGCATTGCACTCGATTCCATCACCACAACAAATTTCTATAACTTTTTTATTTGTTGTACCTATTAATGAAAATATATATAATAAAAAACCGTCTTCGTCTGTTTGCGAATAGTTGTGGAAACCAACATCTTGAAATTTAGGTAATGTATTTGTAACTGCTAGATATCTGTATTGATTCATCAAAATCAACTGCTCAACTTGTCGTTCATTGACAAATTTGACACTATTAAATAGACGATATACTGCTATCTTTAGAAGAGATTTTACAAATCTTTTGACTCTTGTCATTATTATCCTTTAGCTTTATTGGTTGAAAACAGGATTCAGCCTACAATCGACCTTCTGGAATTTCCTCAGTAAACGTGGGAGAAGTTGCTAAATCCCTATATCCGATGATTGCTCTTATATAAGGTAAAAACCAATAAATAAACCAGAATAAACCAGAATGCCGCCGACAAAAAATAGTCCAAGGTTTGAGAGGAAATCCTTTGATTTGAACTACCTTTTTTAAGCGTTCTGATAAAGGTAAATCGCTATCTGCCCAACTGTTACGTATTGAGTTTTTGCTACAGATACCGACATATCCAGGTGCAACCCATATAGAGCAGCCTAGTTTACGCGCTCTCAAGCCATAATCTAAATCTCCTAGTGAGTGAATAAAGGCAGCATCTAAGTTTCCTACTTTCCTAGCAACCGAGTCAGGAATCAACACACAATTGCCGTACATAGTGTCACATTCTTGGAGAACTCCAGAAGGTTCTAAGAACTCAAACTTATTAGAATACCAACGCTTAGATTTTACTGAACCACCATAAGTTGGTTTTCCTGTCTGCGGATCTTTGGTTGAACCAACTACAATGGAATTGGAGCGATCGCGCTCAGACAAGTCTCGATGGATAGCTAATAAACGCTCAATAACGTCTGATTCAATCAAAGTATCGTCATTTAACCAAAGATAATATTCATAACCCTTTTGCATAGCTTCAGCGAAGGCTAACCTCATTCCTCCCACCCAGTACAAATTCCCATTACCTTTAAGAAGGTGAACTTGTGGATAGTTAGTCTCGATCGCTTCTGAAGTACCGTCAGAACTGTCATCATCAGTTAAATAAACATCAAAAGCCTCTGTTTGCTGATATAACGCACGCAGACAAGTAAGAGTTGTATCGCGCCTGTTATAACAGGTCATAATGACTGCCAATTTTATCTGGTTCATAACTTTCTAACTTCTATGGTTAGTTCTGACTTGAATTGTGTCTACAATCATCAGCTTGCGCTCAATATTTAAAATAATTTAAAATTTTAAATTAGTTTCTAACCAATGACTTAATTTTATATTCAAGTTAAATTTATGTAGTTTAGATTCAACTTTTCTAATATTTAACATATGTCTATGAAAAGCTGATTTGTCTCCCATATTATGTCTGCTAATTCCTTCAGATAACCATTGGAATTTTTCTGAAAACTCATCAAAAATGTTTATCCTTCCTAACTGTTTCTGCCAATCTGTATAAAAAAACATATTAAAATAATGAATTGAAACTATTTGCTCAATACTATTAATTTTGAATTCTTTAGATAAACGGTTGTGTAATGGCAATGGGTAACTATAAAAATGAGAAAAATGAGATATATTTTCTTCCATAGAAGCTAAAGTAGCAGACAATACTGATTGCTCAACAAAATAATTTCCTTGAGGCGGTGCAATCTTTAGGTACATTACTTTCTCAAAATTATCTTTCCAAGCTTGAAAGATACCAGCATTTCTTCTAACAGCTATTAATCCAGAATTCCAATATCCTCTAATCTTGCTATTCCCAATTGGTGTATTGACAAAAATTTCGTGTTTCACATCAAGTATGTTGTATAGTTTCTTCCAATACTCATCTTGAAAATCTTGACTTCCAGTAGATCCAATACCTTTACCATATTCAGGACGCACGCGAACGTTACAATCTAGTGGAAGTAAAAATTCTTCGGGTGTAGCAAAAAAGCATTTGTCGCTATCTAGAAAAACTAAAATCTCTGCATCTATTATCTGTTCTGCATAAGCGCAAACCAAAGGCTTATTAGCTAAATAATAATCAGAGAACTTTGTATTTATTGGAAGTTGTTGATGAATCACTTCCAAAACCTCAAATTCTTTCCTAGTTTTGATAGATATAGGTTCCCCTATTCTGGGATGAAAACTGTATATAGGCGTATCTTTCAATTTACCGCAGAACTTACGAATACTCTCTGCTAGAAGTAGAGATTGACCTTCTAAACGCCCTGGTTCAGTACAAATTATAAAAGCTATAGATATTGACATTTTGATGTTATATCCTTAAATTTACTTTTTACTTTTAATTGAAAATTATTGACTTTTCTGTGCTTTTAATCAAGTCAAAAATTTTTTTGAGTATAACTCTTTGCTAAATTTTTCCCATTCCATAGCAATTGAAAGCACTATTGACACATATATACAACAATATGAACTAGCTGCTGACATAATGAAATTAGTGTCACTCCAACCAGCTATACACATAAATACTAGCAACTCAAGAAAGGTAAAAATTTCTATCTTTTTTGTTGTAATTAATAAAATGAGCGTTTTGATAAATGTTGTTAGTAAAGTAATTCCATATACTAATATTCCTAAAAAGCCTAAATTTAAAAATAACTCTAAAAAACTGTTATGAGAGTTAAAGCCTTCTTCTCGAAACCCAGACCATGTATGAAGCATAACGTAGAGACCAGCATCTGAACTCCAGAAGGCATTCAATCCGTAGCCTAGCCAAGGTTTTTCCAATCCCTTATCAAGGGCCAAAGTCCATATTGGTGTGCGGCCATTAAGTTCAAGACTCTTACCTAAAATATCGACTAAGATAAGTTGCACATTATTTAAAATGAGTAAACTTATACTGCCCAGCAAAATGCATGAGGCACCGAAAATAATTACCCTGAGTTTATAGTTTTGTTTAATCAGTTGATAAAGGGAAGTCAGCGATATTAACGTTAATATATTAACCAAGCTACTCGCGCTACGAGACAGTATATTCAGAGTCATACTCAGACTAAATCCCATCCAAGCCAACCAGCTTCTTCTTCGTTCTGTGAATGCAGCAAGCAGAAAAAGCAAGGCTGTGATACTCATTGCGTTACCCATATAATTTTTGTAAGCAAAGATACCCGTCCATCCGTTTAGTCCTATTCCGTAACTTGGTATGGCTAAGGCAACTACTAAACTAAAAATCGCTGTTATACTAAACACCCAAGTAAATAATTTCGTTTGCTCTTTGATAGTATAGCGAGTCGCAATATACGCTCCAAATAAAAACATACGCGATAAACCTCTAATGCTGTCTAAGGTTCTCTGTTGATCGGCAGTCCATAAAATGGAAAATAGAGCAATTCCTATATAAAGCAACAAAGGTATATCTCTAGTTGCAACATACGCTAAACGCTTCCAACGTAAAACAACCAAAGTTGCAACTACTGGATAGCTTAGAGAATTAATTAAAATAGGGGCAGGAGATGGTAATCGTAAATCTAAAAAAGATAAAAGACAAATTATAGTGAATACAACTTCTAAGTTTCTTACCCAGCCATTAATTAATTTATTGTTAATTTGCATTACCGAGTGTTGAAAAATGAAAAAAATTCAAAATTGAATCAGCCGAGATTTAAAAATAGATAAATAACGACGCGCTTGAATTTCTAAAGTAAATTCTTGTTCTACTTTCTCACGAGCGCGGTGCGACAATTTTTGATGCCGTTCTTCATCTTCCAGTACCCAAACTATTCCTTGAGCTAAGTCTTCAATTTTATAAGGTTCGGCTAAATAGCCATTTTTTTGATGTTCGATCATGTCAGGCATACCGCCAATTTGGAAAGCAACACAAGGTGTACCACAGGCGATCGCTTCCATTACTGTATTCGGTAAGTTATCTTGAAGCGAAGGTGCGATAAAAACATCTGCGGATGAATAGGCTAATGCTAAAGATAAATCATCGTTTAAGGTTCCTAAATAGTGGGATTTAAAGCCAAAGTTTGTAGAGTTTTCTGCTTGGGAAGCTCCAAAAATAACTATTTCCAGCCTCTCTTTCCACTTAGATGCGCTGAGTTTTTCCAGTGCTGGTTGCAATAGCTGAAATCCTTTTCTTTGGTCGCTACTTGCTTGTAGCGATCCAAAAAGAACAAGCTGTTTATCTTGAGGCAAATTGAGTATTTTACGTGCCATCTGTCGGTCAAATGGTTTGTATTTTTGAGTATCAAGACCATAGGGAATGACTTCGACTTGCCTATCTTGGAATAAAGAACTGGCTTTGACACATTGAGCTAGCCACGAGCTGGGAGTGACAATTGTTAGGTTCAAGTGTTTCCAAGCTTTAGCTTTGCGTTGCCAGATCCAACGAGATAAATCAAAATTTGTACTACTACCAAGTTGAGGACAAGCACCGCAGGATGATTTGTAGCGATCGCATTCTTGGTTATAGTGGCATCCTCCTGTAAAAGCCCACATATCATGAAGCGTCCAAATGACAGGTTTTTCTAACTTAGCGATCGACTCGATTTGAAAGTATCCATTACTAATCCAATGTAGATTAACTATATCTGGATTAACTCTAGCTAGTTTAGCTCTTACTGTATCTGGAAACCATTGTGGGGAAAATTTAGTGCTATTACGGTTTTGATACAACTTTAGGGGTACTTGGTCTAATGTTAGTCTCAAACCGTTGACAATTTGTCCCATTCCAGATGTTGACATTAATCCAATCACTTTGTTGTCATCGCTTTCTTTAGATTGAACAAACATCTGAGAATGAACATCAATACTTTTCAAACCTTGGTGTAGTCGATAAGCAGAGCGGGCAGCACCACCGTTAATATCAGAACTACTAATAAGTACAATATTCATTATCTATAAATTAGGCTATCTAGTTTTTTCTATAAATATTGACGGTCTCTCGTGCAACATAATTCCAATCCCATTTTTGAGCTAATTCTAAATTATACTTACCCATCTCAGCGATAAAATCCCTTTTACTTATTGCGTTCTTCATGGCGCTCAATAATCCTTCTTTATCGTTTGGCTCGTATAAAAAAGCTCCAAATTCATCTAGCACATCATTAAAAAATCCTACATTTGGAGCAATACAGGCTTTTGCAAACGACATTGCTAGAATAGTTACTCCAGATGTTGTAAACACTTTATACGGAACTATCACACAATCACATGCATTCATATAAATTTGAATTTCTCCATCGGGAATCAGCTTTGGCACAAAAAGAATGTTATCTAAATTATCAATTTTACTTTTAATTAAGTTAACTACATCATCCTCTGCTGGATTCCCAACTATTAGTAGATGAATATCGGTTTCTTTCAACTCTTTGAAAGCATCAATCGCTTCTAGAAAACCTTTAGTTCTATGAATATTTCCAAAGAGAAGAAATACTACTTTTTTGCTAAAGATTTTCAGCTTTTCTCTAGCTGCTATTTGACAAATATTATTTTGGTATGAGCCGATATAGTTTCCATGAGGAATTACAAATACTTTTTCTTTGTCCTTAAGATAAAATGCTTTTTCTATATCAATTTTCGTAGTGTTACAATGAACTATTATTGCAGAGAAAAGTTTCCCAATAATTCTTGCCCAAATAGGATATAGATAATTTTTCCCGTTAGTAAATCTATCAGTCCATTCGTGTACAGTCCATACAATTTTCACTCCCATCAATTTGAGTATACATATTTGGATGATAAAAATAAAAAACTTTATCCAGCGTTTCGATTCACTATAACTGAAAAACAAAGGATGCAAAAGATGAAGATGTAAAACCTGTGGTTTAAATTTCTGTATTACTTTTGGTAAAAAAATAAGTTGAGGTAAATAATCCTCAACATAACAGAATTGTTTGTTTAAATGAGTAATCAATAAATCTTTGTAGTGATTTGCTTGTAGATCGGATAAAAAAACTACTTTTAATTCTTTCATTATAGAGGGCCATAACTAGTAAATATTGAAACCATCTCTAAGTCAGACAAAGACTGCTTTTAAAATATTCGGATTAGTCTATTCTCAAGCTAGCTAAAATATGTGAAATTAACTCAAAATTATTCTCTGCGTTCTTTTTCACTGTAGGCAATACTTCTTTGACTTGATTAGATATCTGATGGCGCTGAATCCACGCAGTGCGAACCGCCGCACAAGCTACATCGGCATCAAGAAAATCTTGGATTGAAATGAGTAAGCCATTGTTTAGCGACTCAGTTCCAAAGAGATCGCTTATAATTCCTTCAGCTTTAACCGAATAACCAACGACAACAGTGCAAACAGCGCTAGAAAGACCTGCAATTGAAGCGTGCATCCGTTCGGCAATAACTAAGTCACAAGCACTAATTAATCCTTTAAATTCTGAAGCAGAGTTTTCTGCCCCAGCAAAGTGAATACGCGGGTCAAATTTGAAAGCTTTAAGCAAATCAGTCCCAAGGAGACGATCGTCATTGCTCGGTCTATTGTCGTGTACGTGTGGAATAATCAGCACTTGAGCATTGAATTCATCGAGAATGAGCTTGATAATCTGACACCAAGCCTGTAAATGTCTTTTACGATCGCCTTCAACATAACGGCTAATGAGTTGACTAGGTGCGATCGCTACTACTGGACGGTCTTGGGTAACACCATAAGATTTCAGCATATTAGCTACATCTTCTGATGGTGGTGGGTTAAGCAGGAACGCTGAGTCTGCTGTGTGCTTTACTAGGTCTGTAGAAAGTCCGAGATCTTTAGTTATATATTTGTAGGAAAGTTGTTCTCGGACAGTAATTAACTTAGAGTAACGAGCCACTTGCAGCCATGCATCAGCTTCTTCATCTGTCTTAAACGGGCCAATTGATTGAGCTAGAAATACTACAGGAACGCCAGCGTGCAAAGCTAGTTCAAGTGGTTTGAGGTGTAATCGTAGACCACCATAGTCGGATGTGAAAAGATCTCCACCAGAAGCAATGACAACCGATGCTCCTTGAAATATTGCGTATTCAGGTGAAACAGGTTTATAAAATTTAGAACTCTTGTTACGCAGTTTCTGTATCCATCCTTTGTAGTCGCCGTTTGCACTAATCAAGTTAATGTTGTTCTGGGGTAATCGTAGTTGGTCGTAATCTGGTGTTTCAGTCAGAATGTCTATGCTCAGGTCGGGACATCGTTTCAATAACTGCTCAACAGTAGTCGTAAGCAGTGCTTCGACCCCACGATTGCGTAGTCCTGTAACACCGGTAATAACTGCTTTCATACGCAATTAACTTCCATAATTGGCTAAAAAGAATAGAAATCTAGTATTCAGTACTTATTTATATGTTGTTTTCTACCTATTAGTAGGTTTTTCACAAAGCTCTTGATATGCCAAACCATTCTCTTCCATAATGGATCGTCGTATAAGGCACGATACTTACTAACTAATAGCTCCATCTTCTGAACAAAGAAGGAAAAATCACGAAGTTCAATTGCATCCTTGAAGGCGGTATGACTCTCTGCTGCCATTAAGGTTCGCAATAACTGGCGCTTTTGAAAATTTTTACTCAAACCCTTTAAGCTCGCCTTGACTCGTTTTGGAGGATACCACTCACCCTTGCTTTCGGTCAAGTGTAGGCGGTATGCTAGACCCTCACGTCGATGACGGAATCCGGAATCTTGCGAACGTGCAACTTCTTGCGCGTTGATGGTCTCAAGATGTAACTGACCCTTAACTACAGCTTCCTCAAGCATGTTGCGAATTAATGCATGTCTTACAACAATCACATTCGTACCCTGGCTATCCTTAACATACTGAGGTAGCCAAGCGTCACCAACAACTACATCTGCTGTCTCAGCAACTACATCGTCGCAGTAGTCACATGCTTTGTATTTGAAAAAGCCAAGCCCCCAATCATAACCATACATAACATTAACAGGGCTGGTCTTTGTAACTACTCGACCATCTATGATGCCAGTAACTTCAACGCCATACTTACTAGCGTCTCTACCAGGTAGTTTTTTTCGGAAGTCAATTGCTAGAAGTTTGCCTGGTTCTATGCCGCACTGCCAAGCAAACATTTCTGCAAAGTGTATGCTTTTGAGATGTCCACAGATTAAACCTACACAAAACTTGATACGTTCTGCTAGTACCGAATCTTGTCGCATTAATAAGCGAACTGCCTTAATAAAACAAGGAATGCCAACAATTGCATAGCGTCCGGGTTGAGTGCGAATTAACTGCATTACTTCGGACATCTCAATGGGGTAATATCGAGACTTAGCACCATTACGCACCTGCTCTGGAGTTCTAGACAGATAGTATTGAAATAGCCTGGGATCGCTTTCTGAAGGATGGCGTTGATGAACGTGAATAACTCCATCGACTAAACCCTGACTAAGAAGACTGCTAACTATCCAGGTTCCCATACCGCCAGAACTGCCGCGATCGCGAAAATCATCCTCACATACGTAGCCTGCATAGGTGGACAAATGATAGCCAATCTTGTCATCGTATTCGCATTCTCGGCCAAACAATTCCTGCCCAATCTGGGTTTCGTTTGGACTACTGGCTGAGAATGGACATACCGCTTGTACTGAAGTATTTAGAAAAGACTGAGAAGCAGATGGTTCAACGTTAGCTTTCAAACGACCATACTTATCTAACTTCATTTGAATAGGTGAGCCGCTTACTGAAGCACATGCACCACAGCCGATGCAGTATCCCCCATCAACTACGGTATTAAATAATGTGGCTATCTCTTCGACGTGATTTTGAGTCATTCCATTAATCAAAACTATAGTTAGGCGGATATTTTGTTTAAAACCCTTGGGCAAAAGCTGAAAACAAATTCAATTTTTTATCTTGCCTTTAACAAAAATAATATTTGCTTCTCATCCGCTTTTAAAGTAGCAAAATTTGTCATTGCTCCATCGTTTACGAAAAAAAATCAAAATGCCTTCATAAAAAACCAGCCGATTTATCATTCAATACTTATATCTTTAACTTAGACTGAGGCAAAAACGAACTAAAAAGGTCTATAGTTTGCCAAAATACTTTTGGAGCGATCGACATAATTGTGGCTATATATACTATCAATCCAACTACTATAGATATTAATAGCAATATAGTAGATGAATTGATGAGGTTACCAAGAAGATATTTAATCCCTAAAATAGCAGCAACCATCGCCAACGAACCAGCCAACGGAGCGACATATTGCTGTAGATAGATAAGCAAATTAATGCGAATTATCTTTTTCAAGAAGAACACGGTAAGAATTGACATCAGATAACCGGTTATCACGTAACCTGCTGCAACAGCCACTATTCCCCATTTAACTGATATAGCAAAAGCAATAAAGTATCCAATAGTTTTAATAAAATCTAACCCTAGTTTCCAGGAAGATTTGCCAACAGCCATAAGGACTGGGCCATTAAAATAGAAACCAGTGTATAACACACCAATGATATTTAAAATTTGCATCACGGGTATGCTTGACACCCATTTTTCTCCAAAAAAAGCGATCGTTATCTCAGGAGCTAAAGCAGATAAACCTAAGAATATAGGAATACCAATAAGGTTGCTTAACTGAACTGCCCTATAAAGGGCTTGGCGAGTTTTTTCTAGATCCTGCTGCAAGCGAGAAAATATTGGTAAGGCAATTGGAGTAATGACCCCGATGAATAATTGTGTGACTATCTCTAAAAGTCGATAAGCAACGCTGTAATAGCCTAACGCTATAGGGCCAAGGAAGTAGGCGATCAAAAGGTTATCGCTTCGAGTGCTGACGAAAGAAAGGAGATTAATACCGACTACATTGATTCCGAAAGAAAACAATTCTTGGAAGTGCTTCTTGGAAAAACTAAGTCTTGGTCGCCAATCGCTAGCCCACCAAAGAAGCAAAACCCGAACTAAACCATTTACTAATTGCTGACTAACTAGGCTCCAAATTCCAAAGCCCATATAAGCCATAGTCACGCCAACCAAACCACTAGTAAAAACTCCTACCAGTTCGCGTACTGCTAGGGGTTTGAAGTCAAGGTTGCGTTGGAAAATTGCCTCTTGTGTGCTGCTAAGAGCAAAAAATATAAAGCTGAGAGATAACCAGCGAATGACTAATGTTAACTCTGGTTGACTAAAAAAGTTGGCAACTAATTCAGCAGCAGCAATGCAGAACACAGTCATCAACAAGCCTATACCGATGTTTGTCCAAAAGGCGGTATCTAGGTGTTCTGGCTCCAGTTCTTTACGTTGGACGATCGCTGAAGAAAATCCTTGATCGAGGAAAATCTGTATAAAAGATAAAAATACACTAGCGGTCGCAACTAAACCAAATGCCTCTGGCCCAAGCAAACGGGCAAGCACGGAGAAAACGATAAAGGCGATCGCTTGGCGACCCCAATTCTGAATTGCAGACCAAACTACACCTTTAAATGCCTTTTGGCGTAAATTGTCCATTATGAGGAAGTCTCAATGTATATGACTGACATACTCAAAACAAAAAGCTTTATCTTTAAAATTCCAAACTCTTAGGGACAAAGCTTTTATTAGATGTAGTTTCTGAAATAGTTCCTCATCGATTTTGTCTGACAACTAGAGAGTTTTGCGACGCAGAACCAGATTCAACTGATTCTCTGGAGTAGTAGAAGTAGCTGTCAGGTTCTCGTTTGATATTCACACCGTTAATTACCATTCCTAAAACTTGTTGCCCTGACTGTCTGAGAAACTCTTTAGCCGCATTGGCGGTGTCATAGTTAATCACTCCAGGGCGAACCACCAACAAGATACCGTCAACTAACTTACTTAAAACCGCAGCATCTAGCATTCCTGCGAGGGAGGGAGTATCGAAAATTACGAAATCGTACTTTTGTGTAAAATAACCGACGAGTTTAGCCATCCTCTGGGAATCTAGAAGTACTGCTGGGTTAGGAGGTACAACTCCAGAAGGTAGAACGTCAAGGTTTGGCATTACTTTGTGTACAGTTACACTCAGAGGAACTTGGTCAATCATCACATTGGATAGCCCGACTGCATTTGTCATTTCCCAAATATGATGCTGCACTGGATGGCGCATATTGGCATCCACCAGTAGTACTCTTTGTCCTGACTGAGCCATTGTCACAGCTAAATTTGCAGCTACCTCAGACTTGCCTTCTTTGGGTACAGAACTAGTAACTACGATCGCTTTTAGCTTTTTATCAGAATTTAGAAACTGTAAGTTGGCTTGCAGCATTTGGTATGCATCACCAACAGGATACTGGGGAATGTCTCTGCCAATTATTCTAGGGATCTGTTGCTCTACAGAACTCTTTTTAAGATTCCTACCTACTGAAGGAATCACCCCTACTAAAGTGTATTGGAATAATTGCCTAGCTTCTTTAACTGTTTTCACAGAGCTATCAATTAGATCTAAAGTGAACGCAGCAATAATGCCAATCATCAGACCAATAACTCCACCCCCCAATATAAACAGGGCCTTACGAGGGCTAGTAGGATAGTCTGGTACTAAGGCAGAGGAGATGATCCGAGCATTGCCAATATTTTGGTTTTCTGCTACTTGGACTTCTTGGAGTTTTGTCAAAAGTACTTCGTAAGTTGTTTGAGCTGCTTTGAGTTTGCGTTCGAGTTCGCGCTGGGTCTGTTCCAGCTTCGGTAAAACGTTTGCTCGTTGTTTGTATGCATACCACTTATCAGAAAGTGTAGCTATTTGTTTGGCTAAACCAGCCCGTTCTGTCTCAGTACGAGCAAAATCTTCAATCAGACTTTGACGTAGTTCTCCAATTTGTAAATTTCTTGCAGAAATTTGCTGATTACTACCTATGCTTCGGTCGATCCGATTTTGTAGTAAGTTGTTGAGACCAGTAATTTTTTCTCGCAAATTGATGATGTTAGGATGAGTTGGCTGCAAACGACTTTGTTCAACTGTCAACTCGTTTTGTGCTTCTTGAAGTTGAGTCAACACTTGTTGAATTCCAGGTATTTGACTCAAGGAGGCAAAACTTACAGATTGCTGTGAATCAATGCTTGCCTGATTTTGCAAATTTTGTAACCGAGCATTGACATTCACAAATTGAGCTTGGGCTTGAGAAATTTGCTGTTCTAAGCTGGAAATAGTTTGGACTGCTATGGTTGCTTCAGTTTCTAGAACAATTATTTTATTTTCTTCTTTAAATTTACGCAGGTTCGACTCCGCTTTTTGTACAGCTGCTTCAGTAGCAGGTATTTCTTGCCCGATAAACTTCCGCGCTGAAGCTGCCTCTGCTCGATTAGCTTCTATATTATTTCTGATATAAACTTGCATCAGTTGGTTGACAACTTCAGCAGCTAAAACTGGATCTTTATCTATATAGGAAACTTGTAGAATCTCAGTCCCTTTGGCATTTTCTATCTTCAAGTTTCGCAGAAAGTCCTGAATTTTCAAAGGTTCGCCTTGTTTATCTTTTAGGCCAAGCGTTCTAATAGTTTCCTCAAGAACTGGCACAGATGTCACTATTTTGGCTTGGGTTTCTAAAGGATTATTTGTAGAGGTTAAAGACTCTAGCCTGCCTATAGCTTCTCCTAAACCAGTTAGTGAGGAGGTTTCATTCGTCCTAATCAACAAACTTCCATCTGCTTTATATGATGGTTTTAATGACACTGCAAACAAGCTTGCAGCGGCAGTAACTATTGCCCAAATCACGACTGTAGCAAGCCAACGTCGTTGTAAAACGAGTAGATATTTTTGAAAATCTATCTCTTCAAAGTTTGCTTTAGTTTCCATAACCGCAAGATATTGATTTTATTGGTCTATAGGAGGCTGCAATTATTTTAAAGTATTTACCGAAAATCCTTGATACCGCTACCGGCGATTCTGGCTTGTCTTTTAGTAAACTCTCCTACGGAAGGATTGCCTTCGGGGTGAATTACGCCACTTGCTTGCTGCCAAAGTTCTGAGGGTGCGATCGCCACTTCATAAGTGCGATCGCATTTTTTGACGTGATACCACTTTGTTTGCTGACATAGATTGCACCAAAATTCTTCCAACCATTCTCCTTCTAAAGGAATAGCTGTTTTAGTTGCCACTAAAATTAGTGCATTCTGCCGTCCTATCCCCCTTTGTTGGAGTTGTGCGGCGCGATCGGCATATAATTTATACTTTGGACTCACACTATCCAAATAGCATCCATGAATTGGGCAGTAAATAGCCCGTCGCTTTGAACGTTTCCGATTTTGGTTACACTTATCCTGCAATTAGACCTCACTTATTGGTAGGCACACCATTAATAAGGTTCCATTGGAGGGACTGAGATATAAATCATCGAAGCCCAACTCCTAAATACAAACATCAGTTATTTAATTCCAGTTAAAAACTTTGATTAATTCCTAATCAGGTTGCATAACTATCTTATTTTCTTTTTTTATTCTCTGCTGGCAAAAAATAAAATTATACCCTGAGACTTAGCCATAATTATAGATAGGGCAAATGGAGATTAATCAGAAACATCAAGGTGTCCATTTTTGAGAAATTCCTTACTTACATCTTTTCACATTTTGTGTAAAAGGCATAGTAGAAACAGGTCAAATCCAAAAGAAATAGTACTTATACTCCCAGATTTTTACCTATTCTAAATAGTAAGTTTATTTAGTCAATGATTTCTAGAGGCGGAATAAACTTACTTCAACTGGATTTATGACCTCGACTTATTGAATAAGTCGAGGATCTCAGCAGCAACTTTTACTTAAGTAATTACAATTCATGACTGGGTACTGGAGATTAAAGATTGACAACCATTCTTGATATGTTCGGACGATAAATAATTTATCAATGGATAAACTAACTTTTTCTCAACATATGAAGAATGATTGGCGACTGGGTTGGCACTCGTAAAAATATGTTCTGGGCTTCGATCCCTCCGAAATTTTAGAACAATTTTTCAGTAGTCACTATCCTCCAGAGAGAATATACCAACAACCAGCATCATGAGGTATAATTTTGCGCCTCCTTTGGTGTGGTACGGTAGCCGGAT
The DNA here is from genome assembly GCF_002368035.1 of Nostoc linckia NIES-25. Taxonomy (GTDB): domain Bacteria; phylum Cyanobacteriota; class Cyanobacteriia; order Cyanobacteriales; family Nostocaceae; genus Nostoc; species Nostoc linckia_B. The sequence continues at coordinate 2,140,517 of NZ_AP018222.1, read as the reverse complement.
CGTGGCTCAGCGGGAACTAGCGATCGCCGCGACAGTCGATTGAGTTTCAGGCAAAGAGGCTGATTATCGTAAGTATTTAAGAAATATTTTATATTTCCTCCTCTCACTTAAGTAAATTAACACTAGTCTCGTTCTAAAGATATAAAATTGTATTAAGATTTGTAAAGATTAGTTGTGTCTGGGGAGGCTGTCAGGCGCACCGATAAGCGATATCAAAATTGTGCATTGCCGCCTTGCCTGGGAGTAAACTCTGCTACAGATGCTTACTGCGTTATGAGGGTGCGATCGCCAATTAATTCATAGCTGCGATTATATTTCTTGACATAATCTCACTTTGTTTCCTCGCAACTATCACACTAAAATGCCTTCAGCCATTCGCTTTATAAGGGAATCGCTGTTTTTATTGCCACTCAAGTTAGTGCATTCTGGCGTCCTAAACAACTAATAATATACCCAAAGATAGATTTTATATTCGGCAAGTAACTCTTATTGTTACTAACGAGCATATTAATAGAGGGTCAATATAAGTCAAACATAAAACCAAAATAAGGTGAAAATACATAAGGTTTTACGCACCAAAAAATTCAGCGCACACATCACACTCTGCCTTAAATTTACAAAAAACTCTTCAGTTTTTTGAAGCTCAGGTAGTTAAACTTGCAAAAGCCTCATCTAAACAAGCTTTTAATTTTTCCGCCAAAACCTGTACGTGGGGTTCTCTGAGTATGCTAATGTGGTCTCCAGGAATTTCATGAACCTCTACCCCCTGCAATGCCAGCCCGCCCCAACCCCCCAGGGAATCTGAGTAACGTCTTGAAGATTTTAATTTGGCTCGAAACAAGGTGACATGGCTGGGATAAACTTGCGGTAAATAATTTTTGCTGGCGTGGAGGTTAGCTTCTAAAACATTTAGATTGTAGAGAGTTTGAGACGAACGATCCATATCACGTAACTTAAGGAAAAGCTGGTGAATAGGCTTCGGGAGTCTTTTGCTAATATGCCACTCTAACCTTTCCCAGATATAGGTCAGTTTTTCTTGAGGTTTGAGTTGTGCAAGGTTATTTAAATGGACAGAAACCAAATCAAAGAATGTGGTGGGTAAATTATTCCATCCAGCACTATCCAACAACGATAGCAAAGCCACTTTTTCACCTTGGGCATAGAGTTGCTGAGCCATCTCGAAAACTACTGTGCCTCCAAAGGAAGCCCCACCAAGAAAATAAGGGCCATTGGGTTGGACGGTACGTATTTCTTTGATGTATTGATCTGCCATATCTTCGATGCTGGTATGTGGGGGGGTTTTTCCATCCAAGCCTTGAGCTTGTAGTCCATAAACTGGTTGGTTTAAACCCAAATGGCGTGCTAAATCGCAGTAGGAAAGGATATTACCACCTACCGCATGGACAAGAAAAAAAGGAGGTTTGGAACCTTGAGGTTGAATTGGCACTAACGAAGACCAAGGCTTCACCCATCCTGGTTGACGTAAGATGTTAGCTAGTTCCTCAATAGTCGGGGCTTGTAGCAGGGTAGCTAAAGGAAGATTTTTGCCCAAGGTCTTTTCAATTTCTGCGAACAAGCGTACTGCAAGTAGGGAATGTCCTCCCATCTCAAAGAAATTGTTTTTGATACTGATGGGTTGGATACCTAAAACTTTTTCCCAAATCTTTGTCAGTTCGAGTTCTAATTCATCTTGGGGAGCTACAAAAATGTCTTTTGGCTGCTGTATGGTTTGGTAAGATGCCTTTAGAGCGTAGCGGTCTACTTTGCCATTGGGAGTTAAAGGTAGAGCATCTAACAATACAAAAGAGTTTGGCAGCATGTAGTTAGGTAGTTTTTGTTTGAGAAAGTGGCGTACTTCATCAAACGTAGGTGTCTGTTCTCGGTGGGGAACAATGTAGGCTACTAGCCGTTGGTCGCCTGGGCGATCTTCTGTTGCTATGACTACAGTCTGTTGTATACTAGCGTGTTGTGCGAGAATTGCTTCAATTTCTGCAAGTTCGATGCGGAAGCCCCGCAGCTTGATTTGATTGTCAAGGCGACCGAGAAACTCAATGTTGCCATTATCAAGGTAGCGGGCTAAGTCGCCAGTTTTATATAATCGGGCTTCTGGCTCTTTGCTAAAAGGGTTGGGAATAAATTTTTCACTAGTTAAATCGGGACGGTTGAGGTAGCCACGAGCAAGTCCAGCACCGCCAATATGTAGTTCACCTGATTGACCAATAGCCGTAGGTTCTAAATTCTCATTCAGGATATAAATCTGTGTATTGGCGATCGCCCGACCAATGGGAGCCATGAGATAATTACTAGTGCGATCGCATTTCCAAAAAGTGGCATCAATGGAAGCTTCTGTCGGGCCGTAACAATTATATAGAACGTCGTCTAAGTTGAATTTAGCAAAGAAACGCTCTATGAGTTCCACAGGTAAGGCTTCGCCACCACAAGTAATGTGCCTGAGATGACAATTCTCTATTTCCTTCTCATCTAGTAATACCCGCAGCATCGAAGGTACTAAGGCCATGACGGTGATTTGCTGTTGGAGAATTAACTCAACAAGATATTTAGTATCAAGATTTCCACCAGGACGAGCTATAATTAGTTGCGCTCCCCAACACAACGGCCAGAAAATCTGCCACACCGAAGGGTCAAAGCTCAGAGAAATATTTTGTAAAACTTTGTCTGCTTGAGTCAATCTAAAAGTTGTTTGTCTCCATGTGATTTGGTTGCAGATCCCACGATGAGTAATCATTACACCTTTGGGGCGTCCTGTAGAACCGGATGTGTAAATCGTATATATCAGGTTATCAAATGTCGTATTACTAACGAGATTTTCTTGGTTGTTCTCGCTAATCACTTGCCAATCTGAATCTAGACAAACAACATGAGTTATACGATCGGGTAAACTACTTACTAATTTTTGTGTGGTGACGATCGCTGATATCTGGCTGTCCTCTAAGATATAGGCTAAGTGTTCTGATGGATATGCCGGATCTAAAGGTAAATATGCGCCTCCAGCCTTGAGAATTCCTAATAGTCCTACCACCATTTCTAAAGACCGTTCGAGATAAATGCCAACAAGTACCTCAGGTTTGATACCTAAATTACGTAGGTGATGCGCCAGTTGATTTGCTCGTTGGTTTAACTGCTGATAAGACAGTTGATTGTTTTCAAATACTACAGCAGTTGCTTGGGGCGATCGCTCTACCTGGATTTCAAACATCTGATGAATACAGAGTTGATTTTCATCGGGTGTTTGGCTAACTTGAATTTTTGTCAGTTCAGTTAATGTATCGATCTGCTCTAAATTATTACTGGTACTCATCTTTTATATTTTTAATACCTCACTAAATTGTTTAGAGCGAGCTACATTTGCCAAAATTTAGAAGTTGAATTATAGAAACAACCAAAAAAATACAAAATATTATACAAGCTACAGATTGTAACTTCTAACCAGCAAATACTATAACTTTTCGGAAACTTCGCAATGCACACTTCATTTTTTGTGCTGAATTTTTATCTAAATATTAAACGCGATCGGGATTATTTAAGTTTATTTTTTTTGTAAAACAAAGGATAAAATACTTTAAATAATCTTCAAAATATCTAATTGAGATACAATCTTTATTATTTACAGGACTTACGCACAGGCTACGAAAAATCGAACTACAGAGGCGCAGAGGTCACGGAGAAATAACAGTTTGAGAGGTTTTTTGCGTAAGTCCTAATTTAATTACTAAAAATTCAACTAATCCATTAAATCAAGCTAATATCACTCTAGTCTTACTTCTAGAGACATAAAGTTATCAACATTTTAATAGACGTATGTATTAAAATTGACATTGTTATCAATTCAAGTTAAGGCATCTTTGAAGAGGATACCGTGTCCTCAATCAATTAACCCTGCGGCTAGGTAACTTAGTCCCACAGCTTTTACAAAATGCAGCATCAATATCGTGGAAAGCCAAACCACAATTTGAACACACTGTTTCTACCTGATTAGCTGTTTTCACCACTTGCTTAATCAAATCTCCCACTTGCCAAGGAATCAAGGCAATTCCTGTAAAAATCATCAGTACTGTTAGCGATCGCCCTAATTCAGAAACGGGAATCACATCACCAAATCCTACGGTTGTCATTGTGACAACCGAGAAATAAAATGCATCCAAAAATGTAGCGTATTTTTCAGGATTAACCGGATGCTCGACTTGATAAATTAAGCCAGAGTAAACAAAAACAATTGCAAATAATGTAAATAATATTCGTGCAAAAATCAAGCCATCTTCGGTGCTGATACTTGCGAATAAATATTTTCTATCTATAAATCTAATTAATCGTAAAATCCGAAACCATCGCAGCAGGCGAATAAAGCTAATATCTACTATTCCTAATAACAATGGGAAAATTGCCATTAAATCAATAATCGCATAAAAACTAAAAATATACTTAATTTTATTTTCTGCACTCCAGAGACGAAGTATGTATTCTATCAGGAAGATAATGGCGATCGCAGTATCAGCTACGCTCAACTGAAAGCGAACATAATCGGGAATACTATAAGTTTCTGCTACAAAAATTCCTGATGAAATTAGCACCAAGACTGCAAGTGTTAAATTAATGGCTTGACCTAAAGGCGTTTCCAAGTCTTTTAAGTAAAATTCTGTTGTTTGCCTACTGAGTAACATATCCGACCATCAATCATTTTAATTCCTAGTTATAGCATTAGAAACACGATATGATTAAACATTGTCTTGATGTTATCTCCAAGTTATATGAACTCAGAATATTTTATGCATTTAGCGTTGGCAGAAGCTAAAAAAGGTGATGCGCCTTACGGTGCAGCGATCGTAAAAGATAACGAAGTCGTTGCCGTAGGTCATAATACTGTCAAAAGGGATAACGATCCATCAGCTCATGCGGAAATTAACGTCATTCGTAGTTTAGCAGCTAAACTTAAAAACCCCTCTTTAGAAGGTTATAGCATATATACAACTGGCGAACCTTGTCCAATGTGTGCAACTGCTTGCGTTTGGAGTGGTTTATCAGAAATTGTATATGGCGCTTCAATCCAAGATTTAATTTTGGTCAATCAATCACAAATTAATATATCTTGCGAAGAAGTGATTGCTCAATCATTTAGAAATATCAAAGTAACTAAAGGCGTTTTAAAAAATGAATGTTTGGAGTTATTTGAATAATTTTTTAACTTGGGTCATTCAAATAAGATAAATAGCTATTTGCCCAAATTGCAGCTTGAGTGCGATCGCGCAAATTCAACCTGTTTAAAATATTTGTAACATGATTTTTTACTGTCCCCTCAGAAATGTAAAGTTCCTGAGCAATTTCTCGGTTACTAGCACCGATAGCAATTAATCGCAAAACCTCCTTTTCTCTAGGAGTTAGTTCAGTTAAACCAGATGGTATAGGTGGTGATTGAGTTGGTGTAGGTTGAGAAAACTGGGTCAACAATTTTTTAACTATTCCTGGGCCTAATTGAGTGTATCCTTTATATACAGCGCGAATAGCAACAGCTAATTCTTCTGAGGGCGTATCTTTCAATAAATAACCCATTGCGCCACTTTGTAAAGCTGCGGAGACATATTCATTATCATCAAAAGTTGTGAGTACTAAAATCTTCGTTTTGCTAAAATGTTTTTGGATTTCTCGCGTAGCTGCAACTCCATCCATAATCGGCATTCTGATGTCTAATAGTACGACATCTGGCTGATATTGGGCAACACAATTAATCGCTTCTTTACCGTTTTCTGCTTCTCCTACTATTTCTAAATCTGGTTCTAGTTCTAATAAAGCTCTTAATCCTTGACGAATTAAACTTTGGTCATCTACCAACAATACTTTAATACTCATGTTAACCTCGTTAAGGGGATATTAACTATAATTTTGCAACCATAACCAGGAGTGGTATTAATATTAAATTCGCCTCCTAAGGCTAAAGTGCGATCGCGCATACTATGAAGTCCAAAACCGGTAGTATTTTGCTTGATATCAAAACCTTTACCATTATCCTGAATTATTAATCTTAAATTGCTTTTGATGGTCGTGAGTTCTATTTTAATTTCTGTTGCAGATGCATATTTAGAAATATTTGTCAAAGATTCTTGAGTAATTCGATAAATAGCAGTATTAATTTCAGGCGGTAAAGAATATTCTAGATTGATTTCATAAATTGGTAGAATACCATTTGAGCGATGAAAGTTTTCTACAAGACCAGCGATCGCACGTTCTAAAGATTGCTCTTGTAAAGGATTAGAACGCATAGTTGAAACAGATTGACGGACATCTTTGAGTGCTTTTGAACCTAATTCCTTTGCCGTTGCTAGAAATGTCTCAGCCTTAATTGGATTAGATTGCCAAAGTTTTAAAGCAGTTTCCAATTGGAGATTTAAAGCAGTCAGAGAGTGTCCTAATGAATCATGAATTTCACGAGCAATGCGGTTTCTTTCTTCCAAGGTAGCTTGATTTTCAATTTGCATAGCATATTGGCGAAGTTTTTCGTTAGCAATAGCAAGTTTTTCGCGACTGTGCCGTTCAGATAATACAGCATTCATCATCAACAATACAAAAACTAAACTTAGACCAAACACCAAAGACCAATTCAAGCTCAGAAATCGAAAACGTTCTTGAGCTTGTGGGGAAGATTGAAAATTGAATAATTGATATTTTAATTGTGTAGTTAGTAAAAATAAAGTAAATGACAGACTCGTCATAAATAAACGCCCAGGTAACTGAAAAATTAGGCAACTGCGAGTCACTAAAATTATATAAAGAAACGGAAAAAGACGCGCGAATCTTTCGCCAAAAAGTCCAGTCAGTAAAATCAATAAAATTTGAATAATTGTGTATATTAATTTACTATTACGATTATTTTTTGGTAACCATAACCCCATTAAGGCAAAAACAATCAGGCTATAAATTGACAATTCTGGCAAGAAATTACAAACCGATAAATCTGGAAATGTCCCACAAATTGATAGCTCTGCCCGTCTAGGACGAAACCGCCGCAAAGGTGGTGGTATAACTGCTATTAAAGCAGTCATTGTCAGTAATATCCATTCTAAATAAAGCAGAGACGGAAAAGGATGTTTTTTAATTTGAATTAGAGGATTCATGATGATAACACCTAATTGCTAACTCTTAACTCCTAACTCTTAACTTCTATTATTGTCAGTCACATTTGTCATAATTAAATCATGACTAAAGTCATGGGCATAACCGTGACTTTCTCCTCATGTGAGTATCGAAGATAAATTCTTATGATGGTGGCATCCACACAGGCAAGAACCACGAAGAAAGTAATGAAACTCAAAACATTATCATTAGTAGCTGGAGCGATCGCTTTAAGTTTAACTGCAACTTCCTTTGCTGTCGTAGCTCAAACAGCCTCTCCCTCACCCCTACTGCTAGCACAAACTCCACAAAAACCAAAAGGCCCTTGGGCAGAATTGGGTCTAACCGATGCACAAAAAAGCCAAATACAGGCAATTCGCAAAGATAGCCGTGCTAAATGGGAAGCAGTTTTGACTCCAGAACAAAAAGCAAAGTTAGAAGCAGCTAAGCAAGCGCGTCAGGCTCAGCGCCAAGCAGGTCAACAAGGTCAACGCCAAGCGGGTCAGCGTCGAGGTGGATGGAAGAACTTTGCAGACTTAAATCTGACCGAAGCACAAAAAACCCAAATGCGGCAAATCCGAGAATCTGAGAAACAACAAATTCAAGCAGTTTTAACCCTAGAACAGCGCCAAAAACTCGAACAAATCCAGCAAAACTTCAAACAACGTCGTCAACAACGCAATCCTCAATAACTTTAATAAGAAAGAATCTAGGAGTCAGAATCGAGAATTCACCAATTCAATTCTGTGTAACTAATTGTGATTCCTTTATTCTTCTTCAACTTTAAAAAAAGAGTTAATAATTTGGGATGGGCAATATCGACCATCTCATCCCAAGCTTACTAATAGGTGCTTTTTTCCATAGCTTAATACCATTTTGAATTTGGGATTAAAAATTGCTTTTTACATCTAGGTTTTATTAATCCATCAGTACCAATCATTTTTCAAATTGGTATAAAAATTAAAAAAATATACAGACTTCTTGCAGAAGATGGGAAAGGGGAAAATCGATCTCCTTTCCCTTTCCCTATTTTTGTGGGGAGATAAGGAGACGCGGGAACGTGGGGAATAACTAATGCCCTCTTTGGCCAATCGCTATCTTGTTTTCAATTCAATGGAATAGGCATACTTGAAAATTAAATCATTTTACTTAGAAGATGTTTGAAAAGTCCTCTTGTTGGTATCAAAAGTCTTAGATACCTCTAAATCTCACTTCAGGGAGACTTTGATTCCGGTTCGCCCCTTTTTAAGGGGGGTTAGGGGGGATCTAAAAGTGTCTAAAGTCACAGCAAAATACTTTTCAAACAACCTTTTAGCCCAGTTGTGCTAACTACTGCAAGTTGCTATAATGTGTGACACAACAAGAGTATAAAAATCTCTTGACCCCTAAACCCCGTAGTGATTTAGCAAAACTAAATCACTACTCCCCACCTCCTATTTTTAAGCTAGTCAACTAGGGGAAAACCGCTAAGCAAACATCAAAAAGTCTCTAACCACTCCCCAATCCCTATTTTGAAGCTAGCTTTTTCAAGATGTCTAAAGAATTTCCTATTGGTAGTAAAGTCCGTGTTGTAGCGCTACCGCCCTACGTCAAAACTGCTGAACCTATGCCCATGCTTCGCCCCCCTGATGTGATTCACATTGGCGAAGAAGGTATAGTTCTTGACCGTAGACCCGGCGGATATTGGGGTATTCGCTTTGCTAAAGGCGCCTTTCTCCTAGATAGCCAATACATCGAAACTACAGATATTTCTCCCGAATCTGAATCAGAGTGAGATTAGTGGCAGCCAGGAATTGTAAACTTGTGTAAAGTTGTCATTCTGGTTTGCACCATGATTTCACGCCGCACTTTTTTAAGCATATTATTTGCCAGCTGTATTTCTATTCTTAGCTGGCTGAATTTTACCCCTACTGCCGATGCTCTTGGTGGTAAACTTCCTGCAATTAATCAACCTGCACCAGAGTTTAGCTTGCCAACCAACACAGGCGATGGCAAAATTTCTCTCTCTGACTTTCGCGGTAAGTGGGTAGTTTTGTACTTTTATCCCAAAGATTTCACCTCTGGTTGTACTATAGAAGCTCGTCGTTTCCAAGAAGATTTACCCAAATATTTGGAAAAAAACACACAAATTCTCGGTGTCAGTGCTGATGATATTGATTCCCATGCTAAATTTTGTGATTCAGAGGGACTAAAATTTCCCTTATTGGCTGACACTGACGGTTCAGTGAGTAAAGCTTACGGTTCGTGGCTGAGTTTCTTATCTATGCGCCATAGTTTTATCATCGATCCTCAAGGTATCTTGCGCGAGAATTTTGTGAAAGTTAACCCAACTATTCACAGTTCAGAAGTACTAGCACGACTAGAAAAGTTACAATCCGCGGCTTCTTAAATACAGCACAAAAGCGCAACCCAACAAATACGCTGGGTTGCGCTTAATTATTCTAGAGTTTTTGCCTCTTGAATGTGCCCCTAATTTAAATCGTCAATATAAAACCGTTGAATATTAAATTGACAAAATTATCACCTAAAAGCTTGACTTGAATGCCTCCAGCGATCGAGATTAAATCTGCCTCAGATAGTTTCCGTACTTTAACTTGATTGTCAGGTTGTAAGTCAGTAATTTTGATTCTGGACATATTTTTTCTTCAGATTTTTTGAAATCTAGGAGAATTTTCGTTTGACTAGCTAGCAATCTCATCAACCAAAAGTTATAGACTTTAGTATTTACACACTCTTTAAATAGACATTATTGTAATTAATTCTTGTTTTTATTAAAACTGATAAGTATAATTTTGCTCTTGGATTTACACTCAATTCAGTAGACCTGCCTTGAAAATAGGGACTGGGGACTGGTGACTGGGAAAACCAAGATACAGCGTATTTCAGATAAATGAAGTACATGGGTAGGGGCACAATATATTGTGCCCCTACAATTATCTGTACCTCACAAAGTAGCAATCTGCTGTAATAGTAATACGCGTTTGTAATAAAGACTTTAGTGCTTAACAAATTAAGGACTAAAGTCTTTATTACAAACCTATGAAGAACAAGCTGCTAGTTATTTAGGCACAAGAAACCCATATTTTTTGAGTATATCTTTTGCTTGAGCGCTAGATAAAAACTGGACAAACTCCTTGGCAGCAGCAGGATTTTTACTGCTTTTGAGGACAGCGATCGGATAAACTATTGGTGAGTGAAATTTCTCATCAGCAGCGACTACAACTTTTACTTTGTTGGAGATTTTGGCATCAGTGGCATAAACTAGACCGGCTTGGGCGTTACCAGTTTCTACTGCTGCTAAGACTTGACGCACGTTGTTAGCAAAGACTAATTTGGGTTTAAGGCGATCGTAAAGTTTCAATTTCTTTAAAACTTGCTCTCCATATTGCCCTGCGGGTACGCTTCTGGGTTCACCGATCGCAATTTTCTTAATCTTCTCATCAGTTAATTTATAGAAGCTAGTGACGCCTACAACATCCTGAGCTACTACCAAAACCAGACGGTTATTTGCTAGATTAGCACGGCTACCTGGCAAAAGTAGTCCTTTTTGTTCTAAAGCATCCACTTGTTTTTTGCCAGCCGAAATAAAAATATCTGCTGGCGCACCTTGCTCAATTTGTTGCTGCAAAGCACCAGAAGCCCCAAAATTATAAGTAATATTCACATTTGATTTACTTTGTTGGTACAGAGGCTTAAGTTCTTCCAGCGCATCTTTTAAGCTAGCAGCCGCTGACACAAGTATGTTGTTTGATTGGGCAACTACGGGAGAAGGAGTAACTAACGGTAAACCAATTGCTAGCAATAAACCAGCAATTGCTATACCCAAAAGGCCAAGAATTTGTCTTCTTTTCATGGAAAAGGCGTTTGAGAGGTTTTTTCATCAAATTAATGCTAGGTAAAATCCTACCAAAAATACCAAAATTTACCCAACTATATCGGTAAAATATTCTATTGCATGTTCATCGATAGACCTCGCCCAATCGCCGAAACCCTATATTTTTCCTTGAACTGTGCCAGTACTTTACAGGACAAGGGTTTGAGGTATGTGTTTGACTTAATTTTCCATAAGATATACAGTCTTTTTCAGATGTGTATCGATTTAGCATCTGAAAGCCTTACGGAGCAAAGCCTCGTGAACGAACTCTTTACCGATTCCTTCAAATCGGAATTAATGGAAACTTTGATTCATTTAAGTTAATGTTCACAGCAGTAGCTTCAGCTTTATCCATTGCTTTAAATCTGAATTAATGGAAACAAACTATGTAGGCAAACTTTGTCTGTATTAGCAATATGCCAAAACAATTGATTGATTTTCAGGTTTTCCCCAAACATATTGGCACTTGGTCAGGCTACTGGATCAAAATGGATGCTAATGCTCAAGAAATAGAACGTTTTGAAGCAGAAATTACACAAAAAATAGTTGACAATCAATGGCTACAAACGAATACTTACCATTATGCCGACGGTAGAATTGTCACTAACAGTTTTGTTGGTAAGGTAATTAGTAATGATGAAATAGAAATAAAAGCACTAGATGTTCCTACATGGGAAAATTTCACGACTATTGCACGCGAACATAGCGATAGCATTATCATTTTTAATGTCTGGAAGAAAGCTACAGGTCAATTAGTAGCAACAGAAACGATTAATCTTATAAATAACGAGAATAAATGTCGCACTATCCAAAGTTTTACAGAAGATGGTAAATTGATAAGTTTAATGTTAATAGTCGAGAAGCGGATTTCTAGTTGAAATATTACAAATGGTGCGTTACGGATTTCATCCTAACTACTGGCGTGACACGACTAAAATGATGCAATAGATTTTATTGTGGGATGGGTGTCCTCACCCGTCCGGGCGGGCAGGATGCCCACCCTACAAGAGTTTACTAATGCACTATTTTAGGCTTGCCACGCTACTACAACTCCTAGAGAATCGCTGCCTCATGCCTTCTACTTAAATAAGTTATAGTAAGCTAGTTTTTTTAAAATTCTGACTCTTGAATCTTCAAGCCTTACAATTAATGAAGAGTTATTCTTCTAGCATCTCCAATAACTGTAATTCACTTAACTGATTAATACCTAATGAAATGGCTTTTTCTAACTTAGAACCAGCATCTTCTCCCACTACCAAATAATCTGTTTTTTTACTGACGGAATCAGTTACTTTACCCCCAGCTTTTTGAATCAATGCTTTCGCCTCATCGCGCTTTAAGGTTGGCAACGTACCCGTGACTACAAAAGTTTTACCGACGAACTTTTGATTGCTATTATTAACTGTTTCTGTTGATTCGGTAGAAGTAAATTGCAATCCTTTTGTTTGCAACCGTTCTATTAAGGTTTGGTTGGCATCAATCCGAAACCACTGATAAACAGATTGAGCAATTTCCGCACCAATACCATAAATACCCTCAATATCTGACTGTTTCGCTGCCGCTAATTCTTCTACTGTGGAATATTTCTGAGTCAACAATTGAGCATTCACACTACCGACATGACGGATGCCTAAACCATACAATACCCTTGACCAAGGTTGGTTTTTTGATTGAGCGATCGCATCTATCAATTTCTCTGCCGACTTTTTACCCATTCTTTCCAGATCGTACAATCTCTCTTCTGTCAACTCATATAAATCGGCAACGGAATGCACTAAACTTTTATCAACTAGTTGGTATACCAACTTTTCGCCTAAACCTTTAATATCTAAGGCATCACGGCTGACCCAATGTTCGATGGAACCTTTGAGAATCGCCGCACAAGAAGCATTGACGCAGCGAGTTACAGCCTCACCTGATTCTCGCACCACCGGTTGACCGCAGACTGGGCAATCGGTAGGCATAATAAAAGGTTCGGTGTCAGCAGGGCGAAGTTCTTTGAGTACCCTGACTACTTCGGGAATAATTTCCCCAGCTTTGCGGACAATTACAGTATCGCCAATGCGGATATCTAATTGAGCAATGCGATCGCTATTATGTAAAGTAGCGCGAGAAACAGTTGTCCCCGCCAGTTGTACTGGGCGCATCTGGGCTAACGGCGTTAATGCCCCAGTTCTACCGACATTCACAGCTATATTTTCCACGCGGGTGGGCGCTTCTTCGGCTGGATACTTCAAAGCCACCGCCCAACGAGGGAATTTCTGCGTAAAGCCTAGTTGTTCCTGAAGTTTAAAAGCATCCAACTTCACTACTACGCCATCAGTCATGTAGGGTAAATTCAGCCGTTCCGTATCCCAGTATTCATAATATTCTGCTACTTCTTCTAGGGAAGCACACAATTTATGGTTGGGGTTGACTCGAAAACCCATTTTTTCTAACAACTCCAAGGCTTCCCATTGGGTATTGGCAATACTGGCGTCATCCCTACCGGGAATATGCAACGTGTAAGCAAAGAAATCTAGTCGCCGCTTAGCGACAATGCGCGAGTCTAATTGCCTGAGTGTACCAGCTGCGGCATTTCGAGGATTAGCAAATAATTGTTCGCCTGCTTTTTGCCTTTCCTCGTTGATTTGTTTAAACACTTCCAACGGCAAAAAAGCCTCGCCTCGGACTTCCACCCTTTCTAAAATTTCTAAACCTTCAAAATTCAACCGCAGAGGAATTGAGCGAATTGTACGGACATTTTGGGTGATATCCTCACCCATCACTCCATCACCCCTAGTCGCACCCCTGACTAAAATCCCATTTTGGTAGGTTAAAGCCAAGGCAGAACCATCAATTTTTAGTTCGCTGACATATTTCACTGAGTCTAGTTTCGGTGCTTGTCGCCGCCAACGTTGTTCCCAGCCTTGCAACTCAGTAATATTAAACGCATTTTCCAAACTGTACAAAGGAATGTTGTGGCGCACCGAGGTAAACTGAGTTGCCGGTCTCTCACCCACGCGCTGAGTCGGACTATCTGGTGTGGTTAATTCTGGATACTGAATTTCCAGTTCTTGTAATTCCCGATATAACTGGTCATAGATTGCATCCTCCATAATTGGAGTATCTAAGACGTAATAAGCGAAGCTTGCTTGTTGCAATAATTGGCGCAGTTCTTCTGTGCGCTTTACTAAAGTTTGAATCTGTGTCATGAGATTTTTTGTAAAATACTAGGAATAAAAGTTAAAGACGATAAAACCTGCCATAAGCAGGTTGTGGATGCATAACCTTACACTGATAGTTGAGTGGCTTTGGCTTAAAACAAAAACATCTACTTTTCTAGGTTACTAAATTTAATACCAATAGTCCCATCTATCGGTACAGTTAATACATTCCTATTTAATTCCAGAAAATCGAGTTGAGATCTTTACAAAGATTCATTTGGGCCAACTAATCGCATTAAAAGTGCCATAATTAGAGAATATGCTGTTCAAGCTTTAGATATTCGGCGAATTGTTCTGTGTCTCGATCCTCCATAAATATTGCACTAGACAATTAAATACTACAAGTTGTATTATAAAACTAGTTTTGAACTACAAATACTACAATGTTCTCGACGATCGGCAAATTCTCTTCAACCATTGATAGCATGATGCATTGTCAACCGAGCAAGGGTTCAGGCAGAATACCTGGCACGTATGCGTTTGAGAGGGCGTATCGGTTATTAGTGGCTCAATATGCAAGTGAAAGCATTATGGGAGCGATCGCTCTAGTATTCAATCCAGATCGAATTATCGATAGCGGGAGGTGCAACTGTCTCATAGCGCCCATAACTAGGGAAAAAGTACCAACGACCTGACCCCCGCTCCTGATAACCAGAGGTGGGGGTTATTTTTATGAGGAGTTTTTTACACATGCAAGTCCAGCAGCAAACTCAGCAACCACACATACTACAAAATTCGGTGGTAGTCTTCTCCAAGAACTACCTACCATTAGCACGCATCAACATCAAACGAGCAATAGTACTGTTAGTGACTGGTCAAGCAGAATCATTGGATTTTGGCAGTACAAAGCAGTGGGAAGTGCGTTCGCCCAGTGTTGTACTACAAGTTCCGGAACACATCCGTCTGACAACGGGTAATCCAGAACGACACTGGAAAGTACCTCCTGTGAATCGTCGTGAAGTACTCAAGCGCGATAACCACACTTGCCAATACTGTGGTAGTGGTAAGCGTTTAACCCTCGATCATGTGATTCCTCGTTCCAAAGGTGGACAACACACCTGGGATAACGTTGTCACAGCTTGCGAGAAGTGTAACTCAACTAAAAGCGATCGCCTACCTCATGAAGCTTCTATGGTACTCAAAACCAAACCCAAAGCTCCAATTCACCCCGCCGTCGCCTTTGCAGAGCATTTTTGGAGCGTACAACGCCTGAATGAAAACGAGTAATTCATTCGGCTATGTCTGTAAACGAGAATATACACCTATTCCAACAAATGTAGAGACGTTGCATTGCAACGTCTCTATTCATATTTTTTCACCAACATTGTAGAGAAATTGTAATTCAGGACTTACGCAATATGTGACTGAAAACCTTATTCTTACGTAGCGGTAATTCATGTAGACGCGGAGCGGCTTCCCGCAGGGTATTACCGCTACTTTCGTTATCTTTTGCGTAAGTCCTGTAATTGTTGCAATCCTGGCAAAATGACATTGGATTTATATAATTGTCAAATCCATTAAATACTTCTCGACTACGTGAAAAAAACAAAATTATGGCTATTAACGATACTCGTTGTAGGAATAGTAGCAATCAATATCATCGTCGGACATAGCAATTCCCTCAAAGCTGCTTCATCTATAGGAAAAGACACCCTAACGATGATTACTTCACCAGATTATCCGCCTTATGAGTTTTATGATACTAAAAGCGGTGAAAATCAAATCGTTGGCTTTGATATTGATATTGCCAAAACCCTGGCTGAAAAACTAGGGTTTAAACTTAAAATCATGGAATCAGATTTTAATGGCTTAATTCCTGCACTCCAAGCAAATCGGGCAGACTTTGTGATGGCTGGGATGACTCCAACTCCAGAACGTCAAAAAAATGTTGATTTTTCAATTATTTATTACGAAGCCAAAGATACGATTGTGGCTGCTAAGGGTAGCAATCTGAAACAGCCGCAAGACTTATCAGGAAAAAAAGTTGGAGTGCAACTAGGAACCATACAAGAGCAAAATGCTAAAAAAATTGCCCAAAAAGTTACAGGTATTGAATTAAAGCAACTTAACAAAGTGCCGGAGGTAGTTCAAGAAATCAAATCTCGGCGAATTGATGCGGCAATTGTTGAGGATACCGTGGCGAAAGGATTTGCCCAAGCTAACCCAGATTTAGAGTTTAATGTTATTCCTTCAAAAGAAGCAAGTGGATCGGCGATCGCTTTTCCAAAAAATTCTAATTTAGTCGAACCTTTTAACAAAGTCCTGCAACAAATGAAGGACGATGGCACGTTAAAGAAGCTAATAAATAAGTGGTTTTCCCAGAACATTATTACGGATACTAAATCCTCAACTCCTGCCAAAACTGGATTAAATCTCGACTTCACAAGAATCTTTCCAGATATTCCCTTTATTCTGCGGGGAATTCCTTTAACTTTGTTATTCACGCTATTATCTGTAACTTTGGGCTTAATCTGGGGAACAATACTTTCTCTATCAAAAATTATCGGTATCAAACCACTTACTTGGGTTGCAAACGCTTACACCTCTATCTTCCGAGGCACGCCCTTGCTGTTACAATTGGCGTTGGTTTATTACGCAACACCGCAACTTACAGGCTATGATATTTCGGCATTGGAGGCAGGGGTTTTAACTTTTACCCTAAATTCTGGCGCTTATATGTCGGAAACCATCAGAGGTGGAATTCAAGCTGTAGATAAAGGACAAACTGAAGCGGCGTTGTCTATGGGTGTTCCCTATCGATTGATGATGTGGGATGTGATTTTACCCCAAGCCTTGAAAAACATTCTGCCAGCGTTAGTAAATGAAACTATTGGACTGCTGAAAGATTCAGCTTTGGTATCAACAATTGGTGTGGTAGAAATATTACGCAGTGCCCAAATTGTTGGCGCAAATAAATATATTTATTTTGAACCCTTGCTGTTTGCAGGGTTCATTTATTATGTTTTGGTTATGGGTCTGACCTTCGGCGCATCCACTTTAGAAAGGAGATTACGGCAAAGTGAGTAATGCAGTAATTCGCACGGAATTCTTGTGTAAATCCTTTGGTCAACTCGACGTACTTAAAGATATTTCTACCCAGATCTATCAAGGCGAAGTCGTTGCCATATTAGGCCCTTCTGGTTCCGGTAAGTCTACCTTTTTACGGTGTATGAACTTACTAGAACAACCCACCAGAGGCAGAGTTTATTTTCAAGAGCAAGAAATTACTCATCCTAAAGCAAATATCGCTAAGGTTCGTCAACATTTGGTGATGGTATTTCAACATTTTAATTTGTTTCCCCACATGACAGTGCTGCAAAATGTCACCTATGCGCCCATCAAGGTGAAGAAAATAGACAAGCAAAAAGCACAGGAACATGGTTTAGAATTGCTGGCGAAGGTAGGTTTAGAGCCAAAAGCCGATGTTTATCCATCCAAATTATCTGGCGGACAGAAACAGCGGGTAGCGATCGCCCGCGCATTAGCAATGGAACCAGAGATGATTTTGTTTGATGAACCCACTTCTGCTTTAGATCCAGAAATGGTGAAAGATGTGCTGGAAGTGATGAAAGGTTTAGCGTTATCTGGAATGACAATGGCGATCGTTACCCATGAAATGGGTTTCGCCAGGGAAGTCGCCAGTAGAATTATGTTCCTCGATAAAGGAACCTTAGCAGAAGATACTGCTCCGAGTGAGTTCTTCCAGAATCCTAAATGCGATCGCGCCAAGCAGTTCTTGGAAAAAATGCTTTAAAGCACATTGCTAAACCCCTACGACAGACATGATTTTTTAAATGATTCATATTTGGTATTTTCTGTCAATGCGTAAGTCATACTTTTTTTAAAACAGTTTTTAACCCTGTGTTTTCATTTTTTGTGAAAACACAGGGTTAAATAGCACAGAAGATGTATTCGGGAGCGATCGCCATTTACAAAATCAGAGATTGAACGGTCAAATCCTTCAAAGTAATGGTAAAGTGACGCTGTTCTGCTGTGGCAATGAATGAAACAATTGTTTCACATGCTACAGCAACAGTTAAAATTACTAAATTTCGTGCCAACGGATAATCACAAACATCATCATTCGCCTCAGAAGGTACGCGATAAACGTCATTCCAAATCACTTCTGCATAATCAACCGCTAATCCAACATGAAGACAAGGAATGCTAAATTTGTCGGCATAATCTTTTACTATTTGACGTGCGACGCTATTGTCAAAAACATCAATAATTAGCTGGCTATCTTGGAGTAATTGATTTACATTTCCTGATGTCAATTCTTTTGTTTTAGCA
This sequence comes from Nostoc linckia NIES-25, assembly GCF_002368035.1. Taxonomy (GTDB): domain Bacteria; phylum Cyanobacteriota; class Cyanobacteriia; order Cyanobacteriales; family Nostocaceae; genus Nostoc; species Nostoc linckia_B. Next base: position 2,122,022 of record NZ_AP018222.1, on the reverse strand, counting down.
TCAACTTTAGTACCAATTGCTCGATATAAATTGTTTGCTAAGATTTTCGCTTTGAATGCTCCCACATCAGAACGGTAGTAAGGCTGGGTGGAAAGATTACGTTCCTCAATACGATCGCGATCGATTACTGTAAGTTTATCAAAACCAGACCGAGCCAAGTTTTCAGCAATATTAGCTCCTAATGCTCCCGCCCCACAAATGGTTACAGGATAGTTTTTCAACTTTGCCATCACAGCATTGCTGCGGTAAAGCTGTTCGTGAAAAAAGATAGTCATTGTCCCTACCACTCTTGTTGTTCGATAACAGCAACCAAGGATTGCAAGTCAAAGTCGCGATCGTAGCCACTTAGGCAAATACCAGAACTGATTACAGTCAAGTCAGTTTTGGCGATCGCACTACTGTGGCGAACACCATCAGCGGTTGTCCAATCGACTGTCCAGTAGTCACCGCGATCGTGGAAGTGCTTTAGTTCGCCGCCACCCATCTGCAATGCTTTTCTCAGTCGTCTTTCATCCTGTTGGGGTTGGTCGAAGCCTTCAATACGCCGTGTTGCTAATTCATACACCGTGCGAATTTCTGGAGTTATGCCTTTGAATTTCAATTCTTCAACGGGAATGAGTTGCTTAACAGCAGATTGCAGAGTTTCAACAATAGCCGGATCGGTGCGGCGATCGATTTCCTCAAACCAACAGGACTGTCCATTCCAGCGAGCAATAATTTGGTCAAAGATGATACCTTCGGTGACTAGATGGATGGCGATCGGTTTAACTACCTGCAACCGTTGACGCACATCTGCTTCATTCACGGGGTATGCTAACCAAGTTTGTCCCCGCAATTGGTGTGCTAACCGCAGTCGTATTTGGGGAAAGTGTTGCAAATATTCGGCAATTTGGGGTAAATCAGCCTCTTCCACAACTGTGGCTGTCTTCTCATCCACAGGCTGAAAGATTCCCCAACCTTCAAATTTACTAGGCTTTGGGGTGAAGGTGTAGACCATCCCTGCTACTCGCGTGCGAACTCGTCCACCTTTTACACAAGGTGCAAGAAATTGAGTGTTACACAACTGTGCTTCTGCGTTAGCAATTTGGTTGATTAGTTTAAATATGTTAGTCATAACTCAATACGGTTCAGTTAAGGGCTACTTGTACAAAATTGTGGGTTTTCGAGACGCGATAAATCGCCGTCTCTACAAATGTTTTGGTCTTATCTGAACTGTATTGAGTCATAACTAATATTAATTTTTTAAAATATAGCTAAAAATGCAACACTAGAAAGCTGAATAAAATCTAACTTTCTTAATACAAATTACTAATTATTTCCTGCGTGCAAGTTGATGGAGCATTGCGCTTTCTCAGTTACTAGAGGGACTCCGCTGGTGAGTTGTTACACACTCTTTTAAAGATGGCTACTTCTAAGCCGACTTTCCAGGTTCTTCGCACTCCCCTTTCACAAACGCCCACTGCATTTGGCAGTGTTACCTTCCTCTCGTACTAGTATGTAGGCTCCACGAGTTAGGGCACGCAGAATATTTATATAATACATTATACTACAAAAATTTCCACAGGTGAAAAGAGAGATTTTGCAGTATAGCGATCGCTGTTTATTAATGTTGCTAATCATTGCACTATTTAGGTAGTGCATGACAAGAGTGCTATTGTTTTATCTGAAACTTGTGTAAGAACCATTCTATCAGAAGGATTAGAAATGAATACAACTGCTCTATTTGTAGAACTTATTGTTATTGGTACAGGAGCAGCAATTTGGCTAATTCTCTTGTTAGTGAGTATTTTTGGTTATACATGGGTTTCTTGGAAAGAAACTACAGCTTTAGTTGCACTTATTCCCGTTTTATCCCTAATTTATGTACTCGGTATAGTCGTTGATTACCTAGTTTTTCTACTCTACAGTAAGTGGGATAAGAGGCTTCGCAGATATAAATTTCCTAACAACGAAGAGTATGAAAGCGCAAGAATATACGTGTATACTTATGCTACAGGCAATATCATCAATCGGCTTGAGTATGACAGGAGCAGGATACGAATTGTCCGTGCATGGAGTATAAACTTTTGTTTTTTAGCTATTAATACTCTTATTTTTGTTTGGGTTCAATTATCACTAATGCGTTTGAATTTACGATTGGGTATTTCTATCTTTAGTGTTTTAGCTTTTGGAATAGGTATTGCTTCAACATTATATGTATGGCGCACACTGAGTTTAGGTTATTACAACCAGATTTCTCAAGCTAATGTTTTCTTAAAAAATGAAGGGATTGGAAAATCTTCAGATGTCAAGTAAAACAATATCAGGGTGTGTTATGAGTAACTATGACGCACCCTGATGTATTCTACTTATCGTCTCGTACAGGCAGCGGCATATCCAAAATCTCCATCAGCAAATCGAGACGAGAGGGACGCGTTAGGAGTGGGACGAGGTTCGGCAAGCTGTAGTAGTCACCCTCGAAGGTGAAGGTATCCACAGGTACTTGCTGCTGCTTGAGTTGACTTTCTACCCAGTTGTAATGACTACCCACGCGGACAATCACCACATTGGGCATGACTGCAAACTCTCGGCAATAGGTCTTGTAGACTTCGCTGAAGTAAGGAGCAGCATTTTCGCCTTCATCTGTCACGATAATAATCTGGTCAACAACTTGCTTTTTCTTCCGCATTGCTTCCAATGCAGAACCGATGCTAGTACCGCCGCCTGCATTGATGTGCTGGAAAGCACGTTCCCAGTCGGTTAACTCTTTGCCCTTTGCTGTGACAGCGTAAGGAATGGTGTCGAAGGCGTAGACAAACAGTTCTGCTTGAGTGATACCAGAGATTAAGGCACCGAGTTGCTTACCAAGGGCGATCGCATTTTCCATTGAACCAGATTTATCTACCAGTAAGGCAGTTGGACGAGCGATCGCACCACGCCGTTTTACCTGTTCGTTAGTCACTTTTTCCAAACGTGCAACGGTGTCAGCATCTAAATCTGCGGTATCTGCGGCAACCTGGGCTTTGAATGCTGCCACGCGTCCACTTTTAGAAGCTTCTTCCAGCTTTGAATCAATCAACTTCTTGACTTCTGGATGATCCATTGCACCTCTAGCCTGGAGTGACTTGAGGTTATTGATCGTTTCCTGGGGAGTCATGCTGTTGATTAACGCCACCAGCACAACCGGTGTGAGTTGTTTGATTGCACCGATCGCAATGGTGTAAGGAATGTTAAACTCCACAATCAGCCGCGCTTGTTCTGCGGTACTTTCCGCCTTTGCAAGCCGCTTGAGGATATCTGCTAAGGAACCCTCTGGAGGAGTATCACGAAACAGAATCGCATTTGCTCGTTCATTTGGTTTGATGTGCAGCGAAGCATAGAGGTGCTTCATTGCCTTACGACCCCGCAACGCAGCGCGATCGAACAAAGCCGCATTGCTTTCTCGTGTCTTCAGGTAACGCCGCACCGCAGTCCGGGCCGAACGAGGCACTTTATTTTGCTGCTGTTTCATAAAGTCCACTACACGCGCCACCTGATAAGGTGGAAACTCTTGCAGCATAATAAATCCGGCATCGCGGTGTTCAATCAAATTGCTGGTTAGCAAGTGAGCAACAAACACTTCCTTGTGGTCGCGGACATCACCATGACGCTGATACCAGACTGCCAAGTGTCCATAGAAAATAGGATCGAGTTCAACAATTAACTTGTGAATTTCTGCGACTTGCTCAAGTTTGCGGTGAGGAGTTGTCAGCAAACTGTTGAGCATTTCCAAGCGCAGGTCACGTTCTGCGGTATTCATAGTAACCTCCTCTAATTGTGATGCATGAGGAGGCAGATGTTGTACGCCGGGTGATACAGTCACCGCGCAAGTTGCAGAGTTATGTAAGCTTCTGCGATCGGGGCGCGACAACAACTGCCAAGAATTGGGGGCTGGTGACTGGGGACTGGGTACTGGAGATTGGGTATTGGAAAATAGTATTTTTAATCAATCTTTTTCCCCAATCCCTAATCCCCAGTCACCAGTACCTAATCCCGATTAAGTCAAAGAAACAACTGCTCCTGCTTCCTCTAGCTGTTGTTTGAGAATTTCAGCTGCTTCCTGATTTAGTCCTGTCTTAACCACTTGAGGTAGAGATTCCACAAAGTCTTTTGCTTCTTTAAGTCCCAGTCCAGTCACCGTCCGGATGACCTTGAGTAAGGCAATCTTTTTCTCTGCTGGAACCGATACCAACAAGACATCAAATTCCGTTTGAATCTGCGGTTGAGTTTCATCCTCATCTCGCTTGTCAATCTGAAGGAATTTCGGTGTGGATATATCGACATTGAAAGTAGCTTCAATCTGCTTGACTAATTGACTAGTTTCATTAACATTTAGAGACTTGATTTGTTCTAAAATTTCTAAAGTTTTCACAGACATATCAGCCTCGTAGAATATAAAGCTTTTTTTTATTACTGAATTCTGACTCCTGAATTCTGGATTCTGAATTCTTATTTTTAATCACCTCGTGCAAGTTGAAAAAGCTGTTGATTCATACACGGGATTTGAACCCGCAATCGCTTGGTTCCAAGTCAAGTGCCTTTTCCAATTAGGCTAGTATGTAAGCTTTTTCGGTTAGGGCACGAAGTGAAAACTTTAGTTCTCAGAAAGTTGATTTAAAATAAATCGAATTTCTTTCTTACTACATTGCTGCTTCCTAGCAGCGTAAATTTTTCTACCGTTATGCCATAAAGCAGCATAACGATGAATGAAACCTTTGAGAACATCTCTTACGTAGTCAGTTGATGATGGGAAATCTTCAAAGGTAATTAGATACCAAATCTCGTTCAGCTTCTGATATTGATGACGCTCGTCAACAATCAAAACATCAGTTTGCTTTGGCTTTTGCTTCTGCTTTCCAGGCTTTTTCTCGACCGCACAAAGAATTCCAGTTTGAGGATGAATGTAGAAGCGATCGCCATAGCTTCTAGCTAAGAGATTTCGATAACCTTGGTAAGGCTTGCTATAAACATTACCATCAATTATTTCTACATATCGCTCAACATAGTCCCACAAATGGCCAATAACATGCTGTCCTGCCATTGTTTTGGCATCTAATCGTTGAGAAAGTTCGCTGTAAACATCATTCCACGGCTGTCCCACTTTCGAGCGCAAAAACCGACGCAACGGGCCGAGATGATCTGAAAGATGTTTGGATTTATTTCTTGGTTTAATTAGGTAGCAATTAAACAATCCATCTTCGGTTGCTTCTTCGGTGAGTTTGTTTAATTGCTTTTTAAAACCACTCAACTTTTTGAGGCTAATTCTCCTACCACAGCGAGGACGCTCAATTACAATCTCGCTCAAACGATGTTCGCTCATATCTCAAGTTGTTTAAATATAGTTCTGGCGATCGAGTTTTGATTAAACATAAATTTGCGAACATCATTGAACTCACCTCCGTATTGATAATTGAGTTAGGGTTAATAGATAAATACAATTTAAATAATTGGAATTCCGCACAAGTTAGCAAAGCAGTTTTCACAGTTGCCTTTACCAATTTGGCCACGCTTCCATAAGTGGAAGCGGCAGGAATTGAACCTGCAATCCGTTTCCGGATAGTAGTGTGTATGCTTTACAAGTTAGGGCGCGGAATTAATTCTTCAATTAATCCGTACAAGTTTAAGAAGCTTTTTACAGCTTACGGTCGCTCTTACCAATTATTGGCAGTGGGCACGTATGCTAAATCTGCGAGAGATTTAGAAATCATACTGTCGCTAGTTCGATCGCTCGAATTTTACTACCTTAGGTCCGTTATAAATGTGTATGTATGCTTCTTCTGTCAGGGCACGGATAACTAAACGTTTTAACCGTAGACAGCTTCAGGGCGCACAATTAAATCGCCACTGGGACGCCGATCTACTACGTAAGCAGAAAGGCGATCGCTATTTACATCTAAATGCCGTGCAACTCGTTCCTTCACTGCCAGATCGTTCATACTTGCAGTGATTCCCAGTTGTGTTTCAACAACATCAACAGAACGTCCTTCAAATCGAATATGAACCATCACAATCACCTCTTTTTTTAATTACGAATTATTTACAGGACTTACGCAAGATGTGATTGAAAACCTTATTCAAGCGTTGCGGTAATTCATGAATTACCGCTACTTTCGTTATCTTTTGCGTAAGTCCTGATTTAGTGGATCTGACCGGAATCGAACCGATACCTTCCCTGTGAGAGTTGCACTCACACCTCGTGCAAGTTGAAAAAGCTGTGGTGACACACGCAGGAATCGCACCTGCAACTTTTCGTTTAAGAGACGAATGCTCTACTTTTGAGCTAGTATGTAAGCTTTTTCTGTCAGGGCACAAGTGAATCCAGGCGCTCTACCATTAGAGTTACAGACCCAAGTTTGTTTCGTCAGTGGAGTCGTCGGGAATTGAACCCGAATCCTGCAACCGTCCGTTTGTTGGTTTCGGAGCAGGCGAACGCCAATCGCGACCCCAAAAAGTCGTAGCTATTCAGTTTTCTTGGTTCTGAGATGTTTTGCCTTCGCCTTTTGGGGAGGCTTTTGTTTTCATATTACATTTGTAATATATAAGTTACACGATGTCAAGGGGATACTACAAATTTTTTGGCTTATGAGACAGTCAGTAGTATTAATTTACAAAAAGTTTCAATTATTACAATTCCTAGCCAGGGAATTGGCGGAGGTCATGAAAGTTAGCAGCGTGGGGTTATGGTGTTGTAAACATGACTAGAAGGAAGCTAAAGCCTAAAGCTACCATAGTTAAAAAACTATTATTTTTTGGGAAATAAAAAATATAAGAGTATAAAATTTGCGTTTGGTTGGTTTCATCAATTTTGAGGACAAACAACCAATATTGACGGTCAGCTAAAGTTTGAATAATTTAGAACAGTCACTATTTTCTAATCCCAAATAGGAAAAAGAAGTATTAGGGACTTCCAACAAATAAATCATCCAATCTTGTGTGTGGGATAGCTATCTTACCCGTCTTTTGTAGCAGGCAGCAGAGATGCCCGCCACACAATTAGTCATTGGATAATCTCAGAATGCAACCTACTTAAAAAAAGGCTCAACATAAATGTCAGACCAATTTACGTTTACTGTAACCAACAATACCGACTTAGCAATTACAGAACTGTGGGCATCTCTCGATGATGACGAATGGTCTCAATTTAGCCTTGCTGAAGAAGGGATTCCCGTGGGTGAAGCAGTAACAATTGCTTGGGCGGAATATACAAATGACTCGCCCTGTGAATGGTACATTTCTGCTGTATTTGAAGATGATTCAGAAAGTGAGTCAGCCTTATTTAACTTCTGTGAAGAACCAGATTTAGTATTTGGATAAATTTCTCCATACCTCATATCATATCCAAAATGTAGAGACGTTGCAATGCAACGTCTCTACAAAAAATTTTAGGGGTGGTTATTTAACCACCCCTTTATTCCCCTCATATTAGAATTTAATTCCAACACCCTTTGTAGGATGTATATTTTACTTTGAAATATTAACTAAACTTTCAACTTGAGAACTAGCCAAGGTTGGTGCTGTAAAAATACGTGAGTAGAGACTTGATGGTTGCTGGTGAGCAACGACTGGTAGAACTTGACGAGCATGAGCAGCTAATTCTACTGCTTTTACATCATAAGTCTGCGTTGCCAACTTGGGATAGAAGCCGATACCGATGATTGGTAGTAGGAGACAAGCGGTAATGAACAGTTCGCGGGGTTGTACATCAGATACTACAGCATCCAAGTGCAACTCTTGATTTTGGTTTCCGTAGAACACTTGACGCAGCATCGACAGTAAGTAAATCGGTGTCAAAATCACGCCCACTGCTGAGAGCAACACAACTACAAGTTTGAAGCTAGAACTGTAAACATCACTGGTGGCGATACCCAGGAATACCATCAACTCACCGGCGAAGCCACTCATTCCTGGTAAAGCGAGAGAAGCCATTGAGCCAGCGGTAAACAGAGCAAAAGTTCTGGGCATTACCTTCGCTATTCCACCCATTTTATCCATCATCAAGGTGTGGGTGCGATCGTAAGTTACACCAGATAAGAAGAACAAGCTAGCAGCAATCAAACCGTGAGAAACCATTTGTAGTACTGCGCCGCTGATGCCAAGTTCTGTGTAAGAGGCAATTCCAATCAGCACAAACCCCATGTGGGCAATTGAAGAGTAAGCCAAGCGACGCTTGAGATTGGTTTGGGCAAAGGCACAGCAAGCACCGTAGACAATATTCACTACACCCAAAATCGCCAGCACTGGAGCAAAGTAAACATGAGCATTAGGCAGCATCTCAACGTTGATGCGGATCAGAGCGTAACCGCCCATTTTCAACAACACACCAGCTAAAATCATCGAACCAGGTGCTGATGCTTCACCGTGAGCATCAGGTAACCAAGTGTGTAAAGGGAAGATTGGCAGTTTTACACCGAAGGCAATCAAGAAACCTGCGTAGACTAATAGTTCTAAAGCTTTAGGATATTCTTTCATTCCCAGAGTCGCCATATCGAAGGTGACTGTATCTCCTGAGAATGCCATTGCAAAACCAGCTACTAAGATGAATATCGAAGCAGCAGCAGTATAAAGAATAAATTTGGTGGCTGCATAGCGGCGATTTTGTCCTCCCCAGATGGAAATTAGCAGGTAAATCGGCACTAACTCGATTTCCCACATTAAGAAGAACAACAGCAAATCTTGAGCAACAAACACGCCAAGCTGGGCGCTGTACATCGCTAACATCAAACCGTAAAATAATCGCGGCTTGTTGGTAACTTTCCAAGCCGCGAATATTGCGAGGGTATTGATTAAGCCTGTTAGAAGTACCAAGGGCATCGATAAACCATCAAGCCCCACAGCCCAATGTAAACCTAATTGCGGTACCCAAGGATAGTTTTCTATAAGTTGGAGCGTTGAACTTTGGAAGTCGTATTTATACCAAAAGGTATAAATCATCAATGCGAAATCTGCAAAAGCAACTCCTAAAGCGTACCAACGGACGGTTTTACCTTCTTTATCTGGGATTAACGGGATGGCTAAGGTAGCCACCAAGGGCAAGACAATTATGGCTGTTAACCAAGGAAATTCCATAGCATTCATCACTTCTGACAATCAATTTTACTTTTCGCTTTTAATTACATTATATTAAGCAGTTTGTACTTTTGTAAACGAAACCTGACTTGAAAAGAGTAAATTTAAGATTTGGATAGTAATAAATACTTATCTATAGCTACTCTAGACAATTCTAAATGTAAACTTTTACAACGTCAACAAAAAACGGCGGCATTAGCCACCGTCCTAAGTTATGTTTTACTCGATTTTGGATTGATGAGCATTGGCTCAGATTTCAAACAATACGGTTGACAATTGTCCAGACTTCACCGTCTGAGCGGACGTGGGGAACAGAGATTGTCTTGAACCCAGTAATGAAGGGCTTGTAATAAACCTGCCAATACATAGGACTAAGCTCATCGGCGCAAGCTTTGAGTAGCCGGATTTCTGTAGCTAGTTCTGCTGCGAGTTGATTAATGCGTTGAGCGTGAACTTGAGCTACTTTTTTGGCTTCCTCTAGCTGCTGCTGTTGGGTAAGTTGTTTTGATTCAATTTGCCAACGGGCTAATTCGGCTTGTTTTTGCTGTAGTTGCGATTCCAGCGCTGCAACTGCATCATCTATCCCCCTGATTTCAACAGATAATTGGGGATTTTCTCTAGCTTGGCGACGGTAAGCCTCAACCATTGCCAAGGGTGAATCATTTGCGCCGATGACATCATTATTAATAGTGAGTGCAGCGCGTTCTTGCTGGAGAGCGTAAATTTGAGACTTAAGCGCCGCTATTTCAGCTTGAATTCTATCCATAAGGGTACTGGGGACTGGGGACTGGGGACTGGGGACTGGGGGAGCAGGGGAAAAGGTTAAAGGGAAAAGGGAAAAGGAATAAATTTAATCTTTTCCCTTTTCCCCGGTTGGTGAGCTTGTCGAACCATACCCCTTTCCCTTGCCCCTTGCCCAATGCCCCATGCCCAATTTACTAATCTTCTAACTTTTTGCGCCTTGGATATCCAGAGAAAGCGATCGCACATTGGCTATAATTCCTTCTTGTTCCCAAGCATTGGACATGGCTGTTTCTACAGCCTGTGAGTGTAGCTCATCTGTCAAAGCTAAGAGTGTCGGCCCTGCACCACTAATCACCATGCCATAAGCACCAGCTGTTACAGCTGCTAGATTCACAGCATCGTAACCACGAATTAAAGCTTTGCGATAGGGCTGATGCAATTTATCTTGCAAAGCCGTTTTTAACCATTCTGCTTTACCAGTCTCCAAGCCACGCAATAATAAACCCAAGTGTGCAGTATTGAAAATCGCATCTGCACGACTGACTTCCGTTGGCAGAACCCGTCGCGCTTCGGAAGTCGAAAGTTCAAAATCAGGAATAGCTACAACTGGTATGATATCTTGATGCCAGGGAACATCACAAATTTCCCAACCTGCGCCACCAGAAGCAGCTAGCCGACATCCACCCAACAAAGCTGGAACTACATTATCAGGATGTCCTTCCATTGTGATCGCTAATTCCATCACCTGTGACTGACTTATTGGCGAACCTTCTAGTTGATTCGCCGCCACTAACCCACCAACAATTGCTGTTGCTGAACTACCCAAACCCCTCGCTAGCGGTACACCCAGTTGAATTTCAATTTTTACTGATGGTGGTGTTTGCTCTATATGCTGATAAAATCTGATAAACGCTTGGTAGAGAAGATTGCTTTCATCAGTTTGTACTCGTTGAGCTTCTTCACCTGTGACAGTAATAATTAACCCACCCTCTTCCAGACGAGTGAACTTGAACTGGTTGTACAGCTTTAAAGCTGCACCGATGCAATCAAAACCAGGCCCCAAATTAGCAGTTGTGGCGGGAACAGTAACAGTGACACCAGAAACAACAGACATCTGCAAATAATCCCTAATCAATCAACCAGCATCCCACGGAAAGGGCTAATTTGTTCATTTGGTTTTAAGTAGAAGACAGAAGGCAGGAGGCAGGAGGGAAAAGCCTCAATAGTAAAGAGTTTCGCTGAAGTGTATTTTACATTGAATTATGTCCGCTTATTTAGTATAGGGGTTCCCAATCAAATGAATTACATAAATTTGTAGGGGCGCAAAGCTTTGCGCCCCTACCTCGTACCTCACTAGAACAGGAAACGCTATCTATAAGTAAATAGGGTAGCACAGCTGTGCTACCCTACCATGCGTTAAATCTAAACGAAAACCCCTATTATTTTTTCCCTATATTGCAATACTTTGTGCAATTTTGGAGGGGAGAAGGTAAGTGTAAGGTTGAGAAACGGATGCGTTACGGACAGATATTTTTGTTTCGATTTCTCGAAGATTTGTCTGAAATTTTTGGAATGCCTGCTTTGCTACAGTATCGGAGAAAGGATTTCTCAAAGTCACCAGAGATTTGCTGGAGTATGGTGGCGCTATAGTTAGAGCTTTCACGAGGACGATTTGCAGAATAGATTGAAAGCGATTTGGCAACCTTTGAGGAAGTGGTGCTTTATTTTGACTTTCAGATTTAAACAGATCCAATAACGGTTTGTAAATAGCAAATGGGTTATTAGGAATCCATGCTGCATAGTCATATTGACCAAAATTGACAGCTGAATGCTGAGCAGTTGCCGTAAAAATAATGATGGTAGCAATCTCAATCAAATCATCTAATGTATTTAGCTGATTTGATTTATCAGGAGCCAGCAATCCTTTAATGTTGCCATTATCGAGCAGTTCTTCTTTCCAGTTTTGCAGCTGGCGATCGCGAATTATTTCTGCATCATTTTTGTAATGTGATCGTAAAACATCGTCTACATAATTTTTGATAGCATTCCAAACTAATAATGCATCATCACGATAGTAGTAGTTTGGTATACCATCAACCTCACGTTTTCCTAAATCATAAGGCAAAGCTAACTCGTAAAAATTCAATCCTTCTGTTTGATTTTCACTCGCTTCACCATTATGCTTGATACCGTTGTATCCTCTATTCAAAAGTTCATTAGAACCGGTATAACCCAGTGAGCCTATATTATCAAATAATCCACCCCTACCCAGAAACACATTACGAGCCATATTATTGATGGGTAAGGTGTTGAAAAAGTGGGGCTTTAACAGTTGGTATACAATATGTTGCCGCGATAGTTTTCGATTTGTAGTTACTGCAAAAGGCTCAATAATTAAATGCGTATTGAGCAAGTGAGAAATCATTCCTTGATAAGCAACATCGGCACCAGCTACAGCTAACTTAGCTACTGCCCATTGTTCGGGTAGCGAGTTGGGCGTAAAGATTTTTTTAACTATACCATCTTCAGCGTTAGTTTTTTCCTCTAATTGGATGGCAATGGGAACAAGCTGTTTTTGCTCGTCTACATAAAAAAGACTAATTGGAGATTGTATGTATCTTCCTAATTGGTCTGATAATTCAGCAGTGGTAATGTTATCGAATACTGGGTAATCCAAGAGAAACAAGCGATTTTCTGCCAATGCTGATGTGAGGTCGATATTCTTACCCCTAACTGGGTTAATTATTTCATTGGTAACTGGAAATTTCCCATTAGAATTAATATCTTCAGCCTTGCACTTACGGATCAATATTGGGTTCATCCCATTGAGGCGTTGGCGACCAAATTCTATATCTGATTGCCAATTTTTAGCAACATCCGGCCTTTTGAAAAATGTCCAAGGTTTAAAGAATTCATTAAATTCTTCAAGGCTATTCCAATTATTAAAATCAGCAAAAATAGCCATTAATCCCAAGTCTGCTGTACCAGTAAAGACAATTTCGCCTTTTTTCAACTTGTCCCAAAGGTAAGGGAATAAATGTAGAAATTGTGCTGTCAGTAAACCTATTACACCTTTAATAGCACTGAAAAGAAAAATGAAGATTTTGAATATACTAAATCCTTCTCCCCTGGGAACACCTTTGACATGTCCAGGTAAGTTCTCATAAGTTCGCTCCCATTGATAACGGCTTTCTACATTCTGCGAAATTTGTTGATTCGTCTGAGTATCGTTGAGCGATGTAAAATCTTTGATTGTGGTTGTTTTAGAGTAATTCATTATCTAGAATTCCTGGATTCTCAACTACTAAAAATGGTGTAAAAATCAAGTTTTGCAGGTGTAATATTTCCTGTTGTTGTACTTGGGTTTTTACTACCTCAGCCACAAATTATGCTGTATTTTCAACAAACTTGTCTAAGTGAAATCACTTAATATAGTATTAAGTAATGTTTCAAGATTCGCGATAAGTACTCAAATCCAGGAGATAGTAGAGTTCAGTTAATTTGCTTATACGGTGGGGTGCGATCGCTAACAAAATCTCTACTTTACCAACACCAAATACAACAATTGCCAATTAAGATTTACAGCTTGTAAGGCTAAACATTGATATAGCGCTTTTTACGTAAATGAAGCACGCCATAAAACACGCAGCAGGATAGCACATAAGTACTATCCTACAGACTGTATTATACTTACAGCAGATTTCCAGTTAATCAAGTACATTATCTAGGTCTAAAAGCTAGGCTCAGAGTTGATTGTAATTCTGAATTCTGCTGTAAATTACTTCAAAGTTCCTAAAACGGGTGTTAACTCAGTTTCTGGGATTTTCGTCGGAACCAAAAACCTATTGGCGTAAATGTGGGGGTTTGTTTGGGAAGCTATGGTATAAGACTGGCGAATGCGAGCGTTAACTGCGACGGTTTTGACATCGTACATCTGCATAGCTGCCTTGGGGTAGAAGCCAATGCCGATAATTATCAGCAGAAAACAGGCAGCGATAAATACCTCACGAGGTCTAGCATCGTCGTAGACTGCTTCCTCTGGCACGAGGCAGTCTGTACCAAAACAAACTGTTCCCTCATCTTCTTGATTTTCCAAGCTTGCATTATTAATGTCGCATAGAAGTGCTGCATCTTTACCATAAAATACCTGCCGCAGCATGGAAAGCAGATAGATGGGTGTGAGGATGACTCCGACTGCGGCGAGGAAAACCGTTACAGTGCAGAAAGTTGAACTGTAAACGTCGCTAGTTGTGATGCCAAGGAAGACCGAGAGTTCGCCAGCAAAGCCGCTCATACCGGGGAGAGCCAAGGATGCCATCGCTGAGATTGTAAACAGAGCAAAGACTTTGGGCATGGCTTGACCGATACCACCCATATCATTCATTACCATAGTATGGGTGCGATCGTAGGTAACACCCGCCAAGAAGAACAGCACCGATGCAATCAAACCATGTGAGATCATCTGTAACATCGCGCCGTTGATTCCCAAATCAGTGAAGGACGCAATACCCAGCAGTACAAATCCCATGTGTGAAATCGACGAATAAGCCAAACGCCGTTTCATATTGGTCTGAGCAAAGGAGTTTAATGCACCATAGATAATGTTGACAACTCCCAGAATGGCTAGAACGGGTGCAAAATAAATGTGTGCATCAGGGAGCATCTCAAGGTTGAGGCGAATAAGTCCGTATCCGCCCATTTTGAGCAACACACCAGCCAAAATCATCGACACAGGAGAGGATGCTTCTCCATGAGCATCAGGCAACCAAGTATGCATGGGGAAAACAGCCAGCTTGACACCAAAGGCAATCAACAACCCTGCATAAAGCAACAATTGTAGTCCAAGTGGGTATTCCTTCATGGCAAGTACGGTTATATCAAAAGACATATTACCGCCGCCGTATAGACTCATTGCTAGGGCTGCTACTAGAATAAATATCGAGGCTGCTGCTGTATAAAGCAAGAATTTTGTTGCTGCGTAGCGGCGTCTCTGTCCACCCCAAATGCACACTAGTAGGTATACGGGAATTAGCTCTACTTCCCACATGATGAAAAATAGTAGCAAGTCTTGGGCAACGAACACGCCTATCTGTGCGGAATACAGCACAAGCATCAGAAAATAAAAAAGGCGGGGTCGGTGATTAACTTGCCAAGCTGAAAACATCGAGAGTGTGGTGACTAATCCTGCTAGAAGCACAAGTGGAAATGAAATTCCATCCACCGATACTGCCCAGTTCAGCCCTAATTGAGGTAGCCAGGCATAGTTCTCCACGAGTTGAAAACTAGCACTGCTAACATCGTAATGCTGCCAAAAGGCGTAACACATCAAGCCAAAGTCTGCAATACCTACACCCAGTGCATACCAACGCACGCGCTTGCCGTCTTTATCAGGCAGCACAGGGATGAGTAGGGAAGCAATGAGGGGCAGCAAGACAATCGCGGTAAGCCAAGGAAATCGATCCGCTATCATCATGTGTGTAGGAATAAATACTTATCTGTAATTGATGTCATTCTACTAAACTTTGTAACAATCTCTTCATAAGTCTTTACCCTGGATAAGCATAGACGGATCTATAAGTGCTTTGACGTTAAGGTTTTGAGCAGACAAAAAATACCCGCTACCACATTAGGCAGGGTAGAGCAAATTTACATTTAAGTTTGAATTATTACTATAGCTTTGGCGATTTAGCGATCGCTGCCCACACTCGATGATGTACTTGCAAAATTGGTGTGGGATATTTCGCTTCCAGTAATAACGCTAATTCCTGGTCAAATATTTCTACCTTTTCTGGTGTCAAACTCGCTCCTACACCCGCACTAGCACGAATTCGCCCCCGCCAATCTTCATGGGTATAAGATACAAATAGATCGTAAGAAAATGTACGGATGTCTCGAAATCCGGCTTCTCCAATGTCTTGTAACCACTGGGGATACAATCCATTACCGCCCCCCAGATTCCACGCGGGGTTATGGGCTTTAATCAATTGTTCTGTTGCTTCAAGGACATTACCTTTTAAAGGTACCCAATCAAAATGAGCGATCGCAATTAAACCATTCGCCTTTAATATCCGGGTAATTTCTTTGACAGCACGCGGACGGTCAAACCAATGCCAACATTGTCCGGCGGTAACTACATCAGCACTTGCATCTGGTAATCCGGTATCTTCAGCAGTGGCGACTCGATAATCTACTTTGATTTGGGCTGATTCGGTTAACTGTCTGGCTTGTTCTAGAAGTGAAGCTGATGGGTCGATGCCAATTACATAAGCACCTCTATTAGCAAAACCACGCGCTAGCGTTCCTGTTCCTGTACCCAGGTCAACAATACTCTGCCCTGGTAAACCTATACCATATTCAGACAGTTTGTTAAATAATGAACTGGGGAAACCAGCGCGGTGTTTTGCGTAATCAACAGCAGTTGCACCAAAATCAATTTTCATACGTTCAAAACTATTCTGTAACAATTGCCTTGGCTAGAAGTTCTCTACCCACGGACGTAGTTCCACCTCCCATGTCCAAGCACTGCGGGGTTGGCGGAGGATACTGAGGTAAGTTTGGGCGATCGCATCCGGATCGAGAGTACTATCAGTATTATCTACTGGATCTGGGCGGACTGCCGAGCGAATTGCCCCATCAATTATAAAATGTGCCACATGGATATTCTTTGGTGCTAGTTCCTTGGCAATGCTCTGAGCTAAACCCCGCAGTGCGAATTTACCCATTGCAAAGGGAGCAGAGTGAGGAAAACCCTTAACGCTAGCTGTGGCTCCAGTAAAGAAAATCGCACCACCCCCCTGTTGCAACATCCGTTTGGCAGCAGCTTGGGCAACCAAAAAGCCACCGTAGGCAGTCACTTCTAGAGTTTTTGCCACACCATCGGGATCTAGTTCAATCAAAGGCCCCCGCACGCGGAAACTAGGATTATAAATTACGATATTTGGCGAACCTAGTTGACTTTCAACATCAATAAATAATTTTTCTACCTCATTTGGTTGGGAGGCATCAGCCGCGAAACTCAGCGCCCCAATTTCACTAGTTAGCTGAGTAAGTTTCTCTATTTGACGAGCAGCTAAAGCTACACTTATCCCCTCTTTCGCAAATAATCGGGCTAAAGAGGCGCTTAGTCCGCTACCCGCTCCCACTATCAATGCTGTTGTTGCCATAATTTCAAGTTTCCTGTTTTAATAGCTGGGAATTGCCCTTAGTAGGACTTTGACCAATCCGCAGTACGCAAACTGCGGCAATCAAGCAAAGAACGCCTGATAAAATAAACGCCTGTAAGTAAGTGCCTGTGGAAGTTCTTAACATCCCGGCTCCGAATGCTGCTGTGGCTGCACCAATTTGATGTCCTGCGACAATCCAGCCGAACATGACGCCGACATTTTCTTTGCCAAAGACATTGGCAACAAGACGTACTGTAGGCGGTACGGTGGCAATCCAATCAAGTCCATAGAAGACGGCGAAGGCGGAAAGTCCATAAAAGGAAAAATTAAAACTGAAGGGTAAGAAAATCAAAGACAAACCCCGCAGTCCGTAGTACCAACACAACAAGTAGCGATTATTCCAGCGGTCGGATAGCCAGCCGGAAATAGTTGTTCCCATAAAATCAAATAGACCCATGATTGCCAAAAGCCCAGCAGCCTTAACTTCCGGGATACCGTGGTCGATACAAGCAGGAATCAGATGAGTGCCAATTAATCCATTTGTGCTAGCGCCGCAGATAAAAAAGCTACCAAACAATAGCCAAAAGTCGCGGTTACGCATTCCCAGCCAAAGGGCGTTGAAGGTAGAGGCGATGGAATTTGCTTTCGGCTGAGGCGCTTCCCCAGTTTCGCTGTTGTCACCAAAGGGTCGCAAACCGACTTCCGCCGGTCGATCGCGCATAAAAATAGCGATCGCTGGAATAATTAAAACTGCTGCACCAGCGAGAATCAAAGCCGCAGTTCGCCAGCCAAAGCGATCGGTAATTGAAGCCAGTACAGGTAAAAACACTAATTGCCCAGTAGCAGTACTAGCAGTCAAGATACCTAAAACCAAACCCCGTCTTTCAAAAAACCAGCGATTGACAACAATCGCACCCAAAACTAGGGCGATAACTCCGCTACCACAACCGACAACTATGCCCCACAGCAAAATTAACTGCCAGGGCGCTGACATCAAAGTAGTTAAACCAACACCCATCGCCAGCGCAGCCAACGCAAACACCATCATCCGACGAATGCCGATGCGTTCCATAACTGCGGCAGCAAAAGGGCCGATTAGTCCGTAAAGTACCAAGTTCAGCGAGATTGCCAAAGATATAGTAGCTCTACTCCAGCCGAATTCCTGTTCGAGAGGCACTATAAAAACTCCGGGAGCAGAGCGAATTCCGGCTCCCACCAACAAAGCGAGAAATGTTAAACCCGCGACGAGCCAGCCATAATGAAGCGAACGACGGGCGAGGAATGAGGGTAGGGACATGGTTGGTTGGGGAGGCAGGGGCAAGGAGTAAAGGGCAAGGGGCAAGGGGCAAGGGGTAAAGGGCAAGGGGCAAGGGGTAAAGGGCAAGGGGCAAGGGGCAAGGGGTAAAGGGCAAAGGCAAGATCCCTCCTTTCCCCTTTAACCTTTCCCCTTTTCCCTACCCAAAGGGTTTTGCCCCATCCGCAAAATTAACCCTGATATGGGTTACCGATTCTGTCTACAGAAACGTTGTAAGAGAATGGCAAACGGCCGGGATTTAAGCGTGGTTCTGCGGCATAGCCTACGGGAACTAAAACGGCGATCGCTAAATCTGGATTATCGGTAGCACCAATCACTTCTTTGACTTTCTCTTCAATCCAACCGTTCATAAAACAAGTGGACAAACCTAAACTTTCTGCTGCTAACACCAAATGGGTAGCGGCAATGATCGCATCTTTGATGGCATATTCACGCCGCTTGTCGCCTAACCCACCTTGGAATTGTGGGATGGCGGTTTTAAAGTAGTCTACAGTCTTATCATTCCATGCCCCAGTCTGGAGTGCTTGCTCAAAAATCGGGGTCAAATCTTGTTCGCCTGCGTTAGAATTGGCAGCAAACACAAAAGTCACAGGTGCTTGAACAATTTGCTGCTGATTCCAAGATGCTGCTGATAGTGCCGCCTTTTGCGCCTCATCTTGTACGAGAATAATTTGCCAATCCTGGATATTAAAACTGCTCGGTGCTGCCACAGTTAACTCTACCAATTGTTTGAGCAGTTCTGGAGCAATGGGGTCTGATTTAAAAGTTTTAATTGAACGACGTTGAGCGATCGCAGTTGGTACATCTAAAGGTTGGACTTGGGTGATTGAACTCATGAGATTCTCCTCTTTTGATAGTTAGTTGAGTTAACCAATTTTGGATTTTCGATTTAGATTTTAGATTCTTTCTACTTAGCTGACTTGGAGCAGAGCGAGTAGAAATTCGCTTGCTCTGAGACATTTTTAAACCTTAGATGCAGGAATTGTAAATCCAAAATCCCAAATTCGGCGAATTATGAGTTGGCTACTGCTTCGCTAGCAGCCGACCAAAATGGATAATCTATATATCCGTTTTCATTGCCACCATAAAACGTGGCTTGATTGGGTTCATTTAGTGGTGCATTCAAAGCCAAACGTCGAGGTAAATCTGGATTTGAGATAAATAATGTGCCAAAGGCAACTAAATCTGCTGCTTTGTTTGCGATTACAGCATTGCCTTTTTCGCGAGTATAACCACCATTGACAATGAGTGTATTTGTAAAGCGATCGCGTATATGACTAGTAGGCACAACAACCGCACCATGTCTGATATCTGCGTCTATTGCTTCAAAAATATGCAGATATGCCAAATTAAACTGGTTTAATGCTTGAGCCGCATAACCAAATGTCTCCAGGGGATCCGAGTCACGCATATCGTTAAAAGTCCCACTGGGAGAAAAACGTACTCCTACTCGCTGAGAATCCCACACACTAGTTACCGCCTCTGTCACCTCCAACAAAAATCGAGTGCGATTTTCAATGGAACCTCCATATTTATCTGTGCGCTGGTTGGTGCCATCCCGCAGAAACTGATCTATTAAATAACCATTAGCTGCATGAATTTCCACCCCATCAAACCCAGCCGCCAGAGCATTTGCCGCTGCTTGGCGATATTGTTCTACTATCTGCGGTATTTCTGAAGTTTCTAAAGCACGAGGAGTAACAAACGGTTTCGGCCCCTCAAAAGTTGAGGCTTCACCCTTAGCAGCAATGGCAGAAGGAGCCACAGGTAAAGCTCCATCTGGTTGTAAGTCAGGGTGAGAAATTCTGCCTACGTGCCATAATTGCAGAAAAATTCTCCCTCCCTCCTGATGTACAGCATTGGTTACTAACTTCCAACCCTCCACCTGTTCTGCTGAATGAATTCCTGGTGTAGCCGGATAGCCTTGTCCTTCTGGACTTACCTGTGATGCTTCAGAAATAATCAATCCAGCTGAAGCACGTTGGGCGTAGTAGGTAGCATTAAGTTGGTGTGGTATGTTCCCCTCACCCGCCCGATTTCGGGTTAACGGCGCCATCACTATCCGATTCGGCAGTTCCAGATCCCCTAATTGATAAGGAGAAAATAAGTTAATATCAGTACTCATTAGTTATAGCTCCAAATTGTTATTAATTTAGGACTTACGCAAAAACTCTCTAAAACTCTTATTTCTTTGTGTCCTTTGCGGTAGCCTGCGGCAAGCCGCTCCGCGTCTACGTTTTTTCATGACTTTGCGTAAGTCCTGTAATTATTGGGCATTGGGTATGGGGTATGGGGAAAGGGGAAAGATTAAATTTATTCCTTTTCCCTTTAACCTTTAACCTTTTCCCTTAGCGACGACGCACTAAACAATCGACCGAATAACGCCACCATCTACTCGCAAAGCTGCGCCATTGGTTGCTGAAGCTAGAGGACTCGATAGATAAACTACCAGCGCTGCTACTTCTTCATTGGTTGCAAAGCGTTTAATTAGAGAAGTCGGACGCACATTTTGGAAAAATTCCGCCTCAACTTCGGCTCTACTGTTACCACGTTCCTGCGCTAGGTTGGAAATAAAGTCTTCAACGCCTTCTGAACGGGTTGGCCCCGGTAAGACAGAGTTCACTGTGACTCCAGTACCAATTGTCATTTCTGCTAAACCCCGCGCAATGGCAAGCTGCGCTGTCTTAGTTGTGCCATAGTGAATCATTTCTACAGGAATTTGAATGCCAGATTCACTAGAAATAAAAACAATCCGCCCCCAGTTTTGCTCTAGCTGCTTTTGGAGATATTGGCGACTCAAACGTATTCCACTGAGTACGTTGATTTCAAATATTTTTAACCAGTCTTCATCACTAATCTCGAAAAAGGTTTTTGGTTCATAAATACCTAGATTGTTAATTAGGATATCAACGTGAGGAACTTCTTGAAAAAGTTGTTCTACTCCTGCTTTTGTACCTCCATCAGCAACAACACCAGAAACTTTCGCTTCAGGGATAGTTTGCTGAATTTTGGCGATCGCCTGTGCTACTCTTTCCTCAGATCGACCGTTAACAATTACCGATGCACCCTCTTCGGCTAACCCTTGGGCTATGGCAAAACCAATGCCTGCCGTTGAGCCAGTTACCAGTGCGGATTTACCATGCAATTTCAAGTCCATTTGGCTTTCCCCGCTTATTTACTCTAGGACTGGGTACTGGGGAGATGGCTTCGCTAAGGGAAAAGGTTAAAGGTTAAAGGGAAAAGGAATAAATTTAATCTTTCCCCTTTTCCCCTTACACTTTTCCCTTTCCCCATACCCTATACCCCATGCCCCATGCCCCATACCCTTTACCTACATTAAAGATGCTGTGCTAAGGTCTTATTTAATGTGGTTTTCGGAACTGCCCCTACGACAGTATCGACTTGCCGACCCTCTTTGAAAACCATCAAGGTCGGAATGCTGCGAATTCCATAATGGCTGGCTACAGTAGGATTTTGATCTGTGTTCAGTTTCACTACTTTTACCTGTCCTTGGTATTCAGTAGCAACTTCGTCTACAACCGGAGCCACCATCCGACAAGGGCCGCACCACGGTGCCCAAAAGTCCACTAAGACTGGAATTGTACTTTCCAAAACTTCTTGCTTGAATGTGGCTTCTGTGACATTTGTAATGGATGACATAAATTGCCTTCCTGATTTAATTCTATAATTCGATAATATCGAATAATAAAAATATATGCTACTTGATGAGATAATGCAACTATGAGATTCCTTTATCATCCAGATAGAAAAAATATTT
Source organism: Nostoc linckia NIES-25 (assembly GCF_002368035.1). Classification (GTDB taxonomy): domain Bacteria; phylum Cyanobacteriota; class Cyanobacteriia; order Cyanobacteriales; family Nostocaceae; genus Nostoc; species Nostoc linckia_B. The sequence goes on along the minus strand of NZ_AP018222.1, from coordinate 2,099,938 downwards.
CTTTGCCGGGAGTGTTGTATGCATTGGGCGACCCAGTGCGGTTAGAGATTGTGCGGCTGTTGGCGAGTGAGGGAGAACAATGCTGTGCGAAGTTTGACTTTGCGATCGCCAAGTCTACCATGTCGAATCACTTTAAAATTTTACGCGAATCGGGGGTAGTGTTTACACGTAAGGAAGGGACGCAGCACATTAATATCCTGCGGCGTGAAGATTTAGAGATGCTGTTTCCGGGTTTGCTCGATGCTGTACTGAAAGCAGCTCGACCATTGTGTGTTGACCCTGCGACCACTAGACAAACAGCCTCAACTAAGGTGGGAGGCTGAGCTAGTGAGTTTAAAAATCTTCTCGTTTTTCTTTTTGTGTTGCTAAATCAGCAAAGATATCATGTTGTTCTTGAAAAACCCTTGAAGTGTGAGATAAACCTAAATCTGTAGAGAGTAAATCAATACCGTCGATAATTTTGGGTATCTGAACTCGATCGATTTGCAGGCTAACAAAGCATTTCTCCCTGTAATCTGGCCTTTGCTGAAAGCGTTCGACCGATTTTTTCAAAGGGCGCATAACTTCATAGGCTTTTTCAGCCTTTTCAATTGATGCTTGGGGAATTGGAGATTGCAGCCTGAGAATTGCTAGATCGATTAAATCTCTAGCCTCAACGCTGTCATCTGCGTAACGGTCAGAATTTGACAGCAGCTTAGAGGTAAAGCAGTCATTGAAGCTTAAGCAAGGAACGGGTGACCAGTTTGGATATCTTGGTGTGTCTAGTTGAAAGCGAGTTTCGGCAATAATTTCCGTTTTAATAGGCACATCATCTACAACAACTATCATCCGAATTCCATATTGGTCAGTTGTACTACGTCCAATTTGAATTTTACTTAAATCACGAAATAACGCTTCATGTCCACCCTCAAATATCACTGTACGTAAGTATTTATAGCCTTGTGTAGCAACAGAAGCGATAAAATCAACGTCTTTACTTCTGCGATACTCTTCAAAATCAAGCGTCAGAAGGGTTCCACCACCAAAGTAAGCAGAACCTTTCGTAAGGATGTCAGAATCTAAGCATTCAAGAACTGTGAAAATTTTGTTATGGTGTTCTAACCTGAAGGTCATAAACAAACTTGCAACCAGGATTTATACTTTTTGGCAAGTTCCTTAAGGAAGCTGAGTTCTTCACCCTCAAGATTATTGAATAGGTTGCGATATTGCCAACCACGTTCGTAACGGCTCAACATTTCTTCTGGACTAAACCGATATACATCAGCGGTCTGCCAACAAATTGATTCCAGAAAAGGCAGATTTTTGGGGACAAAAATGGTGTTATTTGTTGGCGTTACCGTTGTCATAAATATTTTATTCACCCACCTTCGGTTTAGTTCAATTTAGATTAGGATTACCAATTATGTAATTCAATTTTATCTCAACTATAAATTATTTGGCTTAGGATATACTCTTCCTTTCCAGTTGCCGCCGCGTCCTTGCCAGTGCCGGAGTGCAGAATCTAGAGTCATTAGGGTATAGAGAAAAGCGATTGCAGGTAAACTAAAAGCTAACCAAAAAGAACATTTATAAAAGCGAATTGTCGGGTAATAAGCCAAAGTCATTAATAACCAAGCGAATAAACCTGTAAAGGCGATCGCCCAATTATTCCAAAGTACACCCAAAATCAAACCTACAGGTGGAACTAAATAAATTAAGCTCATTGCTAGCAAAGTTCCTAATAGTAATAATGGAGAATAATTCAATTGTGTATAAGCAGTACGGGCAACCATATTCCAAATCGTCGCCAAGGAATTATAGGGACGCAAACTGCGAGTTAAAGTACTCAATCCCAGCCAGATGCGCCCTGTACTAGCGATCGATGATTGGGGATTAGGCAAAACCCTTCGGGTAGGGAAAAGGGAAAAGGGAAAAGGGAAAAGGAGCGATCTTTCCTCTGCCCTTGGCGAAGCCATCTCCCCAGTCCCTCTTTTAACCGCCTTAGCCAAAGCGCAATCATCAATTAAAGCTTGGCGAATTGTTTGAATACCGCCAATTCGCTCTAAAGCTTGTTTGCGAATCAGGATGGAACCTCCAGCAGCGGCGGCTGTGGGATGGTTGGGATTATTTACCCAGCGGAAGGGATAGAGTTTTTGGAAGAAAAAGACGAAGGCGGGAATCAATAATTTTTCCCAAAAGCTTTCACATCTGAGTCGCACCATCAGTGAAACTAAGTCTAAATTTTCCTGCTCAGCTTTAGCAACTAGTCGCCAAAGACTACTCACGTCATGTTCGATATCTGCATCGGTAAGGAAATAATAGTCAGGCGCCAATAAACTCGCCTTCTCGATACCTTGCTCAACTGCCCAAAGTTTCCCCGACCAACCGGGAGGTAGTGGTTCTCCTGAGATAATATGCAATTGCTCGGATTTACCTAAAGCGTAGGCAACTCCTTCGGCGAAATTTGCTGTACCGTCTGTGCTGCGATCGTCTACTAAAAACATATGCAAAGAACCAGGATAATCTTGGAGTAAGAGCGATCGCAAGCTGATTGGCAGTAATTCAGCTTCGTTACGCGCAGGAACCACCGCACAAACCACAGGTTGTAGAGACGTTGTATACAACGTCTCTAGTTCTAATTGCTGGTCTAACCGCCAAAACTGCCCCCGAAAACACAGTAATCCTAACCAAATTGCCAAGGATAAAAGCATCAATCCTAATACAATTACACCCATGACCTATTGCAAATTCTCAGTGACTCAAGACAGAATACTATGTCTACTGATAGAGGATAATAATTTTTTCACCTGTATTGCCGTGTTGTTAACTAGTGTTGAGTGTTGAGGTTGAACGGTTTTTGATGCAAACACAAGACAGGGTAAAAGTCAAGCAAGTCGCCCAAGCGATCGCAGCTAGCCAAGAATATCTGCTTTCAATTCAAAATCCGGCAGGTTACTGGTGGGCAGAGTTGGAATCTAATGTCACCATCACTGCTGAAGTCGTGCTGCTGCATAAGATTTGGGGAACAGACCAAAAAAGACCTTTGCACAAAGTTGCAGCCTACCTGCGTCAAGAACAACGGGAACATGGCGGCTGGGAGCTTTTCTATGGTGATGGTGGAGAACTTAGCACCTCAGTTGAAGCCTACATGGCGCTGAGACTGCTGGGTGTGCCAGCAAGCGATCCGGCGCTGGTTCGGGCGCGAAGGTTTATTCTCGAACGTGGTGGAATCAGTAAAACTCGGATTTTTACCAAGTTGCACCTAGCGTTGATTGGTTGTTACAACTGGCGCGGTATTCCCTCGCTACCACCTTGGATAATGCTGTTGCCCGAAGCTTTCCCGGTGAATATTTACGAGATGTCTAGTTGGGCGCGTTCCAGCACTGTACCGTTGTTGATTGTATGCGATCGCAAACCGATTTTTCTCACTGACCAAGGTATCAACCTAGATGAACTATACGTTGAAGGTGTGGATCGAGTCCAGTGGGAGTTACCTAAAAAGAACGATTGGACAGATTTATTCCTCACCTTGGATGACGGCTTCAAGTTGGCAGAACGCCTAAATTTAGTACCCTTCCGGGAAGAAGGCATCAAAGCTGCCGAAAAGTGGGTTTTAGAACGACAAGAAGCTACAGGCGACTGGGGCGGGATTATTCCGGCGATGCTGAATTCCATGCTGGCTTTGCGGTGTTTGGATTATGACCAAAACGACCCCATTGTGGAACGAGGGTTGCGGGCAATTGACAATTTTGCGATTGAAACAGAGGACTGCTACCGAGTACAGCCTTGTATTTCACCTATTTGGGACACAGCTTGGGCGATGCGTGCTTTAATCGATTCTGGTTTTGCACCAGATAGTCAGGCTGTGGTTAGGGCTGGTGAATGGTTGCTGCAAAAGCAAATTTTAGACTATGGAGATTGGGCTGTCAAAAATCGCCAGGGAAAACCGGGGGCTTGGGCGTTTGAGTTTGACAATCGCTTTTATCCCGATGTCGATGACTCGGCTGTGGTGGTGATGGCGCTGCATCAAGCGAAACTGCCTAATGAAAAAAACAAGCAGGCTGCGATCGCCCGTGCTTTAAAATGGATTGCATCTATGCAGTGTAAACCAGGCGGTTGGGCTGCTTTTGATTTGGACAACGACCAAGATTGGCTTAACTCCATTCCCTACGGAGACTTGAAAGCCATGATCGATCCAAACACCGCAGATGTTACTGCTAGGGTAGTAGAAATGCTGGGTGATTGCGGTTTGTCAATTGAACCGCGTAACCTTGAGCGGGCGCTTACTTATCTTTTGAACGAACAAGAAACAGAAGGTTGTTGGTTTGGGCGTTGGGGTGTAAATTACATCTACGGCACTAGTGGCGTTTTATCAGCTCTGGCGTCGATCGATCCTCAAAAGTATAAACTCAATATAGAACGAGGGGCAGCTTGGTTAGTTGGATGTCAAAACCCAGATGGTGGTTGGGGCGAAACTTGCCGCAGCTACGACGATCCCAGCCTTAAAGGAAAAGGGCGCAGTACTGCATCTCAAACTGCTTGGGCTTTAATTGGCCTGTTGGCAGCAGGCGAGGCAACTGGTAAATTAGCACTTGAAGCCATTGAACGCGGAATTAACTACCTTGTGGCAACTCAACAGCCGGATGGTACTTGGTTTGAGGCAGACTTCACAGGTACTGGCTTCCCTTGCCATTTTTATCTCAAATATCACATGTATCAACAATACTTTCCTTTAATTGCGCTAGGGCGTTATCAAAAGATGATTGTTGACTAATGGTTGATGACTGTTGACTTAACACTCAACAGTCACTACTTATGCGTAAGAAAGTCAGCTTTGATGATAATTGTTCGACTTAATTTGCGGTAAATTCTGTTAGTAATGTATCGATCAAAATATCGATCATTGTATCAAACCAGATGTAGAAAATGAGCCTCAGAGTTTATTGCGACCGCTGATATTAAATTCATTAAAAGCCGACCCAGATTGCTTTCAAGCTTCACTGTTTTGAAGAAGTATAAAGCATTTTAGTAATTTATTTACATTGTCGTCTTGATTGGAGATGTAATGTATTGTCAAATTTTAAAAAAAGAGTTTAATTATCAACGTTAAAAGTTTGACTATCTTGATTGTATCTCTATTAATATTCGGATGTTTTAGGTGTAAATAAAAAGCTATAAAAAGCAGAAGAATAATCTAAAGCCAACATATTTAAACCAACCAAAAGGAAGATTAAATCAACTATAATTGGCTTTAGGATATTGAATACAAAACAAAGGGCGTTACGACTTTAGGGTGCAACTAACCCAAGGACATAGATAATCACAGAGTAAAAGTTTTAGTTTTTACTCTGTGTTTATTTGTTTATACCAAGTGCAAACAAATCAACATCTCAGTTACAGCAGTTGCCAGGTAAGCTACGATATCAACCGAGCATAAAACCAAGACACTAAAGGATTTTTAAGCTTATTGCCTGTTGCCTGGTATATAAATTGCTAAATTTCTGCACCTGCTTTTGCTTCGGCACCCATTGGAGCAACGTAATCACGGAAAAGAGTAATCTGTTGCTCAAAAGGTAATCCTTGAATTCTGCTAAACAGGGCTTGAGATCCTGAGCTAAGTTGATAATCGCTAGGTACACCAATGATAGTGCCATTATCCATACCTTGAGATAGTAGATACCAAAAAAGTAGCTTTGTAGTATCACCTAAAGAGCCATATTGGCGAGAAATTTGGGTATCAACTTTGTTAATCAAATCGCGCTGAATTTGTAATTGTTGTTCTTGGGATAATTCTTGAACTTGATTAAATAAACCTTCAGCAATTTCTGGAGAAGCTGTACTAGCACCGGGGGCCGCTGGAGTAATCGATTTGCCTATTTCTTTATAGATAAACCAAAACAAACCTAGCTGTTCATCTACATCTAATTGTCGCCAAGCTTCTACATGTTGACGGATAGTTGGATCGCCAGTTTGCGTGTATGTCATTGTTAACTCCAATTGCAATTAATCAGCTTCAGTGTTATTTGCAACCTTATCAAATCTAGAGCTGGAGTTTGACCCCACTGAAGACAGATGTATTTGAATCACAAAGATGAGGAATTTTGAAACAAAATATAAATAAATTGGGGGAAGTATAAGCCAATACAGTTCAGTTAAACATTCTCTTTCCTTCTGTCCTCCGTCCTTGGCGGTAGCCTAACGGCGAGCCGCAAAGCGTCTACGATAAATTAGTTGGTCATTTTTGCGTAAGTCCTGCCAAAAAATCAATGACCAATGTAGAGACGTTGCATTGCAACGTCTCAAGCTATATCGGCCTAAATAGCTAATCATGCTTGGCGATCGCTAATAGCCAAAATAATTTTTGGTATGATATATTACCTATTTATCAAATAATTTTTCGCTTACATCAGCTACTTTTTATTTAATAACTAGTAATTTATGAGCTATAAAAATTACATATATTGGCCAGGAATTACGCAATGTGTGACTGAAAACCTTATTCTTGCGTAGCGGTAATTCATGTAGACGCGGAGCGGCTTCCCGCAGGGTATTACCGCTACTTTCGTTATCTTTTGCGTAAGTCCCGTTGCTATTAAAATTATGCAAAATTTAGGTATTTTTCTGGAAAAACAACAATAAGATCGTAGAATAAATCATCTCATTTTTTGATACGCTTATACGTTTTAGATTTTACCGAAAGCCTCTGAGCGTTTTAGATACTGCCAGAAGTCGTCAACAACCGGACTGGTGCGACGATCGAAAATCCAAGAACGAGACTGCTTCTCCCCGGCTAAATAAAACCAAGGAGAAGTTGCATACTTGGAAATGTATAGCACAATTTCAAAATCTAGACTCGCCGCACAAAAGTCAAACGCATCGCTGAACCACAAAACATTCAAGCCATAACTGCGTGCTAGTTCGGCTAGTTGAGAGGCTGCTTGACAAGTGATGGGGCTGTAAGCTTGGATGTGCAGATGATTGGTAATAATGTAACGCAATCCCCGCTTGTGAAGATGTCCAACCCAACTTTCTGCCCAAAACACCTTGGAGTCAGATATCTGAGTGAATACTCGCCCTGCTACACCTTGGTAACATTCTAAAAAAAACTCTTCAAAATCCATTCCAAAAACGCCCACAGCTAAGCATTGAGACGGCGGACTTTCCCTGTCTTCCAACTGATAAGTATAGTACTGATATAAACTTTCTATATCTGGTGAAGCATCCTCCACAAAAGCACACCAAGGTATCCGTTCGCCCCACCCTGGTTGAGAAGTGTCCGCAACGAACCCAGGAGCCGATACACCCATTTTCAACAGAAAATTATAATAATCTAATGGCAAAGTCAGTGCCGAGACTTGATAGACAATCTCAGCAAAAGCATCGAGCTGTGCTATAGAAGCCCCTTGAATTATCTCTGGGAAGTCTGGGCGGTAGCGGGCGATTAGTTGAATAAAGCCATCAATACTGCGATCGCACATACATCAAGCCCTCTTAAAAGTTATCATTTAGAGGCCAGGGAGCAAGGGAAAAGTGACTTTTGGGATTTTTCTAAAGATGCAATGAGGATAAACTCACACCTGAAGATGCGATCGCAAAATTTCCTGAATTACTTGTTGTACAGCCTGTTTGCTCAAGCTACCATCTACCCGCACAATTCGGGAGGGATGGGATGTTGCGAGAGTTGCGTATCCTTGCTGAACGCGGCGATGAAAAGCAATTGTCTCTTGTTCAATGCGGTCTAGACTTTGCAGTGCAACGTCTTTACTTTTGCGGGACAGTCCCACCTCGACATCGACATCCAGCCAAATAGTTACGTCGCTTTCTAAGCCACCGGTAGCAATATAGTTGAGTCGATCGATTAAGCCAATGTTCAGACCTCGACCATATCCTTGGTAGGCAATGGTAGAGTCAGTGTAGCGATCGCATAAAATATATTTCCCAGCTGCGAGATTTGGCTTAAGTTCTTGTTCAACGTGTTGGGATCTATCAGCAGCATACAGCAACAGTTCTGTCACTTCGGCAACTGGTTTATCTTCTGACTTTTCTAATAGCAAGCGCCGAAGATCCAAGCCTAGCTGTGTTCCTCCGGGTTCGCGAGTTACCACCACTGGATACCCTAGACTTTCCAACCACTGACAACAAAGCTGTATTTGGCTGGTTTTACCGCAGCCTTCCACCCCTTCAAATACAATTAATTTCCCACCCATGCTTTTTGCTGCAACAATAGCGCCGACTGTAAAATCCTAACCTGCAATTGCGATGTCTACGACGGGCTACGCCTACGCTCAATCAACAGCAATCTTTCAGTAGGGGCGTAATTGACACTTTGAAAATCAAATCATTGTATGGGCTTTACAGCTGTACATTGATGTCAATTTAAGCTCAAACGCTTATCCCACAGGCGTTTTACCCCACCCCCAACCCCTCCCCTTAGCAAGGGGAGGGGAGGTTTTGCGCCAGCAAAACCGGGGTGGGGTAACGCGGATCTTGATGCTAACAGGACTTACGCAATATGTGACTGAAAACCTTATTCTTGCGTAGCGGTAATTCATGAATTACCGCTACTTTCGTTATCTTTTGCGTAAGTCCTAGCTAAGTGAGTAGAACTCGCTCATCACGTTTTCACCAGGGTTTCACGTTAAGTTGACACCAATGACAGCTGTAAAGCCCCTACTGTAGTCTATTCAACTGCAAATTGCTATATCAACAACATCTGCGGTTTCGGGCTGAAGTTTTTAGCTTGAGTGTAGGCATCGGTATCTTCAATGCTTGTGCTAATCTTTATTAGCCTCCGCTTTCGTCGCTAATTCCCTTAGCGTCCTATGCTTATTGAATATCCAAACCATGTCCACCCAACCCACAATCCAAAGCATATACACAGACGGTGCTTGTACCGGTAACCCTGGCCCTGGTGGTTGGGGCGTTGTCGTTTACTTCAGTGATGGCTCAATTCACGAAATGGGCGATGCATCCCCTCACACCACTAATAATAAAATGGAGATGCAAGCGGCGATCGCTGCCCTCCAATTTCTGCAAACATCTCAACAAGCTCAACCCATCACCCTCTATACTGATAGCGAATATCTCATTAACTGCGTTACCAAGTGGGTGAAAGGCTGGAAAAACAAAGGCTGGAAAAAGTCAGATGGTAAACCCGTCCAAAACCAAGACCTTTTAGAAACCTTAGATGAACTCAATAGCGAACAAGTAAAATGGCAATATGTCAGAGGGCATTCTGGTAACATAGGGAACGAACGTTGTGATGCGATCGCTCGCACCTATGCCAGTGGCAAAATCCCTTCCTTACAACAATTTTCTCCCACGAATCTTTATAAAAATTTACCTAATACAAGTGAAACAAATGTAGCAAAAGTAGCTGATTATGACCAAAATTCTAGAATAATTAACCAAAATACACACCAAGTCACTACTTCTGCACCAAAAATAACCGTTATGGAACCATCAACTGGGCCAGCTGCGGCCGCAACCGACGAAAAATCGCCAGAAATGAGGGTTTTGCAACTCCGCAATTTGGTCGAAACTCTGCGTATAGCTGACGAAATTTCCGAAAAAGGCTACTTAATTACCAGTTCCGAATTAGCAGATTTAATGGATGTCCACGCCAGTGCTGTTACCAGTAGAGGGGATCAGTGGCGCTGGCGAAATTGGATAGTCTCACGCGTCCGTCGTGAAGGAAACCAAATTCTTTGGGAACTAGAACGCGGGGATCGAGTGGGAGGGGAAGAGGAGTAAGGAGGCAGGGGCAGGGGAGGGAGGGGAAAAGGTTAAAGGTTAAAGGGAAAAGGAATAAATTTAATCTTTCGCCTTTTCCCTTTCCCCTTTCCCCTTTTCCCCTTTCCCTTTCCCCTTTCCCTTTCCCCTTTCCCTTTCCCCACGCCCCATGCCCTACCCATCACTATATTTTCTTCCCCGCCATTCGCGTGGGGTGCGGAATGCAGATAAGAAGATTCGGAGCACCGCTAGGGGATCGGCGAAAGGTGAAAGCCAGAATAACCAACTGCCTTTGGCAGTTTGGCGATCGTAGGAAGGTGCGATCGCTAGTAGCATACCAAAGCGGATCGCTAGCAGGAATAAATTCAGACCCAATAAAAGAAGTGAGGGGGTGGGTAGAGACGCGATTAATCCAGGTAGAGACGCGATTAATCGCGTCTGTAGAGGGTGCGAGACTAAAAGAGAAATCAACAAGTAGGTCAAGATTATTAAAAGTGGTAAACCTTGGACTGCAAACAGTAGCCACAAATCTCCCCACAGCTGAGAACGAGAAGTTGCATCTTTCAGGTCAAGACTCCGCCCCCATTCCTTCCACGTCTCCATCGCCCCTTCATACATCCGTACTTTTAGTACTTTTGCCCCATCTAAAAAGCCGACTTTATAACCTCGAACAGCAATATTTCGTGCCAAGGTGACATCATCACAAAAAGAACTACTGGCGCTGCTGTAGCCGCCTACAGTCGCTAAAACGGAACGACGACACAAAAAACACTGTCCATTTGCCATTACCCGTTCCGGCTGCTGCGTATTTATCCCAGCTGGGTCAAATCGGTAAAGCAAAGTCATCAACAAAGCCGGTTGTAGCCAGCATTCCCCTGGATATTTGAGGATGAATTGGGGTGAAAGGGAAACTAAATCATAACCTTCTGTTTCGGCTGTTTTCATCAAGCCAGCAACCAAACCAGAATGCGGTTGAATATCAGCATCTAGCCCCAAAAACCACTCACTAGCTTCTGAGCTATGTAGAAAACCATTATGCAACGCCCAAGGACGCCCCACCCAACCAGGGGGTAAAGGGTCATCTGTCATCAAGCGAAAGCGCGGATCTTTTTGCTGCATCGCCTTTACCAAATCGGGAGTACCATCACTGGAATTGCTGTCTACAACAACAATTTCCCGGACTTCGTAGCTTTGCCGACTCAAACCAGCCAAAAGAGGGCTAATACGAAGCGCCTCATTCAGCGTAGGAACAACAACGCTCACTCTACCCAACAGTTCTGGTGTCGGCTGTTGCGGTTTTATTGGCGGATGGCGTCTTGGCCCCTTTAGCAGACGCGAAAGTAGAATCGCCGTTGCTGGTAATTGGATAGCTAGCAATAACAGGGAAATGGCACTTTCTATCAAGGTATTGTCATTAGTCATTAGTTATTAGTCATTGGGCATGGGGTATGGGGCATGAGGGATGGGGAAAGGGAAAGGGGTAAGGGGAAAAGGGGAAAGATTAAATTTATTTCCTTTTCCCTTTAACCTTTTCCCTTTAACCTTTTCCCCTGCCTCCCCATCTATCTGGTTATTTCAAAACAACTTTAACGCTTGCTGCTGAGGCTTCTTGAGTTATTGGTTCAATAGCAATTTGAGCGGGTATGGTTGAACTTCTCAACCACAGCGCCACGGCGGGAACTACGCCTAGCACTGAGCCGAGTAACACAGGGATGAAGAACCCACCTGCTAGGCTGAGTCCGGCGGCGAAGGCAAAGTTACTTAAATAAATTGCTAAAGGAAGATTAAGTTGCGATCGCTGTAATTTTATCGAAGTTTTTCCCCACAATAAAGCCGCGATACTCATAAACACTGCACTAGTGCCAAACCAACCTGCATAGTTCTGGTAAGGTGTTCCAAAGAAATCTCCTGGTTGTTCCCAATACCAAAACGGTAGAGAAGATTGACTCATTGCCGGCTCAAGGGCAAAGTCCCAGCAAGTGAACAGCAAGGCACCAACGGCTATAGCAGCAATATGGCGTCCCAAACTCGGTTTTTGGGCTACCTGCAAACCACATCTGGCAATTAAGTAAGACGACAACCCAACATAAAACCAAGACAAAGGAATTGTGAAAGGAACTAACCCACCAATTTTGTAACCTAAGCCACTCAAATAACCATAATCGCCAAATGGAAAACCTGTGCTGGTTCCCAGCAATTCACTTCCCAAAGAGACAAACATAGCCGGGAGCATAAATGCCAGCCAAGTTCCTAATCCCAGCGTCCGGTAGGCATAAATAGAAACTGCCACTGTCCCGAAAATGATATCAACTACACCGCCGCTAGCCATACTTAATCCTATGGCGCTTTCTCCAACCTGGGATAAGTTTAAAATTATTTCGGGATGAGGTAAGACCAGTAGCATCCCTGCTAGTCCAAAAGCCTTTGACAAGATATGAGCAATAAGGCATACGCGCTCAGCAATAACAAGTTGTCTCATAATTATTCCTTAACTAAGATGTGACACGCGGCTACTCGGCTGCTAATAGTTTACAAATCTTTATCAATATATTTAACTACTTTGTGCTGTAATTCTCCACAAACTTGTTTGCCTTGCTTGGCAAAAGCATGGCAGGCTATAAGTGAAACTAAGTCTTTAGTAGTTCGCCAAGTTCACTTGGCGGGGTAAAGGGGAAAGGGGAAAGGGGAAAGGTTTTAAATCCCTTACCCTTTACCCCCGCCCCTTATCCCCAGAGGGGACCCCACCTTCCCCTTTCCCCAGCCCTCACAAGCGCATTTTTGGGTTGGCAGACCACTAGTGACTCGACGACTTAGCGATGAAATAACGCTTTAGCCCTGTACTGGCAATATCAACCCATGTCAATTTTGAAAAGAGTTCCTTGGGTGTCCCTAGCGGTAGTGCTGCTTAGCTACAGTACTTTGGGCTGGGTAGTATCTGAAACACATCCTCCTATGCTTGTGTGGTCGGCGATCGTAGTTGGTATCTTGCTGTTAATACTAACTGTGACAACTCCTTGGCCAAAAGTGACATATTACTACACTCTTGTCTTTGAATCAAATGTCAGAGCTTTTGGCGTTGCCGTGTTAGCAGCTTTCTTGTTCTTTATTATGCTTGCTTGGTTTAGGATCTTTCTTGATACCTTACTGATTATTTCGGCAACTATATTAGTCAGGATAGACTTTCAAGTAGCCGATATCAAGAGGAAACTAGCTTTTTGGAGTGCGTCTATCGCTTCATTGACAGGTTTGGTCTTGGGTATCCTCATCTACAAGTTAGTAAATTCTGAAATTTTACTAAAATTATGAAATAGAGAGTCTCATCATTCTTTAAAACAGCCTTTACACTAAGGATTGAGATTTAGATTAGACCTCTTGCAAAAGCGCTTTTTGCACTCTTGGGGAAAAGGGTAAAGGTTAAAGGGGAAAGGGACAATACAGAACCTTTTCCCCTTCCCCTTTCCCCTTTTCCCAACTTATGTAAGAAGTCTATTGTATATAGGACTCATATTTAATTTTTGAAATATACGTAGTTACGCCAAAGGCTAACGCACCGGTTAATGATTTAGGTGCGTTAGGCTACGCCATAACACACCCTACAGATACTGAGGTTTTTTCAGAAATCAAATCGGACTCCTATATTTCACTTTCTTTGAAATATCCTGTAAAATTCCCAACTTCTGATAAAAGTTGGGAATTTTATTGTTCAAAAATCAATGCGTTCAAACAGTAGCACAGACACAAAAAAATCCATGATAAAAATTGACACCCAACTAGTAACAACTGCTTTTGTTGCTGATTCTCCTACTTCTTTTGCTCCTCCCTTAGTAGTTAATCCCCAGCTACAGCCAATAACAGCAACTAGTACCCCGAAAATAAACCCTTTGAGTAAAATAATGAACAAATCTGAGGGTTCTAAAAAATCTCTGACTGATTCTAAAAAAATTTCTGGAACAACTTCGTAAAACTGCCATGCAGTAAAAACTCCGCCGATGATACCCATAACTAAAGCAAAAACTGTCATCAAAGGCACCATCAAACAACAAGCAATTACTCTAGGAAGTACTAAATAATCAATGGGATCGGTTTTGAGCATATAAAGTGCATCAATTTGCTCTGTGACTCGCATCGTACCTATTTCGGCTGCAAAAGCAGAACCTACTTGTCCCGCTATAATACTAGCGGTCAAAATTGGAGCCAATTCTCTGCAAAAAGCCAATGCAAAAGCACCTCCCACAGCATCAACCGCACCAAATCGCACTAATTCTCTCGCTGTCTGAATAGTAAAAATCATTCCTGCAAAACCGCCTACAAGCAAAACTGGCGAAATAGAATCCGGCCCAGCAGTCACCATATGTTGCATAATCTTGCGGTAGTAGGTTTTTCCCTGGAGTAAATGCAGCCAGACTTGACCAAAGAGCAGTATTGCTGCAAAAGAGCGTACAATCCAATATTGTTCAAAATTTCTTTTTGGTTGCAATTGAAAAAGTTTGAAATTTAATGATATTTCCCATAATGTAATGTTAATAATCGTTGATGAACAGGATAAAGTATATTATTTTTGTGTTCCTATTAATACTTTCGTTTTTAATGGCATTTCCGGCTTTTGCATCTGTGTGCCGTAATTATAATGGCCATCAGATTTGTATTCTCAGTATTAATCGCAGTGCCAAAAACTATTGGGAATACAGGGCGTCTGTAAGTGTAGATGGAGTAAAAACACCCATTCAGGTCTACAATTGCCGCCAACGAGTTAAGATTCAACAAAATGGAAGTGTTTTGCCTTTTGAGCAAAAAAGCGCTGGTGAAATGATATGCAGCTTTTTTAATTCTTCTGGGCGCTAAACACTCGCCAGATAATCAACACCGTAAAACCTAGATAGGCTAGTACAGTTAACCATTCTTGCCAGCTATCGGATATCTCCTTCATCAGCAAAAGCCAAAAATAAATATTTTTATAACAGGGAACGGGGAACAGGCTTAAAAGATGTAGCTGCTCTCAAACCTGTTTTATTTTACTTTTTACCGAGCACTGTTTCGGTGAAATTCTCAAATACTCTTTTTTGTAACCCTGCGTCTCCTGCAAACTGTTAGTTGCCTGCTGTATTTTGCTCATCGGGTTGGAGATCAAAATTACTCTAAAAATTTTTTGCTAATTTTCCGGAACCAACAATACTAGACTGGTATTACATATCAGAGCATCGATAATTATACTGAACTTCTATAACTAACCTACGGGGAATATAGCCCCATTATTTCAAAAGCCCGGTTATTAAAACTGGGCTTTTGGTATTTAATACACTTATTTAAAAGGGAACAGGGAACATCTCGTAGGGTCACACATCTAGCCGTGCAACCCTAGAGAATAGACTTCTTGCAATCAATTGCTTTTTGCACTCTTGTGGGAAAAGGTTAAAGGGGAAAGGGAAAATAACAAACCTTTCCCCCTTCCCCTTTTCTCGACTTCTGCAATAAGTCTAATGGTTCAGTACAACGGTGGGCTTACTTAGCCTGGATTGGTGTTAGAGCTACACCTTTGTAATAGTGGCCCAAAATTTGCAGGTGGTTCACTCCTTGACGAGCCAAATTGTATGCTCCCCATTGACTCATGCCTAAAGCGTGACCGAAGCCAAGTCCTTGAAGGACAAAACTACCATCTGCTCCTTTGGAGACGCTAAACCGGGTACTTTTGAGTTTGAGTGCTGTCCGTACTTCTTCGCCCTGTAACACTTTCGTGCCCTTGTTGCCGACAATTTTTAAGACTTTGACACTCCTAAAAGGCGAAAATGTTTCTGGGACGATCGCCGTTACAGTGCCTACCTCAGGAAATTTAGAGCTAATTTCACTCGGCGAGAAGCTTTTGACCCAATTACACTCGCTGATATTTTGGTCGTAGTCTTGAACAGCACGTAGGTAAGGTAAGTTATTACCCCAAACATCTTCTACATTTTCGGTATGTCCGCCAGAACAAGCATGGAAAACTGAGAGAATAATCTTGTTTTTATAGGTTAGTACTTGCCCTGCTGTTTCATCGACTGCTTTGTAAGTCGCAGGAGATTCGCTAATTACACCTTTGTAAATTTGCCAGCGATCGGGGGTGTTGCCTAAATCGTAAACGGGATTATTCCGTTGTTTTTCTCGTTCGTAAAGGGCATAAGTGCGGGCTGCGATCGCCTGGGCTTTCAAAGCTTCTTGAGGCCAACTAGCATCCATTTCACCACCGAGGACGCTGTAAAGATACTCTTGGTCATCAACCCAGTTCACAGCAGTTAAGCCTTTTTCTGTGGGGACAACCAAAGTTCTCCCCCGATACCAGCGATCGCCAATGTAAACAAATCCTTTACCTGTCGGCTCAATCCAAAATAAACCAGACTGCCATTTATCTAAAGCCACCCCGCCAGGAACCGCTTGAGCATAAAACGCACTCATGGCCGGCAATTGTCCCAAAGTCCGGCCAGTACTATCCTTAACGATTCCAGTTGTGGAACTGCCGACTTTTACCTGATTAACCCCCCTCTCAATTGCTACGCGCAAGATTACAGCCGCTTGAGCTGGGGCAACCAAAGCTATCCATAAGAAAACGCTTATCCACCAATGACGTATTTTTATCTGGGAAAGTAAAGAGCCTAAGTAAAGTTGGAATTTCATGCTGGTCATCAAAACATCACATTATTATTGGTTTGACGCTCTCGATTATGGCGTCAACTACTTTAAGATGAGACACTTCTCCAACGCAGGAGGTTGCCACCTCTTACCTAATTATGCATTTAGGTTTAGCTATCAGATGGCAGCCCATAGTAAATACTTGCCAAAATATTACAGCTTTTAGGAATATCTTTATTTTCCGGAGCGGATTGTGTACGTGTTTGCCGTACCCTCCAGGAAGCAAGCTAGCAACAGCATCTCTTTTAGGGAAGTTTAAAGCGGCAAAAGCCGACGCAGCACTTTAGCGCGGAGAGTGTCAAATGAAGGCAGAAGGCAGGAGGCAGGAGGTAGAAGGCAGGAGGTAGAAGGAGGAGAAAGCCACTCCACTTGCGGGTGGGGCTTGAACCTTCCCCCAAAAAATGTTAATCCCCCACAAGGGGGAGCCACTGCAATACTTGTCGGGTTTTGGGGAAAAGGGGAAGGTGGGGCCACCTCTGGGGATAAGGGGCGGGGGAAAGGGGAAAGAAAAAACCTTTAACCTTTTCCCAAAATCCAATTCCGAGTTAAAAATGCACAAACCGAGCAGTATTGGGAGCCACTGCGGTGGAGGGGTTTCACAGGCTACAGTAAGTGGCGTCGGGGCTTGAACGCAACAAGCATTTTTCTTCCCTTCTGCCGTCTGCCATCTGCCTTCTGCCTTTCTTCGTCAAATGCTACAACCAGGGCCTTCAAGACCTTCTGGAAAACCAATTAATTCTAAGTAATGTGGATTTGCTAGGAATTGTTTTGCTGCTAATAACCCAGCAATGCTCCAAGTTTGATAAATTCTGGCTTCTTTGCCAATTAAACGACCATTGTTGCCATCGTAGTATTCCGGGAATTTATCTTCAAATAAACGACTTTCGGCAATGGCGATCGCTTCTTGGGCAAGTTCTATCCTACCTGTTTTCTGTGCCGCAGCAGTAAATATCCACAATAAAACAGGCCAGTTACCACCGTTGTGATAAGACCAAGGAATGTTCTTGGTGTCACATCCTGTAACAATTCTCCACTCTAAACCTTCCAAAGCTGGAAAGCAGATTTTAACAGGCATGTAGCCAATCAAGTTTTCCCAGCGTTCGGCAAATAAATTCATGATGTTTTGAGATTCTTTTTCGCTTGCCAAGGAAGCTAAGATTGCCATCAAATTTCCCAAAGCAAAAAAGCGAAAATCCATTCGTCCCGGCCCCAAATTTCCGGCTAAATATCCTCCAGTTTCGGGTAACCACTCTGTCAACCAACTAGGAATAGATTCGGAATGAATGTTGAATTTATTCGCAACTTCTTTTCCAAATTCGTTACCTTTATAACGATAAATTTCCCGCAATCGCTGTACGTCTAGCCAGTAATAATTGCGGATATGATATTTTAAAGCTCCCAATCGCCGATTCACTTTGCCCAGATAATCACCATTGCCATCTGGTAAAAGTAATTCCTTAGCTCCCCTCAAGGACGCATAAAATAATACCTGAATTTCTAAAGGATGTTCGTAAACTCCCAGACGGCGATCGATCATAAACGCGCCATCGGGAACTAACATTGTTGGGTACATGGAAAAGCGATGTACCAAACAAAGATCCAAAATTAACTTGATTCCTGCTTGAAAATCTGGCTGACGCGCTAAAGCCAAATCGCCTGTAGCTTTTTCATAAGCTCGTAGGAGCAAAATCCACCACATACAAGAATCAACTGGAGGTACGCGGGCGATTGCTTGTTCGCCAAAATCAGCAACTAAAAATTCCTCACTTCCTATGGATTGGACTTTGAAACTGGCAGGCATTAACCCTGCTCCCGGTTCAAAGCAGTCCATCTGCTTTTCGTGACTTTGTAATTTCAGTGTTTCTATTAAAAAATTGCGGACAATATCTGCTTTGCCGTGCATCAGAAAAACTAAAGCAGAAGGCACAAAATCCCGAAGAAAACACTGGTCATAATTGAGTAGATCTGAATGTGGATCGTGAGCGGCTACCGTACCGATGGGTTTTCCTTGATAATAAATTATTGACTTTTCTAGAAATTTCCAAGCTTCTGCTTCTAGCAAACTCTTATTATTGCTTGTGCCAGTCATAGGTGTCTAATTCCACTAATGGGATATATAGCAGTTGAAGCAGAATTTAAGGCATAAATCGATCTAAAAGCTCTATATCAAGAGACTTTCGCAAGCCCGTTGCCTATTGCCTGTTCCCTGCTATATCGGCTCAATTGTGGAAAGCACGCCAACTGAACTCTTAAGCCGACCAGCTTTCCCGGAAATCAGCATACAGAGTCAATCCACCATCGACAAACAGCGTTTGTCCGGTGATGTATGCGGCTTCATCAGAAGCTAAAAAAGCCACTGCGGCTGCCATTTCTTCAGTAGTGCCAGCCCGCCCCATTGGGATGTGACTTTCCACGATCGCCTTTTTTTCAGGGTCATCTGTCCAGGCTTGATTGATTGGTGTGATTGTCGCTCCGGGGGCAACGGCGTTAACACGAATACCTTGGCTAGCGTATTCCAATGCTAAACTTTTGGTCAGATTTTCCATCCCGCCTTTGCTAATAGAATAACTGATATACATTGGTCGAGGAATAATTTCGTGAACGCTGGAAATATTAATAATTACTCCCTGACGATTAGCAGACAGTAGGTGTTTAATAGTTTCACGGGCGCTCAGATAAGCACCCCGGAGATTGACTGCAATCACTCGGTCAAAATCTGCTGTGGAAACTTCATGAGATGGACTTTCTATTTGGATACCAGCATTGTTGATGAGAATATCTAGACTGCCAAATTCTGTGACAACAGTGTTGACCATCTCAACAATGTCTGATTCTTGAGAAACATCTCCCTGAACCAGCAACGATTTCACACCACAACTTTGAATATCTCCACAAGCTTGTTGCAATGCCATTTCTTGCGTTTGTGCTGCTGCTTCAGGGTCTTTGCGGTAATTGATAGCGATATTGCATCCTTCTTGAGCAAGTTTAATGGCGATCGCTTGACCGATACCTGACGTTGCACCTGTAATTAAAGCATTCTTTCCTTTTAACCCTATCATATTTTCTCACTCAAATGATTTTGGATTTTAGATTTTAAATTAAAAGTCTTAGAGGATATTTTAAAAGTCCTCTTGTCGGTATTAAAAAGTTCTAGATCCCTCATTATCCTCCTTAAAAAGGAGGACTTTGATTCCGGTTTACCCTTAAAAAGGAGGACTTTGATTCCGGTTTACCCTTAAAAAGGAGGACTTTGATTCCGGTTCCCCCCTTTTTAAGGGGGGTTAGGGGGGATCGATAAGTGCTCAAAATCACAGCCAAATACTTTTCAAACAACCTCTTAATTACTAATTTGTCAGTCAGTATTCAAAACATTAAGTAGATGGACAAAAATAGTTACAGCCATTGCGAATAATCCCAATGATATTGTGTAATAAATTGTGTCCAACTACTGTCTCAATTTTGGTATCAATTAAAGAACCTTGGATTTTGATTTTAAATTATTTATTAAATCCAAAATCCAAAATCTCAAATTATACCAATTTTAAAAAAGAATGCGACAGATGGGTAGGGGCACAACATTGTTGTGCCCTTACGGATAATTGATGTGTCGCAAACATTATTTGAATTGGTATTAGTACACTATCGCAAATTCGCTGGTATCTCTTTAGGAACTACCCAATAATAAACAGTTTTGCCTTCTACATTTAGCGTTTGGTCTGGTTTCCACTCGCCCATATCGAAGGCGTGGGAAACAATCCGAGTCCCAGGTTTGAGTTGTTTTAGGAGTATGGGGCGGAGTCTCTCGTTGATTTCTGGTAATAGGTAAAGGGTGACTACCGTTGCTTCACTAAAATCAGTGTTGAATAAGTCCTGCTGGACAAACTTCACGCGGTCTGTGACTCCTGCTTTCTTGGCATTTTCATTAGCTTCTTTGATGCGTTGGGGGTCAATATCTATGCCTATACCGCGGGTACCAAAATTTTGTGCCGCAGTAACCACAATTCGCCCGTCACCACTGCCAAGGTCGTAAAGTACATCGTTTTTGCCCACTTTTGCCACTTTTAACATTGCATCCACCACCGGCTGTGGAGTTGGCACATAAGGAACATCACCAGGGCGTTCTTGGGGTTGAGATGTCGGCGTAGCTGCGGGAGTTACTGTTTGAGTCTCAGCCGTTAAAGTAGAAGGTTCTGTCGGAGCTTCAGCACTACGCTGTTCCGTCGTACACCCAACAATTCCCAAGCTGCTAATACTAACTCCTGTAACCAGTAAAAACAGAATTTTTTTGAAGTTCATCAATTTTCTCCTTTGTGATTTTTTATTGGGTATTGAAGTGCTAAGTGAGGAGTTAGGAGTTAGGAGTTAGGAGTTATTCTTCCCCTGCTCCCCTGCTCCCCTAGCTCCTCTGCTCCCCTGCCTCCCCTGCTGCCTCATCTCCTTGCGTTTCCTGGTCGGTTATTCCAAAGCAACAGTGGAATACCTGCGGCGACAACTAAGACACCTACAATTGCTCCGACGCCTGTGTAAACTAAGCTGGAATACAGTAGATAAGCGCAGACGGCGCAAAAGAGTAATGGTGTGAAGGGATAAAATGGCACTCGAAATGGGCGCACTATGTGGGGTTCCCGCATCCGCAAGACCAGGAGAGATGCGCCTGAAAGTAGGAAGAAGAACCAAAACACGGGGGCGGTGTAATCCACCATTGTTTCAAAGCCTTTGCGGGTGAGCGTGCCTAAAACAACTAGTGCTAAGGCGATCGCAGCTTGCAACAATAAGGCATGGCTAGGGCTGCTAGGACGTTGCTGCCAGCGTCCCATAAAACCAAATAGGGAAAAGTCTTGTCCCAGTGCGTAGTTGGTACGCGCTCCAGTAAAAATTGTGGCGTTGGTTGCCCCTAAGGTGGCGATCGCAATTAAAATGCTGATGAATAAAGCTCCCGGTGTACCCCAAAGCGATCGCATTAAATCTGCGGCTACTGCTTCTGACTGTGCCATGTTGGCTAATCCCAGTCCCCGCAGGTAAGCCAGGTTGATCAGCAAGTAAATGGCGGTGATTATACTAATACTCCAAACGAGCGATCGCACGATGTTCCGCCGTCCATTTTGAATTTCTGCCGAAATGTAAGCGGCTTCATTCCAACCGCCGTAGGACAGCAGCACAAACACCATCGCTAATCCCCAAGTTCCTGATGATGCAGATTCTACAAGGGGGGTATTATTCGGAGTGGCACTCAGCCCAATAATTACTACTAGCAACAAACCCAAAACTTTGGCAACACTGAGCAAGTTTTGTGTCCACTTACCTTGTTGCAATCCGACGATGTTCAAAGCAGTTAAAAGCGCGATCGCTACTGCTGCATAAATAGATGATGAAAACGTGCCCAGTCGCCATATTTGCGAAACGTAATCGCCAAAAACAAATGCCAAAATAGCAATAGAACCAGTTTGAATTACTGTCATCCGTGCCCAGGCAAATAAAAAGGCGACTCCTCGCCCGAACGCACGTTTCAAATAGTAATAAGCACCTCCAACATCAGGGTAAACTGTTGCTAATTCTGCATAGCATAGCGCTCCCACCAGAGATATTACACCACCGATGAACCAAAAAAGTAGTACCGCAATATTACTACCCGCTTGATTTGCTACTAAAGCAGGGGTTTCAAAAATCCCCGCACCGATGACAATACCAACAATCAAAGCCACAGCATCTGGTAATGTCAGTGATGGCTTGGGTAATGCTGTTTCAATTATCTCTGTCCGATCGAGCAAATTGTAGTCATCAGGTCTACTCACATTAGTTCCTCATTTGGTGTTGAGCAGGGACTTTTTGCTTTGTTTCATCAAAAATTACCTCATATAATCAATTCGATTGAGATAGGAATATAAACTTATAAGCTATTACGCTTTTAAATTGCACAGTTAACCATCGTGTTGACTGTTGATAGTTAACAGTTAACCATCGTCAACACAAAAAATGTGCGGCGTTAGATCTAACTTTTCACGGTATCTGGAAAACCTCTCTCAAAATCTCTCTCCTGCGAGGAGAGAGACTTTGAATTCCTGGTTTGGAAGTTAGATTTTCCGTGGACTTTTCCACATGACGTGAAAAGTCAGGCGTTAGATGCGTAACACCTTATCCATATCTCCACATAAAATATGGTTAAATATAAATGTGACGCAAAAATGACAATCTAAATAATCAATAATTACTAATTTATGATTATCAGCTAATACAAAATTATAATAATGCCAGTTTTTTTTACAGCATTACCAATGCTTGCATATTAGTTGACTTCAGTTCTTCTAAAAGACTAGAAAACCTCACTCATTAAAACTTCTTCCATGAGTGTGATTTAAACTAGACTACAGGAAGATTAAGGAGCTAACTAAAGAATGATTGACTAATGGCGGGTAATCGTGCTTGCTTCGATAGAAGGGCTAGAGAGAGCGATCGCTCCAGGCATAGGCAAGAAGCAACAGGCAAAATTCAATAAGTAATTAGTACTTTTAAAATTGACTATTACCTGTTTGTATAAGTCCTCAAAATTAAAGCGGATTAGTATAATTCAAAAACTCTCTCAGACTTTTCACAAAGGTCAAAGTATTTTCAAAGTGAATATTATGTCCAGCATTATCAATTATTCTTAGCTGGGTGAGTTCGCATATTTTAGCCATTTCTGTATTAATATGTACAAATTTTGTATCATATTCACCAACTAATAAAACCATAGGAATTGTATTTTTTGCTAGCTTAGTCCACAAATTAGGCTGGCATCCAGTACCCATGAAGCGTAGGGATTTATCTAATTCTTGGGGATTGTTCTGCGAGCGATTTTCTACCATTTGGTCATATTGTGGATGATTTTTGATATAACCAAAAATTGCTTGATTATACCAATTGGACAG
Organism: Nostoc linckia NIES-25; assembly: GCF_002368035.1. Taxonomy (GTDB): domain Bacteria; phylum Cyanobacteriota; class Cyanobacteriia; order Cyanobacteriales; family Nostocaceae; genus Nostoc; species Nostoc linckia_B. Next base: position 2,076,662 of record NZ_AP018222.1, on the reverse strand, counting down.
AAAATCAACAAAAGCAACTTTATTACTAATTATTGCCAATTTCCTGCCTATTTGTGTATCGCGCTTAATTCGCTCTAATCGTTCTGTTTCTGTTGCCAAACCTGGAGAAGCTGATTCCAGTATCACTTTGAAGAAACGTTCGGGAAAATGCAGGACAAGGTATAAAGCTAATCTGCCACCCATTGAATAACCAACTAAAAAGCATTTAGGAATTTTTAATTTATCTAATAAGTTAATTATGGCTTGGGCAGTGTTTGACATTGAATAGTATTCATCCCCACCCAAAACTTCGGTTTTGCCGTGTCCGGGTAAGTCAAGTGTTAAATAAGAAAATTCATCAGCTAATAATTTAATTGCTTCATCAAATTCATCAATGTTACCCATGAAACCGTGTAGAAAAAGAATTACTGGTTTATCTTTTGGATGAATTAAAGAATAGTTAAAATAATAATTTTCTAAAACCATAATTTTAATGTTTCGATTAATCAAAATTTACGATAGACCATTTAAGCTGCTTATATGTTGAGTGAATTGAGAGTCATAAATTCATTTTTGCAAATAAACAAATAAAACAATACTGAAGATAGATGAAATCAATACTATATAGTTTATACAAATGTTGGCATTCAAAAAATCCTAATTAATACAGGACTTACGCAATATGTGACTGAAAACCTTATTCTTCCGTAGCGGTAATTCATGAATTACCGCTACTTTCGTTATCTTTTGCGTAAGTCCTGTAATACTAACTTTTGTTAAAAAATAAGTATTAACTAAACAATTTATTTTTGAGTAGTTACTATATATAGTATTACTATTTGATTGGGTAATAAAAACCCGCTTCCATATCAAAAAGAGTAATTTCCTGCTGCTGAGTATTTGCTGGGAGCAAATACAGCAGATTTTAAGTTGATAAAGTACACAATCTAAATTTCAAACCTGGGATAAATCCTGTATTAGTTCTGAATTGTGCTGTAACTGCAAAAATCAAACCAGCTTGTTGTATGAAGTTGATGTTCGCTGTTGATTTTATCAGGTGTAAATAACTATAAATTGTCTAATCTTTCGAGGCAAAGCCAATGATTCACCACATTTCTATTGCAGCAAATAACCCCCGTCATGTTGCTGAGGTTTTAGCTAAACTCTTGGGCGGCAAAGTTGCTCCATTTACCCCCCATCCTGGAAGCTATGTAGCAATAGCGATGGATGAGCAAGGCACTTTAATCGAAGTTTATCCACTGGGAACTGAGTTGATTCCTGGCGATGACGAACAACAAGTTAAATTTCGTGAAAATAAGAATTGCAGCCAATTTGATGCAGTCCACGCAGCCGTGAGTGTGCCTGTTAGTAAAAAAGAGATTGAAGAAATTGCTGCTAAGGAAGGATGGCGGGCACTGCATTGTAGCCGAGGTAAATTTGAAGTAATCGAATTTTGGATTGAGAACCGCTTAATGCTAGAATTGCTCACTCCAGAAATTGTGTCTCAGTATCTCAATTTTATTGACAAGAAAAACTTAGAAAAGTTTTTTGCTACTACTGTTGGTTAGGCAATTTAATCAGCTTGAATTCAAGAGTCAAAGTTCAATAGTAATAACAAAAAGCTATTTTTTGAACTTTGACTTTTGATTATTTGTGTAGGACTCATATTTGATTTTTGAAATATACTTAGTGGCGTGACAAGACTAAAATAGTACACTAGCAGTAGGTTGGGTTGAACGGAGTGAAAACCAACATTGATTGAGGTGTTGGGTTTTGGTCTTCAAACGCCACTTGCTTTAAGCCGGGAAACCCGTCCAACGCAGTGGCTCCCCAACCTACAATTTTTTTGCAACATTTTAAGCTTGCCACGCTAGGGCGTGTTTTCAAACTATTTGTTTAACCTCCTAACTTTTTAGATCCTCCTAAATCCCCCGATAAATTGGGGGACTTTAAGAGACTCTTTGCCCCCCAATTTATCGGGGGGTTGGGGGGATCTAAGGCTTTCAGGATTTACGCAAAAGATAACGAAAGTAGCGGTAATTCATGAATTACCGCTACGCAAGAATAAGGTTTTCAGTCAGATATTGCGTAAGTCCTGACTTTGAAAACACGCTCTAGTAGCCAAAAGCTAACGCACCATTCTTAAGGATTTGGTGCGTTATGCTTCACAATAACGCACGCTACAGATACTTAAATTTTTTCAATAATCAAATTGGATTCCTACTATATTCATCAATTGCAAAATCTATGCAAGCGAGTAAGTATTAAGCTACGTTAAGTATAAGAACATAACAATAAAGCTAAATTAAGTCTCAAATGTTTGATTTAGAAATTTCTACAGCTAAAGAAAACAAAGCTATTGTCATTGGTGGAAGTATTGCCGGATTGTTGACAGCTCAAGTACTAACCAAGTACTTCGATCGCGTGACCATTGTAGAACGCGATCGCTTTCCCGAACAACCAGAACAACGTCACGGCGTACCCCAAGCTCATCACGTCCATGTTTTACTCATTCGGGGTCAGCAGATTTTAGAGCAGCTGTTTCCTGGCATCATTGCAGAATTAACTAATTCAGGGACACCAATTGTAGACTCAATAGCAGATTGTCCTTGGTTGGGTTTTAACGGTTGGGCACCACGCTTTTCTTCTCATTTAATCAGCTGTGCTTGTAGCCGTAATCTTTTGGAGTGGACTATCCGCCGTCGGTTGGCAGGTAATGACCGGATTGCATTTGTGCAAGCAGCACAAGTAACTAACTTAGTGTCTAACCCTAACAAAACCACCATTACTGGAGTACGAGTCAGTTTTCGCAACGAACCCGAAGCCGAAATACTTGCTAATTTAGTTGTAGATGCCAGTGGCCGCAATTCCCACGCACCACAGTGGTTAGAGGAATTGGGTTATCAGCCACCGCAACAGATAGTTGTCAATTCTTTTTTAGGCTATGCTAGCCGCTGGTATCATCCTCCTGAGGGTTTTCAAGCAGATTGGAAAATTTTGCTGATTGGCTCAAAACCACCACATAATACTCGCAGTGCTGTGCTTTATCCAGTTGAAGGTAATCGTTGGATTGTCACACTCGCGGGTGTAAATCGAGATTATCCACCAACTGACGAAGCTGGATTTTTAGACTTTGCTCAGAGTTTGCGATCGCCTATTCTCTATCAAGCCATAAAAGACGCTCAACCCATCTCGCCCATCTACGGCTATAGGCGCACAGAAAATCACCTGCGTCACTACGAAAAACTTTCTAGATTGCCAGAAGGTTTGATAATGGTAGGTGATGCCGTTTGTGCCTTCAATCCCGTTTACGGTCAAGGTATGACTACCGCTGCTTTGGGCGCTTTGACTCTAGATGAATGTTTGAGCAAGCAATTATCTAAGCAATCCCAAGGTAATTTAATTGGTTTTCCACGATATTTTCAAAAGCAACTAAGAAAAGCCATTTCTGTACCTTGGTTGATGGCCACAGGCGAAGACTTCCGTTGGCCTGCTACCGAGGGAGGAAAACCCGATCTGATTAGCAAATTTATGCAGTTGTATATGGATCGATTATTACTGCTGCAAGCTGACAGTGCAGAAATTCATCAGCTTTTCACAGAAGTGATGAATTTACTCAAGCCACCCAGCGCATTTTTCCAGCCACATATCCTCATGCAGGTTTTAAAGCAGACAATCAATTCGCGTTCTCAATCAGATGAGTTTATTGATGAAGAGAATATTCCCAAATATCAGCCTTTGGTAATTCATAATTCGTAATTTCTCACTTCCAATTTTGAAGAAAGGCAAATTTTTGGCTTTCTTACAAGCTGTAATCTCATTGCATCACCCTATAACTCAATTGCATCGCCTTGCAACTAAATTGCATCGACATGCAATTGTCAACTGAAGCTCAAACTCTTACCTCACAATCGTTTTACCCCACCCCCAACCCCTCCCCTTGGCAAGGGGAGGGGAGGTTTTGGCTTTAGACAAAACCGGGGTGGGGTAACGCGGATCGCGATCGTAATTCGCTTTTTGAAAATATATCTAATGCCCAATAGCACGCTGTCGCGGCTAAGTGTAGCATTGTGGCATCATTACAGCAGGTCACGTTTTCCTATTATGAAGATATTGGTGCTAAACGCTGGTTCGAGCAGCCAAAAGAGTTGTCTGTATGAAATTGCAGATGAGGCTCTCCCCACCCAAGCACCCCAACCTCTTTGGGAAGGGAAAGTCAACTGGACTCAAGATCGCGGTGTGGCAGAAATTGAGGTGAAAACTGCTACAGGTGCAAAAGTGGAAAAATCAATTTCTGGTGAGTCTCCAGAAGCGCACCTCGCCTATATGCTCAACACACTGACTGGCGGTGCTACCAAAGTAATTGATCGGTTATCAGAAATCGATTTGGTGGGACATCGTGTAGTGCATGGCGGACAAGATTACCGCGAAAGTGTGGTGATTACTGAGGATGTCAAAAAGGCGATCGCTGACCTTTCTAACTTAGCTCCAGAACACAATCCCGCTGCTTTAGCAGGCATAAAGGCAATTGAAAATATCTTAGGAGAAGTCAAACAAGTAGCAGTATTTGATACTGCATTTCATAGTACTATCCCCGACGCAGCAGCAATTTATCCCGGCCCCTATGAATGGGTAGAGCAAGCTATTCGCCGCTATGGCTTTCATGGTATCAGCCATCAATACTGTTCTGGTCGTGCTGCCCAAATTCTCGGTAAAGATTTAGCATCTTTGAGATTAATCGCCTGTCATCTCGGTAACGGTTGCTCTTTAACCGCGATTAAAAACGGTCGCAGTATTGATACCACTATGGGATTCACGCCTTTGGAAGGATTGATGATGGGTAGCCGTTGTGGCTCAATCGATCCGGGGATTTTAATCCACCTGTTACGGTATTGTAATTACTCAGTAGAAAAATTAGATTATGTTTTAAATAAAGCTTCAGGATTACGAGGAATTTCGGGCGTATCTAGCGATATGCGTGAGGTGACAAAAGCGATCGCCCAAGACAATACCCGCGCTAAACTAGCGTGGGATATCTACGTGCATCGCTTATGTTCTAATATTGGTGCAATGCTCCCAAGTTTGGGGGGATTAGATGCTTTGGTGTTCGCCGGGGGTGTGGGTGAAAACTCTCCAGCAATTCGTCAAGCCGCCTGTGAAGCTTTTGGATTTTTAGGACTAAAAATAGACCTGGAAAAAAATCAACAGCAGCCAGTTGATGAAGATATTGCCACACCTGACTCAGCAGTGAGAGTATTAGTAATACATACTCAAGAAGACTGGGCGATCGCTCAACAATGTTGGGAACTACAGCAGAATTCAGAATTAGAATAGTCTCTTTCCATAGCTTTAAGAGGTTGTTTGAAAACGTGATTTTAATTGCATTGCGTTTTTACCCCCCTTAGTCCCGCTTTATAGGACTCATATTTGATTTGGAGAAATATACGTAGGGTGCGTTAGCCAGAGGCATAACGCACCGTCCGAGGCTTTGGTGCCTTACGCTACGCGATAACACACCCTACAGATACTTGCTTCAAGTCGGCGGAGCCGCCCAACGCAGTGCATACGTGTCAACTTAACGTGAAACCCTGGTGAAAACGTGATGAGCGAGTTCTACTCACTTACCATCCAGATCTGCGTTACCCCACCCCGGTTTAGCTGGCGCAAAACCTCCCCTCCCCTTGCTAAGGGGAGGGGTTGTGGGTGGGGTAAAATGCTTGTGGGATAAGCGTTTGAGCTTAATTTGACACCAATGAACGCAGTCGCTCCCCTTATAAAGAGGGGAAACAAGAAAAATCTGATTCCCTCCCCATTTACAAGTACGGTGTACACAGATCTCTATAGAAAACCAAAATCCTCGTAGATCCTCCTAAATCCTCCTTAAAAAGGAGGACTTTGAGAACTTTTTGCCCCCCTTTTTAAGGGGGGTTGGGGGGATCAAAAGTTTACGGCGCAACTCTAGAAGACTGCGTATACACCCTCCCCTTTACAAGGGGAGGGTTAGGGAGGGGTAAAAAATATTTGATAAATCAATCATGACTTTTCAAACATCCTCCAAAACCTTGGCGTACTTTATTAACTTCAAATCTGCTGTATTAAAAAAGTAAAACTCAACAAAAAAACCCCATCTCCCCATTCCCCAAGCTACGGTAAATTGCTAACTTTTGCTTGTTCAAAATAGCCATACACCACTTGAGAGACTTGACGAATAAAATCTCTTGCTCTCAGGTCATTATTTGGTCTTTTCACGAAAATTCCTGCTAAGTAACGCTTACCTGAAGGCGTTTGAATAATACCCGCATCACCCAATACAAACCGCAAAGTTCCTGTTTTGTGAGCTATCTTTGCACCAGAACCTAAACCAGATGGCAGCAGTTTTCTATTGTGACAACCATACATAATACCTAGAACTTGAGACTTACTTTTATCAGAAAGTAGCTGATTATTTACCATCAAAGCAGAAAGTTTTACTAAGTCTTTTGCGCTAGTTTTATTAGTTCCATTAAAGTCTCCTAACATCCGGCGCAGAGCAGTACTTTGCAATCCCCAACTGCGAAACCGCTGATTTAATTTAGGAATTCCGCCTAACCGAGCAATAATCATATTTGTGGCGGTATTATCACTGATGGTCATCATCATAGTTGCAGTTTTTAAGACACTATACTTGCTTCCCACCCGCTTATACTGCATACTACCCGAACCACCAACAACATATTTACGCTGCATTACTAGAGTCTCGTCTAGCTTGATTCTTCCTGCGTCTACTTCTTGAAATAAAGCAATCAAAATCGGGTACTTGATTGTACTAGCCGCCGGAAAAGCTTTGGTGCCATTGACACTAATATAGTCTCCTGTTTCCAAGTCCATAAAAAAGATTCCCGGAGTCAAGAATTTATAACGAGAAACTAATTTATTAATCGGAGTTTTTAGTTCTGATATCTCGCGTCCTAAAGGAACTACACCAGTGAATTGAGGGGTATTTGTTGGGGTAACAACATTACTAGGAACTGGAGGAACAAATTTAAGTGGCGGTAATTGTAAATTAGCTTGATTTGCATTCCAGTCATTAGACGAGTAAACTTTATTACTATTAGGATTGGCTTTTACTGGCGACGAAAGCAGAAAAAGACTGATGAGGCTAAGAGAAAACCAGCGTAGTTTCATGTATTATTGTTAAATTAGTCTTATATTTACTTACAAGAATTTTCCGGTAAGAAAAATAAAATCATGACATCGAAGATGATAGTCAATAAAATATCCAATGTCAACATTTATGAATAAAGACTCAAAAAAAGTTTCATCGATATAAATGACAGCTTGGTTGATTCAATTTAGAGTAATTTAAATAACATTTATTGGAAAAATAGGTTTAAAAATTAATACTTGTAGTAGAAACGTTGACAAATTAGTAGTGTGTCAACCCAAACATAATGCAATACAGTTCAGTTAGTGCCAAAAACTTGAAGGGGCGTGGGTTTGGTTAAGGAACGAAACCCAATAAACCCCGGAAATGTTGGGTTTCACTTCGTACCCCTACGGGGAAGCAAGCTACAACCCAACCTACAATTATCCTTAACACCAAGCGTATTGAAACATAATGGGTGAAGGTAAGAATGGGGAAAGAGTTTTTTCTGTTTCTCACATTTACTTGTTACAACAGACTCCATGAGTGGCGCTTGGAGGAATAAAAATTTATGTTCTTTATGGCAGGCTGATTGTACCTGTACTCGATGTTATTTGATAGGTCTGTCTAAAGGTCAATGAACTTTAGGAAGTACCACTCAGATGAAGATTGTGTTTTAATAAACAATGAGGCATATTGTCATAGTCGATACCAAAACCGCACAATTACTCACTGTTATACTGGAAGAAGCAGAGATATAAGTCAAATCAAGATTGAAAGCTGTTATTTACGTACAAAAGTGCAATTCATATTTTACTTCAATTAAGACCACCCTTCTACACACCGTTTGAAAACTGTATGAATCATTCATTGATAGTTAAACCAGGGCTATTACTTTTTATCCTGACAATAGGATTTTTCAACTATTCTCCTGTACAAGCAAGTATCACAGATACGACATCTCAAAACCAAAAGCAGCTAAAACAACAATCTTCTCAACAACTATGGCAACAATTTAGACGGCAACAAGATCGAGTTAGATTACAACAACAACAGCGAATTGAACAAATTCGCTTGCAAAATCAACTAAGACAACAACCATTTGGGCAACCTACTACAATGGATCAACTAAGACAACAACAAAGGCAGCAAATGGAGAGATTACAACTTCAACAGCAATCTCAACAAGAATTCAGACAACAGCCGTAAAGGTCATATGACAAAATTATTGAGCTAACAAGGCAAAAGTAAAAAGTTAAAAGACAAAAGAAAGAATAAAGAAAAATCAAACAAACCTCTAAATTATTTAGGTAGATTATCTTTTGAATTTTGACTTTTTATTTCCTTAATAATATTCCGCGAACTAAGACTATTGTGGCAGTCTAAATTCTGTTACCCAAAATATTCTTGATTTGAAGCAGATACCCTAATTGTTAGCCGATTTTACCATTATTGCTGCCGTCGAATCATCTATTACTCCACAGATGTATGCTTTCCTTCAACAGTTAGATGCCTTTGATTGTGCAATATTGCAAAGCTATGAGAATGAATTCTGATAGTTTTTCTAAGGGACATATTTGTGGATATCAGCAGACGTGATTTGTTAAAGTTTGCTTCTACGTCAGGTTTGGTTGTAACGGGGTTGGCAGCTTCACAAGGAATTGCCAGACAAGGTTTAGCCCAAAATCAACCTACTTCAACTCAGACCAAAAGCGGCGAAATGATCTATAGGACGCTAGGACGTACAGGAGAAAAAGTATCCGTAATTGGTTTGGGAGGTCATCACATTGGACGACCAAAAGACGAGCAAGAGGGTATTCGTCTAATTCGTGCTGCCATCGATCGCGGCATCAATTTCATGGATAATTGCTGGGACTACCATAATGGCGGTAGCGAAATTCGCATGGGTAAAGCTCTCCAAGATGGTTATCGAGAAAAAGTTTTTCTGATGACCAAAATCGATGGTCGCACAAAAGAGGCTGCTGCTAAGCAAATTGACGAATCTTTAAGACGTTTGCAGAGCGATCGCATTGATTTGTTACAGCATCATGAAATAATCCGTATGGAAGACCCAGACCGCATCTTCGCTCCTGGCGGCGCAATGGAAGCTGTGGTAGCAGCACAGAAAGCAGGCAAGATTCGCTACATCGGATTTACCGGACACAAAGATCCTTTGGTTCACTTGCGAATGTTGGAAGTTGCTGCTCAAAACAACTTCCGTTTCGACGCGGTGCAAATGCCGTTAAATGTAATGGATGCTCATTTTAGAAGTTTTGAGAAGCAAGTTCTACCTCTTTTGGTAAAAAATCAAATTGGCGTATTAGGTATGAAATCAATGGGCGACCAAAACATTCTCAAGAGCAATACAGTCAAACCCATCGAATGCCTACATTACGCAATGAATCTGCCAACCTCAACAGTAATTACAGGTATTGAGAGTATGCAAATTCTCAACCAAGCGTTTGAGGCGACACGCACATTTAAGCCAATGAGTCAAGAACAAGTCAGCGCCTTGCTGAATCGAACTCGTCAGGCTGCTGCAAAAGGCCAGTATGAGTTATTTAAAACTACTAACCAATTTGACGGTACAGCTAAGAATCCTCAGTGGTTGGGATAACTAAGTAGGAGGCAGGGGGCAGGGGGCAGGAGGCAGGAGGTAAAAGTATTACCATTCCTAGCATTCACGCTTGTCATTAGACTTCTTGCATAAGTCGGGAAAAGGGGAAAGGGGAAGGGGGAAAGGTTCTGTATTGTCCGTTTCCCCTTTAGCCTTTACCCTTTTCCCCAAGAGTGCAAAAAGCACTTTTGCAAGAGGTCTATTATGTCCTAACCTATGTAGCTACGGCTATATATATTTAGATGATGTAGGCAAAGATGGAATTACCCACTACTTAGGGACTTCGAGAAAATAAATTATCCAATTTAATCAGGTGATATTTTCTATCTCCCCCCTGCTCGCCGGTTACTGAGGGCAGTCGAAGTATGCTCCCCTGCCTATCCCATCAATAGGATATTTTTTACTTGTCTTGTATATTTTGATGGGTTATGATGCTATTGCATTCATATTGCATGGTGCAATATATGTTCAAAATGTTACCTTTATAGTTGATACCTGTGTATTTCCGCAGAAATTATTTAAGATAGCTGTAGTTAATTTTTAACCTCATCTTAATAGCTTGAAGACACGATGAATTATGTGTCTGAGAGCTACAGGTATATACTCACCTAAAAAAAGCATATTTATCCCACCAAATACTAAATATAACAGTTACCTACTGAGTGTCGCGCAAAGCTTCGGTATCAGAGCCAAATATTAACTTGTTTGGCTATTTACTACTGAATTGTGCTGCGCCTACAGTCCTGTTAAAGTACCAAGTTCATATTTTTATCCAACCCAAAACAACTTTTTGAAACATGCAAACAAAATATCTAGCTTCAATACTTACACTAGGCGTAACATTATCGGCTATACCCGTAATGCCATCTCACGCCGAAGAAACATTTAAAGTACCAACCTCTTACGAGCTGCAAAATAAGCAGCAGCAACTCAAGGTTACTTATTCAACAACTAGCTTTACTGGTGAGCCACGTCTACAGTATCAAAAGGGACGACAAATATTGCAGTTTGCTGGAGACGAAATCCGAACTATAGACACAGAAATTGGAACGCTAGTAACTGTGACTCTTTCCAAAACTGTAGATACTGGCTCTACTACTTTTAGTTTGCTTATACCTGCTGTCAACTTGGGAAACAGCAACGAAGCCCGAATTGAAACTAAGGGTATTACAACTGAGAACCGTTTTTCAACGATTCCGGCATTTAATCAAGGACAGAGACAGATATACAGGGTTACTCCTTTGTTTGGTACAGCCCAAGCTCTCGTATTCTAAAGCAGTTTGTGTTCCAGCCCACGTCTGTTTTCGAGTCAGGCGTGGGCTGTTCGCTGATTTAAGATAGTAACTGACGCAGAATCAATTTACTAACTCGTGGCTGGATAAAACTTAAAATGTACTCCACCAATTTGGGTACAATAACTGACAATAATGGCAATAATAAAACATTAATATTGCTAAAGCCATTAATACCGCCAATAGCAATGCTAGGAATTAGACAAACTAGTGCCCACGCCAACCAATTTATAAATTTAGAGTTGATAGAAGTAAGTCTTTGAAACTGATTAGCAAGCACATAGCGGGTAGTCGCAAATAATATAGTTAAGCCTAACCAAGCAAATATTGATAGCATTGCATTTGCTGGATTAAAATTGTAGACGACAAACCCAGCAGTCAACGAGGAAGCTACTTCCCAAATTAATAAATTGGGTTGTATTTGCAAACTACTTATTAATTGTTCAGTCAGCCAATAGTGGGCAGAGACAATTTTTGCAAAGTTAGAATCTTGGAGAGAATTACGTTTAATTTTGTGAAATATATCACCATTAAAAATTACAGTAGTTTGCAAAATGATATCTTCATCTTCATAAGCATCTAAAGATGATTGAGACTGTTTGTAGTAAGAATTGAAATTGATTCCCGACTGTAAGCTTGTTTCTTGTTGTGCAGTTTGACTGAAAAAAATGTGTAAAATACTTAAATATAAATTTTTCCTTATTAAATTTTGATTTTCAAATACTAAATCGCGACTAAAACAGCTATAGTACCAGAGATAAATTATCAGCTTTGGGGGAATTTCAAGAGAAATGCTATTTTCTTTTGCTCGCTGAATTTGTTCTATAATTGTTTCATTTAAATAAAAACTACACACTCCTTCTTCAATCTTAAGTTCAAAGCGATCGCCTTCAGGAATCTGTAGTAATATTTTATGATTTGTTTTTTCTAAACTGGCATTCATTCTCAAGATAATTTTGCAATATTTTGTACCAAATTAATTAAAAAGCTAAATGTTCCACGCCACTGCTTTTCGCCAGCAACCAGCCCTTCATTATGCGTACTAATGATAGAATTTTTAGCTTCTTCAGGTAAATTAAACAATTCTTTACTGTAACGAGTGATAATATCCCCATCTAACTGCATCACCGTTTGAGCATAAATAATATCAGTTTGAGTGCTTGTAACGTTACCACCGTCAAGGGCTGCTTTCAGTTCAGCTATTTTTCGCAAAGTCCGAACAAATTTACCATTTTTTAAAAGTTTTTGAATTTCTTCATAATTTTCAATCCAATCTTCTCGATCGTTTCCATCTTTTTCATCAATAATCGGAGTTGGGGCAGGTAGTATAGGTTTGGCTAGCTTGATATTATCTTCATCAGCTTCAACTAGATTTTCTTGATGTTTCTTCGCGTCTTCCAGATTCTGACGATATCGTTTTATCCTCTCATCTTGAGGATTATAAAAACCAGAACCCTGTTCCAGCAAAAGATAAAAATATTCTCTTTCAAGTTGGTCAAATAGACTTTTATAATGCTGACGCAGTTCTTGAGCTTGAGAACCTTCTTTCGGAATTCCTTTTGCGTCAAAATAGTTTGGGTCATGTATAGAATAAATTTCTTGATATGCTTCCCAAGCATTAAATTTTGCCCCATTAATTCTATCCACAACTATAGTATTCACTTCTAAAGCCGTGATATCAGAAACTAAGGTCTGTACAGACGATACTAAATTATTTAATAGTCCTCTGGCTAGATTTTGAATATCTTGGGGTTCAACGCGATCGCGGCTTCTAGCCTGAATCCCATTTCGATCCTTAGTTTGAATATTATTAAACATATAATATTTTCTATAATTTCGTAGAATTAAAAGGTTTAAACTAAAACTAAACCTATTGTTAGGCAGCGTTAGATATTTTACAACTTTAATTAACTAAAATAAGTAAAATCAAAAAAACTTAATACTTTAAACAAGTATTAACGAACAAAAGTAACGCTAATATCTTCAAGAGTTAATTTTATTTTAAAAAAGAAAATAATACATTAAATGGCATAAAAACCTAAGTGCAAGTTATCTTTCAATAAACATAGGAGTGTGTAGGGAAAGAAAGTGTTTCTCTCATCCATAGTAGGTAGTAGACTTCTTGCAGAACTAGGGAAAAGGGTAAGGGGGAAAGGGAAAAGGAATAAAAAACCTTTCCCCTTTAACCTTTCCCCTTTTCCCACCTCTTGCAAAAGTTACTTTTGCAAGAGGTCTAGTGTGCCGTCTGTGCGCCTGCTCCTAAGATGTCAATCAAACAAAAGTATAATATAATACTGTCAATTTGATATAGATTGTCTAACATGTTGCTATTGCGTAAAGGCATTGTCACACCTTTTATAATCTGTGCGTGTATTTTGGGAGTCGGCTTGATTCAGTTCCCTCGACTAGAAAAACTGTTAAATAGTAAAAAATCTGCCTCGTTAGAAACTTTAGAAAAAGATATTAAATCAGAAAAAACCACACTTAATTTTCTCAAAAAAGTGCCTAGTTTTGGTTACGATAACTTGATTGGCGATTGGGTATATCTAAATTTTTTACAATATTTTGGGGACGATGAAGTTCGTGACAAAACAGGTTATAGTTTAAGTCCAGAATATTTTGAAGTAATTCTAGAACGCGACCCGCGATTTTTAGCAGCCTATCGCAGTCTTTCCGTTAGTACTTCATTGTATGCTGCCATGCCAGAACGAGCGATCGCATTGTCAGAGAAAGGCTTAAAATACCTATCTCCATCAGTTCCAGAAAAATCTTATTACGTGTGGCGTTATAAAGGAACCGATGAGTTATTATTTTTAGGCAATCCTCAAGCTGCGGAACAATCTTTTGGAACAGCCGCAAATTGGGCGAGAAACTTTTCAGACGAAGAAAGTCAGTTTGTAGCTGTGAGTTCTCAAAAAACTGCTGAATTTCTCAGCCGAAATCCTAATAGCAAATATGCTCAAATTGCTACTTGGGCAATAGTTTTAAATAATCAAGTTGACGAGAAGACTCAAAAACGCGCAATTAGCGAAATAGAAGCTTTGGGAGGAAAAGTAATTAAAACTCCTGAAGGAAATTCTAAAATTGTATTTCCGCCAAAGGATTAAATTCTTGGATGATTGTTGACTGATGACTAAAGAAAAAGCGTAATATCTTTAGGAGCAAAAGCGGTGTCAATACAATTAGCAGAATCTGATATTCAAATACTAGGGTGTTTTCCTGTAATGTCTCAGTTGCGTCCTCACCTTGAGCAAGACAAGTTTATAGAACAAGTTCGATATCAGATGAAAGAAGGATATCAAATTGCATTCTTGGAAATAGAGAACCGAACTGTGGCAGTTGCTGGATTTCGCATTTATACATCTTTATCATCGGGGAAGCTTTTATATATTGATGATTTAGTTGTTGATGAGTGGAAGCGATCGCAAAACTTTGGTCAACAGTTATTTCAGTGGCTAATTGAATATGCAACAAATAACGACTGTAAACAACTGAGCCTTGATTCTGGCGTTCAGCGGTTTGCTGCTCATAGATTTTATCTCACGCAGCGTATGAGCATTACAGCTCATCACTTTTCAATAGAGTTGTAGCGATAAGCAAGATGAGCCAACAAAATGACATTTTTTGGTATGACGGTAAATTAATTCACTCCCAAATTCTAGAATTAAACATTAACGATCCAGGTTTACTTTATGGGGCGACTGTTTTTACAACTTTGCGAGTTTATGAGAATCTGGATAGTAGTTTAACCAATTGGCAAGCGCATTGCGATCGCCTACGTTTTTCACTACAATCTTTTGGCTGGCAACAACCCGACTGGAAGCGTGTCCTCCAAGGTGCTCAAGTTCTTCTTACACACTTTCCCATTCTCAGAATTACCCTGTTTCCTGATGGACGAGAGTGGATAATTGGCAGATTCTTACCACCAGATTTGACAGAAAAACAGAAAAATGGTGTTGCGTGTTGCGTCGCCAGTTCAGAATTTTCTCGTTCTCTCCCTTCTCATAAAACTGGCAATTATCTGAGTGCTTGGTTAGCAAAAACTAGCTCAAATGCCCAAGAAGCAATATTAGTCGATGCTCAAGGAAATTGGCTAGAAACCAGCACAGGTAACCTCTTCGGGTGGTGTGACGGTAGTTGGTGGACGCCGCCAATAAAAGCCGGAATTTTGCCGGGAATCATGCGATCGCAACTGATAAAATGGTTGCAAAACCAGCAGCAGCCAATACAGCAAGAACCTTGGAGTGTAGAGCTAGTCAAGAAATTTGAAGCGATCGCCTACACTAATAGCGTGGTAGAGATTATCCCCATTCATACCGTTCATCAGCCAACAGGATCGTTACAATATAATCCACACCATCCCAGTTTTCAGGAAATAAGGGGGCTTTTTTTAGCATGACAGCCACGCCATTCTGTTATATCTTAAGATAAGTTAACATAATTCTTAATAATGACCTCTCCGCTCACAGACAGCACTCGCTACGCGATGGCGCGAAAAATACAGGAGGATAGACCTTAGTGAATAAAAGATGGAGAAACGCAGGGCTGTATGCGCTGCTATTTATTGTTGTCATTGCCCTGGGAACAGCATTTTTTGACAAACAACCCCAAAGCAGAGAGACATGGCGATATAGCCGATTTATTCAAGAAGTTGAACAAGGCAGAGTAGAAAAAGTCAGCCTGAGTGCAGACCGTTCTACAGCATTGGTTACACCCAAATATGATGGGAATAAACGCTTAGTAACCTTGGTCAACGACCCAGATTTAATCAATACTTTGACATCAAAAGGCGTTGATATTTCAGTATTGCCCCAAACCGATGAAGGATTTTGGTTTAAGGCACTGAGCAGCTTATTTTTCCCTGTATTGCTTTTGGTTGGCTTATTCTTCTTGCTACGTCGCGCTCAAAGTGGCCCAGGCAGCCAAGCCATGAACTTTGGCAAATCCAAAGCCAGAGTACAAATGGAACCCCAAACTCAGGTGACATTTGGTGATGTAGCTGGTATCGACCAAGCCAAATTGGAATTAAACGAAGTCGTAGACTTTTTGAAAAACGCCGATCGCTTTACCGCTGTTGGTGCAAAAATTCCTAAAGGCGTGCTGTTAGTTGGCCCTCCTGGTACAGGTAAAACCCTCCTGGCTCGTGCCGTAGCTGGTGAAGCGGGTGTACCTTTCTTCTCAATTTCCGGTTCGGAATTCGTGGAAATGTTCGTGGGTGTCGGTGCATCCCGCGTCCGCGATTTATTTGAACAAGCTAAATCCAATGCTCCCTGTATCGTCTTCATCGATGAAATTGACGCCGTAGGTCGTCAACGGGGTGCAGGTTTAGGCGGTGGTAACGACGAACGCGAACAAACCCTCAACCAGCTGCTTACAGAAATGGACGGCTTTGAAGGTAACACTGGCATCATCATTATCGCTGCTACTAACCGTCCCGACGTTCTCGATGCAGCCTTATTGCGTCCCGGCCGTTTTGACCGTCAAGTAGTAGTAGACCGTCCCGACTATTCTGGACGTAGCGAAATCCTCAAGGTACACGCCCGTGGCAAAACCTTAGCCAAAGATGTGGACTTGGATAAAATCGCTCGTCGTACCCCTGGATTTACCGGTGCAGATTTATCCAACTTGTTAAACGAAGCCGCAATTTTAGCAGCACGGCGGAACTTAACTGAGATTTCGATGGATGAAATCAACGATGCGATCGACCGCGTATTAGCAGGGCCAGAAAAGAAAGACCGGGTAATGAGCGAAAAGCGCAAGACCTTGGTAGCATATCACGAAGCTGGTCACGCCTTAGTTGGTGCTTTGATGCCCGACTATGACCCAGTACAAAAGATTAGTATCATCCCTCGCGGTCGTGCAGGTGGTTTAACTTGGTTTACTCCCAGCGAAGACCGTATGGACACCGGCTTATACAGCCGCGCTTATCTAGAAAATCAGATGGCCGTGGCTTTAGGCGGACGCATCGCCGAAGAATTAATCTTTGGTGAAGAAGAAGTTACCACCGGCGCTTCCAACGACTTGCAACAAGTCGCCCGTGTTGCCCGTCAAATGATTACCCGATTTGGCATGAGCGATAAACTTGGCCCAGTCGCCCTCGGTCGTCAACAAGGCAACATGTTCCTGGGACGAGATATCATGTCAGAACGCGATTTCTCGGAAGAAACTGCTGCTGCCATTGATGAAGAAGTCCGCAAACTTGTGGATGTTGCTTATACCCGCGCTAAAGAAGTATTAGTCGGCAACCGCCACATTCTAGATCAATTAGCGCAAATGCTGGTTGATAAAGAAACAGTAGACGCCGAAGAATTGCAAGAAATTCTCGCAAATAACGATGTCAAAACTGCTGCGTTTGCTTAATTAAGCAAAAGCTATAGCTATCAAATAGGAGTTAGGAGTTAATAATAATTCCTACTTCTAACTTTAAAAAATCGGGGTAACTCTGAAAAATTCCAGAGTTACCCCGATTTTTAATTTTTTTTTAACAATAATCGAATACGCTTGGGTTAAAGGCTAATTTTAGAAAATTGTGGGTTTTACCAGACGCGACGCCAGTCGCTACAACGGGGGGAACCCCAACGCGAGTTGTTCATGGGGGAAACCCCCAAGACCACACTCGCTCCGCAACGCGCTGGCTCATAAATCGCCGTCTCTACAAGTGTTTTGGTATTATCTCAACTGTATTGTTTTATCACTCCCCCTGCTCCCCCTGCTCTTTTAAAAAATTTTCAGCTTGGGGTGCATAAAAAATAAAACCCATCGTACATAAGCTCAACAGCGAGATTGACTGAGCTTAACTTTATCCTTTATTTCTTTACCTATTCACCGGAAATAACTCTTATGGCAACTATCAATGGCACTTCTGGCAACGATGTTTTGTTTGGCGATATAAATTTCTTTCCAGAAAACGATGTAATAAATGGGTTTGATGGTGACGACGACCTCGAAGGGGGAAGTGGCAATGACACCATTAATGGCGGTGCAGGAAATGATTATATACAAGGAGGGGCTGACAATGACTCACTACTTGGTGGTGCCGGAACTGATTATATGGATGGTGGCGGCGGGGATGACACCCTTATCGGTGGCACAGGAAATGACTTTTTGATTGGTAACTTTGGTAATGACCTTTATGTAGTTGATAGTATTGGTGACAGCATCACTGAGTACAGTGCTGAAGATGGCACAGATACAGTTCAATCTTCTGTAAGCTGGACACTAGGTAGTTTTCTAGAAAATCTTACCTTAACAGGCACAGCATCAATTAGCGGTACAGGTAACAGTCTTAACAATAATATTATCGGTAATAGTGGTAACAACGGTCTGTCAGGTGGAGATGGCAATGATACTCTCAATGGTGGTGCAGGCAAAGACACGCTAATTGGTGGCTCCGGAAATGACACTTACATTATCGATAGTACTACTGATACGATTATAGAATTGGCCAATGGAGGCAACGATACAGTTAGGTCTTCTGTTAGCTATACGCTGGGCGATCGCTTAGATAACCTAATCCTGACAGGAAGTAATGCAATCAACGGCACGGGGAATGCTGGAAGTAATAAAATTACAGGCAATAATGCCAATAATGTCCTCAATGGTAGCGGTGGCAACGATACACTCAGTGGTTTGTCCGGTAATGATACCCTAATTGGGGGATCGGGAAATGACGTACTGGTGGGAGGAGGAGGCAACGATAGGTTTAAGTATGCCACAGGTACTGCCTTTAGCAATGCCACAGTTGGTATAGATACGATCGCTGACTTTCAAGCAGCAAATGACAAAATAGTCTTAAGTAAGAAAACTTTCACTGCCCTAACTAGTAATGTAGGTATTGGCTTTAGTAAGTCGAGTGAGTTTGCTGTTGTTGCGAATGACGCTGCTGCTGCCACTAGTAAAGCTTTCGTTGTCTACAGCCAGGGAACAGGAAATCTATTCTATAACCAGAATGGATCTTCCGCTGGTTTCGGAACAGGGGCTGAATTTGCCACGTTGACGACCAATCCTCTGTTGGCAGCAACTAACTTTATTATTGAGGCTTAAGAAGTCTGTACTATTAAGTATAAGTGGGTCAGCCGAGAGGACTGACCCACTTGTGCTATGCTCTCAATTGCCCTCATTCATGCTGAAAACCTTTAAGTAAAATAGATCTGACAACAACACAAAGCTAAATATGGCAGTCCAAGAGGTAATTGTGCAATGGATATAAACTATTACCGTCAGTGCATTCAAACACTGCTCAGAAATTATGCTGCCATACCGATCGCCAACGGTGATATCGAATCGCAGACGGTTTTTGATGTGCCTCAAGATCGCTATCAGATTATGAATGTAGGCTGGGATGGCGATCGGCGCGTACATGGCTGCGTTCTGCATTTGGATATCAAAGATGGCAAAATTTGGATACAACACAACACAACCGAACTTCAAATTGCCCAAGAACTAGCTGCAATGGGAATTCCCAAACAAGACATAGTATTAGGGTTTCAAGCCCCTTACGTGCGAGAGTATACAGGATTTGGCGTAGCCTAAATCCATAAGCTGGGCGTGCATAGCTGTAATAACTGCGGCGTTGTATTGCTTGGGTGAATCAGATTGCTTGCGATCGCTTTTCGCTACATTAAAAGCCCAGTCATGAAGACCGAGCTTTTAATATGGGGTTATATACCCCGGAGGTTTAGTTATAGAGTTTCAGTATAAATTACTTATCTGATAGAGACTACCACTCCACTCTCACTAATTCCGGAAAGTTACTAAATTTTTCTAGGTATTTACCAATATCTTTATGGTAGAGCATTAATTTTCTTGAATACATTAAATTACCATGAAAAATGCTGCCGAAAAATTTCTAACCTATCATGTTAAAATCAATCTATACTCAGCAAGTAAAAAGTTTGTTAACCCTCAGACAACAGGCTTTAAGATAATTTTGAGATTTTAACGAATGACCCCGATTATTTAGAATGCAGAAAATTGATGCATTCTACATAGCGCCTCCTACGACAATCAAAAGTCTTCTCTAAATAATTTCCCGAATCTTTGCAAGACTAGCTTGATAAGTGACTCAATGCC
The DNA here is from genome assembly GCF_002368035.1 of Nostoc linckia NIES-25. Taxonomy (GTDB): domain Bacteria; phylum Cyanobacteriota; class Cyanobacteriia; order Cyanobacteriales; family Nostocaceae; genus Nostoc; species Nostoc linckia_B. The sequence goes on along the minus strand of NZ_AP018222.1, from coordinate 2,056,579 downwards.
TACGTCAATTTTAAATTTTAGATGTCGGCTTTAAAAATAGCCATGCCACAAAGAACGTAGCCGCTGTGAATAGTTGCGTCAAATCCAAAGCCGACACATAGCCATCTGCAAATGAAGCAATACTGCGATCTGTAATCCCAAATACCCAAGATGACAACCCAAACAGCCAAATCCCATTCTTGAGATTTCCTACGAATTCCTTAGACTCTGATGGTTTTTGGTCTTTCACGATTTTCTGCTCCCTTGATGGAGAATCCAGTGATTAGTGAGAAATACACGCCTAGAAGAACTTTTTGTGATTCTTGAGGCTGAATTTAAACTCACCTATTAATAATATTAATAAATATTTCAGCTACTTGACTTCACCACCCAAAGGTACATCTCCTAATCTTGACATTCTCTCTTTGGTTGTGCCACTTCGGACAGACTGTAATAAATTGAGCTTCAAAGGTTACAGCATGAGGCTTTAGTGCTGAAATTACACAATCTTTAGACAACTATATAAATATTTATTGATTTTTTATTTAAAACACTACTTAAGATAGATGTATTTTAAAAGTTAATTTATATTTTTGAGTAGGTGGAAATTTCGTAGGGACTTTACATCTGTGCATTGGTGTCAACTTAACGTCAAACCCTGGTGAAAACGTGATGAGCGAGTTCTACTCATTTACCATCAATCAAGATCCGCGTTACCCCACCCCGGCTTTGCTGGCGCAAAACCTCCCCTCCCCTTGCCAAGGGGAGGGGTTGGGGGTGGGGTAAAACGATTGTGGGACAAGCATTTAAGCTTAAGGTGACACCAATGACATCTGTAAAGCCCCAAGGGTGCATTAAAAGTTAGATTTCTGGGTCAGCTAAGCGGGTAGTGGGGCGACTTTGGTACAAATCCTGAACGACTTGGAGAGCAGAAACTAAGGCTACAAGGGCGATGACTGCGATCGGTAATAAACCTTTGCCAAAGAAGGCGATCGCTATCAACACCGCTGCACCTCCAAGCCGATACTTAGAACGGATTTTGCAAAGACGGATCACCCCAAATTGATGGAGAATACCGACAGATAACGAGCATAATGCTACTGAACCGCAGATGAGCCATCGCTGAGAATCAGGTAAGGCTAAAGTTTGTTTACTTAACAAGATTTCTTCTACTCCCACTCCAGCCGCAGCAATCCCAATCACTAGCGGTAAATGAGTGTACAGCCAGAGATTGACAACACCAACTTTTCCATGCGTCCGTGCGATTTCAATCGGTTTACCGCCCAGATTATCAAAATAGACCCACCACCAGCTAAAAGCAATAATTAAACCAAACACGGCGGAAATTACAGTTGAAGTCTGCCATTTCTGCTCAGAAACACCATTGACCACCGCGATAATTGCTTCACCCAAAACAATAATCGTAAACAGTCCGAAACGTTCTGGTAAATGCGAAGCGTGAGGGAGTAATCTTAGTTGAAACTTGCGTGCTGTTAAGGGTGTGGTAAAGTCAATGATAATTCCCAATGTCCAGAGTGCGAATCGCCAAGGAATGGGTATAAATGCTGAAATTAACCAAAGTAAAGCAGCGATCGCAAAACCAATTGCGTAGCGAGTCGTCAAAGGTCGTGCAGAAGGGATGTGTATTCCCGCACGGACGTATTCTATTACCAGCACAGCCCGACCGAGAGCATAGGAAAGAGCAAAACCAGAGGAACTTTCGCCTAAACCGTGGTGTATATTCACAGCCATTGCTGCTGCTGTCAGCATTTGTATACCAATCAGCAGTCGATGTTCAACATCATCGCTATCAAAGCGGTTAGCGTAATATGTAGTGCCAATCCACGACCACCAAACAGGTATAAATAAAACAACAAACCCAAATAATCCAGAAAGTGAGATATCCTCTTTGAGATTGTGAGCGAGTTGGGAAACTGCGACTACAAACACCAAATCATAAAAAAGTTCTAGCCAAGTGGCGTGTCGTTCTTCTTCAGTCTCTTCACCAATACGTAACCTTGGTGGTTGGATAAAATTTGCCATAGTTCCAAGAGCGATCGCTAATAACTACCCGTTCGCTCATTTTAAAAGGATGAAGGGATTAATACATAGAGGGGCAGAGGAGATGGCTTTGCCAAAGGGGAAAGGGCAAAGGGCAAGGGGCAAAGGGGAAAGGGAATAAACCCTACATGCATCCTTTTTCCCTTCTTCACCCCTTTTACCTTTTCCCTTTTCCCTACCCGAAGGGTTTTGCCCTATGCCCCATTACCAATTTTTTCATCCCAAGGGGCAGGTTTTCTAACTTGTTCCCACACGGGACTATACAAGGCTTCATGCAATTCCCGTGCCAGTTCTACCAGTCCCGTATAACCAGCGTAGGCATGATGGCGTTCGTGATTAATATCCAAAAAAGGAATTTGTGCTTTTAATGCTGTGTATTGATTCCCAGCCCCAGCAATCAACACATCAGCTTTTGTATCATTGAGTACTTTTAGCAATACTTGGGGAGTTCCTTGAGACAAAACAATGCCATCTTGACCGATGAATTGTCTAATTTTGGCTTTTTCTTCTTCTGAAGTCTTTCCTTCGGTGGTAGCAATAACTTCCATTCCTAAGTCTTTGGCCGCTAAAATAAGTGACCAAGTTTTTACACCACCAGTAGAAAGAACAATCCGCTTGCCTTTCAATTGAGAACGATAGGGAGCTAAGGCAATATCTAAGTCTGCGGTTTCTTCTGCAATTAACTGTTCTGCACGTTCTTGAAGTTGGCGTGCAGTGAATTTATCCTCAACAAATTCGCCTAATTTTGCTGCAATATTTCGCAAGCATTGATTTAGGCTTTCTACACCATAGAAAGATTCTTCTATATAGGGAATTCCGTAACGTTCTTGCATTTTTTGTGCCATTTGTATTGCTACATTTGAGCAAAGCACTACATTTAATTTGGCACGATGAGCATAGCAAACTTCTTGATAGCGAGCATCACCTGTAATTTTGGAAAGAACGCGAATTCCTAATTTTTGGAACAGTGGTAAAACATTCCAGGTTTCACCTGCAACGTTATAGTCACCAACAAGATTAATATCGAATGGTGTAGTAAATTCTGGTTCTGCCGTACCTATGACATAGTTCAATAAAGTTTCATTGCCGATGCGGTTACCCAAATTCTTACTACCAAGGAATCCAGGAGAATCGACATAAATAACTGGAATTCCAATTTTATCTGAGGCCAGTTTACAGACACTATTGATATCATCACCAATCAAAGCAGTGACACAAGTAGCGTACACAAAGATAGCTGGAGGATTATACCTTTGAGCAATTTCAATAATTGCTTTGTACAATTTCTTTTCACCACCAAAAACGACATTACTCTCCCCAAAATCAGTAGTAAAAGCAGTTTGGTATAGTTGAGAGCCTGATGAAAGACTACCATGAGTTGCCCAAGGGTTATGAGTGCAGGCAACCGGGCCATGTACTAAATGAACAGCATCAGTAATTGCTCCCACAGAAACCATCGCCCCATCAAAAGGACAATTACCTTGGGTTGCACCTGGTTGCGGTAAGTTTTTGCAAGATAGTTTTTTCTTGTCGTTCGATTTTTTTCGGTTATGTTTGCACGCTGTCTCGTTGAGTAGTTCGTTGATTGTTACTTGATTGTTTTTCATGTCTTTCCTCGCGCTGGAGATGAATACAAAATGACGTATCAGACATTGTGACTATAAAAGTGCAGAGATAATCCAAGGTTGTTGAGGGGGCATGGGAAAGACTTACTGCGACTTATCCTCTGCCCCTAAAGCTCTCCACATTCCCCACTCGCCAAAGCGAAAGTTACAGTAAAATGTGCAGGTTGATATCAATACCTTTTACTTTTTGTCTTAATGAGTGACAAAAAATTGCAACCGAACGATTAGCACTTCAGGTGAAACAGCCAACTCCTCTCACATATCTCGTTTCGTAAGAAAGACCTGTTAATGCTTTTGCTATTTTTAGCTTGTCTAATGTCAGCATAACATATAGATTATCAAATAGTTTGTATTTTTAATTATTTGACATACAAATAGTTCGTATGCTAAATAGGCTATCGTATTAGGTTATGTAGCTTATTTAACAGATACTAAAATTAGTGAATTTAGGAATTAAAATTCAAAAGTAAAACACTTTTATGCCTGTTTACAAGGGTGAGGTTGTGTACTTCAGCAACTTTAAATTTGGTGTAGATAGTAGAATTGTCACTGAGAATACTAGCTCAATTTAAAATATTCATTACTTTTTATGTTAGTGCGATCGCCTACTCAAACCACTGCACGAGATAATAACAATACCTCATTCAATTGTTGGCGATCGTCAATGTCCTTTGATAATCTCTGCAAACTGCTGTCAGAAAAATATCCAGAACGTTTTGCCAGTTGGGTTTTAGGAACAGAGCAAACTTCTGTCAAAGTCCTAAAAACCGAATTGAGCATTGAACCAATTCGCGCTGATTATGTGACATTCTTACAACTAGAAGGACGCATACTCCACCTGGAATTTCAAACCAAACTAGAGTCTACGCCGCCACTACCGTTGCGGATGCTAGATTATTGGGTGCGGTTGTATCGTTTGTATCGCTTACCAATAACGCAAGTTGTCGTGTTATTACTTCCGCCTGCACCAGAAATAATAATTGAAACTGCCTTTAGAGTTGAAAGTACTGTTCATGAATATCGCGTGATTTGTATGTGGTCAGAAAATCCCGAACCATTCCTCAATGACCCGGCTTTGTTACCCTTAGCACCACTGACCGCAACTAACCAACCCCAAGCTTTGTTACAACAAGTTGTAGCGAAAGTAAATCAACTTGAGCCAACACAACGACCAGAGATTTCCGCTTACACCCAAATCTTAGCGGGCTTAAAATACAATCAGGACTTGATTCGACAAATGTTTCGGGAGGGTATGATGCGCGAGTCAGTTATTTATCAAGAAATTCTAAGAGAAGGCGAACAGCGAGGGGAACAGCGAGGGGAACAGCGAGGACGAGAAGAAGGACGAAAAGCAGAAGGACAATTGCTTATTCTTCGTCAGCTGACTCGGCGTGTGGGAGAATTACCTCAAGAGGTGCTAGAGCGGATTGAAACTCTCTCCTTAGAACAATTAGAAAATCTTGGCGAAGCTTTGTTGGATTTTCAAGCGATCGCTGATTTAGAAACCTGGTTTAATACATTAGAGTAGCAAAACTGATAGCACCAAACCAGGCAAAAGTCAAACAATTTTCTCTTGTTTTTACAACACAATAATTGCCCACATACTAGCACCCAAAGCGATCGCTGCTAAATGTTGCCAAAGAAGCGAACTCAAAGATTGTTTGGCAATTTTTTGCGTTAATAATATCGTCAACAACACTGAAAATATTAAAGTTGCACCTTGCAAAAAACTAATCACAGCAGGATGAGCAACTAACATTGGCAGTTGTTCGCCATTTAAACCAAGGGTAGCAAAACTCACAGGTAAAATTCGTCCGCCTTCACTCAAGCCCAAACGCAGATAATGAGCGAAGTTACCTCCCAAAACCAATGGTAAATATCCATAGGTAAGCTCTACAAACGATTTTGGTTTGCGGTTAAAGTTGAACAGTTTCAGCAAGCCATAAGCGGCGAAGACAAAAGCTGCTGGGATAATTAACACTAGCAATGACAATCCTAAATGTTGCCAAAATACAGTTAAATCTAACTGTAAACCCAACCAAGATTGCAACTCTGGCAAGCGGTGTAGATAGACTCCACCTAATAACAAAAACAACAATGCCACTTCATAGGCGCGGGGTACATGGGTTGTCCACAATTCAACACCAGGAGGGCGCAAGTTAAATTCTACGGAACGATGGGGACAGGCTTTCAGACAAGTCATGCATAAAACGCAATCTCTATTATCTTCTAACTGCGCTGGGTGAGAATACAAAGGACATCCATTTGTTTCCATTCCCTCACCTTTTTGCGGCCCTCCTTTGTAGCATTGGTAAGTGGTACAACTTGCAGAACAAATACCTTGTTGTGCCCGTAGTTCTGTCATTGACAGTTTAGCAAATAAACCATTCATTCCACCTATAGGGCAAAGATATCGGCACCAAAATCGCCGTTCAAAAATTGCAGAAAAAATCATTGCCCCGGCGGTAATTAATAATAACAAACAAGCACTAAGGTAGGCTGTGTTTTCTAGATGCCAAAGTTCTTCCCATAAGAAAATTAGGGTAAATAGTCCAAAGAGAAACCATCCGCCCCATTTTTCACCTTGCTGTCGAGGCCAGCGTTTAAGTTTTCGCGGCCACAACCATAAAGATAGCTTTTGGGTAATTTCTCCGTAAATCATGAAGGGACAAACAGAACACCAGATACGTCCTAAAAAGGGAAAGAGAAATAGGAAAAAAGGCCACCACCAAGCCCAAAATAAATTTAAAACAAAATTGCGATCGCGCGTTTGCGGCCCGATAAATAATACCGCAACAATAATTGCAAAAGCAGTTGCAGTAAAACCATAATTAATCCGATCCGGCCACCAAGGACTGCGTAAAAATCTACGTAAATCGGGATAAATATTTAAAAGATTGACTCGAAATCGCTTTTTCTTTGCTTCGGCTGGCCAAAAGATTTCTTCTGTTAATTCACTAGCATTTTCAGCTTGGACGATCGCTCTTTCTACTAAATTTTTTAATTCTTTGAGATTACCGGGGAAATCGTAAGACTGTAAGCGGCGTAAAGCTTCTGGGGTGATGTGCGGTTTGGGAACGCCTCTAGACCGAACGTAGAGACTGACATAATATTCCACCTGGGCTTGAATATCAGTTTTCCGCAATCGTAGCGGCGGTACTTTAATAATATGACCAACTGAGCGATCGATTGTTGGCAGAGTTTTTTCGGAAACGATAAGAATCCGTGCTTTACTAGGACGAGGTTCGGTCTCTGGTTCTCCCGGACGAGTGACGGGAGTATAAGTACCAGTTTTGAGCAACTGCGTCACAGCAGGTAATAACTCTTCGGGTAATTCTTGGATATTGTTAAGAACTAGCGTACCTTCTCCCAGCCATTCCAACAGTCCTGGTTTACCGCCAACGCGACCAAATAAATCTGCACCGCTCGTTTGCAGAATACCACAATTCACTTTAATAATTGGTTCTCGTCTTTTGGGGGAACCAAAGTGAATTAAGGCTGCGATATTGTCTTTTTCTAATCCTGGTTCGCCGAAAATATCCACTGACTTGCGGTCATTAGCAGCTTCTCGAATTTGCTCCCGCAGACGTATAGCATAGCGACTTGTACCTACAATTCCCCGTTGCGCTTTGGTAACTAAATATGGTCGCAAAGCAATGGAACGTTCTTGTTCGTAGCCAAGTGCAGAGGTGACTTGAGCTAATTCTTGAGCCAATTGACGGGAAAAACCCTGAGCAATTTCGGGGTATTGGGCGACTAATTCCCGAAATTTAGTAGCAGGTACAACCCACAAGTGACATTCTGTAAGGGTAACAATTGTGAAGGTGGCTAACTCATCCAATACCAACTCTTGGAGGTGAATAACTGCTCCAGGAAGGAAGCCACGAACTAAAGCTGAGTTCTTATGATCGGTATTGTCGCATTCAAGTTGACCATCTTTGAGGATGTAAAGTGCTTCTGGAGTAGTACCTTCCTCCACAAGGTTTACTTGGGCTGGTAAAACTTGTTCTTCAATGACTTGAGCGATCGCATTTAACACTTCAGGTGAGAGAATTCCTAAAGTGGTGCGCTCTTGTAGCCATGTAACCGTTTCTGGAGATGTCATATCCGGTTCTCCGTGCAGGTTGCCGTATCAAAGGAATTATCCCTTGAAAGCTGGTCAAGAATTCAAAATTCTCAATTCTAAATTGTGAAAATAGTTTAGATTGGCTTACAGTTTGGCTTTTCTCTTAACTTCTCCAGTAAATTCCAAGACCTTGTTTCATTCTTGGAGACAAACAAGGGAAGCCAATATACTGCTTTTTCTAGTAACCTATTGGTATCGTCATTCAAATCTTCAATCGATCTTACTACTGATTTAAATCCCAGCTTTGGAATTGCAAATTCTAACCAAAGTTTAATAGATTGAGCATTAGATTTTACAATTCCATAATTAAATAACTGCGTTACATAATCTCTTGTATGTAAAACCTTCTTTGCCATTGCAATAGTAATTTGGCTTTTTTCATCAACCATTAACTTGAGAATTTCATATGCTTCAATTTCAGGTATTGATTTCAAATACTCCAAAATTATCTTTTCCTCATGAGAAGGTAAAGATTTATAAATACTAGCCTTTATTAACTGTTGAATATTATCATTCATAATTTCTTGCTAGGGACTAGGAAATAGTGCAGAATATTTTGTGATATTAGAAACCTCAATTGCACATCTGGTGAATTAATTTTGACAATGATTCAGGGAAATTATGGCATTATATCTAGACTCGGCGATCGCATCTGAAGCTGAAATCGTCAAGCATTGGGGTTGGGTAAAGGGTATTACCACTAATCCCACGCTTTTAGCTCAAAGTGACACTCCACCAGAAACCACACTCAAAAAATTAGTTACCTTGACAAATGGCCCGTTATACTATCAACTTATGGCAGCTGATAAAACGGGAATGTTAGCTGAAGGTAGAAAAGCTTTCGAGATTATTGGTTCGCAAACAATTTTGAAGATTCCCGCTACACCTTTAGGGTTTGAAGTAGTAGCAAGTTTATCCTCAGAAATTACTTGTTCGGTGACAGCAATTTATAGCGCAGCACAAGCAGCAGTAGCACGAGAAGCCGGAGCGAAAATTGCCATAGCTTATGTAAATCGCGCTACTCGGTTGTTAGGCGATGGTATTGCTTTAGTTCGAGAAATGGCTAGCGTACTTAAAGGTAGCGACGTGGAAATATTAGCAGCTAGTATAAAATCTCCCCAAGAAGCAGCAGCTTCATTGCAAGCCGGAGCGCATCATTTAACTTTACCTTTGGCAATGTTGCAAGCGATCGCTACTCATGAATTATCACAAAAAACTGTTGAAGAATTCGCCCAAGGAGGCATCGGTTTAGAATAATTTGTAATTGATAATTCGTAATTCGTAATTAAATATGAGTTTGTCCGATGTCCCTAATCTCTGGGTTCCTTTAGCACTTTTAGGTTTGATTATTCTAGCGGCTGTATTTTTCAGCCGCAGTAGTTGATATTGACATATCGTATATCTGGGAGTTTAAACCATGTCTCTCGCTGAGTTAATTCCTTTGGTGAACAATCTGAACCAGTCAGATAAATTATCACTCTTCAAACTCCTAGCCGCACAAATTCCAGACGCTGAACTACAAGTCATCTTTTCTGCGTCAGAGTACCCAGTTTGGTCGCCATACGACGCAACGGAAGCCTCAAACATTCTGATGCAGATGATTCAGGATGACCAAGAGACATCTACTCATGCCTAGTACAATCGAGTTTCCCTTTTCTAACGATGAAGCATTACCCACGATTCCCATCACTCTGAGTCATGCAGGCTTTTCTGTCTTTGCGAATGCACTGCTAGATACTGGATCTACGGTCAATCTATTACCTTATGACATTGGGCTGCAATTGGGTGCAATTTGGGAGGAACAAACCGTCCGCTTGCCATTGACTGGAAATCTTGCAAGGCTCGAAGCACGAGGTTTATTTGTGCATATTCAAATTGGGGATTTTGAACCAGTTCGCCTAGCATTTGCTTGGGCACAAGCCTCTCAGATGCCCTTAATTCTTGGGCAAACGAACTTTTTTCGAGAATTTGATGTCTGTTTTCAGCGATCGCGACGCACAATCGGAATTATTCGCCTTTAACAAAGGTCGATGTATCTTGGGTGCGACCCCGCTTTGTAATGCCTATTAGTATAACTCCTAACTCCTTTGCCAAATTTTAATTGTTTTATCTAAACTTCCACTGACTAACATTTCACCGGAAGCTGTGAAGGCTAATGCTGTAACTATGTTTCCATGACCTGTAAAAGTACCCAGCAATTCGCCTGTTTGCACGTGCCATAATTTGATAGTTTTATCGGCACTACCGCTGGCGATAATTTGTTCGTCGGGACTCAAAGCGATCGCATACACTCTATCTCTATGTCCTTTGAGGGTATGAAGTAATTTTCCACTCTCCAATTCCCAAATTTTAATCGTTTGATCCCAGCTACCACTGACGAGCAGTTTACCATCTCGACTGATTGCTAAGGAACAAACAATGTGAGAATGACCCATGAGGGTATGCAACGGTTGTGTATCTTTTAAACTTTTGATCCCCGTCAGGGGTGAAATGCGCCAAACTTTGATTTTGCGATAGCTACCTGTGACTACAGTTTGCCCGTCGGGACTCAAAACTAGGGAATGAGCAGCTGTATCATCTAAAGAAAGAGCGATCGCTACTTGACGGTGAATCAAATCCCAAAACAGAATTTTTCTGTCATCTCCGCCGGTGGCTAACATCCTACCATCTGGGGTGAAAGCAGCACAGCGCACTACTCCATGATGTTTGTGCAGGATATCTATTAAGTCTAGAGCGCCTACGTGCCAAATTTTAATTGTCGAGTCTGCACCGCAGCTAACTAAAGTCTGTCCATCGGAACTAAAAGCTAGGGAATTCACTTCATCCACTAGCCCAGATATCACCCAAGGATACTCTGACAATGTATCTATCAATTCGCCTTTGCTTAAATCCCATAGCTTCGTCTCACCACGACTACCACTTGCCAATATGGGTAAGGCGTTACCATTATTACACCCCGAACTAAAAGCCAAGCAATTAATTCCTCTGGTATGCCCTTGTAAAGTCTGCCAGCATTCCCAGTCACCTACTACCTTTTTTAAAGAATGGTCTGGTGGTAGAGTTTGGATTGTCTCTATTGTCCTTTCATGAATGATTGGCGATGTGTCTTTTTTGCCAATAAGTGATTCTAAATACCAACTTAATCCCCCAGCATATAACAAATTGCTCGGAGTAACGTGTAGTTTTGGTTCAGCAAATTCCAGTTGATTTGTAGGCAAAAAGCCTGTGATTATGCTCTGCTTTTCGTAACCTAATTTACCTGTAGATGGATAAAACAAACACAGAAAAATTAAAACTTGGTGACTTTTCAAATCTTCTTGAGTCACCGACCATCTAATTTTGTCTTTCTTAATACCATTAAAACTTTCGCCATCAGCTACGTAAACTTGAACGCTGAGTTGGGGATTGTCTTTGAGTACATAAGTAAATTTGCTTTGACCAGATAAATTTCCCTCATCATCTAAAGTGATGTTTTCTAAAGTGTCGTGTGGGATTTTTTTGAGTAACTTGCCTAGAAGTTCGGTGATTATGCGATCGACAATTTTTTCCCGTAAAAGATAATCTTGGGCTTGTTGCTGGAAATATTTGGGAAAAGGTATCGTCCAATCGGGAGGTTCGGGATATTCAGGGGGCATGGGCGGCGGATTTTTGGCGAGAACTTCTGCTTGTTCGCGGGAAAGCTCTTGGAGTTTCGCCAATGCCTCGCCCCAAAATGCCATAATTTCTGTGTGGCAACCTTTGACTTGACTTTCAAGTAAAGACAAATCGTAAGTTTTGGGTTTTTTCACACGTTGAAGGAAGTCAGTTTGTTGAGCTTTGAGCAAGCTAATCCAATCCATCTGCATTAGAGGCGCACACTATTGCATACCTAAGGTAAGCTATACCAATGGAATTACTCAAGTTTATAATCTTTAGTCAATTAAAAATTCACTAATTTTAGTAGTCTAATAGAACACAAGTATAAGCATCTGTATAACACCTAGATATTTTATGAACAGATGTAGCCGAGCTACATAGAATTTAGATGATATCAATTAATTCTAACGGACAAAGAAAACAAGATACTGTCTCTAGGGAAACAGTTCTAGTAGTCTAGCAAGACTAATGAACCCAAGTTAAAAAAAGTTCATCGTAAACACTTTAGTGCCTTGATGGGGATTAATGCTACAGCAATTATTAATCAGTGCCAATCTTCTGATAAAATCCTTTGGACATAAATAGTTAAGCTGACTATGACAAGTGCATCTTACATTTTTCTGGCTGGCGCGAGTCGCGGTGTTGGTCGAGAAATTGCTCAATGCTTGAGGACACAACAGCTAAAGGTAAAGGCACTCCTGAGAACACTAACAGTTGCTAGTGAATTGGAAAAAATTGGCATTCAAGTAGTTCAGGGAGATGCGTTGAATGTTGACGATGTGGAACGTGCTGTACAAGCAGATGAACAGATTGACACTATTATCAGTACAATTGGCGGTTTACCAGCAGATACACAAAGACCAGATTACCCCGGTAATAAAAATCTAATTGATGCAGCAGTGAAAGCTGGAGTCCAAAATTTTATTCTTGTGTCTTCGATTGGTGCTGGCGATAGTGTAAATGCTTTGTCCCCCCAGGCTTTGGCAGCACTGGGGACAGTTTTAGCCGAAAAAGACAAAGCCGAACAACACTTAATTGCTAGCGGACTCACCTACACCATCATCCGTCCTGGTGGACTGAAGTCAGAACCAGCAACGGGTAATGGTGTTTTAACTGAAGATACCCGCATCATTGGTAGCATCAATCGCCAAGATGTAGCGCAGTTAGTTTGTCACTGTTTAAATAACCAACGCGCTCATAATAAAATCTTGTCAGCGGTAGACCGAAATATGCTATTCGGGCAAACAGAATTTGCTGAATTTAGCTTGGATTAATCGCTAATTAGACGTGATTCGATGTATAGAATTTTGACCTCACCCCCAGCCCCTCTCCTTCAAGGAGCTACGGTGTACACACAAGTCTTCTAGATTTGCCTCCCAGACTTTTGATCCCCCCAACCCCCCTTTTTAAGGGGGGCAAAAACTTCTCAAAGTCCTCCTTTTTAAGGAGGATTTAGGAGGATCTACGAGGATTTTGGTTTCCTACAGAGATGTGTGTACATCATAGCCTTCAAGGAGAGGGGAGCAAAAAGCTTAATTGTTGGTTACTCCTCCCTCTCCTTCGAGGAGAGGGAGACTGGGTGGGTGAGGTCTGTCGAATTCACGTTAATCAGGCACGCCAACGAAGTATCTGACCTTTAACAGGGTTGACAAATTCACGTCTTTCTGCAATTGAACGGGCATATTCCCGCTTCAACTGGTAATACCATTGCGCCTGGACATCTGAGTCTTTAATTAATCGCAGCACAGGATTATATTTGAGTCCAATTTGCTGTTTTTCCACCACACTGCGGTCTTGACCGAGGAAAGTCCGCGCCAAAACATGCAGCAGCGGTTGGAAAAATCCCACCCAAGGAAGCGTCCAGTAAAGAGAAAAAGTTACCTCGGTTTCTGTGTCTGAAATGGGGGTAACTGTGGTTAAATTCACAACTCGATGTTTGCCAATTGTAGTTTCTTCGACTCTGACTCCGGGTAAACGAAAAGAAATCTCTGTTTCCGGTACGCCTCCACCAATCAGCCAGTACAATCGACCCCCGTTGGCTGGTAATCGGTGTCGCCGCATTGTGAAGCCGTGGGGGGAAGCATCAAATTGCTTGACTTCTTCATGCAATTGTTCGTTTCGCCACCACCAAGCGCGATGAACATAAGGTGAATGGGCGGGGTCCATCAGACCTACTACTGCATGATCCACAAAACAGGGGAAGCGCATAATCTTTATAAATTGGGGCGATCGCTCTTCAAATCCTGGGATTGTAGGAATTTCCATCTCTGAATCAGGAGGCTGAGGATTATCGCGATCGCGTATATAAATCCAAATATTTCCTTGGGCTTCCCTGATTGGATAAGACTGCACGTCGAACCGACTCAAATCTATTTGCTGTTCTTCCACAAGAGACGGTATCGCAGTACAACCCCCACCAGAGTTAAAGCGCCAACCGTGATAGCAACATTCGACTTCTTGTCCGTCGAATCTCCCACAACTCAAGGGGACACCACGATGCGGACAAATGTCTTGCATTGCAGCCACTTTACCATCTTTGTCGCGAATTAACAGCACCGGTTCTCCTAAGAAAACGCGGCTGACCATCTTACCTGGCTTCAAATGATTACTAGGCAGAGCATAGTACCAAATGTTACGCAAAAAAAAGTTATCGTTATTTTTCATCACTAAATACCAAATTGACATTAATTAGGATGTTGGAAATTAGTAGAACAGACTTCTCTAAAGACTTTTAATTCCAAATTGGTATAACTAATTTGATTTTTAATACAATAAAACTCATAATTCTGAGAAAGAAAGGTTATTCAGTAATCTTTTACACTTAAGCTATTTTGCCAGTATATAGCAATCATTCAGATCCCCGAATTCTTAAAGAAGTCGGGGATCTTGTCTCTCTTATTCACCAGAAATTTGCACAAATACTGTTCTTTTACGCGGCCCATCTAACTCAAAAAACAACACAGATTGCCAAGTTCCTAAAGCTAATTTACCATCAACAATAGGTATTATCTCACTAGTCGCGAGCATCATTGCCATTAAATGAGAGTGAGCATTAATCGGTTCATCTTCTGGAACATCTCTTAAGTGCAAATCATTATGCAAATAGCTGTCTGTTTCCGGCGCTAATTTTTGCAAGAACACTTTTATATCTTCTAACAATCTGACTTCATTTTCGTTGATGGCTAAAGCTGTTGTAGTGTGTCGAGAGAATACTAAAGCTTGTCCATTCTTGATTGAGGTTGAAGCAATCAAGTCTTGAATTTGTGGTGTAATATTATGAATATTGATTTTTGGCTCTGTTTCAATTTCTATTAATTTATTAATAATTGGCATCTGTTCAATTTTAAATTTTTGATTTTGTAGATAGTCGGCTAACAAATTTTAATATGCTAATAAATTTAATATCAACTCCTAATTATATTTTGCAACCCTTCAACTAATCTTTCTATACCTTCTTTTGCGGTCTCTTGTTGCAGCGCCCCATAAGCAACGCGTAGATGACATTGATTATCTATGCCAAAGGTTGTACCTGGAATAACTGCTACTTTATATTCTTGAATGAGTCTTTTAACTAATTCAAAAGCATCCATTTGAGTATGAACTTTCAGGAAAAAGTAAAAAGCGCCATTCGCAGGTGTAATGGTACATAAACCTTGGAGGCGGTTCAGAGATTTTAGGACTAATTGTCGTACTTGAGAAATTGCTCCAATATTTTCCTTTAAATACTCTTGTTTTGCTTGCAATGCTCCTAAGGCTGCATATTGGGAAATTACTGGCGGACAAATTAAAATTGTGTCTTGGACTTTTTTAACCGCGACAAGTAAATGTTGAGGAATCACCATGTAGCCAATACGCCAACTTGCAAAACCATACGCTTTGGAAAGGCTATACAGGGAAATGGTGTATTTACTACTACCACCAAATGCACCAGGCGAAATATGTTTTACCCCATCGTAGGTAAAGTATTCATAGGCTTCATCACTAATGTGATAAATGCCGCGAGTTCTACAGATTTCATTCACCTGGTGCAATGTGGTTTCACTATAAACAACCCCAGTGGGATTATTCGGTGAAATGGTGACTACAGCGCGCGTTTTGGGTGTAATTGCTTGGGCGATAGCTTCTGTTCGCAGTTGATAATTTTCGTCGGTTGCTACTAATATCGGACGACAACCAGCCATTGCGATCGCCATTTCATGATTGAAATAGTAGGGTGTATTTAAAATAATTTCATCGCCTGGCTTAGTAATAGCAAGAATGGCATTCATAAATCCCATATTGCTTCCCGCTGTCACCACGATGCAGTTTTCCCCATTGATTTCAATACCATTAAAGGCTTGCAATTTTCCTGCCAGTGCTGTCAGCAATGGCGGAATTCCTTCTACTGATTTGTATAAATGATTATTCTGTTCGGCGAGGAATTTTGGCAAAAACTCTATTGCTTCAGGTGGAGGGCTGTAATAAACAACACCTTGTCCTAAAGAAATTGTTCCAGGAGAATTTTTAATTAGTTCCCCAACCACTGGAATAATCGGCGATTGTATCGCCTGCATACGAGAGGTTAGGGATTCCATGTTTCCATTTAGATCGAGGTAGCTATAGTATCTTTTGCTGGATAAGAATCGACTAGTCGCGATGCTTTTTTAACCAATCGCGACTGGTCGGACATAGTTCTATGAAGTTGTTTCTTGCCTAATTGTTTCTAGTTAATTTTAGCTACTTAGTCTTGTATGACTAAGAAATACTTTGCTATACTAGAAACTCGTCCTTATTAGAAATCTTGTTTTTTCGACCAGCTACCTCGTGGATTGTCCTCTCGTGGTTTAGCTTTGTTAACTCTCAGTTGACGGCCCATCCATTCTGCACCATCTAATTCTGTGATGGCTGCGTCCTCTTGAGCATCTTCATTCATATCAACAAAAGCAAAGCCCCGCAGTCGTCCTGTTTCGCGGTCAGTAGGTAAGACAACTCTTTTGACCTCGCCGTAGTCTGCAAACACTGCTCTTAAGTCTGCTTCAGTAGCGCGGTAGGAGAGATTTCCAACGTAAATAGTCATGTGAGATCGGGTAATTTTCAACAAAGAGCGATGAGTTCAGCTGAAAACAGATTTAACAAAATTGCAAATAAATATTGCATATTCCTCTCTGATCCAGCAATAGTTTGATGAATGTTCGAGGGGAGCAGTAAATCAGGTAGCATTCGCTGAACTTACACATACGCTCATATAATAACTGATTGTGACGTTTTTCAAAGTACTAGATTTGACAAACTCTTATTAACCTAAGTTGCTAGTTCCGCCGAAGTGCGATCGCAACGGAGGCGATTTGAGCAATCAAATTCCCTCTAGAGAAAAAATTACAGGGGCTATACTAAACCAAATAATTGCCTTTTATGCTCAGTAAGTTAGCGGCAATAAATCAAACTATATTACAAAACGTAAATAAACCTGAAACTCTTACAAATCAGCAAGAACAAATAATAAATAGCTATAAGAGGTAGTTAACTTTATTTGGATAGCCTGAGCGATCGCTGATGACTTAATTAAAGACGATGGAAGTGCGTAAGCGTAGCTCGTCGTAGACATCGCAATCAAGTTAATTGACAATAGTATCAATAAGCCACAAATTATGTAGGTTAGCACAGCTGTGCATTGGTGTCAAACTAAGCTCAAACGCTTATCCCACAGGCATTTTACCCCACCCCCAGCCCCTCCCCTTGCTAAGGGGAGGGGAGGTTTTGCGCCAGCAAAACCGGGGTGGGGTAACGCGGATCTGGATGGTAAATGAGTAAAACTCGCTCATCACGTTTCGGTCGGGGTTTCACGTTAAGTTGACACCAATGACAGCTGTGCTGCCCTGCGAATTTTCTTTACTCCAAGCAATTCCCAACCGCTATAAATCGGACTAATGCCAATTAGTATTTAAACTAGATTCTGCCTCTAGTAGGCGGTTTGCGAGTCAACATAGACATTTCTTTATCCAGTTGTTAAGGCTCAGACATATAAATGAAGCGATCGCCAGTATGAAGTTAAGTATAAATATTAAGTGCAGACTATACCACTACTTGGTAATAGCGCAGCAAATATAAGCAATATTAAATAAAACAGCGCAAATAAACCAAAGTCCATAACAAAAAATAAAGTTGTCTAAAAACCTCTTCCCTTCTGCCTTCTGCCCTCTGACTCCTGCCTTCTCATAACAACAATTTTTAACACAAACCTACTTAATACTTTAACGAAAGAATAAGGATTGCGATTGATAAAGTTGGAATTAATGTCTTGAGATCGCAATTACAAGAGGAAACGATGCTACAATACTACTTGTTACACATTTGAGCGAATAAATTTCAATTTATATCGGTTCCCAATCTGATAAGGTAGGCTTTCAAAACCACTAAGCTTGGTAAAAATTTTGGTCTACCTCATTAGCTTAGGAAACGCTATACTCCTCTTTTGTTAAAGTTAGAGAACCGAATCGCTTAAAAGCTTTTGGAACTTTGCCTTTTACATTTTGGCTAAAATTTTTAATTCATGTTACAAAAAAGCCTTAAACCTTTGTAAAATCAAAGCTTCAGAGCCTAGATTTAATTCTTTTTTTCTGAAAGGAACAGAAGCTTCAGGGGAAAGCAATGTCCGGCAAATCGCTTTGCATCTATACATTTCCAAGGAATGTAAAGAAAAATTTTTGTTTTTTAGAAGCCAAATAAAGATAAAAACTATTGTTAACTTGATACAAAATATTGGCAGAAAAAGATTTAATTAATTGTAGAAAGAAATCAGATATTTTTAGCGAAAAGTTATGAGAAAAGTAAAGGCTGTTCTCTAATTTTTAACTTGCTTAACATAAGTTTGATTTCACAATTTTTAAGTCTATTTAAATAGACTTAAAAATTTTAAAAGTTTTTAAGTGTTCCCAGGTTAAAGGTTTTACGCTTTGCCGTACCAAAAGGCAGTAAGAAACCTTATGATGCGTTGTTGCTGTACGTAGTTCGTGAAAGACAACTAAAAATTCTAGTTTTTTAACCAGAGGAATCAACAAAATGCCTTGGCAACTATCCTCTCAAATTCCGATTAATCCTGTTCATGCTGCTGTGGGAAGAACGGGTAAGGTATTGTTCTTTGGTGGTTCGGGTAACAATTCCAGCCAAGCAGCATACGACAATTCGCCGAACGGAGTCAGGCTTTGGGATCCTAAGACCGGAACTTTCACCACTCCCACGATTCCACTAGATAGTAATGGAGACCCTATTGACGTTTTCTGTTGCGGTCACTCATTCCGGCCTGACGGACAACTGTTTGTTGCTGGTGGAACTTTACAATACGATCCATTCTATGGTAGTAGCGATTGCTTTCTATTTAACTTTACTGCCAATAACGGTAATGGAAGCTGGACAAAAGTTGCATCAATGAATAGAGGGCGCTGGTATCCTACCGTATTAACGTTGGGTAATGGTCAAATTTTCGCTCTCTCAGGTTTAGATGTAAATGGCATTACTACTCGCAACCCGGAAATTTTTAGCGCTTTTACTGGTTGGAACATTTTTACACAACAGACTAGTAATTTAGCTTACTATTCCCACTTGATTCTGTTGGCTAGTGGCAAAATTTTTTATACAGGCGCTCAGATGGGGGGTAACAGAGGTGTATCACCACGTACTCTCAGTTTACCTTCACAATTTAATCAAGCGATCGCCGAACAGGTAGTGTCTGGATTGCAAGCTCCAACTAATGGGAACCAAGCTGCTAGCGTATTGCTCCCACCAGCTCAAGACCAAAAAATAATGATTATCGGTGGGGGTGGAACTACAACAACGAACCGAGTTAATATTATCAATTTCAATGCCACTACTCCCACTTATACAGCAGCATCGTATCTCAATAATCCAAGGATGCACCATAATGCTGTAATATTGCCCGATCGCACAGTATTTGTGTGTAATGGCAGCAAAGGAGAAGAGAACATAACAGAATCGACACTACCAGCAGAAATATACAATCCAGCAACGAATACCTGGAAGACGGTAGAGACACCAATTGTTAATGGCCGCGTCTATCATTCAGTGGCGGTATTGCTCCCAGATGGCAGAGTAGCTGTAGCAGGGGGAAATCCTAGACGTGGTGTTTATGAAAATCGCATAGAAATTTACAGTCCAGCGTACATATCGCAGACAAGACCCACAATTGTTAGTGCTCCCGCCACAGCAACCTATAACGCAACGATCGCGATCTCTACAAACGTACCTGCAACAAGCATCAAATGGGTTCATGCGATTAAGCCAATGGCACCTACTCATAGCATGGATACAGAACAACGATTAGTAGATATCCCAATTAAATCTAGGAGCGGCAATTCTTTGACCGTCCAAATAACAGCTAATCGCAATATTGCAGTTCCTGGCTACTATATGCTGTTTGTTGTTAACAACAACAATGTTCCCTCGGTAGCAAGTTGGATTCAAATAAAATAATCCCTAGCGCCAGCTTAATAGCTAATGCTCTATAGGGTTCAGCAATCAATTCAAAAATCAAAGCAGTATCAGCCATTGATGAACTACAGCAAGCGTAGAACAATGGCAAACGCCAAGTAATTCTAGGAGTTACATATGGAACTAAAGTTAACACGCAGACGATTTGGTCAGTTGGCGCTGGCAAGCACCACAGTTGCCGCTGTGGGGGTTGTTCTGGACAAAACCCTTGCACAATCCAATATAAGTACGCTGATTCTGGGCATCAGAAGTGGTATTGCTAACAACAATAATCCTACCAACATAGACTCAAATACCACCGACCTCGGTGACGCAAGCCAAACCAACGATCCATCTGCCTTACAGCCAATCATTGTAGAATCTTTTAACGTTAGCACTCAGGAAATCAAGGCCGTGCTAACTACTCCACCGATTTTGGAGACTTGCGAGCAGTTGAGCGGTTTTGTGTCCATAAATGGCAAACTCATAGCAGCCGCAAGCAATATCTGTGCAAGAAAGAAAAAGGACAAAAAAGTTCGTTTAATTGATTTAAATTCTCTAGAAACTGTAAGTATCTCAGGACTAAAAAACAAAGAAAATGTTTACCAATTACTGCGCTTGACAGATGGCTCACTTGCTGGTTTAGTCATCAAAGAAAAAGGCAGGGGGTCTTCTAGGATAGTAACTATTGACTTAAATACAGGTCAGATTACAGATAGAAGCAAAATACCCGAACAAAAGCGGGTGACTGCTGTAGCTGAGTGTCCTGACGGAAGTTTCTACGGGATTGATACTGATAAGGTAGGCGAAATAAGTTTGTTTCAAATAGGTCAGGAGCAATCAAAAAAATTGAAATCCCAAGGTCAAGCTTTGAATAATGGTTGTGACGGATTAGTTTGCACTTCATCAAACGAATTATTCGCCTTGGTTGGATTTAGGTATGAATCTCCTCAACACGTGGACAAGATCAATAAAGACAATGGAGAGATGGAGACAATAAAAGGGTTTAATGTTGCTAAAATTACCCTTGCGTAGGCATTATTAGCTACTAGAGGCAACGCCGTTTTTCCAACTCCAAGCTACTGTTTGCCAAACAATTGAGTTTACAGCTATTTTCAGGTAAATAGACCACACGGTAGGGGCACAGCATTGCTCATTGGTGTCAACTTAACGTGAAACCCTGATAGAAAGGTGATGAGCGAGTTCTACTCATTTACCATCAAGATCCGCGTTACCCCACCCCGGCTTTGCTGACGCAAAACCTCCCCTCCCCGATGCCTTGGGGAGGGGTTGGGGGTGGGGTAAAACGCTTGTGGGGCAACAGTTTGAGCTTAAGTTGACACGTATGAGCAATGCTAAAGCCCCTACGACAGATGTGGTTCAAATAGATGAAAACCGCTGTAACTTAGAAAAGCGATCGCCCAAATCAAACTCTGTGCCCCTCCGGGTAAAATTTTAAACCAACAGTGTTTGCAACAATGGCTTATCTTGCGATACCTTACCTGTCCGCAACCATTCTTCCACTTCCGGGGGCACTTTTGCTTGACTAATGTATTCCCGCAATTCCAAACCTTCCAAAATTTCTTTTTGCAACAGTTGTTCTGCGGTTCGCTCTAATAACTCGCGGTTATGTTGCAAAATAGCCAAAGCGGTATGGTGAGCATTATCCAAAGTTTGCTTCACTTCGCGATCGATTTCCTCAGCCACCTTGGGACTAATAGCACGGCGTGGGTTGCCATAACCTTCGAGAAACTGCTGTTGAATTTTCTCAAACGCTACTGGCCCCAGTTCATGGCTCATTCCATAAAGAGTAATAGCACGTTCCGCTAACTCAGTCGCTTTTTGGATGTCATCAGCAGCACCAGTGGAAACTTTGCCGAAAACGATTTCTTCGGCAGAACGTCCACCCAAAAGAGTGGCGATACGACCGCGAATTTCGTCTTCCAGCATCAAGAAACGGTCTTCTTCCGGCATCTGAATTGTGTAACCCAAAGCACCGACACCGCGAGGAACGACGGAGATTTTTTCTACTCTACCCGCACCAGGCATCAGGGCACCGATAATAGCATGACCAACTTCGTGATAAGCTACGGTCTTTTTCTCAGTTTCATTCAAGACACGGGAGCGTTTTTCTAAGCCAGCAATCAGACGTTCGATGCCTTCGTTAAAATCTACCATCGTCACCGCTTGGCTATTTCGCCGCGCAGCTAACAGTGCGGCTTCATTTACAAGGTTGGCTAAATCTGCCCCAGCAAAGCCAGGAGTCCTGATGGCGATGATACCCAAATCTACATCGTCAGCCAATTTGACGTTTCTAGCGTGGACTTTGAGAATTGCTTCTCGACCAATTTTATCAGGGCGATCGACCACAACTTGACGGTCAAATCGACCAGGACGGCGTAAAGCCGGATCGAGAATTTCTGGACGGTTGGTGGCGGCGATGATAATCACGCCTGTGTTGGCATCAAAGCCATCCATCTCGCTGAGTAACTGGTTAAGGGTTTGTTCGCGTTCATCATTTCCCCCCATAATCGGCCCAGCGCCACCGCGAGATTTACCGAGTGCGTCTAACTCATCGATAAAGACAATACAGGGAGCTTGTTCTTTGGCTTGTTCAAACAAATCTCGGACGCGTGCAGCGCCGACACCAACAAACAGTTCGATAAATTCGGAACCAGAAATACTGAAGAAAGGAACAGCAGCTTCACCCGCGATCGCTTTTGCTAGTAATGTTTTACCAGTACCCGGAGGCCCTACCAACATCACGCCTTTGGGAATCTTTGCCCCTAATGCGGTGTATTTATCGGCGTTTTTCAGAAAATCAACAATCTCTTCTAATTCCACCTTGGCTTCATCTACACCAGCCACATCAGTAAATTTAACGCCAGTGCTACCTTCCGAATAAATCCTAGCTTTACTTTTACCTACTGTGAGTGCAGCGGGGCCTCCTTGGCGACTCATTAACAAGCCCCAAATTCCAAAGAAAATTAACGGTGGTGCAATCCAACTAAATAAAGTACCAACCCAGGCATTTTGGTTTGGCGGTGGTGCTGCAAACTCGACATGATGCTCGCGGAGAATTTTCGGCAAATCTAGATCGATACCTACTGGCGTGGTGATGAAAACTTGTTCGGTGACTTTGCCATCCGGAGTTTGAGTTTTGATGGTATATTCAATGCGATCGCCACTGACAATCGCTCGATCTACCTTCCCCGCTTCCACCTCAGCCAAAAATGTGCTATAGGGAATCTGGAGCGATCGGGACATAAAAAAACTGGGAACAATAAAGTTCAGCAGTAACAACAGGCTTAGTAAAATGAAAAAACTGCCACCAAACTGTCTAGCTTTGGGCGGTTTTGTGGGTCTTTTGTTATTAGTTTCAACAGGCATTTTGATGTACCCTCAATTTAAATTTGTCCTTGGTGATTAGTCATTTGTCCTTTGCAAATTACCAATGACCAAGGACAAATGACTAATGACTCTTTTTCAACTTAGTAACAGAGCAAATAATCCACATAAAGCAATGCCATCAAATACACCAGCACCGCCAATGCTGAGTACTCCTGCACTCATAGATTGAATATCTTTTAGATGTAGCAAATCAGCACCAATTAAGGTTCCCAGCACGCCGCCAGCAAAGGCCACGGGAGCAGCATGGGGAGCAATTAACATTGCAGACAAAGCAGCAGTCAAGGGAGCCAATAACGGATTCATTTGAATACCTATTCCTGGTACTACCCGCGCTGCATAATAGCTAACGACGGTAACGATCGCAGTTACAACCAAAATGAAGACAGCATTTGTATGAGCAAATTGGTACAGTGCCAACAACACAGGAATTAAGCCACCACCGACATTCAGTGCTACCACGGTAGAACGCTCAACTCTCCTTAAAGGAATACCCCAAAATTCTTTTAACCATAGCGTCGCAAAATCATCTGCTAGATGAACTGGAGCTACTAGGCGGTATAGGGGTATATTGATAGTGCTTGTCAAAATTACTAGCACCAGCAAGAAAAAAGCAATGTTGGGAGAAAATCCCAGCTTGGCTACTGCGATTTCCACCACATCTACTGCCACAGCAAACCAAATGAATGGTAGTAGTAGTAATAACAAGAGAAATAGCAGTAATGAAACTGGTAGGTAAATCATAAGATGAGAAAATTGATAATTGTGTCATCTCGCACAAAAACACATTTCAAGGTGCTATATCGATCGATCCAACAAATGCTTAAGTAGTAATTAAGCTGCTAGGAAGATTGACAGTTATAGGTGAAAAATGTAGGTAGAAAAGACTTTTATCTATTTACTCAGCTATTACGCTTTGAAATTGCCCAGTTACTCATGAAGTTTCTTGACCGTTAACCGTCAACAATCGACAGAAAATGATGTGCTGTGTTAGATGCGCTACAGCTAATCTATTGGTTTCTATTTTAGAAACTAGATAGCGCAGTCAAAATTCGCGTACACCCAACAGAAAAATGTGTATTCCCGTAGTGTTATGCAAAATCAGCTAGGATTTGTTCTCAAATTACTTCTACTTTCGGCTTTGATATCGGTGTTAATAAAGTACGTTGCTCCATATTTATCAATTTCAGCAACAACAACTAATGCTTTAATTATAGTTTTATTACCGATCGCCATCGTAGCGATCGCTCTACTGTGGCGATTCCAAGCATACAAACAAAGTTAACTTCGATTATCTAGGCACAAGCGATCGAAATCAGCTAACCTAGCTGAATTACAACAAAATTGCATCTCACCAATTGCTGGGAGTCAGCCTGTGAACTTGGGTCAATGGATCGGTTTAATTGCGATCGTTCTTTCTTTGTACATTTTGTGGCAAATTCGGGAAGTACTATTACTGATGTTTGCCGCAGTTGTTTTAGCTACCACCTTAAATCGGCTAGCGAAACGCTTCCAACGCTCAGGTATGAAGCGTGGAGTCGCCGTGCTGCTGTCAGTCGCTATCTTTTTTGCAATCATCGTGGGTTTTTTCTGGCTAATTGTGCCGCCTTTTGCACAGCAGTTTCAAGAATTAACCTATCGGGTTCCCCAAGGGTTTGGACGCTTTAATAGTTGGCTAGACGCACTCAGAACCCGCATTCCCCAGGAGTTGGTTCCCTACGTTCCAGATCTCAACAGTCTAATCCAACAAGTACAGCCCTTTGTCAATAGATTATTAGGAAATTCCTTCGCTTTTGTCTCTGGTTCCTTGGAAGTTGTTCTCAAAGTTTTACTAGTGCTAGTTTTAACAGGAATGTTGTTAGCCGATCCCGTAGCTTATCGTAAAGTTTTTGTGCGGCTTTTTCCCTCATTTTATCGGCGACGAGTGGAAGGGATTTTAAGTAAGTGCGAAATTTCTTTGGGAGGCTGGGTAACAGGTGCTGTTATTGCTATGGGTGTAGTGGGATTAATGAGCGTAATTGGCTTATCTGTTTTGGGTATTAAAGCAGCACTCGCTCTGGGGGTTTTGGCAGGATTTTTGAACTTAATTCCCAACCTCGGCCCGACACTAAGTGTAGTCCCAGCAATGGCGATCGCTTTGTTAGACGAACCTTGGAAAGCGATCGCAGTTTTGATTCTCTACTTTATCATTCAACAAGTTGAGAGTAATTTCATCACACCCGTTGTGATGGCGCATCAAGTCTCATTGCTACCAGCTGTCACCTTAATTTCTCAATTATTTTTCGTCACTTTTTTTGGATTTTTAGGATTATTCCTTGCACTACCCTTAACCGTTGTCGCTAAGATTTGGGTACAAGAAGTTTTGATTAAAGATGTTTTAGATGAATGGGGAAATCACCATCTGCAAGAAACTGAGTTTGTCATCACTTCTAAATTTCCTCAAGTAGACGATCCTTGGTCAACAGAAACTCCACCTAGCGATCGAGAACAAACAGTTGATAATGCTTTACCCAAAGACGAATAGTTATTGCAAAACCAACAAGAAAAAGTAGGCATTGCTCGAATAAAACAGCGTTATGATTACCATCGTCTTGATGGTCTGCTATTATAGGAATCCAATTTGATTATTGAAAAAAATTAAGTATGTGTAGGGTGCGTTATTGCGAAGCATAACGCACCAAATCCTTAAGAACGGTGTCGTACCCTCAGGCGTAACGCAACGCCAGTCCGTTCAAGTAGAGAAACCCGCCCATGCGGCTGGCTCCCCTACGTATATTTCAAATTTCAAACTTTAGAGCTAGATCGATAAATTGTGTTCGCAAGAATCACAAAGAATAGCTAACTGATTTGTGACCAGCAGCAATTCATCACTTTGTTGCCTCATTCGTTGAATCTTTATTTGACTCGTTGGATGAAGCCGATTCTGTTTTCTCTGATTGAGTCTCAGACGCTTGCTGTACTTGGTTGAGATGAATATTATTCACTTGAACAATAAAGTATTCTAACGCCTGACTTGCTTTTTGTTGCTGTTGAATTTCGTCAGACACATCATAGCAACGATAAGGCGGAGTAACTCCCAATATAAATTTCTCTTGTTCAGCTTCTAACAATTCAACGGCTGTGTTAGCAGCAATGGAATTCTTTTGGAAAGGAAAAGAGGTAACTATACTGGCGAGTATGGAAGCAAGAGCCGGACAAAGAACGGGGAGCCACTTCAGCCAAGGTTGTCCTGATTCTAATTTATCTACCAGAACTAAAATTGGTGTGACCCCTGATAAAATAACCGTTGCTATTTGCAAACTGTAGTAAAGGTTTCTTGAAACGTTCTTAATTCTTTTATAATCATCAATCAAGTCTTGGCAGTATTGTAAAGCCTTTTTTCTAGCTAAAGTCAGAGTATTTTGATTCCAAGAATTGTTATTAGCCAATAGGTAAGTATAGAGTTCAGCTTTTCTCGCTAGTTCTGAATTGTCAGCTGACTTTTTAGAATCCTGAAATACTTGTCTATTGATTAACAACAAAAAAAACAAAACAGTTAGAGATATCGCTCCATAAATGACGACTGTTTTATCGCTTGAATAAAAACTAATAAATATAACAGAAGAGGCAAAAATTGCAAGTAATAAATACTCAATTACCTTAAAGGTAAATAATTTTTTTTCTTCTGCTGAAGAGGATGAATTTTCAAATGTATCAGAAATTGAACTTTGGTTTTTATTCTCAATATTAGTTAATTCAGAAGTAGTCATTGCCTCTTACTCAGTTCATTAACGGTTAAAATGTAGTAAACTGTACCTAATTGTACTCAATCATAACCATACATATATTTGATTGATAACGCAAGACTTTTGTTGTATTAATTTTACCAGTATTGGAAAAATAGTTAAGAAATTATACTTAGCAAAAGTGAAGATCGTAAGTTTTAAATTTTACTTTAAAAGTCTTTGCATAGTGATAGTTACGGTGTTGTGAAAGTCATACGGGCGATCGCTGCGAATGGCATTTTATGAATTCAGGAAGACGCTGTGGGCTTGTTGTATGGGTTTTAGTCGCCTTGCGTCTTAAAAAACTTGAATTTTATAACTATTTCAAGAAGAAGTGATGTCATCTGTCATTTATAAAAGAAGACAATAAAAGGCGCTAGCATTAATAAGATGCGAACAATTGCA
This sequence comes from Nostoc linckia NIES-25, assembly GCF_002368035.1. Lineage (GTDB taxonomy): Bacteria > Cyanobacteriota > Cyanobacteriia > Cyanobacteriales > Nostocaceae > Nostoc > Nostoc linckia_B. The sequence goes on along the minus strand of NZ_AP018222.1, from coordinate 2,029,112 downwards.
GAAATTAACGACAAAATTAGCCGCCAACGTGCGGTAGTGTTGACAACCGAAGAATTAAAAGCACGAGTTATAGAAATCGGTGTTACTAAAGCTGCCAAAGAAGTTGATGTCATTACCACTGGCACTTTTGAGCCGATGGAATCAAGTGGTGCAATTATCAACCTTGGACATACTGACCCCCCAATCAAAATTCGCCGTTGTTGGTTAGATGGCGTTCCCGCTTACTCTGGTTTTGGGGCAGTAGATTTATATTTGGGTGCCAGCTGTGCTGTAGAAGTGATGGATGGCGAAGAAGTCCGAGAACGTGGCGGCGGTCATGTCATCGAAGATTTGATCGCTGGTAAACAGATACACGTCAGGGCGCAAGGGCAAGTAACAGATTGTTACCCCAGAGCGACATTTGAAACTACAATTACCAGTCAAACAATAAATCAGTTTTATTTATTTAATCCGCGCAATCTTTATCAAAATTTTATTGTTGGCGTGAATGGTGGCGATCGCCCACTTTTCACTTACTTGGGCCCTTTACAACCGCGTTTGGGAAATGCCGTTTACTCTAATCCCGGTGCTATTTCCCCGTTACTCAACGACCCCGAACTGCAACTTATTGGTATAGGTACAAGAATTTTTTTAGGCGGTGGTGTTGGGTATGTCGCCTGGGAAGGTACTCAGCACTTTCCCTTACAAAAGCGTTTAGCGAATCGTACACCCATTGGCCCTGCGGCTACTCTAGCTTTAATTGGCGATGCCAAGCAAATGGATGCTCATTGGGTGCGGGGTTGTTACTTCAAAAGTTACGGGCCTTCATTGATGTTAGGCGTTGGCGTACCACTTCCCGTATTAAACGAACAAGTAGTTGAACGCTGTGCCGTCCAAGACCAAGACCTAGTAGCCCCAATCGTAGACTTTTCCATTCCGCGCCGCGTGCGCCCTACCTTTGGTTTAGTGAGTTACACCCAACTCAAATCTGGGCGGATTACCATCGAGGGCAAAGCTGTACGCTCTGCCCCCTTAGCGAGTTTATTTTTTTCCAGGCAAGTTGCCCAAGAGTTAAAACAGTGGATTGAAGCAGGTAAATTTACCCTTACTGAACCAGTTTCTCCAATTCCAATGGAGCGTTCTTTTTTACCCCAAGATCGTTGGACGGATTTTTGAGCTTGGGGTATGGGGACTGGCGACTGGCGACTGGCGACTGGGGCATTAGTTATTTTCCGCGTCCCCGCGTCTTTGCGTCTCCCCATCTCCCCATCCCCCCATCTCCCCCTGCTTACTCTTGCGGTGGTTTCGGCCGCTTAATAATTGGCTTAGGAGTGGGTGTTTTGGGTATAGGTTTGGAAATTACAGGAGCATCGCTGCCTGCATTTGCTTTTTTGATGGGACGGGGAGTTTCGCTACCGCGTCTGGGGGGGAATGGTTTCCTACTACCACCACCACGAGGGGCTGGTTTAGTTCCTGGTCTGCGTTTTTTAGGCAAATCAGCGATCGCCTCGGCTTTTTCTACCAGTAAAACATCAGCTTCTCGCTTAGCTTGGAAGTCCCAGAATTTCCCTACTGCTTTGGTGGTTAGCACGCCCCTCAATTTCAACTTAAAATATTTGGGTTTATCAGTTGGTTTGCGTGGAGCTTGCTTAATTTTGACTACCAAGCTCTTAGCATCAAAAGACTGGTATACTACCTCACCACGAACAGAAAAGCCACCATCTGCAATTTCTGATGAGGGTATGGGGGGAATTGTATTGAGTTCCGAGTTTTCCAAGAAGCCATCATCAGGCGTTTCTACCTCTTGTGGCTCCGAGTCTAGCTCGTCCTCATCTATTGAGTTTTTAGCCAGGTTTTCTGGCTCCCAAACTCCTACAATTTGAATATGCAAAGTATCATTTTCTTGTCTTGTACGTGGATATACTACCCACAAATGTTCTTGCTCTAAGTCTAAGTGATTCTTGACTAAGCTCATAATCCGTCCTAAAAGGACGGCGTTGAGTTCAACACCATCTGTGGTCAGCAGCGTACCTTGGGTAAATTGTTCGCTGCTAGCACAATAACGACCTCGGACTAAACCGATCGCTCGATATTGCATCGGCTCGCTGGGAGGCGGAATCGGCTGCTGTCGATTGGCTAAGTTCCCATTTGAGTCAGTCTCACTGGGGTTAACAGGCGAATTTTCAACTTTAGAGGACTGGTTTGCTGGTGTATTAATAACATTAGCGGCTACCTCTATGGTATTTTTTCCCTGGTTAGAGGCAGAAGAATTGGAATCGGGCAACGGCATCAGGTCGGAATTCATAAAAACTCCTTGCGGCACAGACACATCCCATTGTGGGATTTAACAAAGGCAGCTGAAAAGAACGTTTGTGTGGAGTAAAAAAAGTATATTTACTTTTCACAAACTCACACTAGAGTACTCTACACAATCCTAAAGGCGTTAAATTTAGTGTGTAAACACTAAAAGTCTAATCTAGCGCTCTAGACAGTAGTTTCGGAAGCTTATCACAGCTACAATTCTGACGGCTCCTCCTAAAGTCATCACTTACTTTAGCAGTGTGGATAGTTAATTGTTATAAAATTCACAGACAATGAGCGGTATTCCGCAAAGTTTTGAAAATTTTTAACTTTACGATTTGTCTAAATCATAATGTCATTAGAATTTAGGAGAAAGACAAAACTGTGTCTCAACCGCGCAATCGCTGGATAGTTCAAGTTATCTTGGTGTTGGCAGTTCTCGCTTTTGTAGGTGTTTCGGTGATTCCTTTATTCGGAGCATTGAATAATACACCATCCTCTAGCCAGAATACCGCTAATACCAAAGGCAGTTTGACTTCCTCTGACCAAAAATCAAAACTCGAAGACCAAGTACGGGGATATGAACTGGTTTTGCAAAGGGAACCCGAAAATCAGACTGCGCTCAAAGGCTTATTAGAAGCGCGGCTACAATTACTCAGTCAAAAAGAAAAAAGTGAGGTTAAACCATCTGATATTCAAGTTGTTATCGAACCTCTAGAAAAACTAGCTAAACTCAATCCCGAACAATCAGAATACGCAGTACTGCTGGCTCAAGCCAAACAGCAAATAGGCGATCGCGAAGGAGCCGCCCAAGCTTATCGCTCGGTTTTAGACACGAAACCCGGTGATTTGAAGGCTTTACAAGGAATGGTGGCTCTGTTGCTCAGCCAGCAACGCCCAGAAGCAGCCATTGGCTTGTTGCAAGACACTCTCTCTAATGCTGCCCAAGCAAATACAAATCAACCTGGAAGCATCGACACTGTGGCTGTACAAGTGCTGTTGGGTTCTGTTCACGCTTCCCAGAAACGCTACACCCAAGCCGCCTCTGTATACGACCAGGCAATAAAGAAAGATCCAAAAGATTTTCGCCCCGTTGTCGCAAAAGCGATGCTCCTGAAACAACAGGGCAAAAACGCAGAAGCAAAACCTTTATTCGATCGTGCCGCAGCTTTAGCACCCGCTCAATACAAAGACGGAATCAACAAAGCCGCAACAGATCCTATCACCCCCAATCCGGCTGCATCTGGGTCACCTCCGGCGGATAAGCCTAAGTGATCGGTATGGGGCAGGGGGAGTTCTTGAGGCAGGGGAAAAGGTTAAAGGTTAAAGGGAAAAGGAATAAATTGAATCTTTCCCCTTTTCCCCGGTTGGTGAGCTTGTCGAACCATACCCCTTTCCCTTTCCCCATGCCCAATGCCCAATGCCCAATGCCCAATTCTTATACTCCTTCAATGGCAGCAACGATACCAAAGATGAAAAACAGGCATCCGCCAATCAAGGTTAGTTGACGTTCGGAAATGCGACCGGCGATCATTTTGCCGCCGATAACTGCGATCGCTGCACAAATCGCATGTCCCAAAATTGCACCTGTGGTTACTCCAATTGGATTATTGCCGGCTGCTAAAGCAATGGTGGCAATTTGAGTGCGATCGCCCCACTCTGCCATAAATGTCAATGCAAAGGCTTCTATTAAAATTGATAAGGAATTTTTTCGCTTTGGTAGCTGCAAATCTGCTTGTTTTACCGCAGCTTCCGCCTCTTCTACAATTTCAGTGTCACAAGCAGAGTCAGGCATCTTACTTGCGTCGTATAGCAGCTTGATACCAAAGGCGAAAAACAAAGTTATTTCAGCATAATGAATATAAACTTTAGGCAATAACGATGCTGCCTGTCCAAATAGCACCGAAATAATTGTCATTGCGGCTAAAGCAGCTATCACACCTGTAAATACCAGCCGCCGCGAGTGATGCATTGCCAAAATCACAGCAATAAAAAATGTTTTATCGCCTAGTTCTGAAACTGTAATTAATAACAAACCTGCGGTAAAAGCTGTTAACACTCTCTCAAGCTCCTGAAGAATCGTTGACCGATGTGAAGCTTGATGAGAGCGAAAAGACCTCACCAAGCTAACACTTTTCGGTGTGAACTTAGTGAAGGTCTCGCTTTCAAATATTTTATTACTTGTCACCTGAACCAGGCTCATCGCCAGTATGTTGATTCAGATGTACTGGCTTTTAGTTTTTTGCCAGCAGCTACTCCCCTTCTGTTGTGACTGCAATTATACCTATATTCCAGGTACAAGTCAAGGCAGCAGATAACAGTTAGGCAATTACAGTAATGTTTGCACTAGTAAGCATTGCCTGATTTGAGAATTGGGCGATTTGAAGTGCCGTACCACCAAGTCCATCTTTATCAAAGAATAGGCTACCCGTAGCTCGATTGTAGATGAAGCGATCGCTTGCCGTTGTCGCACTAGTGCCAAGTTGGAACAAGCTCGAATCTAGTGTTGTATCCTGATGGCTCAATCCAAATTCTGCTTTGAAAATGGAAATAGTGTCATAGACTCCAGTGCAGATATCAGCCAGATTGAAGGTATCTTGTTTGCTTCCACCGATGAGTACATCGTTACCTACAGCACCCAACAAGGTACTATTGCCCGAAACAGCTATAAGACTGTCGCTTTCTGTACCAGCATCCAATTCGTTTGTAGTGATGCTGTCGTTAGTAGTGACGAGAACATCACTAGTATCGACTACTGTCAGTACAAAAACATCGCTGGCAGTTGTGGTTTCATCGCTAGCGATAACTTTGATGTTGAGGCTGCCAACCTCGTCATTTGTGGGAGTACCACTGAAAGTGGTGTCGTTAAAGGTCAACCAACAGGGGATTGGCTCGCCGTTTTCCAAGGTGGCACTATAGGTGAGGTTATCTCCAGCATCAACGTCAGTAAAGGTGTTTGCTGGTAGAGTGAAATTAAAGGTAGTGTTTTCTATTGCTGTTTGGTCGGCAATACTATTTTCCAGTGTTGGGACATCATTAATATTGTTGAGTGCGATCGCGATCGCTTTCTCGTAGAATAAGCCACCTCCATCTGTGGTGCGTAAACGGATGTTGTAGCTATTCTTGGTTTCGTAGTCCGGGGAGTCGTTGATACGTAACTCGTTACCAACAATGGTGAAGGCGCTGTTATCGGTGTCGCCTGTACCTGAAACTAGAGTATAGGTATGGGTGTCGTTTGTATCAGGGTCAGTGGTGCTAAAGTTACCAATTAGCATGTTGGTAGGAACATTCTCGTCAACACTGGTGACATCCAGACTTATGTCAGTGGGAGTATCGTTCAGATCGAGCACAAAAAGTTCTTGTCCAGTGTTCCCGTTATCAGCAAAAAAGTAGAGTTTGCCATTGATATAAGTTAGGTTGTTAGGGTAAGAGCTACCTATGCCAGAAAAGATATCCTTGACGCAGAAAGTACCAGCTTCAGTGCCATCACTCTTCCACAGTTCATTGCCTCCACTACCGTCGGTAGCACTGAAGTACAGCGTACCGTTGATATTGGTTAGATTTTGCAAGTTAGAGCTACCTATGCCAGAGAAGATATCCTTGACGCGGAGTGTACCAGCCTCGGTGCCATCACTCTTCCACAGTTCATTGCCCCCAATGTTGTCATAAGCAACGAAGTACAATGTACCGTTGACATTGGTTAGATTTTGTGGGTTAGAGCTACCCGTGCCAGAGAACATATCCTTGACGCGGATAGTACCAGCCTCGGTGCCATCACTCTTCCACAGTTCATTGTCTCCAGTGCTGTCGGTGGCACTGAAGTACAGCGTACCGTTGACATTTGTTAGATTTTGTGGGTTAGAGCTACCCGTGCCAGAGAAGATATCCTTGACGCGGATGGTACCAGCCTCGGTGCCATCACTCTTCCACAGTTCATTATCTCCACTGCTGTCATAGGCAACGAAGTACAATGTACCGTTGACATTTGTTAGATTTTGTGGGTTAGAGCTACCCGTGCCAGAGAAGATATCCTTAATCAGGACAGTACCAACTTCGGTGCCATCACTCTTCCACAGTTCTCGGCCCCCACTGCTGTCATAGGCAACGAAGTACAGTGTACCGTTGACATTGGTCAGAAAATTCGGGTTAGAGCTACCTGTGCCAGAGAAGATATCCTTAATCAGGACAGTACCAACTTCGGTGCCATCACTCTTCCACAGTTCCCGGCCTCCACTGCTGTCAGTGGCAACGAAGTACAGTGTATCGTTGATATTGGTCAGAAAATTCGGGTTAGAGCTACCCGTGCCAGAGAAGATATCCTTAATCAGGACGGTACCAGCCTCGGTGCCATCACTCTTCCACAGTTCATTTCCCCCACTGCCGTCGGTGGCACTGAAGTATAGCGTACCGTTGACATTTGTCAGATTTTGGGGGTTAGAGCTACCCGTGCCAGAAAAGATATCTTTGACGCTGACAGTACCAGCTTCAGTACCATCACTCTTCCACAGTTCATTTCCCCCACTGCCGTCGGTAGCTCTAAAGTAGAGCGTGTCATTGACATTCGTTAGAAAATACGGTTCAGAGGATAGTGTAGTAGTATTAATATCCTTGAGGCGGGCAGTACCGGCTTCTGTGCCATCACTTTTCCACAATTCATAGCCACCACTGCTGTCAGTAGCTCTGAAATACAGTGTACCGTTGACATTGGTCAGATTTTGGGGGTTAGAACTACCTGTGCCAGAAAAGATATCTTTAACGCGGACAGTACCAGCCTCGGTGCCATCACTCCTCCACAGTTCATTGCCCCCACTGCTGTCGGTGGCACTGAAGTACAGCGTGCCGTTGACGTTAGTCAGATTTTGGGGGTTGGAACTACCCGTGCCAGAAAAGATATCTTTAACGCGGAAAGTACCAGCTTCAGTGCCATCACTCTTCCATAGTTCCCAGCCCCCACTGCTGTCGGTGGCTCTAAAGTACAGCGTGCCGTTGACATTGGTCAGATTTTGCGGATAAGAACTACCTGTGCCAAAGAAGATATTCTTGAGGCGGACAGTACCAGCCTCGGTGCCATCACTCTTCCACAGTTCATTAGCCCCACTGCTGTCAGTGGCAGTGAAGTACAGCATACCGTTGACATTGGTCAGATTTTGGGGGTCAGAGCTACCTGTCCCAAAAAAGATATCCTTAAGGCGGATAGTACCAGCTTCAGTGCCATCACTCTTCCAGAGTTCATAACCACCACTGCTGTCATAGGCAACGAAGTACAGCATACCGTTGACATTGGTCAGATGTTGGGGGTTAGAGCTACCTGTCCCAAAGACGATATCCTTAAGGCGGATAGTACTAGCCTCGGTGCCATCACTTTTCCACAGTTCATTGCCCCCACTGCTGTCGCTGGCACTGAAGTACAGCGTGCCATTGACATTAGTCAGATTTTGAGGGTTAGAGCTACCTGTCCCAAAGACGATATCCTTAACACTTACAGTACCCACCTGGGTACCATCACTCTTCCACAGTTCGCGACCTCCATTGCTATCGGTGGCAACGAAGTATAGCGTGTCGTTGACATTCGTCAGATATGCTGGGTTAGAGTTACCTATGCCAGAGAAGATATCCTTGACGGGGATAGTACCAGCCTCGGTGCCATCAGTCTTCCACAGTTCATTACCTCCACTGCTGTCGGTGGCACTGAAGTACAGCGTGCCGTTGACATTGGTCAGATTTTGCGGATAAGAACTAGCTATGCCAGAGAAGATATCCTTAACACTTACAGTACCAGCCTCAGTACCATCACTCTTCCACAGTTCATAGCCACCACTGTTGTCGATCGCAACAAAGTACAGTGTACCGTTGACATTGGCCAGATTTTGCGGGTTAGAGGAAACTCCACTGGTATTTATATCTTTTATCAGGTTAATAGATCCTTCTTGTGCTGCCATAACCATTTTTCCTTAAACCTTTTGAGACACAATCTACAAGCGAAATTAGACTCTGGTTGATGCTGTAAGTGCGATCGCTATTTTTCTGAGTGTGTAAAAATGCGATCGTATAACGCCTTGAGCTTCGCTTTTTTGAAATTAAACAGCCTCCGCAAATATGTTGAATTTTATATATAGGTGATTTAGTTTAATATATTAAGCAGTCCACAAGACTAAATATCTAGACTGAGCATCATATTTTCTGAAATTTCTGCGCTTGTCTATATCTGAAATTATCGATTAAATTGAGCAGACAGAAATTTAAATTCCGGTGGTGAATATATGAAAAATTCTAAAAATTGGTAAAGAATCTTGTTGTGCAAACGCATTTTTTCAACGAAGAGAAAAACGGAAATAGTGCCGAAAGCAGAATTAGGGTTTTATAGAAATTTCTGTATTTATTTGACTCTGCTATTGATAATTTATGAGTGAGATCTATTGTGTAAGCTTCTTTATTTTTATTGAAGATTATGCCAGGATTAAAGCTCATACCAATTTGAAAAAACAATGCGACAAATGGGTAGGGGCACAACAATGTTGTGCCCTTACGAATAATTGATGTGTCGCAAACATTATTTGAATTGGTATCACATAAGAAGAGAAAATCCAATAAAAATATAAACAATAGTTGAGATGACTGAATAATCACCTCAACCATTGTTGACTTGTGCATCATGTCAATTCATTCAAAAAACTGAATTGATGAATCGATCGTACACAAGGTTAACGCAAAACCACATTTGGCGATTCAAGTCCAACCAACTTGGCGCTGAGTTCCCACATCCGCTCGCCTTTTTCATCATCGCGGGCTTGAGAAGAAACTTTTTGAACAAACGACTTACCATCTTTTTTCTGACGATTTCCCCAGCTCCAATAAACACCGGATTGACTATATTCAGGATCGGCAACAACGGCAGCAACCCGCTCTCCTGCTAAATCCTGAGACACATATCCCCCAGTGATGTACTTTTGGAATAATGGGAAAAGTTTCTGAAACAGCGGATAGTGGTTGCGGAATAGTGGCGTTTCTGCAACACATCCCGGATAGAGAGAACTGAAGACAATATTGGTTGACTCGTGGTAGCGCCGATGCAGTTCTCTCATGGTCAACACGTTACAAACCTTGCTGTCTTTGTAGGCTTTAACGGGTTCAAATTTCTTGCCGTCAATCATCGAAATTGGGTCTTTAAATCCTGCTGCAAAACCCTCGAAATTACCCAAGTCTGGACGCGGAGGAATCTTTCCACCGAGTTCGTCTGGGTTATGGGTGACAGTTCCCAAAATCACCAGCCTTGGCTGTGAAGAAGACTTTTGTAAATCTTCTAGCAAGAGATTGCACAAAAGGAAATGCCCAAGATGATTGGTAGTAACAGTTAACTCGTAACCTTCTGGGCTGCGTAATGGTTCTTTTATTAAGGGCATATAAATTGCCGCGTTGCAAACCAAAGCATCAAGGGAGTTGCCACTTGCGCGAAAGTTTTTCACAAACTGTCGAACGCTTTCCAAGGAGCCAAGGTCAATATGTATGCTGGTATAACTGTTGTAAGGGATTCCTACAGCTTGGGCAGCTTGTTGTGCCTTTGCTAAATCCCGACATGCCAACACCACAAACCATCCCCTTTGGGCAAGAGCTTTTGCCGCATACAAACCGACCCCCGAAGAGGCACCTGTAATTACAACCGTTTTCCTATCCTGTGCCATTCTCTTGAAACTCTACTAATCACCTTTTACTATCTCCAGGATTTTACATCACTGGGTTACCACCTCTGATGGTTTAGGTGTTATGGTTGGCGATCGCTTCTGTTCTCAGTTCGATGGAGTTTCTCTAACAGTAGAGCTTCTACCTCGCTCTCAGGATTGTCTAGATCGAAAGGATAGGGTTGTTGTGTAGCAGAGTCACAACGACTCATCAAAACTTGCAATGCAGCCCGAAATGCTTCTTCATCATTTCTATGTTCTGAAATATACTTTTTTAGTTCAATATTGGTCATCTGGTTGAGGTTCTGCATCATAGAACAAAGTTCCAATTGCCATTTTGATTAATTATGACCGCAATCTCATCATTCAAACCAGCTTGAATATAAAGCGTTCTCAACTTTTGGTCGTAACGAAAAACTTGGATGGGCTGATACAGGTTAGAAAGTAATTGACAAAGGAATATCGCTGTATCCGATTGTTTCTGTGTTGGCATGAGATTATGTGGCTGTTGCCATCTTATATTTAAGATGTTACAAATATATAATATATAGAGTAGATACACAAGTATATTACGATGCCAGTTATCAGAATACCCGATCCCATTTACAAGAGGCTCCAAGCCCTCGCTGTCCCTTTTGAGGATACACCCATCACTGTTATTGAGAAGTTATTGAATGAATATGAGGCACGTTACCAGCCTCAGCAAGTTTCTCAAACTGAGAATTATAGAGTTCTTGAACCTGATGCTGTAAGCAATTTGCACCATACCAGAGTCCTGCGAGCTGTCGTTGGTGGTCAGGAAATTCATCAACCCAACTGGAACAAAATCGTTGATACAGCGCACGAACTTGCTATTGTACAGGGACTTTCTGTAGATGAACTCATAAAGCTAACCCTTGCTCATGTTGTTGAGGGTGAAAAAATTAACTCTGGTTTTCACTACTTACCAGAGGTAAACATTTCAATACAAGGTGTGGATTCAAATCTTGCTTGGCGTAACACTTTGCACTTAATGAAGTATTTGAAAATGTCAATTGAAATACACTTTGAGTGGCGCGATAAAGAGGGAGCAGCACATCCAGGTGAGAAAGGTAAGCTAATTTGGAATGCTAACTAGCGTCTGAGAGTCACAAATGTGAGAAAATCACTAGATATTCTTATATTATATTTGTTACATATAAACTTATATATAATATATGATAAAAAAAGATAACCTACAGCCAACACCAGAACAGCTACAATGCTTATATAGACTTTGCCATCAACTTACAAATGTGATGTTCCAGCCAATTCATATCGTGCGATTAGATGAACGATCGCTCAATTTATTTATATTAGCTGGGCAAAATGAAGGAATAGAGCTAGAAATTACATCAGATGGTAGTATAAAACCATAAATGTAGTACGGAACTATGAATAAGGTAAACTATGCAGCAATGAGCGACCAAGAGCTAAAGAGTTACCTTGTCACTCACAAGGATGATAAGGAAGCTTTTTATGCTTACATGGATAGACGAAAAGCTCGTCCTCATGATGCTGCAATAAAATTAAACGATCCAGCTTGGGAAGAAAAAATAATAGCTGTGATTCAAAAGCAATTAGCTTCTGATTAGTAACTTAATCATTTCAGGATTTACGCAAAAGATAACGAAAGTAGCGGTAATTCATGAATTACCGCAACGCTTGAATAAGGTTTTCAGTCACATATTGCGTAAGTCCTGCATTTATATTTTTAATCGAGGTGGACAAAGTGGTTTTAGTCCCCTCCATTAAAAATATAAATTTACTTTTTACTAATACTTCCGCTCTTTTGGCTCAAACATAGTAATCGCCACAGGCCGATATTGAATATCAATTCCCGCTGGTGAATAGTAAGCCATTGTATGTTTGAGAAAGTTAGCATCATCTCGCTCGGAATAATCTTCGCGGAAGTGTGCGCCGCGGCTTTCTTGGCGATTTAAAGCTGATGCCAAAATGGTCTGTCCCACTACCATCAAGCTTCGCAGTTCTAAGGCTTCTACAAGTTCTGTATTCCAGCAACTTCCTTTGTCATCTAGATAAACTTGGGGATATCGCTGTTGGATTTCTTCTAGTTTTTGTAACCCTTCAGTCATTAATGCTTCAGTGCGGAAAACACCGCAATACTCAGTCATACAATTTTGGAAGGCTTCACGGACTTGATTGATACGGTACTGTCCTGGTTGTTCTAGCAAAGCTTGGATTTGTTGCTTGGCTTCGTTGAGGTAGCGTTGCTCATCCACAGAGGGCAATTTACGTTTTTGCACAAATTGGGCGATCGCTGCCCCAGTGCGTTTGCCATAAACTACACACTCCAACAGCGAATTACTACCTAAGCGATTTGCTCCGTGTACAGAAACACAAGCCGTTTCCCCAGCAGCATAGAACCCTTCAACTAAACCATCACCACTACTGCGGACTTGACCTTCAGTGTTCACTGGTATACCACCCATACAATAATGAATCGTCGGGCGCACTGGCATAGGTTGAGTTACAGCGTCAACACCCACTAGTCGATGGGCTTCTTCCCAACAGAAGGGAACGCGACTCATAATTTTTTCTTTACCCATGTGTCGCAGATCGAGATAGACAAAGGGGCCGCCAGCGCTACCATCGATATGAATACCACGACCAGCGCGGATTTCATAAGCGATCGCCCGCGAGGTAATATCGCGAGGAGCCAGTTCCATGCGACTAGGCGCGTAGTTAGCCATAAAGCGATCGCCTTCGCTATTAATCAAATACGCCCCTTCACCGCGTACTGCTTCGGAAATCAGCACCCCTACTGGATACAAGCCAGTGGGATGGAATTGGACAAACTCCATATCTTCGAGGGGCAAACCGGCGATCGCAGTCATAGCTAAACCATCGCCCGAAGAAGCGTAATCGTTGGAGGTGGTGTTATAAACCCGGCCATAGCCCCCTGTAGCAAACATTACTGCCTTTGCCCGCACAACCTCAACATGTCCATCTAACAAATGGAACATTACCACACCCTTAGCCTGCCCCTCTTCCAAAATGAGACGCATCACATACCACTCTTGATAAACTTGCACCCCATAACGGCGTAAGTTGTTAACTAATTCATGCAAAATTGCGTGACCAGTCTTGTCTGCTGCGTAACAAGTGCGATTGTGGGAATGTCCGCCAAAAGCTCTTTGGGCAATACGGCCATCGGGCAAGCGTGAGAACAAAACGCCCATGTGTTCCAAGTCAATCACCACATCTGGCGCTTCCTGGGCGAGAATTGCCACAGCATCTTGATCTGCTAAATAGTCAGAACCTTTGACAGTATCAAAAGCATGTGCTTCCCAGCTATCTTGCGAATCCACATTTTTCAGTGACGCAGCCATACCACCTTGGGCTGCCACCGAGTGGGAACGAATGGGATGGGTTTTGGCAACCACAGCAACATTTAAACTAGGGTCGGTGCGGGCAATTTCCACAGCAGCGCGACATCCTGCCAATCCACCGCCAACAATAATCACATCATGTTCCAGCATTATTTAGCCCCCGACTGCAAACCACTGCTGTTCTATTGTAGAAATCTGATGAAAGAAAGGGTTTTTCAAGTGATTAAACTGTCTTAAAAAAGGGAGTAGGAGAAGAAACCTTTTTGATATTTGGTTGTGCGATTTTCCAGGCTTTCTTAAGTATGCATCTATACAAAAAAATTCCCTGCCCATAGACAGGGATGTTATTACAAATTTTGAAGTGACGCGGTCAGGTCAATGCCCTTCGGGCAGGGAAAATGTTAAAGGTTAAAGGTTAAAGGGGAAAGGGAACCCCATAACTAAAGTTAGGGGCTTGAAATAAGGACGCCGCATTTCTCGTACTACGTATCTCGAAATACATCTTTACACGTGCTCGATATTTGAAAACTCTTTCTTGTATCCTTTCCCCCTTCCCCTTTCCCCTTTCCCCTTTCCCCTTTCTTAGTTATAAATCACACAACGAGGTGATGAAAAATAACCTCTTCGCTACTCCCTACTCCCTATTGTTAAGAAAAAAGTTAAAAATTAAGAGTTAACAGCTAGACACTGTGACTCCTAACTCTTAATTCTTAACTCTTAACTTATTAAGTAGTTAAGTAGTTAGTTGTACAGGTTGTTGCTGAGACACATTACCTGGTATGGGTTCTGTTTTCGTTCCAGGTTGTACAGGAACTAATTCAATATGATTTAACAATGTAGTCACAAACGCAAACAGCAAGAAAGGCAGCGATAGCAGAACGACGAGACCTACTGTTGCTAAAGCGTATACCGGCTTCTTAGCACCCATCAGTGCCAAGGCTGATGCCAAACTTAGGGTAATTGTAATTAACCAAACAATTATTTGACCGTAGATATCACCAAAGGTCAGGGTACAGACATAGCGATAGTTTTGAATATTATTTCCGCTCATCACATTTGCCTCAAGTCTCTCCTATAGGTTCTACCTTAAAACCATGTTTGGCTTCTAGACAATTTCTAAATATTTTTGCAAGGTTCGTAATATAAGTTCATATTTGCTTTTTTATTATAAGGAAATTTTTTGATTGGATTAGGGAATATCGATCTGAAGTTGAAGTTACGAATTTAAAGCCTAAACCAAATCAGCTAAGGAATAGTTGTGGCAGACTAAAACTCTCTGAGATCGCTCATCAGTGATAATTGATAGCTAATTGTTGATAGTTTCCAGTTTTTCTCTTGAATCTGAACGCTAAAAGAAACCGCATTATAGCAGGATTTGGAGTTATAATAACCACGTTTCCAGCGACAGCAGAAATGCCAATTTACTCGTTCAATTAAAGACTGATAACCTTGGATGTTTGGCTAGGCTAAGCTTTCATCTAAATTGATGATTGCTTCCTTTATCAGTATAAGCTTCCTCTCAAGCAGAAAAAATAGAATAGTGAGTAAAACCTGGATAATTTTTGTCATCTGTTAAATTCCGGATATTTAAGATGTAGTAATTAATTATTTGCTACTTCTTGTTAAGTAAATAAATCCATCAAAACCAGGATGTAAAAACTGATTTTTTGATGTTAAATTTTGAGTATTGTCTGAATTTGTTGGCTCAAATCAACAAAACCCTTTATTTTTCGCGGCAATAATTGTTTTAGGAGTGAGTGAACGTGAATACTAGTTTTCTTCGTAAAGGTGTTTTTTTGTTACCAAGTATAGCTGCTCTTACAGTCCTGAGTGGCGGCTTATCTGCCGTTGCCCAGACAGTAGATACGGTAAGCACTCAGCCATTGACAGAAACAGAGGCTCCGGCAGCTGTAGTGTCTGGTAATGACTTAAGTACTGAATTAGAGGCTACAGAAACAACTGAACCATCAACAGTAGCAAATGTAACTACGATTCAGCAGTTTTCTAATGGTGGGACAGAGGAAACCCTCACGCCCATTCCAGGGACAGTGCCAACCTCATCTGCAACGCTGAATTCTGAGCCTGGGCAACCAAATTCTCAACCATCTGACGCTAGAGTTGCACAATCAGATATCGATCTAGGTACAACTACCCGTGGCGGTAGCAGCTATGTTGGGGTTGGTGCCAACATTGGTTTGAGTGGTGACAGTTCAGCTTTAGGAGATGGCAACTTTGCGGTAATCAGCAAAGTCGGCTTAACAAATACTATCTCAGTTCGCCCAGCCGCGATATTTGGTGACAATACCACAATTTTACTTCCCGTCACCTATGATTTTACCTTCCAGTCAACAGATCCTTTTAAGGAACCGTTAGCCTTTGCACCTTATGTAGGAGCAGGTGCAGCTTGGAAAACTGGCGATAATTCTGAATTTGCCTTTCTACTATCTGCTGGCGTTGATGTGCCTTTAAATTCTCAATTTACGGCAACAGCGTCTGTGAATGCGGGATTTTTCGACCAAACTGATGTGGGCTTGTTATTAGGTGTTGGTTACAACTTCAATGGCTTTTAAAAGTTAAGAGTTAGGAGTAGGAGTTAGGAGTTAGGAGTTAGGAGTTAAGAGTTAGAAATGATGGCAAGCTTACTATGATTGATGTATTCATCGATCGCAAATTCTTCTAATTCTTGAATTCTTCTGACTCCTAAGCTCTGACTTTTCAACTCTCACGTTAGAAGTTAGTACTCTTTAACTCCTCACTCCTAACTCCTCACTCATAACTCCTAACTCCTCACTTTCTACTTAGGGGTAACTTTATCAATTACCTTAATTTTGCCGTCGTCCCCTACTGACCAGACATCGTAAACGCCGATAACATCACCGTTAGCGTCAACATCTACATTGCCACTGGCTCCTTGATAGTTAATGTCTTGACCCTTTTGCAGCAACTTCAGTCCCTCGCAGACATCGGTAACTTCTGTACCAGGGCCGTCAGCAACTTCACGGATATGCTTGGCTATACCAGGGCCGGTATTTTCTTTAGCAGCTTGGGCCGCCAATACTAATAAAGCGGCAGCATCCCAAGACTGGGGAGCAAATTCCCCTGGCGAACCACCTCTTTTTTCTTTCCAGAGTTTTTTGAAAGCTTCTAATGCTTTACCATCAGAACCAGGTACTGTGCCGATGGTTCCAGATGCAATGTATTTCCCGTCGCTACCTTTGCCGACTTGACCGGGAAATTCGTCTGATTTCATCCCATCTGTGAGCATTACCTGTACGCCTTTGCTCAGACCTTGCTGATATGCTGACTTCAGCAGCAAGCTACCTGTCTCTACGTAAAAAACTCCCAAGACTGCATCGGGTTTCCCAGCAAAAGCAGCGGTAGCTTCAGTTTCAAAGGTAGTGGCTTTGGGGTCGTAGCGCACAGGATTTTTTTTGTTAACTACGGTTCCGCCCAATTTTTCAAAAGCTTGAACAAATGCTTTTTCAAAGCCGACACCATAGTCGTTATTAATTACGACAGTGGATACTCGCTTGAAACCTTTTTTAGTGGCAAGTTGGGCTAAAGCTGGCCCTTGGTAGCTATCAGGCGGGACTGTACGCGCCCAAAAACCTTTGAAGTCGCCTTTTTGTGCCTTTTCTGTAAATACAGGGCTGGTGCTACCTGGTGAAATCAACATCACTTGATTTTGAGCAGCAATTGAAACGGCGGCTGTGGAAACACTACTAGCAAAAGAGCCAACGACACCTGCAACTTTATCTACTGATGCTAGTTTAGTCATACCAGCAGCACCGGCTTTTGGGTCTGTTTGGTCGTCTACAGCAACAAGGGTAACAGGTTGGCCGTTTACACCACCGCAAGCGTTCACGGTTTCCACTAGTAGGGGAACGCTCACTGCCATTTGCTGCCCAATAGATGCTAAATCACCTGTTGTGGGCAATAGAGAACCTATTTTCAGTCCGCTAGCTGTGGGGGTAGTTCCACCACCGTCTTCACAAGCAGCTAATAGGAATCCACTTGCGATGCTAACTATACTCAAGGTTAAGGCTGTACAAATTCTTTGCATAAGTTACTTTCACTCCTCAGAATATTTAGGAGCCTAAAAGTAATGTTCAAACTAGATTTATAAGTTAGCTTGACTTTATCAGGACTCCAAAGGATAAATCATAACATCCCTCTGAAGGAGTAAAAATCCTTACTCTTTGTGTAAATATTTTTTTACACATAATCTAGTCAGATATCTACACACAATGTAGTCTCATATGTAGCTTAAAGTCTTAAAAACGGAGAGGGAGGGATTCGAACCCTCGGTACGGAGTTGCCTGCCGTACAACAGATTAGCAATCTGCCGCTTTCGACCACTCAGCCACCTCTCCACGGTCACGAATAATGATGTTAGCAGATATATTGGGGAGAGTCAATAGTCATTTGTCATTTGTCCTTCTTGTTTAACTAATGACCAATGACCAATGACTAATTTTGTCATTCGTCCTTCTTGTTTAACTAATGACTAATGACTAATGACCAACGACCAATGACTAATCTTCACAGGACTTGCGATCGCATCCACGCTACTGGCAAAGAACGCAACTTCCGCCACTGAGGCACGTAGGCGCGTTTTGTAAAGGCATTATAATCGTTTCGTTCGATGACGCTTAAAATCCCACTGTAGTGCATCAGAGCCGCCCACACAGGCCAACGACCATCAAGAGCTAGGTAGGAAATTCCTTTTTCTGCCTTGCGATAAAACTGTCGTGCGCGAGCAATTTGAAAGCGCATCAAGGAACGCCAGCGATCGTCAACTATACCCTCGAACAAGTCTTGTTCGGTATAGTTGAATCTTGCCAAATCTTCTAGAGGAATATAAATTCGTCCGCGTCGTGCATCCTCGCCAACATCTCGCAAGATGTTGGTGAGTTGCTTGGCAATTCCCAAGGCAATTTCTTCTTCGGTGGGATTATGTGGCTGTTGTTCGCGGTTCCACGGAGCTATATTTTTGCCAGTATCCAATCCCATGATTGCTGTGGACATCAAGCCTACAGTGCCGGCAACACGATAACAGTAAAGATATAACTCCTCGAAGGTTTCATAGCGACTTCGGTATAAGTCCATACGTTGACCAGCAATCATATCCCGAAAAGGCTCGATGTCCATCGGGAACCGTTCAACTGTATCTACCAAAGCTACGTCGAAATTATCCAATGGGTGTCCAGCAAAAATCGATTCTAGCTGCTGCTCCCATAGGTCTAGGGTTTCTGGCGTGGTAATAGCAGATGCAGGGCCATCGACCAGTTCATCTAAACGGCGGCACCAAGCATAAATAGCCCAAATAGCAGGACGCTTTTCCTTGCTCAGAAGCAAAGTACTGAGGTAAAAAGTCGTGGAGTATTTGGCTATGAGATGACGACAAAGTTCGTAGGACTCGTCCACAGAGACCAGCGTTTTCATGCGGGCTTTCGATTCAGGCAGTTGCAGCATTCGTTGCAGGCGGTCGGGTGAGCGTTTGCAGGTTTGAGGATTTTGCTACCGGGAAGGCCTCAGAAATCGCCTGTGCTGTCAGCTTACCAGAAAGTACGGCACCTTCCATACTGCCTAAGTAGCGTTGCATGGTGTAACTTCCAGCGAGATAGAAGTTAGCAATCGGCGTGACTTGTGCAGGACGGTACTGTTGGCGACCGGGGGTCGCTTTGTAAACTGAACGCGGCGTTTTCACCACATGAGATTTGAGCAGTTTTGCTGGGTTGTCTCCCCCAAAGTGGTCGGGGAAGAGTTTTTCTAACTCGGCAATTGTCGCAGCCACAATCTCCTCATCGGATTTGGCTATCCAATCTTTTGCCGGTGCTAGAACTAATTCCAGCATTGAGCGGTCAGGGTTGGCGTATTCACGGCAGGTATTGCTCATATCAGCATAAACGCTTAGGAGTGGCGATCGCGAAAATAGCAAGTGATCGATTTCTGTAAGTTTCCGGTCAAACCACAGATGTAGGTTGATCACTGGTACTCCTTCTAAGCCTTCTAGCTTCTGGAAAAACTGTATTTGCTTCCAAGGGCCAGGCAAGATCGCTTTCAGGGGATCTACTGAGATGGCAGATACGTAAGCATCAGCCACGATAATTTCATCTTCTGCCCCATTTAACCCCCGAATCAAAAATCCTTTGACTGTGTTATCGGCGTTGAGTAAAATCTCTTTCAATGGGGCATTTAACCGCACTTGACCGCCACCTTCTGTGATGTAATCCACGATAGGGTTGCATAGACGTTCTGTAGGAGAACCATCTAAAAATGCAATCTTGGAGCCATATCGTTCTTGCAGAAAGCGATTGAGCGCAGTTAAGAGAATCGTTGCAGAAACTTCATCGGGGTTGATAAAGGTGAGGGCTTTACATGCAGCGATAAACACGTCACTGGTTACTCGCTCATCAACACCTTGCCTTTCCAACCACTCTAGGAAACTGTATTTGTCCATGTCTTCGACATACTTTTGACCCCGAACCACTGCTGGAAGTAGGCCAATCGCAAATCGAATTTTCTGCTCCCATGTCAACATGTCTTTGTTGCGAAGAATCGACGCAATCACGTTGAATGGAGACGGAATATCTGGAACATCAAAACGTGAGAATGTCCCAGGCTTATCTGGTTGATTGAAAATCAGTGTATGCTCTTTCCACTGGAGTCTGTCTTCGATGCCCAACTCCTTGAGCAATTGGAGCATATTCGGATATGCCCCAAAGAAGGCGTGTAACCCGGTTTCATACCAGTCGCCATCAGAGTCTTTCCAAGCCGCAACTAGACCACCCAGTACGTCCCGGCTTTCCAAGACAACGGGAGTATGACCTGCGTCTTTTAGATATTTCGCGCAGGAAAGTCCTGCTAGACCAGCACCCGCGATCGCTACTCGCATTTAACCTTACTGCCCTTCAATATTTCTTAATGGTTTTGCCGTTTTCATTATACGTTGCAATCCGTTACATTTAGTAGCCGTTGTGAGATCGCTTTCCCAAAAAACTTGTTTAAATGGGAATTTGTCCTGATACACACGTATCTAGGCAACCATTGTTGACAATGGCTTTGCTGCCTTGATTTTATCTAGATTTAGACTACCAGATGTGGAGAAACAAAAGTCATTACCTATGACTAAAAAAACTAGTTATTAACTGTTGTCTCTAAGCAGTTGATTTCTTTAGATAATTCCTGTACTTCTTAACAAACGTGGGGAGTGGTGAGTAGGGAGTGGGGAAAGAATGTATTTCATCCATTTATCGGGGCAGACGCAGTGCTGGTGGAACCCTTGTCAATAAATATTTGGCCTATCGCTAAATATGGTTTTAATGTAATAATAAATACTTGTTTTGTTTTCGATTAAGTATTTTAACTGTTTTAATTGACTTGGATGTATGTAGTATGAAATTAAATGAAAAAGTATTAGCAGCTGAAATTAGAGGTTAGTCGCGATCGCACAACCAAAATCAAATACATTTCAGTAGACTAACTGGTCTTAAATCGTGCTGCATCCCGTAGTCAGTTCTGGCAAATTCTAGTTGTAATATCAAACGATCTTGATGAGTAGGAGTAATTCCTTTATGAAAACAAAGTGGATCTTCCACAAATCCAAAACCAGCTTTGCCACAAATTTTTACTAAAGATTCGGAACCATAATAATTGATAATATCTTCATCTGTTTCTCGTTTGCGTAGCCAGAGGTGCGACCATTTTTTATTCTTATGGCTACCACGAACACAAACATGAGGGCCAGTGCGATCGTTTACATCAGTTAAATAGAAGAAAAACTTTAGAAAACGATAATCGTCAAGGTCGTAGTGAAATAACTGAGCAGCTTGACTTTGTTCGAGATATGTTGCTTTGCCTGAAAAACTCCACCACATCAAATTCCCTTGATGTATAGGTTCAGCATCTAAAAACGCAGCCGCTATTGCCAATAATTTTGGATCGTTTTGGAGCTTTTTTATAGCAGGGCAAAGCAAACCCGTATTAAAATAACTGCCAATTATAAAGTTTTTTTCTGACTTAGTTTGTGCTTGTTGTTTGTTATGGTAAAAGAAACCCATATCTGTTTTTCGGTTACCATAGCAAGGTGTTGAATAGGCAAATTCCACTATTTCTTGAACAATATTTTCAGGCAGTTGAATTCCCGAATATATGCCTTCAGCTTTTAGATGCTTAACAACGTCATCTACATTTATATCTGGAAAACAAGAATTGCTTTCATTAAAATATAATTTAGCTGAGCGTTTTAAGAAATAAATCATAATAGCTCGTCCAATTTTAAATCGAGCAATCTTACGCATCAAAAGCCATCTAGGATTTTTAGTCAATCCTTTGTAATTTTCATAACAAATATTATAAATTTTGGAAGTAATTCTATCGAGACAGTTATTAAATAGACTTATTGACATAAATCTCCCGATATGAAAACAACACGATGCAATGCCTGTGGCAAGGCACTCTTGAGTCTACACAAAAATGCTTTTACCGAAAAGCTCTTCTAGAATTACGTAAGTAATACCATGTAATTAGTATCTTAATTGTTAAAAATCAATAAATATATTTACTTAAGAAGATATTTACTGTTTCTTAAAGTCACGCTTTTGACAAGAGTTGGTGGAAGTTTAAAGAAAATTGGGAATTAGGGATTTCGAGTACTGTTAGCGGTAACGGCGCGTTTAGCCCGTGTTGGCTGTTGACTGAGGAGTAAGGAGTAAGAAGTTATAGCGTTCTCGTTTGGATGCAACACGCTATAGGGGCGCACAGCTGTCATTGGTGTCAAGTTAACGTGAAACCCTTGTGAAGACGTGATATTGAGTTCTACTCATTTACCATCAAGATCCGCGTTACCCCACCCCGGCTTTGCTGACGCAAAACCTCCCCTCCCCTTGCCAAGGGGAGGGGTTGGGGGTGGGGTAAAACGATTGTGGGGCAACAGTTTGAGCTTAAGTTGACACGTATGCACAGATGTCAAGCCCCTACGAATCGGCGTATTTTACCCAATTGAGAACCGCTATATTCTCCTTGTCCTCTTGTCTCCTTTGCTCCTGCGTTCTCCACCGCGATAAAAGTATAGGATTAGGGTTGATATTGTTTGCTACACAGCATAGGTAAATGATTATGGCACGATCGCACGAGCTAAATCGCTTTGGACACCACCTGATTCTAGGGATTTCCGGCACTACGTTAAGTGATGAGGATAAACGCGCACTCAATGAATTAAAGCCAATTGGGGTGATATTTTTTGCTAAGAATTTTCTGGATGGCACTCCATATGAGGTGTGGCTAGAAAAGTTCAAGGATTTGAACAAACAAATACGAGAATATATTGAACGTGATTCAATATTTGTTACTTTAGATCATGAAGGAGGTCGTGTTGTTCGCACACCTTTACCGATTACACGATTTCCTCACGCATTGTTGTTGCGATCGCACGCCTACGAAGTAGCAAAAGCAACAGCTACTGAGCTAAAATCTCTCGGAATAAATTTATCTTGGGCGCCTGTAGCAGATATTTTCTCCCATCCCAATAATCCTGTAATTGGGTTTCGTGCCTTTGGTCGCACTCCTGAAACTGCTGCTCAAGGTGCCCGTGACTACTACCTCGGACTTCGAGATTCAGGAATTATTGGATGCGCCAAACATTTCCCCGGACATGGAGACACTAGCCAAGATTCTCACATCGAGCTACCAATACTCAATTTCACCTTAGAAGACCTGCGACTTCGAGAACTTATACCTTTTAAAACCCTTATCGAAGTACAGATTCCTATAATCATGACTGTCCATATCTTATTTCCCAAGATAGATCCTGATGTACCAGGAACCCTTTCTCACCCTATTCTCAAAAACATACTTAGGGAAGAACTTGGCTTTGAGGGAGTCGTTGTTTCTGACGACTTAGATATGAAAGCAATCTCAGATATGTTTACTCAAGCTGGTACTGTGGCGCGGTCATTTAATGCAGGCTGCGACCTGTTTATTGTCTCGCGGAATATTAATTCGTCATCTATTGAAAGAACTTATCGAATTGCTGAAGATTTTGGCGATTCTTTGAGTAACGGTAGCTTAGATGAATCAGTTGTGGAAGCAGCTAGAGAAAGAATTGAGAAACTACTAGCAGTAACACCGCAATATCCTATCCAGGCTTTGGATAAAGATATATTATTGCAACACGCTCAACTGGCGATCGCTAGTTGCTATTCATAACCAAACGTATATTCAAGTTGAATATTAGGAATTGTCAAAAAGCTAGCTAGAATTGCATTTCTTAATTTTGAATTTTGAATTTTGAATTTGTTAATGGGTGGTATAGGGGTCGAACCTATTTCTGCGGGTTAAAAGCCCGCTGCACAGCCGGTATGCCAACCACCCTAGTTAATTTGAAAAAGAAATGAGCAAGTGCGATCGTATTACATCGCAAATCTTGTAACACCAACACTACATATAAATCCACCAGGGAGGTACTGCCCCTCCTATTTCTGTGTTATCAGCACAGCGCCTCGCTTTTCGGCTTCAGGTGGAAAAAGAGGAAGATGGAGGAATCGAACCCCTACAGTTGCCCGTACTCCAAGGTTCAAGCTTGGTTGCCGTCCATTCAGCAGCATCTTCCATTAGGGGTGCCTGACGGGACTCGAACCCGTTATGACTGGTTCCACAAACCAGCGCCTCGACCACTTTGGCTTCAGACACCATCAGTGGAATCAATGGGACTTGAACCCATGACTTCCTGCTTGCAAGGCAGGCGCTCTAGCCAGCTGAGCTATGACCCCATAACAATTCAAAATTCAAAATTCAAAATTCAAAATTAAAGAAATTTTCAGGCGGGAGTGGTAGGACTCGAACCCACAACTTTCGAGGTAGAAACTCGAAGCTCTATTCCATTGAGCTACACTCCCAATATTTGGTAGTCCTGGCAGGAATTGAACCCGCAACGTTCTTCTTGTAAGGAAGACACTCTACCAATTGAGTTACAGGACTACGCAAGCGAGTGGAGGGACTTGAACCCACGCACTGAGTATGGCGCACTCAGATGCTACCGATTACATCACACCCGCAAGTTTTAGAGCGGACGGCGAGATTTGAACTCGCACGAAGACGGTGGAAACGTCTCATGCTGCCGTTACATCACACCCGCATCAAGCTGGTAACAGGAGTTGAACCTGCAACCTACTGATTACAAGTTAGTTGCTCTGCCAATTGAGCTACACCAGCACTTGTTAAAAAGTAAAAAGATTTTCTTTTTCTTTCTTTTGCCTTTTAACTTTTGCCTTGTTTGGTGACGGGGGCTGCATAACCTGCCGATGTTCAGGTTATGCAGCCCAATGAGCCACCGTTGCTCCATCCCCGCATATTCACCAATAGACTTCTTGCAGAAGTGGGAAAAGGGTAAGGGGTAAAGGGGAAAGGAGTAATAACCAACCTTTTCCCTTTCCCCTTCTTGCAAAAATTCTTTTGCAAGAAGTCAATACCCTTGACTGGATTTGAACCAGCAACCTCTTCGTTCTAAGCGAAGCGCCTCTTCCGTTGGGCTACAAGGGCGAAGTCTGAGTGGTAGGGATTTGAACCTACGACCTGGAGTTCCCAAAACTCCCGCGCTCCCATATATTTTGGTACTCTCGACAGGATTTGAACCTGCAAAAAACTAGATCCTCGGTCTAGTGCGTCTTCCGTTCCGCCACGAGAGCTTAGTGCCCCTGACAGGATTTGTAGACGCGAAGCGGCTTCCCGAAGGGTAGCTGTAAAATCTGGACTCTGATTCCAGCACGTATGCCAGTTCCGTCACAGGGGCATATCGGGGTGACAGGATTTGAACCTGCGACATTCTGCTCCCAAAGCAGACGCGCTACCAAGCTGCGCTACACCCCGTTGGTACTCCTGGTGGGAGTCGAACCCACAACGAAACAGATTTTAAGTCTGCCACCTCTTCCAATTGGGCTACAGGAGCAAATTTTGGTACTCTTGGTAGGAATCGTAGACGCGAAGCGGCTTCCCGAAGGGTACCCACAACTTACCGTTTTTGAGACGGCAGCCTCTTCCAGTTGGGCTACAAGAGCAAGTTTGGCAGCCCCACCAGGACTCGAACCTGGAATCTTCGCCTTCAAAGGGCGCTATGTTGCCAATTACACCACAGGGCTTTATTGCCAGGGCAGGGTTTGAACCTGCAACCTCATCGTTCAGAGCGATGCGACTTCCCAATTCGTCCACCCGGCAATGAATGGCTGCCTCAGTAGGACTTGAACCTACAACCGCGCGGTTAACAGCCGCTTGCTCTGCCATTGAGCTATGAGGCAACGAAGCCCCCCAGGTCGGAATCGAACCGACGACCTCCTGTTCTTCAAACAGGCGCTAACTACCAACTGAGCTACCGAGGGATAAGGAGGAGAGATGGGTTTTACCCAGTGGACTGGTTTAATTCAACTCGAATCAGCCACTCCATCATCTCTCCCATGTAACGAGAGCGGAGGGATTTGAACCCTCATATCTTCAGTTTCGTAGACTGAGATGTTATCCAGTTACACCACACTCTCAAGGCGGAGAGGACAGGATTTGAACCTGTGACGGATATTAAGTATCCGCTTCCTCTTAGCAGGAGGACGCTTTTAGCCACTCAGCCACCTCTCCACAGTGGGTCGAGCAGGATTTGAACCTGCGTGCAAAAAAGAACAGTTTTACAGACTGTCGCCTTCAACCAGACTCGGCCATCGACCCATAATGATTCCCCTGACGGGATTTGAACCCGCAATCTCTGGTTTGAAAGAACAGCGACTTAACCATTCGTCTACAGGGGCTTGATTGACGCAGGGACTAGGATTTGAACCCAGAACATCGGATTTGGAGTCACGAGGTGTTGCCGTTACACCATCCCTGCATTTGGTGGCAGCGGCGGGATTTGCACCCGCATCAACCAGGGTATGAACCTGGGGCTTTACCTTAAGCTACACTGCGACACCATAAGGCTGAGGTGAGATTTGAACTCACGATGTCGGTTTTGCAGACCAATGCCTTCAACCACTTGGCTACTCAGCCGTTTGGGAGTCCCGACGAGATTTGCACTCGCAGTCTTCAGCTTGAGAGGCTGATGGCTTCAACTATTCGCCTACGGGACTTTAACCAGGGTGACGGGACTTGAACCCGCAACATTTCCGCAGACAACGGAACGCTCTAGCCAATTGAGCTACACCCCGATTTTTGGGAATCTGTGCCTAAAATTTTAGGTTTTTAGGCACATGTTTTGTTGGTGAACTTGCCCATTTCTTATTCAGTTTTCAAGGTTCAGAAAATTAGTTTTTTGTGTTACAAACTGTTAGCAAAACAACGGGAATTCTAGGTAATAAACCTGTTGTATATTCCTGATGTATTGCGTGGTTTTAATGAGTGCAAAGTTAGAACTTTTTTCGTTTGTTGCCTCTACTTTCGATGGTTTGCAAGTAGCAGCAGCTTTGTTATTTGGAGACTTTGGTTTATTCCAACGCCTCTCCTGGAGTTGTATGTAGAACATGACTTTGACCCTTGCGAAGCTTGTCTTTCGCCTCACTACATATATACTACATAATACTACAAGAGAGTGTCAAGGGGTTTCAGAAAAATTTTTTGAAATTGGTTATAAGAGCTTCTGTGCTTAGATTTGAACTTAGTAAGGCACTTATTACAAGTCACACTACAAAAGAGGGGAAAAGGGAAAAAGTTAAAGGGATGAACAGATCGTCTATAAGGAGGGAGGTTTTTACCTTTCCCCTTTCTCCTTTGCCCTTTTCCCCTTTCCCCTTTCCCCCTTTTGAGAAATTAACAACTCCATCGGTACGTTTTGCTCGGTATGATATTTAATCTGCAAGCATTTACCCAATAGAAACGAGCTATGACCCAGAACTACCGCATTACCCTACTCCCCGGCGATGGCATTGGCCCTGAAATTATGGCAGTGGCGGTAGATGTGCTGAAAGTTGTAGGGCAGAAATTTGATATTCAGTTTGAATTCCAAGAAGCCCTCATCGGTGGTGCAGCAATTGACGCCACAGGGGAACCTCTGCCTTCTACGACTTTAGATACTTGCCGTAATAGTGATGCTGTGTTGCTCGCTGCCATTGGTGGCTACAAGTGGGATTCTTTACCATCGAATTTACGTCCAGAGGCGGGTTTGTTAGGGCTACGTGCGGGTTTGGGGCTATTTGCCAATTTACGCCCAGCGAAAATTCTGCCCCAGCTAATCGATGCTTCGACTTTGAAGCGGGAAGTTGTGGAAGGTGTCGATATTATGGTGGTGCGCGAACTCACTGGTGGGATTTATTTTGGTAAACCTAAGGGAATTTTTGCCACCGAAACTGGTGAAAAACGTGGTGTAAATACGATGGTTTACACTGAATCAGAAATCGATCGCATTGGACGAGTGGCTTTTGAAGCAGCCCGCAAACGCAGCGGCAAACTATGTTCGGTGGATAAAGCTAACGTATTAGAAGTATCTCAGCTGTGGCGCAATCGCATTACCCAACTGTCCCAAGAATATCCAGACATCGAACTGTCTCATCTTTATGTAGATAATGCTGCCATGCAGTTGCTACGCGCTCCCAAGCAATTCGATACCATTGTCACTGGCAATTTGTTTGGCGATATTCTCTCTGATGCTGCTGCCATGCTCACAGGTAGTATTGGAATGCTGCCTTCTGCTAGTTTGGGCGCAGAGGGGCCTGGTGTATTTGAACCAGTTCATGGTTCCGCCCCAGACATTGCAGGACAAGATAAGGCAAATCCTTTAGCACAGGTTTTAAGTGTGGCGATGATGTTACGCTACGGTTTAAATCAGCCAGAAGCCGCAGACAGTATAGAAAAAGCCGTACTACAAGTTTTAGAACAAGGCGATCGCACAGGTGATATAATTTCAGCTGGAAAAAATCTCTTAGGTTGCCGTGCTATGGGCAATGCGCTGATTTTAGCTCTGGAAGCTCAATAATTTGATAATTCAACCTGGGCAATTTGGCAACCTTTACCATAAGTTTCGGGTAGACTAAAGAGAAATCTAGCAATCAAATAACAGTCGATAGTGTACGCATTACGACAAGGCCAAACTAATTTTACAGTTCCAAAGAACCAGCCCCCTTTGATTGATACCGCCGTAATCAGAGCTGCTGGGCAGATCTACTATACTCACTGCGAAGTACACCCCGAAATAGCTGGGCAACCTTCCGGTGTAGCAATTAATCGTGTAACTCATCGAGGTAAGGTTATTTTTACTAACCAACCAGTTCTCTTACCTCAAGAGTGTTTTGTGCCCTTGAGCCAAATTGAATCGCACATGTATTAGTCATTAGTAGAGACGCGATTAATCGCGTCTCTACAACGGTCATTGGTCATTGGTCATTAGTCATTGGTCGTTAGTCAAAAAATAAGGACAAATGACATTAGTTGTTAACTCTTGACAAAAGACAAACGACAAAAGACAAAAGACAGAGGACAAATGACAAAGGACAAATGACTATATGGACATTTTGTTCGCCGTCGTGGCGAGTGTAATTGTCTTTGCTTTGGGTGCATCTGTTGGCAGTTTTATCAATGTTGTTGTTTATCGGCTACCTGCTGGGTTGTCAATTCTTTGGCCGCCTTCTCGTTGTCCGCATTGCTTAAACCAGCTAAAAGCTTATGACAACGTACCAGTCTTCGGCTGGATCTCCTTAAGAGGGCGGTGTCGATATTGCAAAAGCAAAATTTCTCCCCGTTATCCTGTGGTAGAAGGGCTAACGGGAATAATTTTTTTAATCGTTTTTTTAGTATTTAAAGCTTCGACTTTAACAATAGGCTATTGGGTTTTTTGCAGTTGGTTGTTAGCGCTATCGCTCATTGACTTGGATACAATGACGCTACCCAATGCACTTACTCAGTCCGGTTTAGTGGTGGGCATTTTATTCCAAATGGTAGTTGGTTTTTTACCAGAGGCTAGTTCTGTGGCACTGGTAAATCATTTGATGATGGGGATAGTTGGTGCAGTATTGGGCTTATGGCTATTTGATGCGATCGCCCTATTAGGTTCAATTGCCTTCGGTAAAACTGCGATGGGTGCGGGTGACGCCAAGTTAGCAGCAATGATGGGAGCCTGGTTAGGCTGGAAATATTTGCTATTGGCTAGTTTTGTTGCCTGTGCGCTAGGAGCGTTAGTAGGTAGCGGTGTAATAGTGCGATCGCGGCACAAATTCGGACAAAAGATGCCTTTCGGGCCTTTTCTCGCCTTAGGGTCTGTAATTACTGTATTTGTTGGCGAAATTATTTTGTCTAGCTATCTACGATTATTTTTTTCAGCGTCTTGAATTGGGACTGGGGACTGGGGACTGGGGACTGGGGACTGGTGACTGGGGAATAGGAATTAAAAGTTAATATCAAATACCTAGTACCGAATACCGAGTCGCCAGTCCCCAGCCCCTCATAATAATTCGTGACTGTAACTTCGATTACGCCATCTGCCCTTGACATTTTGATAATATTCAGCTCGTGACTGGTATTACCCTCTTTAACGACGATTAACTGTTGGTAAGCAGAATTAATAAAAAAGATACTGATTGCTTATGACCCAACACAAACAATAATTAATTTGGGTGGGAGAGGGTAACCATCTTATTTGGAGGTTAGTATTTGCATGGTGTCACTACATTCATATAAAAAGTCCTCTAAAAAAAAGAGCAAGAGGCTTGTATTGGCATAAGTATTTTCGTTAAGCTGGCAACCAAAGATGAAAATTAAGGTCTGAATTGCTTAAAAGCTTAATTTGACGATCTAGTCATTACTCATTGGTAAAAACAAGTGGTTAATGGCTAGGGATGACCCGATAGGGCTTCAGATGGTTTCGACCTCATACCCCACTTAAAATAAGATAAAAATGGCTAACAACGAAGAATCACGCGGTTTAAAGTCTCTATTTGATTGGTTTGCAAATCGACGTAAATCAGGATCTACCAGTCTCGAACGCCAAGAACGTGAAATTGCTGATGGTCTATGGCATAAATGTTCTAATTGTGGTGTGTTGACATACACAAAAGACCTGAGGTCTAACCAGATGGTTTGTGTAGAATGCGGTCATCACAATCGTGTAGATAGCGATGAGCGTATCCGTCAGCTGATAGATCACAATACCTGGAAACCTTTAGATGAGCATTTGCGTCCAACCGATCCCCTACAATTTCGCGATCGCAAGCCATATAGCGATCGCTTACGGGAAAGCCAGGAAAAACTTGGCTTAATAGACGCAGTTAAAACAGGTTTAGGTCAAATCAACGGTTTGCCTGTTGCCCTTGGGGTTATGGACTTCCGTTTTATGGGTGGTAGTATGGGTTCGGTTGTGGGAGAAAAACTCACGCGCTTGATCGAACAAGCGACTCAGCGGCGATATCCTGTAGTTATTGTCTGCACCTCCGGTGGCGCGAGAATGCAAGAAGGAATGCTTTCTCTGATGCAGATGGCGAAAATTTCCGCAGCCCTACAACGCCATCAAGACGCCCGACTGTTGTATATTCCCGTTTTGACAAATCCTACAACAGGCGGCGTTACCGCTAGTTTTGCAATGTTGGGCGATATTATTTTGGCAGAACCCAAAGCAACTATTGGTTTTGCAGGTCGGCGAGTGATTGAGCAAACCATACGAGAAAAGCTGCCTGAGGATTTTCAAACCGCTGAAGATTTACTCCAGCACGGCTTTGTCGATGACATTGTACCGCGTACCCAATTAAAGAACACCTTAGCTCAGCTGATTGCTTTACACCAGCCTGTGCTAACACCACCTCATATGGTGTTATGGGAAACAATGTCTTTGACTTCCAGCGCCGCAGAATAGGCATTGGGTATGGGGCATTAGAGGTGTGGGAGGTGTGGGAGGTGTGGGAGGTGTGGGAGGTGTGGGAGGTGTGGGAAGAGAGGGGGGCATAAATTCTCTTTCCCCCCACACTCCCCATCTCCCCATCTCCCCACCTCCCTATCCCCTTTCCGGTTCTTGGGTAAAAATCAGCGGAATTAGGGCTGTTAGTCGAAATACGGTAGAGAGGGCGAATAGCGCCAATGAGCCTCCAGATTGAGTAAATTGTAAGATGAAGCTGCCTATGGTTGTGCCTAAAGCACCACTCGCTCCAGCAACGGCAGCTGCGATCGCAAAATAGATAGACTGATTTTTAATCGGCGCAATCCCTAATTGAATGTTGTTATTACATAACTCCATCGCTGCGCCTGTTCCGCCAGTCAAGATGTGTAACAGTGGCAACCACAGCCAGATATCAAGTTGATTAACACCAATTCCCAGCCACAATAATGGTGTGGTTGCAACCAGGATTCCACCAAACAGCAGAATGGGACGATTACCGATTTTGTCTGCTAATTTGCCCCACACAATCAACATCAGCAAATTTGCCCCCGCCTGAAGGCTGGTATAGATAGTCACGTAGCTAACATTGAGATCTAAGGTGTCCAGCATGTAGAGGTTAAAAAAAGGAGCGCTGAGGTTAAATGCCAGCGTCCATAAGCCGAAATACAACAGAAATCTCAAAAAGTTAGAGTTTTTCCAAATACTGATAGTTGGTTGTTGTGGTGGTGTATGAATTAATTGATTTTCTTGGGAAGATTCCTTGAAAGCGGCGGGAAACTCCATCTCCTTGTGGGCGGTCGAGGTTGCTGCCGCTGTCGGTTGGGGCATGGAGTTTAGTGGCGGTACATCTTCGCCATGCCCAAAAACTCCATCCCCTTGTGGGTGAAGTTTTTCATTTTTTGTAGCGTCTAATTGAATTTCACTTGTTTGAGGTGACTTGCCAACATAAGTGTTTTGCGATAGGGGATTCATATCTACTTGGAAATACTGACACCCTAACC
This sequence comes from Nostoc linckia NIES-25, assembly GCF_002368035.1. GTDB lineage: Bacteria > Cyanobacteriota > Cyanobacteriia > Cyanobacteriales > Nostocaceae > Nostoc > Nostoc linckia_B. Next base: position 1,996,951 of record NZ_AP018222.1, on the reverse strand, counting down.
CCACAATTCCAAAAATCATACTTAGAAACAGAATCACCCCATAGCCTTGTACAACTCCCCCATACCAATGGGATACAGCAAAACCGACTATTGGTACGCAAATTAAATTGGTGAGACTAGCAGCACTATTACGTATTCCAAAATACCTGCCCCGTAATCGTCGGGGAATTATCATTGCCATCCAACTTAGCCATGATGGGATTCCTAATCCTGCTAAAAGATTGCTCAATAGAAGAATTAAGAGTGTTATTATTACCAACTGGCTATTATTCAGCATTCCCCAGCTTGCAGCTGCGATCGCAATTACTAAAATCAGCCACAATAGGCGAGCAATTCCGTGTGTCCGCAGTGCATACTGAAAGCGGCTGGTGCTACGTTCAGACATGTAAGCACCCAACGGCTGAATCAGATTCACCAACATAGGAATAGAGGACATCAACCCAAATATCACTGGACTAGCATCTAACTCCACCAATAAATTGGCAAGCAAAATCCCGCTAGTACCGATAGCATAAACCGCTGCTAAGACGGAATCTACTGTAGAGGCTCTTAAACTTCTGCGAATGGTATCCTTGGGAATGCGAGAAGTTGAAGAAAGTGTTGTTTGTGGTGTATTAATCTGGGCAATTTCCAGATTTACAGGAGTAGATATTTCAACTGGAACAAAATCCATAATTCTGATGTTTATGGATGAAGCTTTTTGGCATCAATCCATTTTTCGAGTAATTTAGCCTGCTTTCATCGATATGGTTAATAATTCTTCGTTATTTTAACTTGCATATTTCAATAAAAATTCAAAAAATAAAAATATCAGTCTTTAGCTACAAATGAGATAAGTAAAGAGAGGGAGTTTGAGTTCGGATTAGTAATTCTTAAGAAATAGGGCTAGTGTATAATCTCCAGTACCCAGTCGCCAATCCCTGTTTTCTATCAATCATTAAAAGCAAGTTATTAACTTTTTTGGAGTGGCGATCGCCATTAGTGGCTGGTGTTGATTATGCTACACCGTGGCAGGTAGATAAATATCCGGCGACAATTGTCAATAGTTTATTTCCATGAACTTTTGAATTGCTTGTAAATACGAGTTGCTTCCAGGCTGATAAATTCGGAAATGTTCTGCTTCTGGAATTAATAAAATTTGTTTAGGTTCAGGAGCATTATCGTATAGCTGTTGACTCATGTAGGATGGCACAACACTATCAGCAGTTCCATGAATGAACAAGACAGGAAGACGTAAAAAACGAACTTTCAAAATAGAATCAAACTTTTGTGTTACTAGCAAATCCACAGGAAACATCCATAACCAATTTTTATGTTTAATTTCCTCTGCCATTGATGTAAATGAACTTTGCACAATTAATCCCCTGGCTTCTGGATGTTTTACTGCCAAATCTATGGCAACTGCTCCTCCAAGTGACTCTCCATAAATAAAAATTTGCTCAGGAGGAATGTGTCGTATTTTTACTAAATAATCCCAGGCGATTTGGCTATCTTGATAAATCTGAGACTCGCTCGGAAAACTCCCCTTACTACTACCAAAACCTCGATAGTCGATCGCTAACACAGAAAATCCCAACTGTCGCATTGCTTGAAGTCTGGCTACATGATTGTAATAACCTTTATTACCAGCAGCACCGCAAAAGTATAAAAAGACTTTAGGTGATTTGAGAATTCTGACAGGTTCATTTGGAATTACAGTTAGTTTCTCTTTCGGTGATGGTGCTGGAACCCACCATGCATGTATGTATTCACTAGAGTTAGTAATAGTTAAACGCACATCTTCGTAGGGAAGAAGAAAGTCGGGCGAACTAGGTAGCGTTAAGATTTGTGCAGTGGGGCGAAAGATGAAATGGCGCTGGCGAAAAAACAAAAATAGACAAATTGAAATGTAGGCGATCGCCATTAATCCTATACTTCTTAGTAGCAGTTTACGAAGAGGAAAACTTAGCATATTTTTTCAGTTATTTTCTAACACTGCTAAAGCAGCGACCGCCGTTTTAATTAGCCTACTATTAATACAATCCCCATTCTAATTTCAAAGTTTCCAATTTAGGATTCTTCACACTCATTCTTTTACACTCTTCCAAAAATTCTTTCACTTGTTCTTCATTGAGACTTAACCCGCCATCTTGCAGATTATTAATATAAGTAATCACATCGGAAGTTGTTAAAGCTGAACTTATTTCTTCCAAAAGAATAGCATTTTTCACTTCCCGGCAAACCAATTCAATATCAGATGAAGTAAATCTGATACTTTTCTCAGCCAGAATTTCAAAATTAACTAGCTGATTTATATCGATTTGTGACAAGTAGTGTTTAAACAAATCTATTCTTTCTACTCGATCTGGTGGGAAAATAGGAATTTTCCAATCCAAGCGCCCAGAACGTTTCAAAGCACTATCAATACCGCTCAAATAATTAGTTGCCGCAATGACAATTACATCGCTATTTTGCAGGTTATTTAGTTCTATTAGTAACTGATTAATAGTTGCCTTTTGGTCTGTGTGCGCGTTATCTTCGTTACGATTAAACCCAATACTGTCTAACTCGTCAATAAATAAAAGTGAAGGAGATTTTTTCTTAGCTTGAGCAAAGATGTCGCGAATATTTTTTTGACTTTGACCAATCCAAACACTGACAATATCAGCAGGGGAGAATTTAAAGAAATATCTGCCAGATTCATTAGCGAAGGCATTTGCCAGTAAAGTTTTACCGCATCCTGGTAACCCATAGAAAAGAATTCCGCCAATTGAACCCTTATATCCTTTAGATTGCAGCTTGAGTAGTCTAGTTAATTTTTCTTTTTCTTCATTTAAACCTTTAACTTTGCTAAAATCAAGCTTAGATTCTTTAATACGATTGCTAATTGGATATGCTGGTAATAAACTAGGTTTTTTCGCGGCATATTCAAAAGACGGATACTCGATAGAGTCAAATGATACTGGCACTAATTGGTGATTTTCATAATCAGGAGCCATGATTATAACCTGGAAGCGATCGCCATAATATCCAGAAAATTTATACTCTAATATTTCCTTAGCTTTTTTCAACTGATAATAGTTGCGTGATATCTCAAAACCTGGAATTACCAACCAAACACTTTCCAGTTGATTCGGCCAGACTTTTGATTTTCTCAAAACTCTTTTGATTGTATCTAAGAAAAGATTATTGTCCTGAAATTCATGGTATTTGAGAGTTTCTATTTCAACCACTACCTGATTTTTAACATATACTTCTATGATTTCACTTTGGTATTCTTCCTCATCATCTGATGTGTCTTCATCACTTGTTTCTTCATCCCTCGAAGTCAACTCTACTTCACAGCCAATATGAGATAATTCATATCCTAGACTTTCCAAAGTTTTAATAGCAAAGTACTTTAGATCGATATATTCTTTACTTTCCTGTTGCCACTTCAAATTATAAAAATGTTCAGCTTTCATCTTCAGCAATAACTGTGATTCAGCTTGTATTTGAGCTTTTTGTAATTCTAGAAAGTAATCTCTTAAAGAAACATCATCTTCCTCTATTTGATAATATGGGAGTTCCATGAGTAGACGAAAATGGGCATATACTTCTTCTTTATATTCAATCGATGCTTCATTTGGGTATTTACACCTGAGAGTAAAAGTAAAAGGAATTTTCCGAGCAACTCTATCTACCAAATATCCTAAAGCGTCTTCTTGCTGATGAGCTTGAATTTCTAAAAGTGACGGACAATGAAATACAATAAAAAATTGTTCGGAATTATATTTATTTGCATAGAGCGATATCTGTTCAAACTGCTGGTCAAATTTTTCCGAATCAAGTAATTCTAAACCAGTGTTACCCAAGATGATGCTTGTCATAGTGGAGCGATAAAACTGAAAAATATTAGCATCAGCGATAGAGCTTTCTTGTTCGTTTTCACAGTCATCATCAGAGGCTAGACCGATAGGAATTTTCCTATTAGCAGCTTTTGGTATACTATTAGACCCTCCATATTGATACTTTCTAATTAGTTCATAATTAAATATTTTGACAACAATATCACAGAAAAAATCTTCTACTTGCGGAATCAAAAAAATTCCCACAGGTTGGTGAGAATCTAAACACGCTTGAAATCGTTCATATTCTTGTTCGGAGCCAAAATCAAATAAATAGTAGAAAAAATCATGTCTGACTGAAATATTCTTTCTGAGTTTGGCTGAAATTGCTTGAGAATCATTTACTTGGTTAATCGGTTCTATACCTTTAATAGAAATAGCTATTTTTGTATCTAACGGAATGTGTAAATCTAATATAGGATCTGCACAAAGCCCCAGTTCATCAAGAGTAGTATTAAAATCATTTACGAATGATTGGCTTCTACGCTGGTAGCCAAATTGTTCTATGATAGTTTTAAATCGTAGGCTTTTTTTGGTTTTACCAGTTCTTTGAAGTTCGTTTTTAATTGAACGTAAGTAGGCTGTATAGGTCATTTTGTATCCGATTGCTTGAGTAGGTTTAATTAGCATCCACAAGGAAACTAAATATATAGTTCCCTAAGTCACATATGGAGCTAACTTCTGCAAGGGATGCCTGCTGACAAGCCTACGTTTTGACCCAAAAATGTTTACCCTACCCTTAGGGCTAAATACCTTCAAAGATCAATATATTAGCTATTGGAACTACATTATGGCAGCCTCAATGGTATTTACTCTGCCAGCTTTAAGCATCTACACCTTCTTTAACCGCTACTTCATCCAAAGCGTCACATTTAGGGGCGGGAAAGGTTAATAATTTTGGGCATGGGGCATGGGGAAAGGGAAAAGGGGAAAGATTAAATTTATTCCTTTTCCCTTTAACCTTTAACCTTTTCCCCTGCCTCCCCTGCCTCCCCTGCCTCCCCTGCTGCCAATACCGTTAAGTTAAGCTTTTTTCCCCTCTACCTCCCCTGTCCCCTCTGCGTCCCCTACCCTATCCCCACGCCCCATTCACCAAACCGTATTTTCGGCAACAAATTGCACTCCTAACGTGATATTGGTATTACAGCGACTCAATCTCTATCTATCAGTTAACAAGCATTATGGGTTTTGCAAACCTATCGATCGCAGAGATAGCAGCCGACTACAGCATGACTGTAGAAAAATTGTTTTCTCTCGACAACCAACTCTTAATTGCCGACAAGCACCAAAAGAGCCGTTTGGCGTTAGAGGATGCAAAGGCAATTATTTTCCGAATATCATCTGATACGCGCCCGCAGGGTTGCCGACTCGGTGGGCGATACCAAAGTCATCCCAAGGGCTATCTCAGGCTTTGGATATGGAGATTGAGCATCGTTTTATTAGCTGTGTTGAGCGTCAAAATCTTTAAGGGGAAACATGTTTAGAAGACTAATTGGCGTTGTTGTGGCTACTTTTTTACTCGCGTTTGGGTTGATTGTCGGTAGCGCCACAGCAGTGGAACTGGACAAAGCTACCCGGACAGTGGCATTAAACGATCAAGGTGACACCATTGTACTTAGCCTCAAACAAGTCAAAGAAGGCAAAGCTTTATTTGCTTACGCTTGCGCCCAATGTCATGTTGGCGGCGTTACCAAGACTAACCAGAACGTGGGACTAGAACCAGAAGCTCTAGCATTGGCAACACCAAACCGTAATAATATTGAAGGCTTGGTGGATTACATGAAAAATCCCACTACTTACGACGGGGAAGAGGAAATTTCCGAATTACATCCCAGCACTAAGAGCGCAGATATTTTCACAGAAATGCGAAATCTGACGGATGATGATTTAGTAGCGATCGCTGGTCATATTCTCCTGCAACCCAAAGTTGTTGGCACTAAGTGGGGTGGCGGAAAAATCTATTACTAAATCCCTGAATTAGTCCATTAGTACTGAGCTTTCAAGATTGGGTATTGGGTATCGGGAAGAGGCTCCAAGGGCAGAGGGGCACAGGAGAAAAGACTTGCAACAACTTCTCTTCTGCTTCCCTGCTCCCTAGCCCCCAATTCTCAATCCCCAATCCCCTGCTTTCATACAAAGACTTTTTAGGGTATGGCAGTCTAGTATCTATTACTGATTGCACAGCTTTTCGTTATATTTTTCTGCCCATTCTTAAAAAAAAATTGTATCTACGACATATTGTCATATTTAGCGTTGATTTTTATTTAAAATGAAAAAGGAAAACAAATGTTTGTTTAGGAGAGAGTCATGAAATTGATTTCGGCAAGCTGGCGACGCCTGAGCCTGGCTGTGTTAACAATCCTTTTAGTTGTTAGCAGCTTCGCTGTTTTTACTCCCAGCGCTGCGGCTGAAACATACAAGGTGAAACTTGGTACCGATAAAGGAGCGCTGGCATTTGAACCGAAAAAGTTGACAATTAAACCAGGTGACACAATTGAATGGGTGAACAACAAAGTTCCTCCCCATAATGTTGTGTTCGATTCTGCAAAAAACCCAGCTAAGAGCGCCGATTTAGCAAAATCTCTGTCTCATAAGCAACAGTTGATGAATCCTGGTAAAGTAGTAACAACCACCTTCCCCGCAGACGCACCCGCTGGTGACTACACCTTCTATTGCGAACCTCACCGTGGTGCTGGCATGATTGGTACAATCACTGTCGAAGGCTAGAAACTTTGTCGTTGAAACTAGATGATTTTTTTCAACTTCTTTCAGTGAAATCAACTCATAATCAACACGCCACACTCTCAGAGTGACCCACAGAATGGATAATGGCGGTAACGAGTCATCTGCCTACCGAAGACGCTAAGCACTGCGTAGCGACGGAAGGGTGAACTAGTTACCGCCAATTTCGATCGAATTGGACTTAATCTAAAGATCGATCGCGTTTATACTCTTCGTGGAGGCTTGTTGCGAGGAAATTCTCTTGAGAATACTTTTATTAATTTTGCTGTTAGCGATCGCTTTATTCAACTTAACATTCATCAATCCTGCACTAGCAGCCGAAACATCCGACGGTGCTAAAATTTTCGAGGCTAACTGCGCTTCTTGCCATATCGGTGGCGGTAACATTTTGATCGCAGAGAAAACCTTGAAAAAGGAAGCATTGTCAAAGTACCTAAAAAATTATGATAACGACTCAATCCAAGCGATTATCCACCAAGTACAGAATGGCAAAAATGCCATGCCTGCCTTTAAAGACAAGTTAACTCCTGAGGAAATTTTACAGGTAGCAGCTTACGTTTTTGAGAATGCACAACAAGGCTGGTAAATATCCCTCTGCTAACAAACAAGTCAAATCTTCGCAGACTCGCTCTAAGCGTACCCCTACAATACGAGCAAGCTACGCGTAGCGTCTCGTAGAGAAGCCACGCCTTCGCGTTAGTGTCTTTGAAGGAAAAGGGTTTATCTAGTTTGCATATCTAAATCTAATACAACTTTTGTGGGGTGGGCCGAAAAGCCCGCCCTAATTATGCAAGTTATAGCTATTTTCAAGTAAATAGACTACACGGTAGGGAACATTGCTCATTGGTGTCAACTTAAACTCAAATTGCCCCACAATCGTTTTACCCCACCCCCCTCCCCTTGGCAAGGGGAGGGGAGGTTTTGCGCCAGCAAAGCCGGGGTGGGGTAACGCAGATCTTGATGGTAAGTGAATAGAACTCGCTCATCACGTTTTCACGTTACAGCAATTTGCAGTTGAATAGACCACAGTAGGGGCACAACATTGCTCATTGGTGTCAACTTAAACTCAAATTGCCCCACAATCGTTTTACCCCACCCCCAACCCCTCCCCTTGCCAAGGGGAGGGGAGGTTTTGCGCCAGCAAAGCCGGGGTGGGGTAACGCGGATCTTGATGGTAAGTGAGTAGAACTCGCTCATCACGTTTTCACCAGGGTTTCACGTTACAGCAATTTGCAGTTGAATAGACCACAGTAGGGGCACAACAATGTTGTGCCCTTACGATAATTTAGTATTCAAGCATGTATTCCATCCAAATGAAAAGCGCTGTAAGTTGACACGTATGAGCAACCTTCCCTACGACAGATGTGGTTCAAATACATGAAAACTGCTGTAAATCTGGAACAGCTTATTAGTTTCATAAAAGCGTTTGGGAATTATGTGATTAAGTATATGGTTCTTAATCGCACAAAAAAACTCATGGGCTTTATAGTATCTCTTCTAACTAACCTGATTGCAATTTTCGTTTATCTCAATACAGGTAAAATATCTGGCGAAAAGTCACGTTTAGCAATACGCACAATTACGATATTGATTGGCACTATTGCAGTACTAAATTCTATTTCTAGGTTTTTGGTAATTGTCCCACCAGGTAATGTTGGTGTCGTCAACTTTTTTGGTGAGGTTTCCGAAACTACTCTTAATCCTGGCGTTCACTTGCTTAACCCCTTTAGCAAAGTGCTGAATTTTTCCACTCGCCTTAAGGATCTAAAGGAAAACGTAGATGCAACATCCCAAGAAGGCTTGAGCCTAAATCTTGATGTCAGCCTTCAATACAAGCTCGATCCTCAAAAGGCAGCTACAGTATATAAAACAATTGGAACTGATGAAAAACAACTGGTGATTTCCAGATTCCGCTCGACTGTCCGCGCCATCACGGCAAACTACCCAGCTAGTGCTATTTACTCTACCAAACGTCAAGAAATCGCCCAAAAAATTGACCAACAACTCACCCAGGAGATACCCGCTTTAGGTTTTGTAGTTGAGGAAGCTCTTTTACGCAACGTCAAAATGCCCGATACTCTACAAGCAGCAATTCAAAACAAACTCAGTGCAGAGCAAGAAAACCAACAGATGAAATTTGTTTTAGAAAAAGAGCGTCAAGAAGCAGAACGGAAGCGTATTGAAGCGCAAGGCATAGCTGATTCCCAAAAAATTATTTCTGGTGGGCTTACCAACCAAGTGCTGCAATTACGAGCCATTGAAGCCACAGAAAAGCTAGCTCAATCTAATAATTCTAAAATTGTAATTATCGGTTCTGAAAAAGGCGGAGCACCGATTCTAATCCAACCAGAAACTGGAACCTCAAAGCGGTAGAATTTCTTTTATATTGAACTGTTATTTTTTTATTTTCACTTAACGTAAACCTTGCTGTTGCAATAATTCATTTGCCCAAGCTGCATCAGCTTCTCCAAGGGATGGAATTGGTTCAAGAGTATAGTTTATAGCTAAATCAAATCCGGCGCGTTGGCGCAGCCCGCCGTAGGCATCGTACACCCCATGAATCAATGCTTGTAAATCTACTAATGGTTCTGTATCATCTCGACGTAGAGGTAATAAAAAAGTTGGAATCTGCTCTTGTAGTCCGAAGGGATACAATTCTGCTTTGGGACGAGATTCGCTACGACTTACCAAAATATGATAATCTGACTTAATTTGGTTGCCCAAAATTAGCATTGGTTCGCCACCACGCAACAAATCTATCTCAATGAGATGAGTTAGGCTACCTAATACTTGCTGGCGCTTGCTTTCGTATGCCTTTCGTCCCTCTCCAGGACGCTTATTTTTTGGAGATAAAACCTCAATTGCAACTACAACTTCCCCGGTTCCAACTTCCCGCACCTCTAGGTATCCTTCTCGCACTTCCTGTGGCATCGGAACGTTAACAGTTATTGGTTTTGCAGGTGGTGAAGCTACTGCAATATTAAATTTTTCTTTATCTATGTTTGTTAGAGAACGTCCCACCGTCACATCAGGAATACCAACGAGAATAGAATTTTCATCTATCATTTGATATACTCGTTTTTCGACTGCCACTCGATATTTAGGTCGTAGTTGAGGAACTAATAACTCAGCGATCGCAATAATTAATCGACTGTGAACTTCAGGCCAGAGTTCTGGATTCTCTAGGTAGGTGTTCATCCCTGGAAACGGTGAAGACATAAGCTTGACAAAACAAGATTCTTAATGCGTATCCTAGCAATCTGCTTTGTACAATTCTGACTATAAAAAACTAAACTTTCACTTCCACTATGGAAATTCCACAAGAATGGTATATTGTCAAGCGTTCTGCTGGTAATTGTGAAGTAGTCTCCAGCGACCAAACAGAGAAGGACAATCTAGAGATTATAGAACAGTGGGGGCCTTATAGTTCCCAAGAAGAAGCGATCGCCCGCCGTGTCGGACTCATTAGAAGTGGGAAGTGTCAACCAGTTTGATTGGGGCAAACAGGGCATGGGAAGGCAGGGAAAAAGGTTAAAGGGAAAAGGGAAAAGGAATAAATTTAATCTTTCCCCTTTTCCCTTTACCCCTTTCCCTTCCCCATGCCTTCCCATGCCCAAAGGAGTTATTTTTCCGCTGTCGCTGTGCCTTTAGCAGCAAGTTGTTTACGCATAATTTCCACTGCTTTAGCGAATTGGGGGTCTTTTAGGGTAGCGAGTTTGTCACGTTCGTTGAGCCACAAGTCCTGTCGCTGGGCATCAGTTAAATCTACCTTCACATCTGGATCGATGCCATGCTTATTAATATCGCGATCGCTCGGTGTGTGGTATTTTGCAATGGTCACCGCCAAGCCCGAACCATCTTCTAGCGGACGTACCGATTGTACTAATCCCTTACCAAAGGTTTGAGTACCCACCAAAACTGCACGCTTATTGTCCTGCAAAGCTCCTGAGAGGATTTCACTGGCACTAGCGGAACCTTTATCTACTAATACCACCAAAGGTTTGTTTGTGAGCGCCCGTCCGTTTGCCACCTCTCGTTCTCGCTCGCCTCCACGGTCAATGGTGGAAACGATTGTGCCTTTATCTAACCACATGCGGGCAATTTCTATACTAGAGAATAATAAACCGCCTGGATTACCACGTAAATCGAGGATATATCCAGATACCTTTTTACTTTCTAAATCTCTGATAGCGGCTTGCATTTCTTTACCAGCATTGGCGCTGAATTGGTTCAGACGAATATAGCCAAGGTTACCTGCTGGAGTTTGTTTTTGAGAATATTTAACTGGATGAATTTCGATCCGCGCCCGTTTGATGTTAAATTCCTTTGTCTGACCGTTTCGCTGAATGGTTAGGGTGACTTGGGTTCCTGGCTCACCTCGAATCAAAGATACTGCCTGATTTGTATCCATCCCCTGAGTGCTTTTGTTATCGATTTTGAGGATGAGATCCTTGGCTAGAACGCCAGCTTTAAAGGCAGGGGTATCTTCGATTGGGGCAATCACAACCAGTTGCTTGGTTTTTTCATCTTGACTGATTGTGATACCAATTCCTGTTAACTCTCCAGAGGTATCCACTTGCATATTCTTGAATTCCTCTGGGTCCATAAATCGGGTGTATGGGTCATCTAGCTTTTTGAGCATTTCCCGAATGGACTTATAAGCTTCCTGTTGATTACTGTAGGACTTGTTCTTCACATACTCGTTACGAACAGCCTGCCAATCTACCTGGTTAAAGGTACCGTCTACGTATTGGCGCTGGACAATTTGCCAAACTTCATCTACTAATTCTTTGGGACTTGCTTTAAATAAAGCCTGACCTCGTGAATGAATGCCAAGGCTAGTAACTGCGATCGTGGAGAGTGTTACTACCGTAGCACCCAAAACAAGCCTATTTTTTGTAATCACCATAATGACAGCTGCGTCAGAGGGAAAATTTATAGTCAGTATGCTCAATCTAACACAGGGTATTACTGTAGAGGTCAAGCATGTATTTCTAATTTCAACAAATTACTTGACAATCAGACGAACTTGGTCGTTATCTATACAAAAGTTTTATAAATTGGATATGGGGCAGGGGACGCAGGGGAAAAGGTTAAAGGTTAAAGGGAAAAGGAATAAATAAATTTAATCTTTCCCCTTTTCCCCTTACCCCTTTCCCTTTCCCCAAGGCGTTGCCACCTCCCCAGCCCCCAGACTCCTTACGGTTCTACCCAGCGTCCATCTGCTTTAATCAGCTCGATTAATTCTTCTACGCCTTTGTCTTCTGGGACTTTTTTAATTTCTTCTTTGCCACGATACAAAGAAATATAACCAGGTGTTTTACCGACATAACCATAGTCGGCATCTGCCATTTCTCCTGGGCCGTTGACGATGCAGCCCATAACTGCTATGTCCAGACCAGTTAAGTGTTTGGTGGCTTCCCGGACTTTGTGTAGCACTTCTTCTAAATTAAACAAAGTCCGTCCACAAGAAGGACAGGCGACATATTCCACCATTGTTTTCCGCAATCCCAAGGCTTGGAGAATGCTGTAGCAAACGGGAATTTCTTTTTCTGGTGGTTCTGTCAGTGACACGCGAATTGTGTCGCCGATGCCATCAGCAAGTAATGTGGCAATTCCAGCGGTGGATTTGATTCGTCCGTATTCGCCATCACCAGCTTCGGTAACACCCAAATGTAACGGATAATCCATACCTAGCTCATCCATACGCTTGGCTATGAGGCGATAGGCGGCTACCATCACCGGCACTCGTGACGCTTTCATAGAAATTACCAAGTTACGAAAATCTAAAGATTCACAGATGCGAATAAATTCTATGGCTGATTCCACCATTCCTTCAGGGGTGTCGCCGTAGGTAAATAGCATTCTCTCAGCCAGGGAACCGTGATTTACCCCAATTCGCATCGATTTACCTTGGTCGCGCAAAGAAACGACTAGAGGTTCTAGAGTTTCGCGGATTTTTTCGCCGATTTCGTCAAATTCGGCTTGAGTATATTCGGTTCTATTAAAGTTTGGCTTTTCAAAGACGTACAATCCTGGATTAATCCGCACCTTCTCTATGTGCTTGGAGACTTCCAGAGCGATTTTCATACCATTGTGATGGACATCAGCCACAATTGGCACGTCTTGGTAAGTTTTAATTAATTTTTGTTTAATTTCTGCTAAAGCTTTAGCATGAGCCATACTTGGCACTGTGACGCGGACAATTTCGCAGCCAATTTCGTGCAAACGACGAATAGCAGCCACGGAACCATCGATATCAAGAGTGTCTTCGTTAATCATTGACTGCACCACAACGGGGTAGCCACCCCCAATGGTGACATTACCTACCTTTATGGGACGGGTTTGACGCCGCTTGATAGTTGTATCAAAGGTAGGTTGGGTTGATGTAGTCTTTGCAGTATCCGGTGTGGACAGAGTTTGCATAACCTGTAATGGCAAATTTGCTGTAGTTAAAATATCAGATTTGATAAATCTCTGTTTCCCAGATTGCCACAGTAGGGGTATTTTTGGGTAACTAATTAATATAGAAAAAAGAAAGCAATACAGCCAAAAAAATAAAGCGGTTTTGGTCGTTTGTAAAGATATGTTACTAAAACTTCCTTTAACTCAGTAGCTTGAGTAGCGATCGCTTTCTTGCTGAGTTATCTATACTACAAGTTTCATAGTAATTCTATGACCCAAACTGCAATAATTTAACTATAAATTGCATAGCGCTTGAGTCATTCATCTCTATTCATAAGAGCGATCGCTAAATTTGTGTTTCCATAATACAAAAATACTCTTGATGAGAAGCGATCGCTCCTATGACTAGCTAAATTAGAATTATCAGCAAATTGTTTAATTTCATGGTAGAAAAAACATCCACATTCCAGAAAGCTATAGAAGCAGTAGAAGCACTAGACCCAGAAGCTCAAGCTATTCTTGTGAATATTATTCAAAACCGCCTCAAACAACAGCGACGGGATGATTTATTAAAAGAAATCGCGCAAGCAGAGAGTGATTACGCTCAAGGTAATGTCCGCCGTGGTTCAGTTGCAGATTTGATGGCACAGTTGGATGAGTGAAAAATTTAGTTTGGAGTCCGATTTTTGTTCGTACTTCTAAGTGTCTAGTTAAGAAAAATCCTGAATTAGGCTCTCAAATTGAGCAACTATTACAACAAATCGCTGAAGAGCCTTTTCAACCCAGTTTACGCAGCCACAAGCTAAAAGGTGATTTATCGGGTAGATACTCATGTTCAATTGATTCTCATAATCAGATTTTATTTAAATTTGTTACAAATACTGAATCAGTAGAGGAAGAAATTTTGCTGCTAACTTTAGGTTCTCATGATGATGTGTACTAGGTAACATTAGATTTAGAAAACTTGGGTATTGAAATTATTGATGTTATTACAGAATAAATCAAACTGTAATTATGAATACCCAAACAATAACCCAACTACCAATTCCGCCGCACTTCAACCCCGATAAAGTCGGTGAAGTCTGGCGCGTACCTTACCAAGAGATTGCAGCCGCAGCCGAAACATGGTCAAAACAACACAAAATTCAACCTGCATCTTCAGACAAAACCCGCATTTGCCTACTATTAATTGATGTCCAAAACACCTTTTGTATTCCTGGATTTGAATTATTTGTAGGGGGAAGAAGCGGTACTGCGGCAGTGGATGACAATCGGCGATTGTCTGAATTTATCTATCGCCATTTGGGAATAATTACAAAAATTATCCCCACCTTAGATACTCACACAGCAACCCAAATTTTCCATCCTATCTTTTGGGTGAACCCCGCCGGAGAACATCCCATCCCGGCAGCTACTAGCATCACTCCTAGAGATATCGAACAAGGTATTTGGAAAGTCAACCCAGCAGTTGCTAATAGTGTTACTAATGGCAATTACGAATTATTAGAAAAACATGCTTATCATTACGTTAAGCAGCTCAGTCAAGATGGAAAATATCCTCTGACTGTTTGGCCTTATCATTCAATGTTGGGTGGTATCGGTCATGCTTTAGTTTCATCGGTTGAAGAAGCAATCTTTTTTCATGGCATTGCTCGTCAAAGTCAAACGCAATTTGAAATTAAAGGCGAAAATCCTTTAACAGAAAACTATTCGATTTTACGCCCAGAAGTTTTGGAAGATTTTGAAAAACGTCCACTTGGTCAAAAGAATACGCAGTTAATTAAGCAACTTTTAGAATTTGATGTTGTAATTATTGGTGGTCAAGCTAAAAGCCATTGTGTCGCCTGGACAATTGACGATTTATTAACAGAAATTAAACAGGTAGATGCCACCCTTGCTCAAAAAATCTATTTGCTAGAAGATTGCACTTCTCCTGTGGTTGTTCCTGGTGTTGTGGACTACACAGAACAAGCAGATGCGATATTTACAAGATTTGCAGAAGCAGGAATGCACGTCGTCAAATCTACTGAAATTGGGGGCTGGTGACTGGGGAGATGGGGTGATGGGGAGGTGGGGTGATGGGGAGGTGGGGTGATGGGGAGACAAAGGGGACAAGGGAGACAAATAAGAATAATTCTTAACTGCTCACTTCTCACTCCTCACTCCCTCATTTCTTCAAAAAACCCTTGGGATCTTGCGCTACCCAACCCAGAGATGAGCTAGAACGGACTTCAAAATGGAGATGGGGCTGACTGGCGCTTGGGGTTCCACTGGTGCCTACAGTTCCGAGTAAGTCGCCTTTGTTGACTTTTTGACCAACACTGACATTGATACTGTTAAGTTGGGCGTAGCGGCTTTGGAGTCCGCCGCTGTGGTTAATGATGACCAACTTGCCATAACTACCTTGGTCATCGGCAAAGGCTACGGTTCCAGGGGCGATCGCTAGCACATCTGTACCAACTGGTGCTAACAAATCAACGCCGCTATGGAAGAAAACTTGACCTGTACCAGGATTAATTTGCCAGCCGTAGGCTAATGCCACATTTGCCACTTCTGCTAAGGGATAGCCAGATAGAGATACGCGGTTTTGCGTACCTGTATCAGTAGGTATAGGGGACTTAGTAACAACCCCATCGGGCGACCAATTTACTCCCGGAACAAAGACGATTCTGGGGTCTTGTTGGCAACCATTCACCTCAAAAAGGCTATCAGCACGAACCTTGTATTTTGCTGCCACTTGCCGCCAAGTTTGACCGCGGGGCACTTCGACTACAATCCCATTGTACGGAGGAATTTGCAGTACAGTACCAACGCTAGCGGCCCCGTTATTTTGCAAAGCTGGATTCATCCCGATAATAGTAGTGGGAATGAGATTGTATCGCTGCGCTATACTCTCCAAAGTTTCGCCACGAACTACTTTATGGCGTTGGAAGCGAGATAGGGCTGGAGTTGGGCAACCACCTACAGCAGCATTGGCGCTGTTCGAGTTTGGCAGTACGGATACTAGACCCAAGGCGCTAACTAAGCTACAGAGAAATAGTTGACGAAAAGGTAAAGTCATGTATACAAGTTAAAAGCGCATTAACTTTAGATCTTAAATGGAGATTTTAGGGATTGGCGACTGGGGACTGGGGACTAGGGAGCAGGGGGAGCTGTTGAGGCAAGGGAAAAGGTTAAAGGTTAAAGGGAAAAGGAATAAATTTAATCTTTCCCCTTTTCCCCGGTTGGTGAGCTTGTCGAACCATACCCCTTTCCCTTTCCCCATGCCCTGTTTTCCCCAATCCCTAATTCCTTCTAAATAGATCTGTCCACTTGCCGTTGGCTTGACTACACTTAGAAATTAGCAACTGCATTGCTGTCCTTGAGCAGAATGATTATGAAGTTATCCTTAAAGCAACTGGCCGTTTATCTGTTTTTACTCGTGATCGGCGGTGGTGCAGGTTTGTTTGGCAGTCGTTATCTACTTCCCCAAAATTCCTCGTTCCAACAGTTAAAAAATGTAACAATAGCTTTGCCTCCAGAATCGGTAGTTCCTAATTCTCCGAACGGAGCGATCGCGGGTACTGGAGGCGATAATGTAAATTTTATTGCAACGGCAGTGCAAAAAGTTGGCCCGGCTGTGGTACGAATTAATGCCACCCGTAGAGTAGCCAATCCCATTTCTGATGCTTTGAAAAATCCCCTCTTGCGGCGATTCTTTGGAGAGGATGAGGAACCAATTCCCCAAGAACGCATTGAACGCGGTACGGGTTCGGGATTTATTTTGAGCGAAGATGGACAATTACTCACCAACGCTCATGTTGTAGCCGATACAGATACAGTACTAGTTACTCTCAAGGATGGTCGGACTTTAGAGGGTAAGGTAGTAGGCGTTGATTCGATGACTGATGTGGCGGTAGTGAAAATCAAAGCAAATCATCTACCGACGGTGAAGTTGGGAAATTCGCGAAATTTGATACCAGGACAGTGGGCGATCGCTATTGGCAACCCTCTGGGTTTAGATAACACTGTCACCATTGGCATCATCAGTGCTACAGACCGCACTAGCACTCAAGTTGGTGTCCCAGATAAACGGGTTAGCTTTATCCAAACTGATGCAGCAATTAATCCTGGTAATTCTGGCGGCCCTTTGTTGAACGCCCAAGGCGAAGTGATTGGTGTTAACACTGCCATCCGTGCTGATGCCCAAGGACTCGGCTTTGCCATCCCGATTGAAACCGCCGCCCGCATTGCCAATGAGCTTTTTACCAAAGGGCGTGTAGAACATCCCTTCTTGGGTATTGAAATGGCAGACCTTTCTCCAACCAGAAAACAGCAGATTAATCAAGAAAATCAGCTGAATATTCAGCAGGATGTGGGGGTTGTCATTAAAGGAGTAACAGATGACTCTCCAGCCAAGCAGGGAGGACTTGTTGCTGGAGACGTGATTCAAAAAGTCAACGGTCAGCCAGTCAAAACCTCAGCGCAGGTACAGAAGCTGGTAGAGTCCAGTAAAGTTGGAGATATTTTAGCGATCGAAGTCAACCGTAGCGGTAAAATTCAAACCTTCAAAGTGCAATCGGGAACTTACCCCAAAAAATAGTTAGGAGTTAGAAGTTATGAGTGAGGAGTGAGAAGCTAGAAATGTATGAGTGAGGAGTGAGGAGTTAGGAGTTAGAAGTTAAAAACTTTCCACAATTCCTAACTCATAACTCAGAACTCCTAACTCTCACCTCATTACTCATAACTTTTGTTCTAAATGCATCCTTTGTTCCATCTGACGCAGAAAATAACCCGTCATCATAGCAGATGCTAGAAGCCCAGCTAAGTTTTCCCGGTCTGTTGTAATTTGTACGTTGAAATTTTCTGCCGGGAGCATTCCCACTAGCCCTTGGACATTTTGCGAGATAATTTGTTTAATTTCAGGGCTGACAGACTGGGCGACCCTGGCTAAAACATCAGGAGACTGATGTTGTAAGTATTTGAGTAATTGATTGGGGTATTCTTCAGAACTATCTGAAAGAAGTTGATTAGGGTGTTCCTCAGAGTTGTCATTCAAAAAGTCAGGATTAAACACCATTGGCAGTTTTATTTAGCTTAATTGCTAACTCTACTCTAAACCATAGAACAAGGGTAGCGCATTCACCACGGGTATAAGTCATTAAGAGGAGGGGGCAAACAGGGTATGGGGAAAGGGTAAGGGGAAAGGGGTAAGGGGAAAGATTAAATTTTTCCTTTTCCCTTTAACCTTTTCCCTTTAACCTTTTCCCCTGCCCTATTCCCCACTCCCCACTCCGTTGAGTTCTAGTTCTAATTGTTCTTCCTTTTGCTTGGTAGAAAGTATTTGCGGAAGTTCTTCGATTTGGAAATATTGATGAAATTTGGGGGTTACTTGCAGCGAGTAGGAGCGGGAATCGCTGTCTCGCCGCTTGCGGACGAAACCAAGTTCTACTAGTTCTGGAACGTGTTGATATACGCCTGAACCTCGTAAATTAATTAAGTCGCTCTGGAGTATGGGATTATTGAGAGCGATCGCCGCCAAAGTTCGCAATGCACCTACACCCAATTCTACTGGTATCATCGTTTGCACTAAATCGTGAAAATCAGACCTGAGTTGCAAACTGTATCCATCTGGGGTTTCTACTACCTCTAGGGCGCTATCTCGGTGGGCATAATTGTCCATCAGTTCAATGATGCCTTCCTTAACAGTGGCGCGATCGCAAGCGGCATACTCGGCGATTTCGCCGAGCGACAAGGGTTTACCCTTTAAATAGAGAATCGCTTCTATCTTAGTCGCTGTGGCTGTAATCATTTAGTCAATAGTCATTAGTCATTGGTCATTAGTTATCGGTCATTGGCCATTAGTTGTTCGCAAAGGACGAATGACAAATCACAACTAACAATCAACAAGTCTCTGGGATCATATCCTAAAATGTCAAAAATATTTTGGCAATTTCAAAATTAGGGAATGGGCATGGGGGATGGGGCATGGGGCATAGGAAGAGGACAAGGGGAAAGGGAAAGGGGTATGGTTCGACAAGCTCACCAACCGGGGAAAAGGGGAAAGATTAAATTTATTCCTTTTCCCTTTTCCCTTTAACCTTTTCCCTGCCCTGTTTGCCCAATGCCCACTTATTCAAAAACCCCTGCTCATAAGGATAAATTCTGCGATCGCTAAATCTTGAGGGGTGGTAACTTTTAAATTTGTCTCTTCGCCTTCGACAATTCTGACTTGAATGCCACATTTTTCAAACAAAGCGGCATCGTCTGTTACTTCCCAACCTTGGCGCACGCCTTCGGCATGGCACTGCTTCAACAATTTGACATCAAATCCTTGGGGAGTTTGTGCTGCCCACAGCTTTTGTCTGTCTGGGGTACTTTGAATTATCCCTTGTCCATCGACAACTTTGATGGTGTCTTTGACGGGCACCGCAGCAATTAAACCGCGACATTCGGCAATGGCTTGGGCACAAGAATTAAATAAATCTGGTGTAATCAGACATCTGGCTCCGTCGTGAATCAAAACTTGCCCTGCATTTGCTGGGAGCGCCTGTAAGCCGTTGTAAACAGATTCTTGGCGGGTGGAGCCACCGAGAATAAATTCCACTGGTTTGGTGAGCTTGAGATCCGCGATAATTGCTTTCAAATCAGGCCAGTCAGTCGGTTGAGAAATAATTCCAATCCAAGTTATTTTACTGGCGGCTTGGGCGGCTAACAAAGTCCAAGCAATAATTGGTTGCGATCGCACGAGGAGTAGGAGTTTATTGCGGTTACTCCCCATTCTTTTTCCGATTCCGGCAGCGGGAATTAGTAAATACACAGAATTCCTCAATCTTTAAGCTATATATTTTCCCCTAAAATAAGGAGCGAGTAAGCGTCAATAAATATTATGCGAGTAGTAGCCCTTGTACCTGGCGGAATTGGCGACCAAATTCTCTTCTTTCCGACTCTAGATGACCTGAAGCGCTATTACCCAAACGCTCAGATAGATGTCGTTGTTGAACCCCAAGCAAAGGCCGCCTACCAGGTCAGCAAGTCAGTTCATGAGGTACTGGCTTTTGATTTCAAAGACCGTAATAGTTTGGCAGATTGGGGCAACCTGGTAGGCTCAATTCGCGATCGCGAGTACGATGTTGCCATTGCTGTTGGGCAGAGTTGGTCGATTGGTCTTTTACTTTGGTTGACAGGAATTCCCATACGCATTGGCTACAAAGGCAAGGGTTCGATTTATCTAACCCAGGCTGTGCCGTTCAAACCATCCCAGTATGGTGCGGCGGCATATCACGAGCTGCTGCAACCGTTGGGTATCAATACTCCTGTACCAGAGTTAGCAGTAAATGTGCCAAAACCAGATATTGAATGGGCACAAAAAGAACAAAAACGCTTAGGGGTACATGAAACAGGCTATGTGTTGATTCATGGCTGTTCTGAGCAATTATCTCAAGCTAAAGAACAAGATAAAATCTATCCTGTGGAGAGTTGGCAGCAAATTATCCAAGATTTTCAACACAAGCAGCCCGATCTGCCTGTAGTGGTGATTAAGGGGGCTGAAGACGATCAATTTGTGCGATCGCTTCTGCGGTCTTCTCCAGATGTCAAGGTGAGTGCCCCAAGCGATATTGGCAAGTTAACTGCCATGATTGCCGGGGCAAATTTGCTCTTGTCAACTGATAGTGCAGCACTACAACTCAGCGTTGCGGTACAAACTTATACTATTGCTCTCTTTGGCCCCACCGATCCAGCTAAGTTATTGCCCAAAAATGATAAATTCCTTGCCATTAAATCCCCGACGGGCAAAACGGCGGATATTTCACCAAAAACTGTTTTAGAAAAAGTTTGGGGTGGTTGAAGAAGAATACAGAATGGGCTACGCCCCGCTGCGCTAACAGAACGCAAAATTCAGAATCAATTACTCGAAAATTGTAACTGATTACTTACGTAGAAACCCGTACATCTTTTAAGATATTGCCTCGTTTTCAGCCGATAGCTGGGAACGAGGCAATATTAAAAGGTCGCGATTTCCCTCCAATTCCTCACTTCAAGCATTCTTAAATTCTGAATTTTAAATTCTTCAAAATATCTCAAAAAAACCATCATCTAATTCATAGCCAAGCATTTGTGCCATAGATTTCAGCCGGGATAAGCTGGGAATGCCTTGCTGTTTGAGCCAATCATCCAAGATAAAGATTTTGTGCATCAAAAATATTTCTAAGGCTTCAGGATTGTACTGTATGCCTTCTTGCGAACTGAACTGATGTGGTACTAGCATGGCGGCATAACGAGCAAATTCTCCAGACTTCCAATCTATTAAAAATGGTAACCACGGGTATTTGGCATCTAGACGCACAAACCACAGCCGGATTTCTGGAATTTCTGAGAGTTCCCGCGGATCGCCAGGTTCGAGGTCGTAATTGATATCAAATCGTAGCTGCTGTTCGTGGGACGCGATCCCATCTTGCAGCAGTTGTTCGATCGCCACTGATGCAGGCGACAGATCTAAATTGTTAATCAATTCATTATTGAGTGCGATCGCAATTGGTTTTGACTCAGCAGCCACTTTCTTTATGCTCAACTCTAGGATCGAGAATACACAGTAGCAGTTTTGAGCCATTGATGCTACATTCCGCAAAAAAAGTCCTCAGTCATAAAACTTGTAATGTCTAGCGATCGCCGCTCACACCATAATGTTGCTCAATTGAAATATTACTTTCACACCTGCTATAATTACAGACCTTTAACTCAAAAATTACTACATCCTTAATATCGCATCCCACCAGAATAAGTGTCTTTTGTCAAGGCAATGCCTACTCTCAGGTAGACATTTACGCCATTTTTAAGCTAAAGTTGTAATGAGTTTGTTTTAGATTAAGGTCTGACAAAGTAGGCATCAAAAGCAAAAAAATCATTATTGCAACCTGTAACTTCCGCAGCATCAAAAGCCAAAACACAAGTACAGGTATAAAAATTGTGTGCAATAAACTTGCATATATTGATTGAAGAAGGCAGAAGGCAGGAGGCAGAGGGCAGAAGGTTCTTTTCTCCAAGGGGATTCTAACCCCTTTTGAAAAGGAGCCACCAAATTGAAAATTTGGTGGGCGTCTTAAACCGTTGCTCCCAACGCGTCGCGCAGATGGTGACGCTCCTACGTCGCTAACGCAACGCTTACGAGCATTCAGGAGAAGGGATAAATCCCTTCTGCCTTTTGCCCTCTGCCCTCTGCCTTTCTTGATAACCATAAACATAGAGATGGGAAAACTCCCTAACAGTTAATAAGCTGTATGCAAAAACAAACAATTTCTCCAAGACCAATTCGTTCCTTAGAAGATGCGCTAGAGCGGTGTCAAGTACTGGGTATGCGCGTCAGTCGCCAGCGTCGCTTTATTCTGGAACTACTTTGGCAAGCAAACGAACATCTTTCTGCTAGAGAGATTTACGATCGCTTAAACCAACAAGGCAAAGAAATCGGTCATACTTCGGTGTATCAAAATTTAGAAGCATTATCAAGTCAAGGAATCATCGAGTGTATCGAACGCTGCGACGGGCGTTTGTACGGCAATATTAGTGATTCTCACAGTCATGTCAATTGTATAGATACAAATCAAATTTTGGACGTTCACGTACAACTGCCAGAAGATTTTCTCCGCCAAATCGAAGAACAAACAGGAGTGCGAATTACCGACTATAGTATTAACTTTTATGGTTACCGTAATTCAGAAGAAAGTTAATTTCGGTATGCGGCATGGGGAGGAGGGGAAAAGGTTAAAGGTTAAAGGGAAAAGGAATAAATTTAATCTTCCCCTTTTCCCCTTACCCCTTTCCCTTTTCCCATGCCCTGTTAGCCCAATGCCCTATTCCCTAATTGAATTATTACCAAAAACAGTTTCATCAACTGCGTCATCATCATATAAACCTACTGGTACAATTGTGCCTTCGCAGCTTTCAATTAGTCCGATTGTTGCGGGATGGTTCCAATTAACATCTGTGTTAGAGGTAATTTTTTTAGCCTTCAATAAGGGTTGGTGCAATTGCGATCTTTTTAGTTTTGGAAATGATTCTTTAGTAAACAAAGCACCATTATCAGTGGCTAATTTTTTGTCGCTCTCACTAATAATGGCGTCAAATAAGCAAGCATTGGTGAGATTAGCAAAATTCAGATTTACCCCCACTAAGTTCGCCTGTTGAAGATTTGCACCTGTGAGGTTTGCCTGTTGGAGATTTGCGCCTGCGAGATTCGCCTGTTGAAGATTTGCGCCTGTGAGATTCGCCTGTTGAAGATTTGCGCCTGCGAGATTCGCCCCGATTAACTCCGCATTAGATAAGTTTGTTTGCTCAAGATTTATTTGAGTTAATGTTACTTGCAATAAAGAGGCTCCTGATAGATTTAGTCCAGCCAAAGACTTAACTCGGTTTGTGAAGGCACTTTTGTGTAAAACAGTTGTCCTAGCAATCAGCAAACTTAACGCTTCTGGATTGAATTCTGTTAAATTTACTGGATTGCCACAAGGCCAAAAAGGAATTTTTGTTTGCTGGTAGCAAGCACAAAGCAATAAAAAAACATTCAATCCTACCGCAGCATTTACCTGTTCAACATTCACAGGGTTTTGTAATGCGTGAAAATTAGTCAAAGCTTTGTGTGCTATTCCCTCATCTAACCAACGCCCTTGACAGTAACCACGCCAGAAAGACAAAAGGCGTTGAAACAAAACTTCAAAAGAAAACCGATCTTTTTGCTCTTTGCGTAATCCCTCGATCGCCAGTTCTTCAATTTCCTCACTTAGTATCCCATAACCCAGTAAATTATAAATATGTTGGGCTACGCTACCGGGAGAATCAAGCACAAAACTAAGCGTCCCATAATCTCCATCTCGGTACTGAGTCAACAATTTCAACTTACCAGCAATAGCTTCCGCGCAAAGATATTCTCCTAACTTAATATGAGAAAACTCAATTCCTCTCTGCGCCTCTGCGCCCACCGTTCGCGAAGCGTCTCCCTTAGGAGAAGTTTTGAGCGGCGGAAGCCGCCGCTCAAACTTCTCTCTGCGTGAGGTTTCCGAATCCCTAATTTCAAAATAAAACCCTGGTAAATTCTTCCATTCCTCATTGATTTGATAACGCTGTGATTGTAAGATTTTCAGAGAAACCGTTCGCATCTGTTCGAGTAAATCTTCGGCATGGCGATCGCCGAGTAAATTAGCGATCGCTTCTGGAGTCCGGTGAATATGAGCAAATCCCGATCGCAAAAGCATAGTCTTCATCCCACCAGTTAGGGGATAACCTAACAACCAGCGACTCAAGCGATAATGAATTTCCCATAATAAAGGAGCCTTGCTAGTTAATTGCAATAACTCATCATCTAGCAGCCCTTCACGGTGCAAAATGCCCAATAAATGCAGCATTAAAGGTTGACGCACAAAAACAGACAATTCTGGAAACTTTGATTTTCCAAACAACCCCGCCTGTTTTAAAAAAGTAAAGAAATTTTGAGCGATCGGCAACGATTGTACTTTTGTCCACTGCTGAAACCATTGTTTGAGTTCTTCCACATCAAACGGCTGGATAGTAATTCGCTTGCATAAAAGCAATACTTCTGGGTCAATATCCTGCAATGCCTTTGACTGACTCGTCAACACAATTTTGTGGCTATGCTGAGACTGAAAATTTAGCAATTGCTGAATAAAAATTGCTTTTGCTCTTATACCTGGAAGAGAAGGTGGTAGTTCGTCTAGACCATCTAGCAACAACAAACAGCGAGGATTTTCTTGTTCTAACCAAGTTGAAAGATTAATATTAAAAGCCGAATTGAGAGTTTCAGTAAAAGTTTTGCCGTATTTTATATCTCGCAATCTAATTAGTATCGGTATCCAATCAGGGTAAAGTTTTTCTGCTATTTCTGCCGCCCAAAGTTGGCAAAAACTAGTTTTTCCATAACCCGCTTCCGACTCAATAACAGCGATGGTTTCTAAATCAGTTAGCTGTTGTTGTGCCCATGTTTTCAAATCAACTGGCGCCAGAGTTTTTTTATCTTGTTCGGAAATATTTTCTTCTACTATTAAGCCTTTTTGTGCTGCATAAATATCCTTAAAACCAAAAGATTCTCCTAGCAATGGTACACTCAGATTTTTAATTAAACTTGCTCGATAACTTTCTCGGTGCAAGTCAATTTTATCGCTTACTGTAGAATTAACTGATGGAATCCCCAACCGGACAAATTTTTGCAGTTGGGCTAAAGGGGCAGCATTTTCGGTAACTACTACCAACAAATGACCAGGAAATGAGTTTAGCAAACGCTGTGTTATGAGTTTAGCTTCAGCTTCCTCTGCACCATTGGTAACCAACCAAGCTATGGCAGCATTATTTATTTGTTGTACTAGCAATGAGTCGGCAAGTAAAGACAGCGCTTGTTCGGCTTGAGTATCAGTCAATTTACCAGGACTGAGAGTTTTCAGTAATCCTTGCAGTTGGGGATCTTGGAGGATGTTTGGTTGGGTAAGTATTCTTCCTCGGTCTAACCAGGGTTTGTGCAAGCTTGATTCCTGCTTTAAAATTACTTGCAAAGCTTCGAGATAGGCAATTTGAAAGGCTAGCCATGTGCCTTCGTTACGTTTTAAAGGTTTTTTTTGGCTGAGGCTACGCAACAAGCTTGCTGTCAACTCAGAAATAACCCTGATTTCTTGGTAAACAATAGTTAAGGGTAGTTCTAAAATCTCTACTAAAGTACAGATATCAAAAGGTATCAGACTTTTGACTTCCATATCCCCAACAATACGGTAGGCAATACCCGCCAATTGACCCGCAGAAAATCCGCTGATTCCATCGATTGCGATATTATGTTCTGCCAACCAGTGCCTAATACTCAGGTTCATTTAATTACAAGCTGAAGGCTGCTATGGCAATTATGATCGATTTATTCAGTTTGCGAAAACAAGTCACAATGGGTAAGGCAAAGTTTTGTATCAAAACTGTTTTTTATTAATTAAAAAACAGTACTTGTATATTTGAGCAGACTATGAGCGATCGCCCTTTAAAATTACTGCTAATCGACCAAGACCCGATTTTTCGTCTGGGATTACGGGTAGCTCTAGAAGCAATTCCTGACTTGGAAATTACGGCAGTGGTAGAAAGTTATACGGCTGCTTTGCAGATTTTAGTAGAAATTGCCGAACAAGACCCTAACCAAGTGAATTTGGTAGTTTTAGAATTAGGTAATGGTCGTAGCAGCAGTCAGCAGCTAGGATTGCAATTCTGTCGGCAACTGAGAGCCTTGTACCCCAATTTACCAATTTTCCTCCTCAGTTCTATTCAAGAACAAGGATTACTATTAGCTGCAAAATCAATTGGTGTAAATGGCTACTCTCCCAAAGGCACGCCTGTTTCTGAGCTAGTCATCGCCATGCAACAAGTTGCAGGCGGTGGTTCCTATTGGTTTGACCAAACCCAAACAACAGACGCCATAAATCGCGTCTCTACTCCCAACTCTTCTAGAGACGCGATGAATCGCGTCTCTACGCATTCGCCACTCCCTCTTTTCAAACTGCGAAATAATTTACGTTTGTCAGGAATTGGTTACATTGACGCTACCTTAGCGGCACTAACAGCGCAATTACAAGTACCTGGAATACCAGTATTAGATCGGGCAATGCTGGCTGGACAGCGACGAGAACTGCTAGCAGCTCGTTGGTTGCTCAGTCAATTGCTGGTTGCGCCACAAGAAAGGCAAGAAGACAATATTTTGGTTGCTGAGGAGCCGCCTGTAAGTGCTTCATTGAGTAGTGCTATTCAACAAACTCAAATGCCGCCACCTCTGTTAACCACAGCAGCGTTACAATCTGCTTTGTTTGCATCTTGCGTTACTAAACTTCAATTTCCTTTGGAAAATGTTACAGATATACCTTTAGAAATTGACATTTTGCGCGAACAAAAAAAGCGAGAATTACTTTATTTGATTCTGCAAAAACTGGCTAAACAATTGGATGAATTGCGGGCTTCTGAAATTGAGATAAGTCAATTATCGGGAGTAAAAAGTACCTTAATCAGTGATTTATGGCAAGGAGCAGTAACAGATTTTTTCGGTAAATTTTCTTTGATTAAATTAGGTAAACAAAATATAGAAATTGTAAATGTTTTGCTGCAAAATACTCCAATTGTGCAAACAGAAATTCTCAATAAAATTCCTTTAATTTTTGAATTGTATAGTTATCTGCTATTTCAAACAGAAATGTATATTGATAATGCTTCCTATGCACCAGTCAGCGTTGAAGCAAAAACCCAAGCAGCAATGATTTTGGAGAACTTTTTGATTCAAGTAGCAAATGGAGTCGTGCAACCACTACTGAATTCTTTAGCAGATGTTGAAATTATTAAGCAAAATTTTTATAGTACCCGATTGATTTCCACAAGGGAAATTGAAAGATTTAGGAACGAATTGTCATGGAAATATCGTTATAATAATTATATTAATGAAGCTCAAGCAATTTTTGAAAGTCGCTACGAAATCTTTGTGATTGCCCCTCGCGGTATTGCTAAAACTTCAATTTATGCGCCTCGAAATCAGGAATTAGCAAAACTTTCTAATATTCCTTTATTCGTCACACTGATTTTAGAATTTAATGATGCGATCGCACCCCGTTTAAAATCACTCGTAGCCTTTTTAGGTAGCGGTATTGTTTTCATTTTGACCCAAATTATAGGACGTGGTTTAGGTTTAATCGGCCGTGGTATTCTCCAAGGTATTGGTAGCGTTTCGTTAATAGAAAAGAACTTGAAACGAAAATAGCGATCGCAGAACTTCCATCAACAGCAGCATACCTTGTTGCCTTGCTTAAATGCTATAGATTAATAAAGAAAGCTATCCGGCTTCGGGAGAACTTTGGGAAGAGGTACTTAACAAGTTTAGTCACTAACTTAAGTAATAATTAAATGAGGTGTAAAAATGAAAACCGAACGTGAAAGAGAAGAAATTATCAAGGCTATCAACGTACTCCTAAACCAAGCTTACGACAGCACTTTAGATGAAATTCTCGAATTATTAAATAAAATCGACGCTCAAGAGGATGAAGAAGACATTAGAGACGCTTATGCTGAATTAGAAGATATCAAAATAAATGGTGGTATACCGTGGGAAGAAATTAAAAGAGATATGAAAAAGGACGTGGCGTGAATTACCAAGTTATATTTTCAAAAGGTGCATTAAAACAGTTCAATAAATTATCATCAGACCTTCAAAAACGCGTACAAACAAAGATTAATGAATTAGCAACAGAACCTCGACCAAACGGGGTAAAAAAATTAGAGGATAATGATTTGTATCGGATTCGAGTAGGAGATTATCGAGTTATTTATCAAATACAAGATGAGATTTTATTAGTAATTATTGTCAAAATTAGTCATCGTAGTAAAGCCTATCGCGATGAAAGTTAATTGTTTAATATATTACTTATATTTTTGCGTTAAAAAAATTATTATGAAGTAGTTTCACCACAAAATATACTATTTTGAAAATACTTAATGACAAATAACAATATTATCGGATTAATAATTTCTTACGCATACGCAACTAGTTTACTCGTTATTGGCGAGGGACTACGTAGGCTGTTTGGTGTAAAGCCAGATTTGACTCGTAAGGTAATCCATGTTGGCGCGGGAATGTGGGTTTTTGGTGTCCTGTTGCTGTTTAATCGCTGGGAAATCGGAATTATACCTTTTGCTACGTTTATCGCGCTCAATTACCTGTTTTACCGCTACCGGGTTATTGGCGCAATGGATACCGAAGATAGTTCGCCTGGTACAGTTTATTTCGCTATTTCCGTGACATTACTGTTTGGCTTACTGTGGCGGCCGAGTGGCCCTGTAGATAATGTTCCAATTGCTGTAGCTGGTGTGATGGCTATGACTTGGGGTGATGCACTAGCAGCCTTAATTGGTAGACGCTTCGGAGAGCATAAATACCAAGTAGGTAATTCTGTGCGTTCTTGGGAAGGTTCAGCAGCGATGTTTGTAGCGAGTACAGTAGCGATTTTTTTGGTGCTGTCGCTGCTTCCTGGTTCGTTTCTTAGCCCCTTAGCAATCCCTTTTACTTTAGGATGGGCTTTATTGACAGCGATCGCAACTGCTACTTTTGCAACTTTAGCTGAAGCAGTCTCACCCCACGGCACAGATAACCTCAGCGTACCATTGGTAGCAGGAGCAGTAGTTTGGGTAGTAATGCAGTTATTAATTTAATTATGAAATTGTCACACTTACCTAACAGCCTACCATTAGATGGTGCTATCCGCATAGAGCTAGTAGAAGGAGTACCAATATTTCGAGCTTCCAGCTTAGTACAGGGTCGAATTGAAGCTTTATTAACTAAACAAAAAGAACTTACACTTACTTCTGAGGAAGAAAAAGAATTAGATGAATATGAAGAATTAGACGATTATCTGAGTTTAGTGAATCGGACGATCAGAAATTCATTGCTAACTCAAAATCCGAGTGAATTATAGGAAATTATAGATTTGTCTGGGAATCTTTATAGCTGAAAATTTCATGGATTGTTAATGTCAGTACAAAACTGCGATCGCTACAATTTATATAATGTTTTCATCCTCCAAAGCTGCTCTATTACATACCCAATAATTCACAAATTCCAATTGCGGCGAAAATGGAAGAAGCCTTCCAAGAATTCTTGCAACGGGATGTTAGTATTTAACTTTTGTTTCCTCCACTCTGTAACAATTTGCTCCACAATCTCTGAGAAACTTAGATAGACCGGAGAGAAATTTACTAAATCTTTGATTTTAATTTTTTCAGACATTGCCAAAGCAATCAAATTAATTAATTCTCCAGCTTCTGCACCTAATATTGAAGCTCCTAAAATTTCGCCATTGCGTAGGACAATTAATTTACACATCCCCGTGGTTTCATCCCGGAGGTGGGCTGCTGTTACTGTTTTAAAATATTGTCGTAAAACTAAAAATTCATCAGGGCGAAATTGACGTTTTGCCTGTGCCTCAGTTAAACCCACTTGCGCCATCGCTGGCACTGAAAATATCCCCCAAGGAATGCAGCGATAATTTACTTTTAATCTGGGAAAAAATAGTGCATTTTTTAGAGCAATTTTAGCCTCATAATTAGCGATATTAGCAAAGTTGTAACCACCAATGACATCACCACAAGCGTAAATGCGGTCATTAGTGGTTTGTAGTTTCTCATTCACCACTAAACGACGCCCATGCCATTTCACACCTACCGCTGCCAAATTTAAAGATTCAAGATTTGGCTGTTGTCCAGTCGCCACTAAAATTTCATCAGTTTCAATGGCTTTATCTCCTGCCTGAAGCCATTTTTTATCATCAATTCGCCTCACTTGAGTCACTGGTTTAGCGGTGAGGACGCGCACGCCTTCAACTTCCAACTGTGCTTGCAGCAGTATGGCTATTTCCGGGTCAATATGAGGCAAAACATAGGAATACTTAACTACCAGCGTCACATTACAACCAAATCGCGCTAAAGTTTGGGCGATTTCAATACTTTGGGGAACCCCACCAATAATTACCCAATTTTTGGGTAAGGGCGCTTTTTGTAGGCATTGCCAAATGTTAGCTAGCGTAAGGTAGCCTGTAGCTTCTAATCCTTCAATTTCGGGAACCTCTGGACGGGAACCACTAGCTAGCAAATAGGTGCGTGCGCGTAATAACCGATTGTTAACAACAAAACCCAGTTGGGCTGAGGATTGAAATTGCCCAGCGCCAAAGATGACATCGACTCCCTGCGCCGCGAGAATGGCAGGAGAATATTGGTCTTGGAGATTTGAGGCAACGGCTTGAGCATACAGCATCGCTTCCTGCCATGCCAGAGATATGTGGCACTCTTGTGAGGTATCAGCGTGTCTAGTATGAATACCAAAGCCAGCAGCATTACGCAATTTTTGTGCCAGTTTAGCAATTTCGCTCAAAGCGTAATGATGAATAAACCCATAGTCTACTTTGGGTCGCACCAAGGCAACTGTAGCACGTAGTTGGCTAGCAGCAAGGGCAGCGTTGTATCCAGCAAGGCTACTACCAATAATTACGACATCGTAATCAATAGTCATTTGTTATTTGGGCATTGGGCATTGGGTATGGGGCATGGGGCATGGGGAAAGGGAAAGGGGTAAGGGGAAAAGGGGAAAAGGGGAAAGATTAAATTTATTCCTTTTCCCTTTAACCTTTAACCTTTTCCCCTGCCTCCCTAGTCCCCAGTCCCTACTCCCCATTCATTGAGCGCTGTGAGTAGGCGTTGATTATCAGACTCTTCACGTACAGCAACCCTGAAAAAGCGATCGCCTAGTTCTTTAAAGCTAAGGCAATCGCGGATTAAAATCTGATGGTGCTTGAGTAATTCTTGCTGTAACTGCGAAGTCGATTTTTGAGACTCAACCAGTAAAAAGTTAACAGCACTTGCTTGGGGCTGCAATCCGGGAATTTTAGCTAAACCCTGAAAAAGTTGTTTTCGTGCAGGTGGTAGCCATGTCCAGGTTTGCTGTTGAAACTCCTCATCTTGCAGTGCCGCAATTGCCGCCGCTACCGCTAGCGTGTTTACTGGCCAGGGGTCGCGCCATAGCTGCCACTTAGACAGGCTGTCGGGGTGAGCGATCGCATATCCTAATCGCAGTCCTGGGAGACTGTAAAATTTAGTCAGCGATCGCAATATTACTAAATTCGCATATTCCTGCACCACCCCAATTAAGCTTTGCTCCTCATTGGGTGGCACAAAATCCATAAACGCTTCATCTACCACTACCAAGGCAAATTGCTCCAAGTAGGGCAAAATCGACTCCCGCGAAAATAGCTTGCCTGTTGGGTTATGGGGGTTATTCAGCAACAGTCCTTTGTCCTTAGTTTTTTGTCCATTGTCAAGAACTAATGACAAAGGACTAATAATCAATGAATCTTGACCAGCGACTAATGACAAAGGAAACTCCAGCACTTTAGCTTTGTACGCTCCCAAGGTTCGGTAGTAGTCGCCAAAGGCTGGAGTTATTAAAATTGTTGCCGCCAATTGTGCTAATTCCTTACCTATTAAAGTAAGTAATTCTGCTGAGCCGTTACCAGGCAGAATCCATTCAGGCGGCAATTTATGGAAGTGACTGAGAGCTAGTCTCAGTTCACTATAGTTAGGGTCTGGATAGTGCTTAATATTACCAATTTGGGACAGGATCGCAGCGATCGCGCTGTTTGGCGGCCCCAAAGGGCTGATGCTAGCAGAAAAATCCAGAATAGCATCAGGGGGACAGCCAGCCAGTGCTGCTGCCCAGGCTAAATTTCCCCCGTGTGCTGGTTGCCGCATCAAAAAAAGGTTTCCTGAAACAGAGCCTATGATTTTGGGGGTGCTACCCTTTCTCTAAATAGCTTCCCTGCCGAGAAGGCAGGCACCTTCGTCGCCGGAATTTCCATTTTTTCATTGGTTTTCGGGTTGCGACCTTCACGAGCTTTACGTTCCCGTGATTCAAAAGAGCCAAATCCCACCAAGGTTACTTTATCGCCAGAGGAAACTGCCTCAATAATCGTTTCCAGTGCGGCAGTTAAAACTGCATCGGCTTGTTTCTTGGTAACGCTAGCCTTTTCAGCAACGGCATCAACTAATTCACCTTTGTTCATGTCAAACTCCTAAGTTTACTTGAGATTTTTTTACGGATGTATATTGATACATCAGTACTGGAATCTCTGTTGTTAGAAATACAAAAATCATCCTTTGGGAGTATTTTTACTCAAAACGGCTGTACATCCCATCGGCTCGACTTTTCAATGAATCATTCTAAGGTGTTGTAGCCTGATGTGGATAGATGAAACCATTAATTTATATAGATTTCAGGATTTTTTGTAGTTTTAGGGTACTTGTTACACTAAAAACCACCCCTAAAGTAGGAAAAAATACCTAGTGAAAACCCTAGTTATGGCACGAACAAAAGGGTGGCGAGACCAGGAGATAAGGGTACAAGGGGAGAAGGGGAAAAGGAGATAACGCTATAAGCAGAGAGAGGTCTGAGCGAATTTGTGTGTTAGCACAGCCGCTTTCGGTATCGCTTCACTTTGTCGTAGGCGTTCTCAAGCATCTAGAAATATAGCTGTCAGAATTGCTAGAGATTACGATTTATAAACTTCATCAAAGTAAAAATAAAAAGGCAAAAGACAGACTTAAGCTCATCCCACCCCTTTTTAGGGATGGGATTTTAAGTTGACGGTTAACTGCCAACAGTCAACATTTGTTACTTGACAAATTGGGGCATAATTTCGGCAGCGGTAAATATTCCATGAATGCCGCGTTGGTGGAATTGTCTACCAGCTTTGAGATAGCCGAAAGCGGGGCCGCACACATTAGCTGCCATGCTGGTTTCATCTCCCAAAGTAAAGGTATGGGTGGAAATTTTACCTTCAAAGGTGCGTCCTGTTACCTTAACGTTGGTGCTGAGAGGCTTTTTAGGGTTGCGAGTATCGACTACACCACCAACAGTAACGCGATCGCGCCCCACTATTCCTGCTACTTCTAACATCACATCATCGGCGTGTTCCATATTCTCTAAGGTCAGCACGCCATTAGTTTTATCTAATAGTGCTTCTACTTCTGCATCAGTCATTGCCCTAGCAGTTTCCACTGTATAACCAGGTATATGGCCGATATCTTCCCGAACAGTGGCGCGGTAAGCTTCCCAGTTGGCAATTCCCACACCAAAAGTAATTTCTACCTTGTGAATTTCAGCATAGCTTTGGGCGGCTAAAGCGGCGGCAGCAGTTAACAGTCCAGGGGTAGCACCGCATCCTGTCATGTAGGTAATTCCAGCCGCTTCCAATTCCTCTTTCATCGCCAGTAATTGTTCTACAGCACTGGTGCGCTTAATTGCATCCACTAAGACACCCCGCCAACCGGATTCGATAAACTGCTTGGCAACAGAGGGAATAAAATCATTTGGTAAGTTGGGCAAAGCTAGAAAATACCCATCTACAGGCTGATTGGTAGCGATGAAATCTTGAATACTGTTGTTGCTTAATGTGCCAACTGGCTCTAGATAACCTACCGAACCTTGAGACTGATACGTAGCGATGCATTCTTGAGTATTTAAACCTTCAGTGGCGTAAGCGTAGCCTTTTTGATCTGCTGCTGCGACTAAAATCATTTCGCGTTTGCTAGCAAGTAGCTTGGCAGCTGCTTGTCCTAGTCCGCCAAACCCCAGTACTCCCACGCGGATTATTTTGTTCGCTTGTTCTGTATTCATAGTCAATTTGTTGAGTTGAGTTAACAGCTTTCAGTATTTACCGTGTTGGCTGATGGCTATAAAGGTTAATTATGCTTTATTTTTATGGATTTTTACGCTGCAAGATAGTTTTTTTAGGCAGAAAATTGAAGTTGGGAATTTTAGTTTTAATCATAAAGTATTAGTAGAAATACAATTATTAAACAAAATCAACAGATATTAAAATAAATAAACTAAGATCCATATTAACTTTGAATCAATAAATATATGTTTCAATATTTCAAAAAAAGTATTACCTTATTAATACTTACTCTAGCTTTAACAGTATATTTAGGATTTGGTTCAGTTCCAACTGCATTTGCTTTGAATGTTTTCAGTTTACCAGGAAATATTCAGGAAGTCTTTTCTAATCAACATCTGATCAAAGATGTAAAGAAATTTATGAATACAACACCAGAAACATTTTGTAGAGCTTATTCAGATCAATTAAATGGTGTTGATAATGGAACTTGGGAAGCTATTATACAAGCAGGAGAATCATTTATTACAGTTGGCACAGCCATTCAATCCGCTTTGACAGCAGGGGCAGGTTCATTGGCTGGGTATGCAGGAATCGCATCAGCTGTTTCTCACTTGGGATTAGGCGGTTTAACACAGTTTATTGCAGGGATGATGGGAAGCCAAGTAACCGGAGCAGCAGCAACAGCTGTAGTCACATCAACAGTAGGAGGTCCATTAGTGATGGGCGCACTGCTCGTTGGTGGTACAAGTGCTGCTGCCTTTGGTACGTATGAGTTAGGAAAAGTTGCTACTGAGCATTTAGTAAGTTTGGCAAAAAGCTACTGTAACACTCCAATAAACGCACCGAATTCATAATTACAGCTATTTAATGTAGCTAAAGAATTTCACTAAATAGAGCAATTTAAAGTTAGGGCGTACAGCTAGCTGTACGCCCATAATAATTTAATTTTCAAAGCGTGTATTGCATAGAAGGGTGTATTGCATACAATTGAAAACCACTGTAATTATCAGAGTTGTGAAAACTCATGAAGTTCGCTTGGCACGGCGTGATGAATTTGGACAACGCTATACTTTGGATTTTATATTGGAATGGCAAGATAGAAGTGCAACTATTCGGAGTGGTTGGATTATCGAAGAAGGTTCTGATGTCCCAAGATTAACAACCTGCTATCCGCTGTAAATATTTGGAAGTGAGAGAAGATGACTAAAAATACGGTCAAGTTCCTGGATGTAGTAGCACTGGTAGTTGATCTACCTGAATACAATCTCTGGCGTGGTCAAGTTGGTACTGTAGTAGAATTACTAGCTGGCGGTGCTGCGTTTGAGGTTGAATTTAGCGATCGCCACGGCCGCACATACGAATCTATCGGCTTACGCCCAGAGCAAATTATGGTGTTACATTTTGAGCCAGCATCCCCTGATTCAGTCCCGCAAATGGTGACAGCTTAAGCGATAGTAGCGAGAGCGATCGCAACTCTAAAATCAGTCTTCAGAAAATTAGTTTACTACGCTTACACGCGCTCCAAAGTAAAGCGACTATAGAATGAGATTGAAAAACTTTCGCTCAAATATACACGAGATGACGATTTTTGTTTCTCTCAGTCCAGAATTAGAAGCACGACTCCGTGAGAAAGCTGCAAGACAAGGGCAAGACGTTAGTTTTGTTGCTGCCGAATTACTAGCTAGCGCTCTAGAGTGGGAATTGCAAGACTCACAAGAGGCTATCAATGGCATTCAGCAAGGATTAGATGATTTTGAAGCAGGTAGGTTTCGTAGTTTTGATGAGTTTGCCCAAGAGCAGCGTCGCAAGTACAAACTGCCAGCCGATTCATGAAATACCGCATTGAAATTTCCAGCGTAGCGGAAGCAGAAGCCGACAAAGTATTTTTACAGTTGTCTCAACTTACTTCTGTTGAAAAAGCGACTCAGTGGTACGCAGGATTACTACTAACGATGGAATCTCTCTCGCAAATGCCAATGCGATGTTCTCTAGCCAGAGAAAATGCTTACTTTAGCCAAGAAATTCGCCAGATACTTTACGGTCGGGGTCGTAACTCATACCGCGTACTTTTTACTATTTTAGAAGATCAAGAAATATCTACGGTTCGTATTCTTCATATACGTCATGCTGCACAGCAAACTCTTGGTGAATCTCCCAATGATAGCGATCGCGCATAAACAGATATTATCAAGCGATCGCACATACAAACAGTAAACGTTAACTAGCCAGGACTTACGCAAGATGTGATTGAAAACCTTATTCAAGCGTAGCGGTAATTCATGAATTACCGCTACTTTCGTTATCTTTTGCGTAAGTCCTGCTAGCTTTTGCTTACATTTGAGAATTTTCATCAACGTAGATACAATGTAATTACTCTTATTGTCAAAGCGATCTAAATATGGGCGCAGCTATTAGAACTCGAATTGTGAAAATTGGGAATTCCCAAGGTATTCGTATTCCCAAACCTTTGTTAGAGCAAAGTGGTATTCATACAGAAGTTGAAATTGAAGTTCATAACGATCATCTGATTGTTCGTGCAGCACCAAAATTACGAGTTGGATGGGACGAAGCTTTTGCAGCAATGGCAGAACAACACGATGAGATTCTCCTAGATGAGGCTAATACAACCAACTGGGATGAGTCGGAATGGCAGTGGTAGTCAGACGTTTTGATGTTTTTTTAGTTAATCTCGATCCCGCTGTTGGGAGTGAAATCCAAAAAACGCGCCCCTGTGTAGTAATTTCACCAGATGAAATGAATCGGCATATTTCTACCGTCATTGTTGCTCCCATGACTACAAAGGGTCAGGGATATCCTACACGCATAGCTTGTGAGTTTCAAGGGAAAGATGGGCAAATTGTCCTAGAGCAAATACGCACAGTGGATAAAGCTAGATTAGTTAAACTGCTTGGTCAAATTAGCGACCACGAACAAAAATTAGTTATCGATACTTTAGCTGAAATGTTTTCAGAATAAAGTACTTCAAATCTCAGTACAGCAGATATTTGTAAACACTTTTTAGTGCTGATTTTGACTCTTATCTCAAAAGTTTTAGAACTGCGATCGCACAGCCTACCGTTTTGCTGTCGGGCTACACAACGCTGAATTTCACCTCAGCGATCGCCAAGTTTAACGATAATGATAAAGTTTTTCAATAAATTTGTATTTTTGTAACTAATTTGACTAGCTATAGTACCTCTAAATGCTTATTTTTATGACTTTTGCTGCTTACGTAGCAAACTGAATTATTACCTTGACTAATCAAAGAGGTTAAGAGAGACTAACTAAAGACTGATGTGCGTGATAGCAAAATTAATAATTTTTGTAAAGATTCTGAGATATATATATTGGAAGATGGAACATTGGTTAACAAATGGCAAGTTTGTATCTAAGTAAAAATGTTCCGATGGCTATATTTGTAGCCTTCTGCTAAAGCAGTAGAATTCAAATGTACTTATCGTGGTTGGCCAAGAGCATGGAGACATTAGAGTTCATAATTTATCCAGATGGTCGGGTACAAGAAAAAGTCACTGGCATTGTGGGTGCTTCTTGCGCTGAGGTTACAGCAGCAATAGAGGCGCAGCTGGGGCAAGTACTTAAGCATGAGCCAACCTCAGAATACTTCGCCGCCAAAGTACAGCAATCGAACGTGGCGAATACCCAAAACACTTACAGCGATTGGTAAGTTTTCACAGTAGTTTAGTCTCATTTAATTCAAACCACCATGTCACACTTTAGCCAAATTAAGACTCAAATCCGTAACCTTGATTCTTTGAAAGATGCTCTAACTGAATTAGGCATAGACTGGAAGCCGGGCCCCCGTGAAGTACGCGGTTATCGGGGTCAAACTCATCCTGCGGAAGTTAGCATCGAGCAGGAAAATGGCTATGACATCGGCTTTAAATGGAATGGTAAGGAATACGAACTGGTGGCTGACTTACAATATTGGCAGCAAAATCTTTCTGTGGATGGATTTTTGCGCCAGGTAACACAGCGCTATGCTTACCAAACAGTGATGAAAGAAACTACTCGTGTTGGCTTTCAAGTCGCTGAAGAACAAAAAAATGAAGATGGTTCAATTCGCCTGGTAGTACAACGCTGGAGTGCGTAATGGCTGATTTTCTGCCGTCGCTTGAAGAACAAGAAGACAACCGTTCCGGTTTTGAACCAGAATTAGGGGGTTTTTTGCGGGATGCCCCAGAACGTTCTGGTTTAGAGCCGGAATTGGGCGGTATGCTTCGCCAAAATGGTGTTTATGTTGATGAACTCACCTGTATTGGTTGTAAGCACTGCGCTCATGTTGCGCGTAACACCTTTTACATTGAACCAGATTATGGGCGATCGCGAGTAATTCGCCAAGATGGGGACGCCGAAGAAATTATCCAAGAAGCAATTGATACTTGTCCTGTTGATTGCATTCACTGGGTTGATTACACTGAACTCAAAAAGTTAGAAGAAGAGCGCAAATATCAGGTAATTCCTGTAGTCGGTTATCCGGTAGAACAGGCAGTTGCAGCTAGCGAACGGCGACGTAAAAAGCAAAAGTCAAGGACTAAGAAATCCCGTTATTAAGATAAAAAATTTAAACGAATATAGTAAAGGACTGGCTGTACCAGTCCTTTTATTTTTTGTTATAAAGCAGATATTTTTTTATTGCTCCAGTCAAAATTTAGAATAGACCTCTTGCATAAATCGAAAATAACACCCCACCACCCCACCCCGCCAAAGCTACACTTTGTCTCCCCTCCCCTTAGCAAGGGGAGGGGTTGGGGGTGGGGTGTTAGGGACTTTTGCAAGAGGTCTAATGAAAATGATATTCTTGAAACAGTTTTCGATAAGAACTTTTTAATCTCAAATCTCAAATCTAAAATTCCTCTAATTCTATTTATTTGAAATTTAGAGGGTCGTGTTGTGAAAGCAATTTTTCTACCTTTGCTTCGTCGATTCTAGCGGTTAATTTTCTAGTTTCGTGCAAGTCTCTAGTAGTCTTTGCCAAGGTGAAAGTTGAGCCAATAGAAAAAGCTAAACCCATACCCATAAAGCCTTTTACCCAGCTATCTACTGGCAAATGCACAATACCAAAAGTAGTCATAGAAATAGAAAGCAGAAAAGCCGCCCATGTTTGAATAACCCAAGCTAGACTGTCTTTTTGAGTACCAGTTGTTTGCATATTCCTTACCTTATTACTTGAGTGATTGTTAGCAAATTTTGAAAAAGAATCCATTCAAAATCTAGAATGAATTATTAGAACAGATTTTTTATCCCTTACCTACAACGGAAGGAGTTTTAATTAGGTTTTGTTAAACTCACGTTAGAGTTTTAAAACTTTTATTTTTAGTTTTTAGGGGATAATTCTTGTTAAAAATAATTGTATTGATTGGTAAGTTTACTAATATCAATATTCAGGCCAGTTTGCTAACTGGACTCAAAAAACCTGGCTTCAAGGCAATTGGAGCAAACAAAAACTGGTACAAAGTTTGTACCAGTTACAAAAGTGTCAACAAAAGAATGATACCAATTTAAAATTGCAGCAAATAAATTGATACAAACTAGATTTAGAAAGCCATTCCCAATCTAAAATCGTTCGATTGAGCGTAGCCGAAGTCTAAAACCCAAAAAATGAACAGGACTTACGCAATATGTGACTGAAAAGCTTATTCTTGCGTAGCGGTAATTCATGTAGACGCGGAGCGGCTTCCCGCAGGGTATTACCGCTACTTTCGTTATCTTTTGCGTAAGTCCTGATGAATTTACTTAATCATCTGGAAAAGTTTGCACCTTGCCATCAGGGCTAAGAACAACTCGAATTCTGACATTTTGTCCGCGGTTATTGGCGGAAACGAAAGGTTGACCAACTTCCGGCATACCAGCGCTATCAACGTATTCCCTGGCTGCTTTATTCAGCGGAAAAATTCGTTCAACTGTGCCGTCAACACTGACTATCAAACTGTATTCTAGTGTTTGTCCCAATCCCGCAGGTGGTTGCCAGCGCTTTGTGATATATTCTCTGGCTTCTGCTACCTGAGGTGTATCAAATAATGTGCCAGTTGCTACTTGTCTGGATGTGGGGGCTTTGCTGCTGTCTCCTAATCGATCGATAAATGGATTACTAGTAGGAGTCACAGAGGAAGGTTGTTCTGTGGGGGGTTTATTTACAGGAGAAGCTCCCTGTAAGGCACTGATTGTTTCGTCCAGTTGTTGTGAGGTTAATGGAGAACCTTGGGTGGGGATATTGCCACGGTTGTTATTGGGTATGGTGGCAACAGAGGGGGGAACTACTGGCGAGACGTTGGTTGAGAAATTGGGTGTATTAGAAGATAGGCTGGAGGGTAAATTCCGTCTCTTGGGGAGGGCATCTGCTTGGGGATTTGGGGCTGTGAGATTCTGCCCCAGATTTGGTAGTATGGCGATTTCCTGTCCGGGGATTTTGGTGGACGGTGCGATTGCTGAATTCTTTGGTAGGGTTGGAGTCTTACCCAGAGTTGTAGGAGGTATGACCAGTGGATTGTTGGGCAATACAGGTGGTGTCGTAGTCAAACCAGAACCAGTGGTTGTTAGCGGTGTTTGGGGCAAACTAGACGCCGGGGGTGGAGGGGTAGAACCGAGCAAATTACCTGGTGGGGTGGTAAGTCCAGGCTGGGGTGCGGGGAAGGTTACAGAGGGTGAAGGTTGTAGCGCAGTCTTTACCTCTGTTGGGTCTGCTGTTTTGGCTGTCTGTTGTTTTTGCCTGATGTTGTTAGCATATTGCCAAGTAACTGGTAAAAAACCGACGGCTAATACTAATACTGCCGCAATAGGCGCCCAAGCGGGGAAGTTCATATCTGAACTCCTAGTGTTAAGAGTTGGTAGTGCCATAACATCGGTTGAGTATTCATCTAAAGCAGTTGCCAAATCGAATAATTGCAACAAACTCAGTTGAATTACTGGGCCGGATGTTTGGTTGGCGAGAGAACCAAGAAATAGATTGTGAGTTAAATAGCTGCTGGGTTCTAAATATATATTTGCGCCTGGAAGCTGGGTATTAAAAGAATTTAATGTTTTTGTTGATAATTCTAATTCTGGTTCATCCAGTACCGCGCTTGATTCTTGGTTACCTGAGAAACGAACCCAAAAGGTTTCTGGAGACTGTTGGAGGAATTGCTGTACATAGCTGGTGACTGCATCACACAAAGCTTCTAGTTGGTTGCGATCGCCTCGAATAGGAACTCTATGTTCTTCTGGTAGTCGGGGATCGTCAAAACGTAGTTCAAAGCTTAGCTGCTTGAGAACAGTTCTCCCCATCCAACGAGACAAAGGGGAACTTTGTGCGAATACTTCTAGCGTGCAAGTAGGAGGTGTGTAGCTACGAATCACAGTATTTGATAGAGGCATGGCAGGAACAACAAGGAAGACTATTTGGGATTTTGCGTACTCCTAAGTCGAAGCAAGCTACGCGTAGCGTGTTAAAGACAAAAGTTGAGCCAGTTGCTTGCAAATAAAAGTTGCGACTTATAACTCTGTTCGATTCTTTTTTTGTACAAACTGATGTCCAAGGAAGAATCAATGTTGGTAGCGCATGGCCCAAGGGCTAGCGATTGTTAAAGAGGTTTCTTGACCTAGCGGCGAATTTCGGTTGAGGAATCTCAAAAGTCAAATTTAAAATTTTGTAGAACGGTCTATAAGTCCTAGCCAAAGACGGCGATGCCCACCAGGGGCGCTGTAAAAAAGTAAATCTACAAGCAGTTTTAGTGCCAGGTTGGTAAGTAAATCTGTTGAGATTTGCTCGTCCTCTTCCATCCGCTCTTGGTAAGTGTTGCAAAAAGCATCAATATAATCTCCAAGTAAAGCAGCCTGGTGAGGTTCCCGGTTACTTTCTGCCATTTGTTCTAACAAACCAACAGCGCGGCGAATCAATTCCTGGTGCTGTTTGGCTAGGTAGCAGGCGATCAGAACAAGCGATCGCGCTTCTTCTACATCTAGCTTTTTTCGCCCTCCTTGACCTTTGCGTAGCGGATTTGATTGGCGCAGTCTCCATAAAGCTACGCGATCTGGCACTCTTGACTCTAAATTCAAATCAGTTGCCGCCGAAAGCATAGCCTCAGAACCAATCCCAGTTAAGGTTTCTAGCGCCAACAGTACTAAGTCTAATTGGGTTTTGATATTGTCCCATTGAACTGTGTTTGGGGCTGGAAGCTTGATTAAATCCTCCCACTGGGCATTTGGAGTGGCTGAGTTGGTGGCCGAGTGCATAACTTTTAGCATAGGTGATCGAGCTGATGGGGAATGGTGCTGTTACTCATTTTGAAACCAGACTCTCAAGAATTAAAGTTGGTTTCCTAAAGCTACAAGCCAGAGGCTCGATCTAGCTTTTGTTTCTGTAGTCACAGCAGGTATCTTTGTCCTACTCTAGATGAAAACTAATTTTCTACAAAGTAGAAAATTATTAATTGCAGTTAAGCTTTACGCGATTTTTGCTATTAGCTCAGTACAAAAGTATAAATAATGTAAGAATGCTCATCACTATTCACTACTGGGCAATTATGTAGAATAACTCCTAATATTTCCAGATGATTTGAAATTTCTCGATTCTTATTACTTTTTATTTGATATCCGTGTGCTTATAATTACTACACAAATATTTCATAAATCTGCCTCCTGCCCCCTGCCCCTGGTCGGTGAGCGAAGCCGAACCGCTGCCCCCTGCCTCCTGCCTCCTAAAAAATTTAACGGATACGCACAAAGCCGGCTTCATTCATCAGTTGTTGTCCCTGATGTGTCAGTAGCATTTTGGCGTATGCCTCACCTGCTTGTTGTTCTAAACTGCCATTATTCTGCTTAACTATGACAAACATTTGGCGTGTAATTGGATACTGGCCTGTTTTGAAAGCATCAATGTTTAACTTGTTGCGCGGATTGGGACATTGCTCGGCTTTAATCAAAGGCTCTATATAAGGAGCGACAAAACTCTTTCCTTGTCTGGCGATTGGTAGGGGCTTAACCTTGCATTGAGGAACGACTTCTGGCGCCGAAGCGTAGTAAATACCGCCGCGATCGCTTGCTAATTTTCTGAGAGCATCTGTCGTATCATAAAGGTAGACTATGTTACTCCCAAATTTTTCTCCACTGAGAATATTGTTAACAAAAAACTCTACAGTGCCTCCATCTTCAAAGTGGCGGGAGTAAGCAGTAATTTTGAGGTTAGGGCCGCCGATCTGTTTCCAGTTAGTTATTTTACCAGTGTAAATATCTTTGATTTGTGTTAAAGTTAGCCCTGGAATTTGCAGACTGGGGTGAACAGCGATCGCTAATCCTTCTAAAGCCACTGGAATTTGTTTGAGGCTGAATCCCCGTTGTTGAGCTTGTTGATATTCTCTGTCTGCTATGGGGCGGGAGGATTGAGAAAAGGTAAGTTGTCCTTCCAACAACATCCGAATTCCAGTGCCCGAACCTGGCGTAGCATTAATCGCATCGGTATAGCGTAACTCAAATTTCGGATGAGCTGTTGTGATTTCAGGATCTATATATTGGCGAATTGGTGCCCAAGATGTACTCCCACCATAAAACCACGTTCCTTCGGGAGCAGCAACGGAACTCAAATCGGAGTCAGATTTTTTGCCAGGAAGAAAATATAATATACCGCCACTGGCAACCACACCAAGCAAACCAATTAATAACCACGGTTTGATATTTTTCTTTGGTTGATGAGTTGAAATGTCTGGTTTGATTGGAGTTACCTTTGGCGGAGAACTTTCGCATAATCCTTGCCAAGTCAAAGGTTCAACATTGGACTGAATACAAATTGTTGGCAACCAAATTGCACCGGGGTAATCAGACTTAAAATGTTCTAGGCGTTTGCGTGCTTTTTTAACGGAAGTAAATAGTGATTTATGATTATGGGTAAATTCTTTGAAAAAGTACCTTAAAAAATCTATTGCTACGGCGTCGGGTACGGGTT
The DNA here is from genome assembly GCF_002368035.1 of Nostoc linckia NIES-25. Taxonomy (GTDB): domain Bacteria; phylum Cyanobacteriota; class Cyanobacteriia; order Cyanobacteriales; family Nostocaceae; genus Nostoc; species Nostoc linckia_B. Next base: position 1,952,795 of record NZ_AP018222.1, on the reverse strand, counting down.
CCCGCATCACAATAACTTGAGGTAAATGTAGTTGTGCCAGTTGGTTAGCTAATCCCAATCCATCGCAGGAATTAAAAATTGCTAACTGTAATCCTTTATCAATAGCTTGCTTTAAAGCTTCCTTAAAATCTTCAATACTCAAGCTATCTTTATCGTTGAGTTCAATCCAACCTATCTGTCCATCTTCTTGACTGCCACTGTGCCCTGTAAACACAAAAATATGATAACCTTGTTCATCCCAAAGTGCTTCACATAATTCTTTGCGGTTAGGCTGCATTAAACACAGTACTTCTACGCCATTTTTTTCTAAATCTTGAATTAGCTTTAAATCATCTTTTGTGTTAATGCCATCGCTCCTACCAACAGCAACTAAAATTCTGATATGTTGGCTTTGAGGAACTAGTTTATCGCTGTGTTTATTTTTGTTTTTGGGCGCACTAAGGGCGATTTCGGCGTTGGGATAGTGTTCTTCAAATAAATTCCATTCTTGCCAGGGAAGGCGACGTAAATCGATATCTTTGGCATCAATAATGACGCGAATCTCTTCATTTGATTGATGCAATTGCTGAGCGATCGCTATTAATCTATCCCTAATTGGTAGCCATTTGCTATCGTAAGTATTCAACCATTGATTTAGCTCGTCTTTTACTGCCAGAGTATGTTCGGCGTGGGAATGAATTGTTACAGTTTTGGGTGTGAGACGCAACCCCGGCGCAGGAGCAACACAAGAACGCACAGCCTCGATTTGACGATAGGCTGACTGCCATTGATTAAAGGATGATTCTAAATTTAGTGGCAAGGGAGGGAGAAACCCTTCTGTTTCTTCATCCAAATTTTTTACAGTCAGAATTACCAGAAATCCATCTTGCGAACTGCGCCTGAGTTTCAACTTGACGATCGCCATTGCTGTCTCCTTTTGTTTGTTTTAAACAACAAACTTTTCTATCAGACTTGTTTCCCCTAGCACTATCTTGACACTGAATTTTTCCTCGTGTTCGCAGCTAAACTCTAGTTGCATCCAATCATCTGCGCTTCTTGCTTGCGCTTCCATGCTAGTGTTTCCCGCTGCATCAAGAACTATCAGTTGTAAAAAAGCCGGTAGATGAATAGCATCATCACCTGGATAAACCCGCAGGCGAATGTCGAAAACTTCACTATTTGTGGGAGTTAACTGCACTAACAACAGCACTTGTCTGCCTAAATCAATTACTTTCGCCCGACTGATGGAGTTAGTTGCAGGGCGAGCGATCGTACTACTACTTCTGAAATTACTTGCAAACAATAAATCTGGAGATTGCCAATCCGGCTGGAAGATTCCCGTCACCCATTGACGCAAATTTACCAATAGGGAACGTCTATGTATAATCTCAAAAAGCGCATCAAAAGATTGCAACTGTGCTATTTCCAATATTTGTGGCGATTCAGCCATCGCTGCTGTGGGAAAAAATCCCAGTAATTCTACATAATCTAATTGTTGACTAAACTGAACTGCTACATAACCAATGCGGTCTTGTGTTATGCTTGCAGGCAAGACTATGGCAACCTCACCTGGTAACACCGGACGACATTCAAGCTTCCCAACACCAGGCAAAACTAAATCAGCAACATCAAAAATCGCCCTTAAACCGCGATGCCAGCTATCACCTTGATTTAGCGCCGTTTCAATGTTTAGCCATTTGAGATAACTGCGAACGGCATAAACAGCCAGAGTATTGAGATAAACTTGTTTTCCCTTTTGGGGGCTATCTTGTTCGGCGGCAAATTCCTCAGCCCAGCGGTGGGCATTTTGGGGGAGGGGGACGCTTAGAACATGTCGTTGTGTGTTAGTCATTACTCATATCCGAAATTTATACCAATTTCTCTCAACAAAGGAAGGCAGTTTTTCTTCCAGTGAGAGTAAAGAGTTTGATTGCTTATATTTAAATCTCTAGCAATATCAGAGATTTTATGAGGTGGATTTTCGATAAGTAAGCGCATTGCCAACAGCTGACAATGGCATTCTGGGTTTTTTCGCAGACAACTAGCTGTTAATTTACCTTCTTCATCTTGCTCAATGTATTGTCTGATGCGTTCTCCCACACCCTGACGCTGATTTTCTTGGATTTGGGCAATTTTGATATCCAGCAAATCTAAGGTGATTGGCGATTGAGGGTCTGGCAGGATATTTAGCAGGCTTGTTTCGTCGCCCTCATCGTTACGGGTGAGTCTGTCTAGACTGATAGTATAATTACTGTCTGGGATGTATAAATCTTTAATCCGCCACTTGAGATAGCCATTAATCCAGATTACTAGGCTTTGTTGCAGTGAAGGCGATACTCCTTCCCTTCGGGACGCTACGCGAACGGAGTCACTTCGTGAACGCGCTTCAAATGCACAAATCTTCCGGCTCATCCATTCCCAAGTTAAATTTAAAGCTTCTAAATAGTCTTGATGTCCTGACTTATAAATACCAGGGAGTTGTTGAATAACTATAAGCAGTCTATTTAATGCTTTCTGCCTCTCTGGACTGGGGTCTGGGTAGCAGCATACCTCATCAATTAGTTTTTTTAGTTGTTCGTCCACAAAGGTTTTCTCCCAAGCTGCGATGGGGTTATCAATCAATACTGCTCGGTTAAGGATTTTTAACTCGAATTGGATTTGGGGAAAAGGTTAAAGGGTAAAGGTTAAAGGTTTTTTCTTTCCCCTTTCCCCTTCCCCTTTTCCCCAAAACCCGACAAGTATTGGGTTATCAATTACTTATCCGAAAGACAAAAAAGCTTTTGCAGCTTGAGTTTACCTGATTTTTAATTCACTTATTACTTGTGGATCTTATAAATATCAATAAGTTTTTATTACGTTGTTAGAGAAAAATATGTGCAGTGGGGATGAGGATATTCCTCTGGGAGCAACGCGAAAAAGTGAGATCGCCGTCCAATAAACTGCCTCCCCTGCTCCCCCTGTCTCCCCTGCTCCTCTTGCTCTAGACTCGACCTTAATCCATCATGAAGAATGATTAAGAAAAACGAGTGTCAACAAACATGATAAAAACATTTGCACAAAGCTGGATTGAAATTGGGGCAAATTTACAGATAAATTGGGTTTTAGTCAACGCCTGCTTAGAGTTTGCTACTTGGGGGCTGTTTTCGCTCTTACTCGCTGAGGTTTTAAGAGACATTTACCATGCTTTGTGTCACCAAGTGAATTGGCTTGCGAAATGGCACAATAAGCACCACATGGCTTATCGCCGGGATTTATCGGTTGTTTCTTTAAAAATTTACCAAGAATCTCAGCTTTATCACGACATTTTAGAATCGAGCTTACTAGTAGTAGCATCAACCTTAATTGCCTTAATTGTCCGACAAACAGGCTTATGGCTAGGAGTAGCTTATGCTTGCACCTTCTTGTATGGGGCGTCTTTACGATATTTTCAAGGAAAAATTGATACAGACTACAATCACTTACCCGGCCCTTTAGAAACCGTTCCCTCGATTTGGTGGGTAAATCGGTCTTACCATTGGCGTCACCATTTTGATGATGTCAACGCTTATTACAGTGGTGTCTTTCCCTTAGTCGATAAAATATTGGGAACAGCCCTATCTCTCAAGGGTAAAACTGTGGCTTTAACTGGAGCATCAGGAGCTTTGGGACAAGCATTAACGGAAGAACTTGTCAAGTGTAATGCTAAAGTCGTGGCATTAACTACAAATCCAGAAAAATTAGCAGAGCAAACTGGGGTAAAGGTGATTCCTTGGCAATTGGGTAATGAAGCAGAGCTAAGGGAAAGTTTACAGAAAATCGATATTTTAATTATCAACCACGGAGTCAATGTTTACACGAGCCGTACACCCGATGCTATCAACTCTTCATACGAAGTGAATACTTTTTCTGCATTGCGCTTGATAGATATATTTTTGACCACTGTCACGGGGCCACAAGCCAAAGCAACTAAGGAAATTTGGGTTAACACTTCTGAGGCTGAGGTGTCACCAGCACTTAGTCCCTTGTATGAACTCAGCAAACGAGCGCTAGGAGATATTGTCACCCTCAAGCGCCTAGATGGCAATTGTATTATTCGCAAGTTAATTCTCGGCCCTTTTAAAAGTCAGCTTAACCCTTACGGAGTAATGTCTGCACAGCAAGTTGCTCGTGCAATCTTGTTTTTGGCAAAGCGAGACTTCCGAAATATTATTGTGACAATCAATCCTCTAACTTATCTGCTGTTTCCCTTGAAGGAAACTACTACTTGGCTATATTACAGAGTTTTTAGCGGCACAGCTAAGAGTGAGTAGTATCTGAGTTGGGGATGGGGGGATGGGGAGATGAGGGGATGGGGGGATGGGGAGATG